>JAGCPZ010000050.1 GCA_017965445.1 Fibrobacter sp. | reverse complement strand
GTCACCATGTTCTTCACATAGTCAGCATGCCCCGGGCAGTCAACGTGTGCGTAGTGACGGTTGGCAGTGGTGTATTCCACGTGGGAGGTGTTGATCGTGATACCACGAGCCTTTTCTTCCGGAGCGTTGTCGATTTCGTCGAAACGCTTTGCGGCGGCGAGACCCTTGGCTGCAAGAGTCGTGCAGATTGCAGCGGTGAGGGTGGTTTTACCGTGGTCAACGTGACCGATAGTGCCGATGTTGCAGTGCGGCTTACTTCTGTCAAAATGTTCTTTTGCCATTTTTTCCTCTTCTTCAGCAGAAGGTTTATCGCTTCAAGTTCAAGAGAATACATTGATTCTCCGTATTTTCACAAAGCATAGGAAGCGGTACTTTGCGAAATTGGAACACAAATTTAATAAATACTGGGTAATTTGCAAGTATTTTTCTTTTGAAATTTCGCCAAAAAAGCGGATTTTTAGACTTATCCACAATTTTTCGGGAGTTCGTCGGTGACAAAAATCACGCGTAAGTCGTTGAAATTAAATGGCTTTTTTTGCTTAAATTTCAAGGTTCAATATTTTATTTCAACCATAAAACCATTTTCCCAACATTTTATCAACATTTTTAACAGCACGGCCAACAGTAGCGCATTCATTCGCGCTCGCCAAAAGTAAAAAGATTTTTACATTCTGATTTTTTACAAAATTTTACACTCTTCTGGTGTCCTCCCGTCCTCCCCCATTTCTCTTCACGTCATACATGACCTATATCACTATTACAACACGAAAACAACGCCCAAATTTTTTTTTACAAGCTATTATATTTAATATTTCTATTTTAGGACTCGGTGTTTGGGGATAATTTCGAGGAACCTCTATGAAATACCCCCTTTTGAAGTCCCTACTTGCGCTGGGGACCGTAGTTTTGACTTGTTCTTGTTCGGACGACAAAGCCTCCCCTAGCAGTGGTGGAGACGCAACTTTTGTACCCTGTGAAGATGCCTGGTATCTGCCCACAGAAGGTCTTGTCATTTTCAAAACCCAAGCAAAAGTGACCGACGTGGCAGGCACGCAAATCGGTACCATAGTCAATGTCCCCAACACAAACGTAGTTATTGTCAAGGACATGAACGGGCAAAATCTCATCGATCAGCTCGACTTGGCCGACCAAAGCAAAGTGAAATTCATCCAGGGCAATCCGGGCAACTGCACATTGTCAGCCACCCCTCAGCCCGTCACCGTGCCAATCACAACCTGCCAGCCGGCATGGTTCTTGGCAGGCGACAAAAACTACATCATCTTCGCCGACCTCACCGTCACGGATGAAGCGGGCACCCCTGTAGGCGCCGTCGTCACGACAGCAAACCCGAACCTAGTGAACATGCTAGACCTTTCGGGCGCACCCATCATCAACGGTATCGATCTTTCGACACTCTCGCTCACGACTGTTGACAACGTCCGCTACAAGATTACCGAACCCGCTTATCATTTGAAAGACGCTACGGGCGATTACGTTATCTACCCGACCACGGTCGTCACGAACCCGAGCGGCATTCCGGTTGGTTACGCGGACTTCGCTACAGGCACCATCAAGTCGCTGGACCAGACCACGACGCTCACGACCGCAAACATAGCGGCCCTCCCCATTCTCATGCCGAACGGCAAGTGCGTGGACTTCGACGCCCCGGTTCCGCCGTCTTCTTCTAGCGTAGTGACTCCGCCAAAGCCTGAGAGTTCTAGCAGCGTCACTCCGCCTACTCCGAAGAGCAGCGCACAGGCCAAGAGCAGCAGTTCCGTCGCAAAGAGCAGTTCTTCTGTTGCCAAGAGCAGCAGCTCCGTCGCCAAGAGCAGTTCCTCCGTCGTAACCGGCGGCTGCCCGAAGATCAACGTCAAGGGTGGCGCAAGCGGTAGTGGATTTGCATCCCGTTACTGGGATTGCTGCATGCCCAGCTGCGCCTGGAACGAAAACTCCGGCGGAAACCCGACCAAAACCTGTGATGCCAGAGGTAAAAACGCCATCGGCAACGGCAGCGGCAGCGTCTGCTCCGGCGGTGGTGGCGCCACCTGCACTAGCCAGATTCCCTTTACAGTCAGTGGCTGCGAAGAATACGGATTTGCATTCGCCGCCGTACCTGCCTCCAATGGTGGCCAGTGCGGCAAATGCTTCCAGCTCACCTTTACCGGCGAAGGCCATTACAATTCTACGAACGCCAACACCAAGAGGCTCAAGAGCAAAGGCAAGAAGCTCATCGTCATGGCAACAAACATCGGTGGCGATGTCCAGCAAGGACAGTTCGATATCTTGATTCCGGGTGGTGGCGTCGGCATGTTCAACGGATGTAGCCAGATGGGCTGGGGTAACCAAGGTCAACAGTACGGCGGTCTCCTCTCCGACTGCGAAACAGAGAAAAACTACAAGGCAGATCAATACGCGAAGTGCCTCACCGACAAGTGCAACAAGGCCTTTGGCAACGATGAAGAAGCAAAGAAGGGATGCATGTTCCTTGTCGAGTGGATGGAATCTGCAGGCAACCCGGAACACAACTACGTCGAAGTGGAATGCCCGGACGTTCTCAAGCAGCGTTACAAATAAGCCTATCTAAAAGTTCACTACATTTTTCCAGTCCAGGCCGCAAGCCTGGGCTTTTTTTGTAGCCGATTATTGGTTATTAATCACATTTACACTTGACGATTATTACAAAATGATTATCTTCGCTTTTTTTACATGGATTTTTCCATAAATCAAATTATCTTTTAGCGTGGATGGAATTGGTGGAACTTTCGCAAGAAAGTCATTTTTGGTTTTATTTGAGGATGACTATGAAACACCAATTCCTAAAGTCCGTTCTGGTCCTAGGCTCCGTCCTAACGTTCATCAACTGTTCCGAAGAGGCTACAAACGCCGCCGGCAGTATCGACCCCAACACCATAACCGAAAACCTGGTTCCGTCCAGTGCCACGGTCCCTGTATCTTCGGCAACGGTGACACCTACCGACCAACCTACAACACCCAATATTCCAGGTACATCAGCAGCAAACGGACAGACGACGATTTCTTCACCGAGCGTAAATCCGGGATTGTCTTCGGCCGCCACACAGCCGGGAACATCCTCGCCAAACGTGCCACAGGGAATTTCCTCAAGCAGCGTTGCCAAGGCAGGTTCTTCCAACAGTGCCAAGCCGACAAGTTCTGCAGCCGTAAAGCCGCAGAGCAGTGCAGCAGCAGATAAAAAGAGCAGTTCATCGACTGAACAGCCGCAGATAGTAGGCAAAATCACCGTCACGGGAAGCCTGACACAGACCGTCGCCAAGGGCGCCTCCATCAGCAAAATCACCTTTAGCGGAGTGGAATCCGAACCGCAGCGCAACTGGAAACTGCATTTCTTGCAGGCAAACTACGACAAGAATGCCAAGACTTACACCCTCGAAGGCTCCATCCCCGATTACTGGAACGAAAGCCAAGCCACCGAAGAAATTACCATCGACGGCCAGAAGTTCTCCTTCGTCTTGACGCTTGCCGGGAACTCCACGCCACAACCTGGCAGTTCCGCAACATCAAACAACGAAAAATCTTCTTCGTCCCAGCAGCAGCAACAGCCCAAGTCTTCGAGCAGCGTCAAGACATCCAGTTCCAGCGTAGCTTCTTCGAGCAGCGTCAAGTCATCCAGTTCGCAGGCAAATACTAACGCCGCCGCCGAAGAATCCCAGTACCTCAACGCCGGTGCCGGCGGACAGCAAGGCTTTGCCACCCGTTACTGGGACTGCTGCATGCCTCACTGCGCATGGCCCGAACATGGCGGTTCTGCCAAGACCTGCGATGCCAAGGGCAAGACTCCTATCAGCAACACCAACGGAAGCTTTTGCTCCGGCGGCCAGGGCACCACTTGCACTAGCCAAATGCCCATCATCGTAAGCGACAAGCTCGCCTACGCGTTTGCGGCAACCCCCGGTAACGACAACACCTGCGGTAAGTGCTTCGCCCTCACCTTCACAGGTACCGGCAAGTACGAGACCAAAAAGAACCACGAGATGCTCAAGGGCAAAACGCTCGTGGTGATGGCCTCCAACATCGGCTACGACGTGCAGGGTGGTCAGTTCGACATCATGATTCCGGGCGGCGGCTTTGGCGCCTTTAACGGATGCAGCCAGATGGGCTGGAATATCCAAACCAACACGACTTATGGCGGCCTCCTCTCCGACTGTGAAAACGAATCCGGCTATGATGGCGACGTATATTCCAAGCGCAAACAATGCCTCACCGAAAAGTGCAACAAATCCTTCCCTAACGATACCGAGGCCAAGGAAGGCTGCCTCTTCTTGGCGACATGGATGGAAGCGGCAGGCAACCCGAACCACACCTACAAGGAAGTGCCGTGTCCCGCAGCCCTCAAGGCAAAGTACTAATTCAAAAAATGCCCCACATGTATGGGGTGACAATACAAAGAATGGAACAAAACGCCCCAAAAGCGGGCGTTTTGTCTTTTTTGTAAGTCCTTGACATTAAATGGATTGCGTCAAATCACACATGTACTGATTTCCTGTTCTTTTTACTCTTATTTACAAGCAATTTTTCCAATAGTTTTGTATCTTTTCTGCGAGGATTGGAATAAGGGTGAAATTTAACAAGGGCTTACTGTATCATGAAGAATAAAATATTCAAAACCCTCGCTATTTTCGGGCTTTCTGTTATTGCATGGAACTGCTCCGGAGACCCTGCTTCACCCATAAAAGAACATAACGAAATTATTGCTAACGGGAAACCGGCGCTCGAAGTCGATCAGAGCTGCTGGATGCTCATCGCTGGCACCCAAATTTTCTTAATCGTACCTAATGCAGACGGCACGTTTTCTGTAACGGACGAACACAGCATTCCTGTCGGCGCCTTTGACGCGACCACGGCTTCCATCATCGATGCAGCTGGTACGCCAGTTGTCACAAACGTAGATTTGACCCAGCTCCCGGTCGTTAATCCGGACAAGACCATTTCTTATATAGACGGTTCCAAGGCAACCATCGACGGAAAAACGATTCTCCTTCCGGGCGGAATCGACCCGAACGCAGGCACTTCTGTCCCGGTGGTTTTAAGCAGTTCCTCGGCAGGCCCCCTCATCGTCGCAAGCTCCAGTTCCGTAGCAAAGCCTACGTCTGCAACTGCAACTTCGTCTTCGCAAAAGGCCGAAGACCCCAAACCGGCAAGTTCTTCTTCCAAGGCGCCTGAAGAAGGCAAGATCGGTTCCATAACGTATAAAGGAAGCCTCTCGCAGACCGTCGCCAAAGGCGGTGCAATCAGCCCCATCACATTCAGCGGTCTCAAGAGCCACCCGTCCAGGCAGTCCTGGAACCTCTGGTCCATCAATGATAGCGACTGCAAATACGACGAAAGCGCAAAGACTTTCACCATCAACGGCACAGTCAGCAAGGACATCTCAGCCGGTGAAGTCTCCGAAACGTGGATTATGGACGGTACTGCAGTGACGCTCACAGTGGAAGTCACGGACGGAAGCAGCACCACCAAGAAGTCCTCTTCGAGCCAAAAAGAAGCGAAATCTTCTAGCAGCACGGCTAAGTCCTCTTCTGCACAAACTGCAACTTCAAGCGCAACGACTACGACTTCTTCGGCAAGCAACAATTCAGGTACATCTGCGAAAAGCAAACTCAAGTACATATCAGGCGGCCGAAGCGGTAAAGGCTGGGCCACCCGTTACTGGGACTGCTGCAAGCCGCATTGCTCTTGGCCTGAACACGCCCACGGCAACTACTCCAAGCAGTGCACCAACAAGGGCACGAAGGAAAGCACCGACTGGGGTGGCGGAAGCATCTGCAGCGGCGGTGGCCTCATGACCTGCACAAGCCAGATTCCTATAGTCATTGACGACAGCCTCGCCTACGCCTTCGCAGCTGTCCCGGCAGCAGACGGCGGTTCTTGCGGCAAGTGCTACGCCCTCGCCTTCGATGGCAGAGGCAAGTACGAACGCAAAACGAACCACATTAGACTCGAAGGAAAGATTCTCGTTGTCATGGCTACAAACATCGGTGGCGACGTTCAGCAGGGTCAGTTCGACGTGATGATTCCGGGTGGCGGCGTCGGCCTTTTCAACGGATGCTCTAGCATGGGCTGGGGCAAACAGGGCGAACAGTACGGCGGCCTCCTCTCCGAATGCGAAAAGGAAGCCGGCACTGCAGGCAACCTGCTCACCAAGCGCAAGGAATGCCTCGCTAAAAAATGCGAAAGCTCTTTTGCCAACGATGCAAAGGCTAAGGAAGGTTGCATGTTCCTCGCCACTTGGATGGAAGCAGCTGGCAACCCGACACACAATTACAAAGAAGTGGAATGCCCGCCTGAACTTAAGGCACAGTATTAATAAGCTGTGAGCTATGAGTAGTGAGCTATGAGCTGTGAGCTATGAGTAGTAAGCTATGAGTAGTAAGCTAAGGGTAGTGAGTTTATATTAGGCGGCAAGGCTGCGAATTAAAAACTCAATGCTCAGAGCAAGCTATAGATAAGAGATTAGAGAAAAGCACCCGATGAGGGTGCTTTTTTCACGCTGTCACATCGGCACTGAGGCCGGAATGGCAACATTACTAAATCAGAATTGTTCCAGCAGTTTAATGCGTTCGGACGTGTCCGGATGCGTACTGAAGATGAGGTTCAGTTTCGCCACGAGACCGCTCATCAAGCCTTCGCCCTCTTCGTCAGGGTGGACAATGTAAAGCTGCGCCACGTCATCGCGGCCAACACTCGAAAGCCCCGGTTCCGCAGAAATCTTGCGCAAGGCAGACGCAAGCGCAAGCGAATCGCCGCAAAGTTCTGCAGCCCCTGCATCGGCGACATATTCACGCTTACGCGAAATGGCGAGACGAGTCAAGGTACTAATAAAGTATGCTATTGACGATACCAGCAGTGCCACAAGCAAAATCACCAAGATGACAAGCAGGCCTCCCCCATTCTTGCTGTTGCGGCGCCTCGATGTACCAGAAGACCTCAACAATCCGCTAATCAGATGAATCGAAATAGACATAAGCGTCGAGAGGATACCGACAAAGACAATGCACACAATCAAAAGTCGCGTATCGCGATTCTTAATATGCGTGAGTTCGTGACCCACGACTGCCGCAAGCTCCTCATCGTTTAACTTGTCAATAATTCCCGTCGTAAGCGTAACAGTATATGAATTTATATCAATTCCACTTGCAAAGGCGTTCAGGTTCGGATCGTCGATGATATTGATTTTCGGCATCTCGATACCGCCTGCAATGCAGAGGTTCTCGACGATGTTATAGACACGCACGTTCTCCTTGCGTTCGAGCGGTCGAGCATGTGTCGCATGGCGGATAATGGACGTGTTCGCAAAATAGGCAATGAGGAACCAAACCGCCGTAATCCCAAGCGTATATGGAAGCGCCACGCAGAAGTAATCCCAAATTAGGGGCCAGTGAAAATCGCCAGCGGCAAATTCATTGCAGGCATCGCGCAAGTACTCCGAACCCATATTATAATCGCGCATACTGCAAAAAATCCCGAGCCAGTCCAACACCATGATGAACGCATACACCATAGCCAAAAGAATGACAGGGAACATGCAAAGCAGAATCACCGTATTGCGGTTATTCCGCCAAATCTGAGTCTGGATACCAACGTATTTCATTTAGGTCGCTCGCAAAGCTCGCTATGAGGTATGGGCATGATTGCTTACGCAATCTTTGAGGTATGGGGTTAAAAATCAAGATATAAAATCGCGCCAATGGCGCCTAACTTTAGGCTCAAAGCCTTGCATAACAAGGCGACCTGAAAGGGCGAAGCCCGACCTCATAGCCCATCGCTCTAGAACTTCACTTCCGGGGCTTTTTCGAGAATTTCCCTATTTTCCGTAGCCTCGTACATAGCGGCACGCTTAAACTTGAACATGCCCGCCAGGATGTTGCTCGGGAATACTTCGCAAGCGTTGTTAAATTCGCGGGTCGCGGAATTGAAGAAGCGACGGGCGGCAGCAAGCTTGTTCTCAATATCGGAAAGTTCCGTCTGCAACTGCAAGAAGTTCTGGTTCGCCTTGAGTTCCGGATAAGCTTCCAGCGAAACTTTAAGTCCAGAAAGCGCACTGCTCATCGCCTTGTCGGCAGCGACCTTTTCGTCAATCGTCGTTGCGCTCATCGCGGCGGCACGGGCGGCAGTCACCTTTTCGAGCACTTCCTTTTCGTGACCGGCGTAGCCCTTCACGGTATTCACCAGCTGCGGCACCAAGTCAAAACGTTGCTTGAGCTGCACGTCGATATTTGCAAATGCGTTTTCGCGGTTATTGCGGAGTTTCACCAAGCCGTTGTACATGGAGACACCCCATATCACTAGAATAACGGCAACGATAATGACGACAATTCCGATAGTCATAAATTCTCCTTTGATGATTTCTTACAAGAAAAGTATATAAAAGTTTCCGCGATGTCTTGCACATCTCCTAAATTCAAGACAAATCGTAGCTCACGAAAGCGAAGCGGCGGCTGTCGGGTGCCCAGGAATTCACGTTGATGGTTCCCTGTCCACCAAAGAGTTTCAGGATGCACCGGGGCTCGGTCCAGCTGGCGACTGCATTTTGCGGGAGGTCGGTCCCCTTGCGTTCCATCAGGCGGATTTCCACGTTCTTGTTGGGCACGTGCTCGCCAGGGCGTACATCTTTTTCGTGGTACGCAACCATCACCACTTTGTTCCCGTCCGGGGAAATGTGCGGGAACCACGTGTTCCAATGCGCATCGGATGTCATCTGCGCCTGCTCGGAACCGTCGGCCTTCATGCACCAGGCCTGCATGCGGCCCGTGCGCACGGAATTGAACCAGATATATTCCCCGCCAGCATCGAATTCGGAACCGTCGTTGAGCCCGGGTGCGGTAGTGAGACGGGTTTCGAGTCCGCCCGCGGCGGGAATGGCGTAAATATCGTATTCGCCGTTCCGCTCGGCGCAATAGGCGAGCGTCTTGCCGTCGGGTGTAATCCCGTGCAAGTAACTCGGACCCAGCGGCGTAACGAGCTGCGGCATGCGACCGTCAAAGAAAATTTTGTAGATACGCGATAGCCCGTCTTCCTTGGTATGATGACTCACATATAGTCCCGAGCCATCAGGAGCCAGCACATGGTCATTATTGCAGTTGTTGACAAAGTAGGAAGGCACTTCCGTAATGGCGCCGCTTTCCAGTTCGTACCTGTAAATGCGCCCTTCGCTATTGTACGTCAGGAACGTGCCGTCGGCACTCCAGTTAGGCGCCTCGACAACACAATCGAATTTCCGGAGTATGCGCACCTCGCCCGTCCCGGTGTCGTAAACCTGCAAGCAGGACTTGTTGCCGGAACGGTCCCACACTTGCGCGGGCGATTTCTCGAACGGATAGACAACGCCCCAGCTTGCACGTAGCGAGTCCATCCATTCCATGAACTGCATCGTCTTGGAATGGGACATCTGCGGGCATTCCTTGAAGCCCTTTTCCAGCGCATCCTTGCAACCAAGAACCTCATACTCGTAGCAGTTGGCAAGTCTCGGCGGCACAACCGTCTCGCACAAAGTTCCCGCCTTGTCAAAGACCTGAAGCTCCTCCATATCGTTCAGGTTCTGTACGCGAATGAATCCCGTTGTGCCGTGGATGACGCCCTCGTTGTGCGTCGGTGCGACCATCGACGTCTTGAGATACGCCTGCTGCCCGTTTTTGTACGTGAGGTTAATCCAGTCTGTCGCATCGACTCCCGTCTCGAAGAGGATAGACTTGCTTTCGGTCTTCACGATTGCATTGTTGTCGCCTGCAATTTCCGGATCCGTCAAGAAGATGTCCGCAAAAGTCAGGCTGTAAATACCCAGATCCAAAAGCGCACCGCCCGCAAGTGAAGGGTTACGCAGCCGTTCGATATGCGAAAGCGCCATCGAAAAATCCGCCTCGACCGATTCCACCTTGCCGATACGCCCCGCGACAATCCAGTCCTTGAGAATCTTCACCGCCGGCAAGAAACGCGTCCACATCGCCTCGCACAAAAAGACATTTTTTTCCTGCGCAAGCGCAATCACCTCGGACGCCTGCAGAGCATTTGCACAGAAAGCCTTCTCGACAAGCACATTCTTGCCCGCATTGATGCAGAGCCGCGCCGACTCGTAATGTTCCGAATGCGGCGTCGCAATATAGATAAGGTCAATATCGGGATTCTTTACCAGTTCGCGATAACTACCGTAAGCTTTCTTAAATCCATACTCCTGGGCAAAGCCCTCCGCCTTCGCCTGCGTGCGCGAAGCCACCGCATACGACTCGACCCCCATTCCCTTCTGTTCCAGATACTTGACCGCAGTGGCCATCTTTGTAGCAATATGACCACAACCCAAAATTGCAAATTTCATCTTGACCTCGCAAAAACGCAAAACTTTGGCAATAGAAATCGCCCATACGTCTATAAGGAATATAACCTGCCAGGATTAAAAACGATGGAGAAATAAAACACCAATTGGTTGCACTAGTAAACGTTGGGCTACTTTATATTGACTATCCAGTTCAAACTCGAAAAACGTTTATGAAACGCTTTTGTTTCATATATTAATTTCATATAAACTATTTATTAAAATTTTTCGTTTTTTCGTGTTAAAAACGCAATTTTTGTTTTATTTTTATGAATATGAAACCGATTACAGAATATCAAGATTACCGCGAGTACATGCGAGATTTCTATGCCGAACGCAAAAGAAATTCGTATTTCACTTGGCGAAAATTTGCAAGTCTTGCAGGATTTGCTTCATCGGCGTACCTGAAACTGGTCAGCGACGGACAGACAACCCTCAGCAAACCGGGAATTCCAAAAGTCGCACGCGCCATGGGTCTCGAAGGGTTCGACTACACCTATTTTACCCTGCTCGTAAAATTCGGGAACGCCAAAAACGACGACGAAAAAGAAGCCGCCTTGAGCGAACTCGATCACGAATCACGCATGAACAAAATCCGCATTGTCGATGCGGACGCGTTCCGCTACTACGAAACACCCGCCTGCCCCATCATTCGAGAACTCGCCCCCATCATGCCGAGAGCAACATTTGGCGAAATAGCATCTAAAATAAGGCAAGGCGTTACAGCCGCCGAAGTCCGCGAAATCTTGCAGTTCCTCGTCAATGCAAACCTGCTCCAGAAAAATGCGGACGGGACTTATGAACAAACGCAAAAAACGGTAAGGGGTTCCAAGGAAGCAATCCCTCTTGCCATACGCACCATGAACAGGAAAATGAGCGAACTTGCGGTACGGTCCATCATCAAGGATTCCGTGGAAGAACGCAATTTTTCCGGCATCACCATGGGCATCGACAAACCTACTTACGACCGCATTTCCAAGGAAACCGACATTTTCCGCAAAAAGATTGTTGACATCGCCAACGAATGCCAAGCAATCGACCAGGTCTATCAAATGAACTTACAAATATTCCCTCTTACGGACAAAGTAGAATCTACGGATTCAAGGAAGGAGAAATGAACATGAAAAAGACAATACAACTGATTCCGTTATGCGCAGCACTATTCTGGGCCTGTTCAGATTCTCCGGACGTGACAGGAACTACCATAATCGACAATACGATGGCTCAAGAAGAAAGTTCTTCGAGCGAAATGCAAGGACAGGAATCCTCGTCGAGCACACCGCAATCCAGCACTCAAGCAAAATCGTCATCCAGTCAGCAGCCGCCGAAACTTTCATCGTCCAGCGTAACGACGTCATCGGCGAGCCAACCATCTTCGAGTTCAGCAGGCGCCCAAGAAGCGTCACCCGCTTTTGCGAAAGACACGAAAAACGGCTTTAAATTAGGCTCTTGCATTGCTTCTGCTTTGGAACCCCAGCCAATACGTGCCGCCCAAATCATAAGCCTCGCAGAAGCATCTTCAGGAGAAATGCCCAAGGCGTACATCCTTAGCGATGGCGAGGGGCACTACCAAGTGATGGCCTTGAACGTAAGAGATTACTGCCTCGTCGAAGCGGACCTTTTGACAAAACGTTCCGGCGACACCTTGCAAATCGAATATGGACCCCACCATTCAGAAACAACGTGCACGTGCTATAGCGATCACTGGTTTGATATCGCCCCCGAAAACGCAGATGCGAAGTTTGTTCAATTCCGCGGGGCGGCGTTCAACGGAGTCACTTACGAAGTCAGCGATGGCCCAGTTCCAGAACCGTCAAAAACAACATCGACCGATTCCACATTTACAGATACACGAGACGGCAAAACATACAAGACCGTAAAACTCGGCGAAAAAATCTGGATGGCCGAAAATCTCAACTACGAAATGAGAGACAGTGTAATGACGAACTGCACCGGGAACGATCCGGAAGGCTGCGACATGGGGTTCCCAAGCATTCAACCGCCAAGTTGGTGCAACGGAAACAAAAAAGAAAACTGCGACAAGTACGGCCGCCTATACACCTTCAAGGCAGCAAAAAAGGCATGCCCTACCGGATGGCACCTGCCCGAAGTTGAAGAATGGCCCGAAAGAGGAAATGGCGGATACCCAGCATTCCTCGACTACGCCGTCGTGGGATGGGGCGGAGGCAAAGACACTTACGGCTTTACGGTTTTGCCCGCCGGAGAATATAGGGCAAGTTCACAGTATTTCTTGGAGCCGGGTAGATTCGCATTTTTCTGGACATCGACGATAGACACGCGAAACAACAATTGCGCTACAATGATTCATTTCGGCAACGGTTCCGAAGGAATGGTAAGCGTCTGTGCGGACGACGAAAATGACGGATTATCCGTCCGCTGCGTGAAGGGAGAAGTAGAATAAACTCCGTTCACAAGCAAAGTTCCGATTAAAAGGTGTGTGCAAAATTTGCACATGCCTTTTTTGTTTTGACATATTCTACCACGTCACCACCTTATTTAAACTTCGCACTATTCGCTTGTTTTCGCGACTCTCGTGCTAACGGTTGTTTATAGAACAACCTGCGACTCGGTCATGAGAATAAGCAAGCTTATTCTCGCGACTCTCGTGCTAACGGTTGTTTGTAGAACAACCTGCGACTCGGTCATAAAATCAAGCAAGCTTGATTTTGCGACTCTCGTGCTAACGGTTGTTTGCAAAACGAAGTAAAAACAAAAAAGCTCTTGCTTTTTCGAAAGGAGTTTGTTAGATTATGTTCATTCGTTTTTGACGATGCAAGACATTTTCAAAAACTTTTTTAACTAGATCGTTTTCTATATCCCTTAATATATGAGATTGCGCGCCAGTCCGCATACAATAACTGGCTTCACAGAACAAATGGAAAACGATAACAAGGTAACCAAACGAAGACACGACGCATATTTCCGCTGGCTGTTTGCCGATACCGCACATGTCCGCTACCTGCTTGAACTTGCCAGGAAAATAAATCACGATATAGACACGTTCTTGAGTCAAGTCAATCTCGATACGCTTATGCGTATTCCTGATTCGTATTCGGAAGTTGATGACACCGGCGAAGCTGATTTGGCATTCCGCGTGAATGTATCAACGGGCGCCCCGATTCTCGTCGGAATCCTGCTGGAGCATAAATCTGGACGTGACCCCGTAATCTTCGACCAGATTTCCAAATACATCCATTCCGTCATGAAAATCCAAGACAAGAACCGGGTGTTCAGCGGAATCCCGACGATGACGATAATATTCTACAACGGACGTGACAACTGGAACCCGCTCAAGATTCTCGAGAAGTCCTACCCGGATTACTTCCGCGGAAAGGTGCTGCCGTTCCAGTGTGCGTTCGTGAACATGTCGGACATTCCCGACAGCGACTGCCTCGCCTGCGAGGATGCTGCGACCGGCATGGGGATAATCGCCCTCAAGCATGCGTTCAACAAGGAAAAACTGCTTGGACTGTTGCCGCAGTTCTGTAAATTTTTGCAGAAAATGCCGCGAAGCGAGGCCTCTTGCCTGCTTGAAAAAACAAGTATATATTTGCAGGAGTATCTTGGAAAAGAATTCCTAAAGGAGCTGAACATGGCGTTCGTAAGTATCGGGCAAAAATACGGTTTCGTAAGCATCGGCGATTATCTTCGCGAGCAAATGGCCGATGAACGCCAGGAATTAGCAGAAGAACGCCAGGAATTAGCAGAAGAACGTCAGGAATTGGCTGAATTACGTCAACTAGCAGCAAAAGATAAACAGCACCTTGAAGCGACTCGCCAAAAAGTTGCAGAAATGCAACAGCGACTTGAAGTGACCCATCAACTAGTTACGGATGAACAACAGCAACTTGAAATGACCCGTCAACTAGCTGCGGATGAACAACAGCAACTTGAAGTGACTCGTCAACTAGCTGCGGATGAACAACAGCAGCTTGAAGTGACTCGTCAACTAGTTACGGATGAACAACAGCAGCTTGAAGTGGCCCGTCAACTAGCTGCGGATGAACAACAGCAGCTTGAAGTGACTCGTCAACTAGTTACGGATGAACAACAGCAGCTTGAAGTGGCCCGTCAACAAGTTGCAGAAGTACGTCAGAAAGCTGCGGAGGAACAGCGGCGATTTGAAGTGGAACGCCAAAAATTCGAAGAAAATCAAAAAACACAGGATGAATCCGCCGAAAAGGAAAAAATTCATACGGCAAGAAAAATGGTCCATGACAAAAAAATAACCATTGAAGAAGCCGCTGCTTACTTCAAGCTATCCAAAGAACAAATTATCGGGAAATAAAAAAATCATTCGACAGAATCCCACCTAAGTGGTTTCGTTCTTTGATCTTATTGAAAAGGGACCCGCTACTACTTCTTCGCGGTAGCCTTCGCGGCCTCTTTCTTCTGCTGTTCTTCTTCGGGCTGTGAGCGACAATTGCTTCGTATCAACGAAGCATGGTCGCGAGAGTGAGTGCCTCTTACTTTTCTTTATTGCCTTCAGCACGAACGGCTTCAGGATCCGGCTTCGTGTCTTCGAGCAGGCGGTCAGCCCATTCCATCCAAAACGTGCAGCGCTCCGCTTCGAGTTTCATCTTAGCGAACTTCACCGGTTCCGTTTCAACGGCAAGCGTCACGACGGATTCCTTGTACGCCTGCGGAAGCCCTGCCACATGTGACATGCGCTTCTTGAGTTCGGCAACAGTCGCATCAAGAATATCGACTTCGAAACGTCTTTCGATGTAGCGGCGAGTAATGAACCCGAGCGACATGAAGTAATCGCCCTGGTTGCCTTCGGCAAGGTAATTCTTGTCACGCAAATTTTTGAGGGCAAGCACGGCCTCTTCGTACGGCGGCAACTGCGGAGCTTCGCCGCGTTTTGCAAATTTCTTGTGCAGGAACCATCCGAGGAACACGAGCAAAGCCACACCTAGAATTGCAAACAAGACATAAAGCCACTGCGGGAGTCTCGGGTCGTTCATCGGGTCTTCGACTTCGATAATGTCCGCCTCTTCGCCAGTCGTGCGGCTAGAAACCTTGACCGCCACAGGGTCCGTGTGCGTCTTGACAGTATCCGTGCCAACGATGGCGTTCACCTCTTGCGGGGCAATCAAAAAGTCACCGCCCACGAACGTGTTGAGCGTTGCAAGCCAAGTGAACTTCGCCGTCCCTTTGGGCATGCCCTCGGTAATCTTTTCGTTCTTCATTTCCTTGACTTCAAAGCTGCCAAGGTTCCCCACAAAGCTCGGCAAATCCACGATAGCGTTCTCAGGAGCCGTCACCTGGATTTCGTAATTGAACTTGTCGCCAATAAAGATTTGCGCATTATCGACATTCGCCTTGACCGACAAGTCAAAAGCATGGGCAGAAACCGCTAAAAAAGCAAATGCCACTAAAAAAGCTGCGTGAGAAAATCCGCTCCTCTGCGAAATACCACGACCATCCATTCTATTTTGCACTTCAAAAACATTCATTCGTGACATAAAAACCTCTGTGGCAAAGAATATACAAAAATATAAAGCCCTTGCACAAGTAAAACCGGGCTCACCGCCAAAAGTCCGTAGTGCACCTTTTGTATATTGTACAAAAAGGATAGATTATGCAAAACAACGCTCCAAATGGAGAAAAACTACTCCTTTCGCTTAAGTTTTTTGCTGTTTTACTAGCAATTATCACCATTGCAGACTGCATCATACTAGCAGCCGCTCTAGAAGACATCGATGGCAGAAGCGCTTTATTCATGTTTACCTTCTTCATGCCACTCTTTTTTATTACCATTGTTGCGGCATTCATTTCTCGTCTATTTTGGCTTTTGTGGATTTTCCGTGCCGAAGCAAACTTGCGGGAAGTAGCGACCACGACATTTTCCCCGTGGATAGCCGTCTTCTTTTCTTTTTTTCCGATAATGGATGCCTTCATCCTCAGAGATATCGTCCAAAACACGGAACGACAGCTTGACGTAAAACAACCGGATAGCCCTGCGGCCCCCATCAACTTGAAACCGGTTTATATTGCATTCGCATTTTTAGCCGTCAATATCTGCTACGTTTTCTTCCTCTACTCAACCCACTTAAGCACCACATTCCCGATTAGCATCACCACCAGCACAATCATCATCACCGGCATAATAATTTGCCTTGTCCGGATCATCAAACCGTTCCTGAAAAAAGAACAGCAACTTTTTCAAATTTACGAAAACGAAATATTGAACACATTGAAAAAGAAGGTGGATGAAGTCCTGCAGAACCGCAAAATAGAAGAAGCGGCAAGGATGGTACAAGAAGCTAAGTTTGAATAAATTTGGGTTCACCGCCAAAAGTCCGTTTTTTTTAATGCAATAAGTACATCATGCGGGCGGGGCCCCAGCTCAGAGTTGACGCCTACGGCGTCAGCGGCTTCACTCGGTCATGTGCGCCTGCAAACAGTCGCCCGCGACTCTCGTTTTGCACGCTACTGCGAAGACAATACCTTGGCCGACGCCTCCATTCTCACGACGAACAATCGTTATCCTCAAATTATTTGACTATTTATCTCGCGTCATTTAGACTTACGCATAAATGAGACTTTATTTTTTTATTTGACAAAAAAAGAAATAGGAAATTTCGGACATAACTTCGACATATATGGTACAAGAAGCTAAGTTTAATTAGGTTTTAGGGGTTAGGCTTTAGGAATGAGGTATGAGCTCGCACCCTTACGGGTGCTTTGAGGTATGGGGTATGGGGTTAGAAATGTCATTCCGAACAGTGTCGCTACACGCGTCATCCTGAACGACAGCGAAGGATCCAGCGAAATCTTGTAATGCGAACACAAAAATTGACTGGATCCCTCGTCGCTTCGCTTCTCGGGATGACGGAGAACAAACAACCAATGACTATTGACTAACCACTAATCACTTTCTTCAGCATTCTCTGGCTGCGGAGTGCGACGGTCGGGTGTTCGCGATACACGAGCGCAAACAAGGCTGTGTGTGGAATTTCGCAAAGTGCAAGTTCACGCATGGCAGACTTCGCGACTTTCTTGTCTGTCTTTTCCAGTGCATACTTGTCGCATTCGTATTCCTGACTCCAACAGTAAAAATGGAGCAGCATGCGGAACGGAATCGCCGCCAAATGGAGCCACAGCACAGCCTCAAAAAAGCTTGCATTCCAGCGTACCATCATCGCCGCCATAAACCAAACGGCAACCATCCAGAACGCGATTTTCATCAAGTTACGCAACACCGCATGGTGAAACACCTTATGACCTTCTTCATGCAATTTCACGAATTTCGACGCGGGCACTTCCTTGCGATTTTCCGGGAGCGGTACGATATCGTTCACCAGCGGAATCACTCGCAGCACCGCAAACACGCCGCCGCGCAATTGCGTCATTCTCGCCTCGCGAACTTCAAGCGCAATGCGTGCAGCAATTTCTACACAAAGTAAAATATACAACAACATAACAGAAAAATTCCGCGCCGTTCAATCCATACCTAAGCGAGATTTTTCGCAAACGTGCTCAAGCGCTTTGTAGATTCTTCATAACGGGACTTTTCCCATTCCAAGAATCCCTTGTCGGCCGGATGTGCATCGTCATAATCGTCAAAAATCTGGCGACCGCGTTCATTATCGCGATCCAGACCATGACTTACGTTATCGAACCATTCCTTGTCGAGCTGCCTGTAACGTTTGACCAGATCGTCCATCGTTTCGGGGAGCGCTACAACACGTGCAATTTCTTTGTTCGTATCGCCGATAAGCTTACGCAATTCGCGCGGGGACTGCTTCGAAAGCGACTCGTCCCCTTCGACAAGCGAAAGCATCAAATCCAATATATAGCGTTCCAAATATTCGCTATATGTCTTAATGGCTTCTTGTCGTACACGTTCGCGCATAAAGTTTTCGCCAAGACCGTCAATATCGTTTTTCGTATAAACGTCCTTGACCTTCCCGACTTGTAAACGGTTGTACGCATCAAACACGAGACGGGCTATTTCTGAATTATAAATCGAACAGAACGAAGACGGCACAAGTCCCTTTCCGCGAATGCAGTACTTGTAAGCATTGCGGTCAAGCGCATACGCGTTCTTCGCATAGTTCCAGCCCGGCACAATTTCGTTCAGTCGCGGAGGAACACCCACCAGTTGCGGATCACCCGGACGTATCAGTGAGAACGGGAACTTGAGACGCTGCGGCAAAGTCGTAAGTCCGCTTGCAATCAAAGTAAACGGCGACTCGCGGAAGTTCGACGGGAACTTGATATTCACGCCAAGCCCAAAGAACATTCCCTGCCCCGGCATCACTTCCTGGTCTGGCATGCGGCCCGTGTGGTTGCTTCCGACATTCGCGCCGTAGCCCAAGTTGCCACAGCCATCGGGCCAAAGAGCCGCAATCAGCAACGAGTGATGATGCATCTGCGTCATTGGCCCCATGTACGAACTGTTGACTTCGCCTTCTTCAATATGGCAGCACGGCGCAATGATGGAAGACTTCACAATAGCCTTGCTCCCCACCTTGCAACGGCTCATCAATACAGAACTCTGCACTTCGGCGCCGGTATGCACCGTCACACCCATCTGCACATCCGTATTTTCCATAATCACGGAATCATACACATGGCTTGATTCTTCAAGCGAACTCATGATGATGGAGTTGCGAATCTTCGCGGCACCTTCGACACGCGCATGTGCCCCAATCCAGCTATTACGGATAATGTTCGTATTCGAAACAACAGCGCCTTTGCCGACAATCCCGAACGGCAACGCCAGATCAGACCTATAGGTCTTGAGCATTTCTGTAAACGAGTCCTGCACACTCTGCTCCGCCTTGTGGAACAACTGCAAATCGACAAGCTCCAGCGTAATTTCCGGGAACACGAGAACCTCGCGACCGCCCATCTCGTTACCGACATTGATGGAAGAGCCTACCATGTAGTTTATCTTGCCACTGCTGACAAGCGTGCCGACATTCTGCACAACAGCGCTGCTCCGCACAAGCACGTTACTCAACATTGCGACCTTGTAAATCAAGGCGTTTTCGATAATGCAGTTGTGGACCATGCTATCGTAAATACCTGTAGCGACTGAAACGTCACCCGGCAGAAGGAGCGTCCCGAAAAACTTCGGCAGGCGTACATCGCCCATGAAACTGGAACGAAAAATACGATTCGGGTCAAAATCCGGTTCGACTAGAATCTTGCTCCAGTCATCGCAACTGTTCCCGTTCTTTTCAAGAATCTGGATTTCGAAAGCTGTCAACGGACGGTACTTGCCGGTTAACGACTTGATGACCTTAAAATTTTCGACCGAAGTAGCCAAAACACTACTCTTCAGCACTTTTTTTAATTTTAACAATCGCTGCATGGTTAAAAAATAGACTAAATTAGAGGCGATGATGAAGGAAGACCTCTTCAACTTGATAAAAAAACATCAATACAATATCTCCATCTATACTGAAGATATTTTTGAGAGACGTTGTCAAGAAGAAATTATCCGCAGCGATGAGGATAATAGTTCCTTCGTATATATCGAATTTGATTTCGAATCTATTGACAAGATTCTCGGGAACCAAACCAATTCGCAGCATTTCTGGAACATCTTTCTGGAAACACTTTCGAAGAACAGACGCGGAAGCGATATCCTCGGACTTCTGGAGCACGAAAGCGGAATCGGGCTTTTGCTCCTCGATTCGAAAATCGACGGCTGGAGCCGCCTCTCAGGCCGCTTCAAGCAAACGTCTGGCGCCCACAATTTCGAAATCATGGATCTCGTGCTGGACAAAAACGTAAGACCCATCGTCTATCCCGCCTGTATCCAGGACATCAACAAAGCGCAAGAAACCGAGCAGCCAGCACAATGAAAGTCCTCGTCATAGGCTCCGTCTATCCAAGATTTCAAGAAGACGCAGAAGTTCCATGGCTTCGCACCTCCATTAGCCATCTGAAAAAAACGGGTGTCGAGATTCAAGTCCTCGCCCCGTCGTACAAGGGCCTCAAGAGCCACGACATCGACGGTACGCACGTCAACCGTTTCCGCTATGCGCCCGCCAACTGGGAAATCCTCACGCACGAAGAAGGCGCCCCGAGCAAGATGGCCTCAAAGCCTTGGCTGCAGCTGCTCGCCATCCCTTACATCATAAACGGATTCATCCAATGCTTGCGCATCTGCCGCAAGTGGCGTCCCGACGTCATACACGCCCACTGGCCGTTCCCGCATGCTTACATCGCGCTTGGCGCCGCAAAGCTTTTCAGGATTCCGCTTGTGCTCAATTTCCATGGCGCAGAACTTCTGCTTATCCGCAAAAAGAAATGGGTCAAGCCGCTTTTGAAATTCGCCATCGGACAGGCCCAGGCCGTCTTTGCAAACTCGAGCTTCACTGCGTCTAAAATCAAGGCCATCCGCGACGTGAACGTCGAATGGAGCCCGTACGGAACTACGCTAGAGACGAGTAGGTTGCAAGGTGAGTGTCGCAACGGCAAATTTATTTGCCGGTATGACCGAACCGCAGCACCTGACGCCGAAGGCGTCAAAGACGAGAAAGGGCCGCATCCTGTAATCAACAAGTTCAAGATTCTCTTTGTCGGGCGGCACATCGAACGCAAGGGAATCCGCTACCTCATTGAAGCTGCGAAATACCTCCCTACAGACAAATTCGAAATCCGCATCGTCGGTGGCGGCGACTTGACCGAACAGCTGAAGAAACAAGCAGCCTTATTAGACGAAAGACGAAAGACGAAAGACGAGAGTGGTTCGACAAGCTTGCTTCGACCTTGCTCAGCACAGGCACCAACCTTGTGTCATCCTGAGCGAAACGAAGTGAAGTCGAAGGATCCAGTCAATTTTAGTGGAGTCGAAGAATCTCCGGCGTCTATCGTTTTCACAGGCAAGCTTTCTCCCGAAGACCTCGCGAACGAATACCGCACCGCCAACGTCTTCACGCTCCCAGCCATCGTCGATAGCAAAGGCGACACCGAAGGCCTCGGCGTCGTCCTCATCGAAGCGATGGAGCTTGGGCTCCCCATCGTGGCAAGCAACGTCGGCGGAATCCCGGACGTCGTCATCGACGGAGAATCTGGAATCCTCGTTCCCGAGAAAGACCCTGTCGCGCTTGCCGACGCCTTCAAGCGCCTCGAAGCCGACCCTGCACTGATTGAAAAACTTCTTGCCGGCGCCCGCAAGCGCATCGACGAATGCTTCACCTGGGACGGCATCATCGAACGGCAAATAGAAGTGTATAAGCGACTTTGTCGCAATTAGCAGTTACTTCGCCATTCGAGCTAGTTACTAGACTTGGTTACTAGTTCATAATGATTAGCAAACAGTAATTAGAAAAAACAGACCCCGGCACTCTGTGTGGCTCGGAACTTTAGTTCCGTTTACAGTTCTTCTATGATGAATCAGCCACCGATGTAACTTGCACATCCATAGAAATTTTAATTTCGTTATGGATGTAGCTGGGTGCTGAAACCGGGGTGATAAAAAACGGTAGTCTGTAGTCGGTAGTCTTAACTAATTAAACTACTTTACCTTGAATCCAGCTTGCTCGAACACGGCCTTGTTTTCCGGATTCTTCATGGCGACTTCCGTAATCCAGTCATATTCCGCAATACCGCCCTGCAGGCCGGCGCGGGCACAAAGCTGGTCACGAGCCACATTGTAGGCGTTGAGAATCTGGACCTTTTCGAAGTCCTTCGCCTTGTCAATCTTTTCGGACCACTTTACGCCAAGCTCCACAAGACCGTTGCTCGCCTTCGCATAAGCATTTGCCTTATCTGCAGTAATGTTGGATTTTGAAGGAGCCGTAAACGGCAGCACGGTGACAATCGGCTGTGACTTTGGCACTACCACCTGCTTGTTCGCAGAATTTGCATCGCTCTTGGAATCAAGGCAAGATGCAAAAAAAGAGGCGATTGCCAAAAGGGAAATTACTAGAACTTTTTTTGACATGCTCGCCTCTTTTTTTTAAATAATAGCGGTTCAGGGATTTGAACCCCGGACCAATGGATTATGATTCCAGTGCTCTACCGCTGAGCTAAACCGCCATTGGTCCAAAATTTAGCAAAAGTTTTTACCATTTTCAAGGGGTGCGCGAAAAATAAACTTTTGATTCCAAAAAATTTTCGCCCCATTCAATCACACGCCAACCAGGTGCTGCCGAACTCAGACAAAATACCGACTGGTTCGGATCAATCTGCATTTGTGTCGAAGGTGTAACATACACAATCTGGTTCCCAATCTCGACTTGCTTTTCGAAATGATAGTGCCCTACAAAAATATGCTTCAAATTCTTTATCCTTGCAAGAGCCGTCTGGACTTCATCGATATTTTTCATCGAATATTTCATGTCCATGAACTTGTGACCGCAATAGCAAGGCGGATGGTGAAGGAACAAAATAATTTCCCCTTCTACCTTAGCCGCTTCGCTCTCCAGCCATGAAAGTTGCTTGTCCGATACAGTTCCATCAGCACTGTCTAGGAAAAAAATGGAACGTCCGCCAATATCGTAGCGGTAATAGCATTTACCGTCACAAACCCTGCCTTCCAAATCAAAAAACTTTCCCATGACCTTTACATCGTCATGATTACCCGGAATGACACAAACCGGGACTTTTGACCCTTTCAACAGATTGGCAATAAAGGAATAGGCACCCGGTTCAGCATCTTCGTTCGCCAGGTCACCAGAAAGCACCAAGAGGTCCAAATCCTTCATAGATTCAGAATTATACGCCGCAAGGAAATTCTTGCGCACATCAATCCCTTGTACAAGGCATTCGTTTTCCCCGATGTGGGGATCCGAAATTTGACCTATCTTTAGTACCTTTTTTTCCATAACGTTACGTGTATGAATATATTAGAATATAGCTATTGTTCATAAGAAACGAATCTATCCATCTCTTTTTTATACAATTTGTGATAAAAAACATATGTCACGCGCAAAAAATCCATAATCTTCAACATACTTTAGTGATCAACACGTTAATTAATATTGAAAACTGGACTTCAACATCTGTCAACGTTGAAAAATGTGAACAGATTTCGAATTTTCAACATCAATCCACAATTTCCTTATTTCTGTATCTCCTTGAACATCATCTAATTACAATTCCATATCCGTTTTTTTATCCACTATTCACTACATTAACTATTAAATATTATATATAAATATATCTAGTATTATTTAATACAGGGCGTTGACTACTTCCCCTTACGGGTTGTTGTGCTCATTTCGCAATTTCCCTGAAAGATGGCCCCTTCATGAATGACTAACTGTTCCGCCTTGACATTCCCGGTTATCTGTGCATTGTCCTGGAGAACGAGTTTTCCCTTACAATCCACATTCCCTTTTATGGAACCTGCAAGAATAGCTACTCCGCATTTCACATCGCCATCTATAGAGGCGTATTTTTCAAGAATCAATTCGCCATCAATCTGGACGTTGCCGTGAACCTTTCCGGCAATTCTCAAATCCGTTTTTCCGATGATATCCCCGTTGACCTGGACTGCGTTGCCAACTTGCGTCAATTCCTGTTCATTTTTGCTAGCCATATTTTCCCCTAGTAAGTAAATATCGTTTCCGGATCCTGTGGAACATTGTCCTTCGTTACGGAATAATGAACGTGCGGTCCGCTTGTATTTCCGGTATCCCCTACATAGCCAATAACATCGCCTTTGGTGACAGTTAAACCTTTCTTGGTTCTGATACTCTTGAGGTGTGAGTAAGAAGACTTGTACCCGTTTTGGTGGTCGATGACGACCGTGTTGCCCAAATCACCGCTTTTACCGGCGAAAGTGACTTTGCCAGTACCGGAGGCAAAGACCGGATTCCCCTGATGGGCTGAAATGTCGATTCCCAGGTGCTTGTTCTCGTAAGAGAATTTTTTGCTGATGATTCCCACTGCAGGGATGACGTTCGGAATTCTTTCCATCCTGCTTTTGTCATCGGTCGTAAGCCAGTTGTGGATACCTTCGAAATCGATGTCGTTCTTGCTGGAAGGCACGTGCGCGAAACGGTTGCGTTCTATGATGCTGTTGATTTTGTTGGAGTCGTTTTCGAGGAATGTCTCGAAGATATTCTGGATGCGGTTTTCCATAATCCACAGCGAATCGAGTCGAGAGAACAACTCTTCGTAGTTCGCGTTCTGTTTCACAAGCTGCGCATTGTGGACACGCATCTTTTCGTAGTTCACGAGCGTCTTGTTGATTTTTGCGATATGGATAATGAAAAATATGAGGATAACGGCGAGCAAGATAAGCCCGATATGGAACAGCATGAACTGCTTGCTCGAAATACGGTACTTCTTGGCGCCTTCCGGATTTTCCGGAATAACCTGAATAGTGTAATATTTACGACTCACTTTTTTACCGTTAGCGGTTTTCCATCAGTTCCTGGATTCGGTTCAGGTCGTCCATGGAATAATAGTTGATGACAATGGTACCCTTGGACTGGTCCTTGGCACTTGGGTTGAGGGCAACTTTTGTGCCGAAGAACGTTTCGAGACGTGATTCGAACTGCTTCATGTCGGCGCTCAGTTCAACTTTAATTTTTTCGGTTGATGAGCCCGTCGAATCATCGCTACCGTGAACTTCTGGAAGTTCTTCTTCGGTTGTAGCTTCAATAGCTTCACCTTCTCTCGTCTCTACTTTCTCGTCTTTCGTCTGAGCGAACGGATCTTCGCCGCGGGCAATCGCCTCGATTTGGCGTACATTCAGACCATCTTTGATAATACGTATTGCGACTGCTTCCGGGTCCGTAATTTTTTCACTGCAGAGGGCGCGGGCGGCACCTCCCGAAATTTTGCCTTCTTGAATCCAGACTTGAACTTGATTCGGGAGCTTCAAAAGACGGAGCGCGTTTGTAATGGCGGAACGGGACTTGCCCACTGTCTTTGCGAGGTCTTCGTGCGTGTAATTGTGGTTGTCAATCAACTGCTGGTAAGAACGGGCAATTTCAATCGGGTTCAAATCCACGCGCTGGATGTTCTCGATTAGTGCCCATTCGTTCATTGTTTTGTCATCGAGATTGTCGTAAATTTGGGCCTTGATGGTCTTGCAGTTGGCAAGCTTCGATGCGCGGGTACGGCGTTCACCGCTGATAATCTGGTAACGGTCGCCTACCTTGCGGACGGCAATCGGCTGGATAAGACCGTGCTTTTCGATGGTTTCCGCAAGTTCGACAAGCTCATCGTCGTTGAAGAATTTGCGTGGTTGGAACGGGTTCGGGTCAATCAGGTCGATATTGATTTCGACGATTTTCTGATTATCCGGAATTGCGTTATCGTTCGTGGCGGAATTCTGGTTAACGTTATCAGCAGGAGTGCCGAGAACATCGTGCGATTTAAAAATTGCAGAAAGACCGCGACCAAGTGCTTGTTTACCCATTTTTTTATTTCCTATTAAAGTCGTTATGAAATGCGAGTTACGAACTTTGAGGTCGGGGCTATGCCCCTTTGAGTCTTTTATAATCACAGCTTAGCTGCCCTAATAAAAACTCACTACTCATAGCTCAAGGCTCATTCCTATTTATCCTTTATTCAATATTTCCTCGGCGAGTTTCATGTATGCCTGTGAACCTGTGCTTTGGACATCGTATAGGATGACCGGCTTGCCGTGTGACGGAGCTTCGCTCAACTTCACATTGCGCGGAATCATCGTCTGGAATACGGTGTCGCTCAGATTTTCGCGAACTTCTTCGGCCACCTGCTTCGAGAGGCTCAGGCGTGAATCGTACATCGTGAGGAGGGCGCCTTCAATCTTCAAATTGGAATTCAGGTTTTTCTGGACTTCACGGATAGTCTTGAAAAGCTCGGTCATACCCTGCAAGGCGTAGTATTCACATTGCACTGGAATGAGGACGCTTGTCGCTGCAGTGAGCGTATTGATAGTGAGCAGGTTCAAGCTCGGAGGAGCATCGATGATGATGTAGTCGAATTCCTGCTTGAGGACATTCATCAC
Organism: Fibrobacter sp.; assembly: GCA_017965445.1. Taxonomy (GTDB): domain Bacteria; phylum Fibrobacterota; class Fibrobacteria; order Fibrobacterales; family Fibrobacteraceae; genus Fibrobacter. The sequence continues at coordinate 101,471 of JAGCPZ010000050.1, read as the reverse complement.
GCGTTCGAGGCGGCGTTCGCGGCTCATGGCGTTCACTAGTTCGATTTCCATGACGGCGAGGTCAGGCCCGGAAGTGATAACTTTCAAAAAGTCAAGAGATGTATCCAAAATGGCAGGCTTGATATTTTCGAGCGTCAAGTTATCCGGGTTTCCAGCCATATCGAGAATTTCGTGCATATCCATGTCCTGGGATTCCACGAAACCGAGACCCTGGGAGGCATTGCCCTGCGGGTCCATGTCGATAAGGAGAGTCTTCTTTTCGAGAGCGGCAAAGCTGGCGGCCAAGTTCACGGCCGTAGTAGTTTTGCCGACGCCACCTTTTTGGTTGCATATGGCGATAATTTTAGTCATTATTACCTCGAGTGACTAAGGCGTAATCCTGTTCTTCGTTCGGCAGCTTGTATTTCCAGATGTTGACTGCCGGGTCGTTTTCCAGGTGTGAAATGCTATTGAAACTTTTTAGAGTGACGAAGAGTCCGCCCTTCTTGAGTGCGGGCTGTGCACGTTCCCAGTCGTTTTCGAAAGTCGAGAGGGCACGGCAGCTGATGAAGTCCAGGTCGGCAAGGCCCGAAGTTTCGAAGCGTTTGCCTACCACGGTCAGGTTCTTGAGTCCGAGTTTTTCCTTCGCGTAGTTCATGAACTCCACGCGCATGTGGCGGGGTTCCACCGCATAGAACTGCACCTCGGGCATCGCGATGGCGAGCGGGAAAACCGGACAACCCGCACCAGCACCCATATCAGCCCATTTTAGCGGTGAGCTTTGAGCGGTGAGTAGCGAGTTATTGCTCATAGCTGACGGCTCATGGCTCATAGCTATATACGGAATCAGTGAGTCAGCGATGTGTCTGCTCAGGAACTTCTCGGAATCTTTTGCCGAAATCAGGTTGCCGAATTGCTTGGTTTCTACCACTAGGTCGGCAAAGCCATAGAGCTTGTCCAGCGTCTCTTTGGACAGCTGCATGCCATGTTCCGAGAGGAACTGGTTCAGAAGATTCTGCTGCTCTATGTTTGTTCTGTAAGTCAAGTTTTCTTTTCGCCGTCATCCTGACCCGCAAGGGGAAGGATCTAGTAATGTTCTTTCATGTTGGGACTATAACTTCGTCATAGTCTTACAGTCTCATGCTCGGTCATGCCGGTGTGCGAGCACCCCGTCGCGACACTCGCTATTGTGTTGGGCCTATAACTGCATTATAGGCCTACACCCTTCGGTTTCCAAATAAAAATACACAAGTGTCTTTTTGCTTGGAAACCTTGGCTGTGTTTCATGTGAAACATGCGATAGCGAGTGTCGCAAAAATATGCTTGCATATTTTTATGACCGAGCATGAGCATGTAGGACACGAAGTGTCCAAACATTTCCATCATTTTTTTATCCAAATTGAAATTTAGTATAACTTTTTCAGAAAACAATCAACAGACTCCTCCCCATCCAAATTTTTATAAAATATATGTTGATAACATTTTGATAAATGTTGAAATGTTGTTAAGGTTTGAATGCGAAGACGTGCTTGCACAGTCTTCATATTCAAACCGCCATAGTTCGCGCTTGCGCCGAAATTGTTAAAGCGAGTGTCGCGAAAACAAAAAATCCTCCCGTTTGTGGGAGGGTTTTCAGAAAGTTTGATTGCTAAAGGTTAGCGGTAGAACATGAAGTAAGTTCCGGTCTTGCGGTCTTCCCCATCTTCCATATGTGTATCGGTATATATAATCATTCCGTCCTTGACCCCAGTCTCATAACGATGCCAGGTGTACCATATATCGTCACGATGTTCTCTCCTGTAGCATGTATTTTTATCGTTTTCATCCATGACGATAATCTCGTTTTGATCCATTCTAAAAATGGTATCTTTTTTCATTACATATGTAATAGTGTCTATGCCGTTTTCGTAGGGTGAGATAGTAGCTAGAGAATCCCCATCGAAATAGATGGTCATCGTGTCGTTTTTACCACCATCTGTTGAGGTTATTGTCCAGACATTGCCTTCGTGTACAACTTTTGGATCTTGAGTTCTTACGGTAGTCTGGTATGTCCATTCCCCGTTGCGGAGATTTGCTTCGTAAGTGCTGTCGATACGATTACCATTCCAGTAGGCTTTATGAATGTAGATAGATTTGCCTCTGTTGCTGGCATTCCCCTTGTCCATGTACAGGCTGTCTATTAATAAACCATGGTAATCCTTGTCGTAGGTGGAAATAATTGATTTTTCGAAATCGAATACTGTTTGGAGGCAGTTGGTGTAGGTGTATTCTACAGGATTATTGATGGGTGCTGTGCTTGATGAATCGTCACTACAGGCGATAAAGAGTGTCGCTGCTAAAAGAAAATATTTTGATTTCATTAAACTCTCCAGGATGAGACTGTGATATATTATATAAAAATTTTGCTTGTTGGATAGCTCTTGAAATTATGTTATGCGTGAATATAATCAAATGAATAAAAAAGTGCAAGTGTTTTTTGCTATGTTCACCTCGCTATTGTTGGGCCTTTGGCTTCGCCATAGGCCTACACTCTTCGCTTTCTAGCCTCGATTGTGTTTCACGTGAAACATACGCAGGGTGAGAGCAGCGGCCACACTTGTGTGGACATTGCCGAACCCCAATATGTCGGACTCGAAGAGTCCAAACATAACCAAAGTTTCTGTAGTCCCAACATTATATAGTAATTTCTATTCTGTTGCCTTCGGGGTCGAGGACGACGCTTTCGTAATATCCGTCGCCGGTAGTTCTCGGCTGCCCTACAACGGGAACTCCTTCGGTGGACATCTGGTGGGTCAAGCAGTCCACCTTTTCTTTTGAACCGACGGAAAAGGCAAGGTGAGTTAAACCGATGCCGGACTTTGACTCTGTCACATTTGCAACATTCATATCTGGGCAGTGCATGATTTCCAGGCGGGCACCTTCGTCGAAGGTAACGAACCGGCTGGTGAACTGTTTAGTCGGGTTGTGATAAAGTGGATGGACTACCCCACTGAAATACTTTTGATAGAATTCGCACACCTTGTCGATGTCTTTCACCCAGATAGCAACATGTTCAATTTTCATAGGACCTCTTGCAAAATATACATAAATGCACCCTTCGGAGAGTTTCCGCATCTCGCTTTTCATGAGTTTTCAACATCTATTCACATTTTTGTTGAAAATGTGGAAACATTTTGTCGCGACACTCGCCATCGGACGTTTCACGTGAAACGTTTGGTGGGTTATAGTCGTTCGATGGTGAAACCTTTGCTGCGGAGGATGTCGATGATGTTTTCATCCTTCCCCACTAAATGTGCTGTACCGATAACCACAAATGCCTTGCGATTTTCCGTGAGCAACTTCGCGATGGACTCTGCCATGGTTCGGTTACGGGAGTGCAAAATCCGGTTATCGATTTCTTTCTGGATGAGGGAATCGTTCGCACTGAGTTTTGCTGTGTCTGCATTCATGGCATTCCAAAAGAGGGAGTCGTCCCCGATTTTCCATGCCTGCATCATCCACAAAACCGATGAGTCGATCAACCCGATTTCGCGCAGTGTTTTCTTCATGAAGTACATGGTGACGGAGTCTTTTAACCCTTCCCCTGTCAGGGCCGTTACCTGGTTTTCGACAGGTTCGAGCGACACGATGTTTTTCCCATGTTCCTGTGCTAGGTGAAGAAAGTGGAAGTCGATTCCGAGATTATAATTATAGCCCAGTCGCATAATTCCAATGGACGTCAATGTCATTGCTGCCGCCCATGGTTTGTACCGGTTGAACGTTCCTATCGGAATGCTCCATGCGGTGCAGATGCTGTCGAGTGATTTTCGGATGTCGCCGGGAAGGATTCTTTCGAGAGAATCTTCGCCATGGAACATGCCGTACTGTTCATTCAAGGTGGTAATCTCTTGCAGGATGGAATCGTTGCTCATGTCGATTTCTACCGCAAGTTCGTCTGAACTATCGAATGCATTCGTGATGACTGGATCTAGCGGATAAAAAGAAGAATCTGCCAGGTGGATGCTGCCTAATATATATATAGTGGAATTGGAATCGGAGACTTTCCAGAAAAAGTGCTTGTGTTCGGTTTGGGGACTACAGCCATTCAGGCATGATGCCGTTATCGCGATGAGTAAAAAGCTTAATAGTGAGCGCATTTTTAAGTAGTGGTCATGTGGGTGTGGTGCATGAGATAGGACTTGCATAATATACATAAATGTATCTTTCTGAAGGTTTTCGCACTCTGCCATTTATGAGTTTTCAATATTTATTCATATTCGAATTGCCTACTAATTATATATATTTCCATTGGAGGTTTTCATGATAGAGATTGAAGTTATTCAGGGGGATATCACGAAGCTCGCTGTGGATGCTATCGTGAATGCGGCGAACTGTTCGCTGTTGGGCGGTGGCGGTGTCGATGGTGCGATTCATCGTGCGGCTGGGCCGGAACTTTTGCAGGCGTGCATACCCCTGAACGGTTGCGAGACGGGCAAGGCGAAAATCACTCCCGGATTCAAGCTGCCGGCGAAATTCGTGATTCATACTCCAGGGCCGGTTTATCGTGACGGTCAGCATGGCGAACCTCAGCTTCTGGAATCTTGCTACAAAAGCTGCCTCGCTCTTGCCGAAGAAAACGGCTGCGAGACGGTCGCCTTCCCCGCTATTTCTTGTGGTGTCTATGGCTACCCTTGGGAGACCGCCACCGAGATTGCCGTGAAGACGGTCCGCGAATTCCCTGCGGAGAATGTCAAGAAAGTCATCTTCTGCTGTTTCAGTGCAGATATGGAGAGAATTTATAGAGAGGTGGCAAAGACGTCATCCTGAGGGGCGATGCCCCGAAGGATCCAGTTAAGTTTTTATATTGTCTTAAAATTTCATTAAGGAGAAACACATGGAAGAAGTCGAAAAATTCATCAAGGAATGCGGTACGTATTTTCTAGCGACAGTCGAAGGTGACCAGCCGCGTGTGCGTCCGTTCGGTACCATCAACATTTTCGAAGGCAAGCTCTACATCCAGACGGGGACATTTAAACCTGTTTCTAAACAGATTCATATGAATCCGAAAGTGGAACTTTGCGCCATGAACAAGGCCGGAAAGTGGTTGCGTCTCGCCGGTATTTTGATTGCTGATGACCGCATTGAACCTAAAATCGACATGCTTGAGCATTATCCTGAACTCAAGAAGATGTATTCCGCCGAAGATCCGCGGACGGAGGTGCTGTACTTCAAGGATGCGACAGCTACGTTTTATAGCTTTACCGAAGCTCCACGTACCGTGAATTTTTAGGAATTTTTTTAGACTACGCTGTGATAGACATGGCCGTTTTTTAAGCGCCGGGTCCCCTGCGGGCCTGGCCTTTTTAGTGGATAAAAATTTAAAATTAATCAACAGTTGGGAAATTTATACCACCAAATTATTCACTATAATTAAAAATGTTGATAAATAATATGCACACTTCCCCACAACTGCACTGTTTCACGTGAAACAATCAATGGGCAAGTGGATAAATTGTGTTCTTTGATGTTAAACTTGTTGAAATACGATTTTACTATTCACATTTTATAAACATATATTTTTGAAAATTTTGGTGGAAAAAAGAAAAACAATTTCTTAAATCGCCATGTAAAAGTTATATTTCCCGTGGAGGATTGGATTTATGCAGGATAATACGAAACGTGGCAACCGCGTGCTTTTTTGGATGAAGGTCATCTTTATTCTTTTCGTCGCTTTTTGGCTGCAATTTGTTTTCATGGTGGCTAGCATATATCTCTTATTTGGACATTGGCTGGCTTTGTGTACGGGGATGCTTTTTATGGCATTCGCCTTTTGCATCGGTGCCGGTATATTCATATCGCTAGTTGTTTTTTGCATTAGTTATTTGTCGTGGCTGCATCGGGCAATTTCGAATTTGCGGTTGTTGACGACGACATCGTTTTCGCCGATGGGCGCGGTTCTCCTCACCTGCATTCCGTTTGTCGGTTATTTTTTGAATTACTTCATTTTTAGCGATATGGTCAAGAGCCAAGAAGGATACATGCAACAGCGTGGTATTCTCAAGGAACGGTTCCCGAAAAGGATTTTGAACGCGTGGCTTATCGCATCGCTATTGTTGTTGTTGATTGTTTTTGTAGATCCCAATCAGCTTGGTTTTTTGACGGTTGTTTCTCCGGCGGTACAGGTCGATGGAAACAAATTTATAGAATTTTTAGAAAAGACACTGATAGTCGTGATTCCCATCTTGTACATCATGAGTTTCTCGGCATATGCCAAACAGGAACGCGAAATTTTCCGGATACATACGGAAGAACTTTTCAACAAGCATGTTGATGAAGTTATCCGCGAACGCGAAATCGAACGCGTCGCCAAAATGATACGAGAAAGTCAGGGTCTCGAACCCACTCAAACTAATCAAGAAAAATAAAAATTACAAATAAGTTGCCACGAATTTTTTCTGGTATTCCGGATCTTCATGCGCCCAGTGCTTTTCTTCCATCGCTTGGTATTGCCAATTGATGGCTTGCATGAATTTGTCCGGATTGCAGAGGTTATTGAAAATCGCATCGAGGTCATCGACAGTCGCGTTCAACCCCACCAGCTGTTCCTTGGGCGCATAGCTGTACGGGCTGCTGGCAAAGTCGCTTCCGATAAAGACTGCACCGAGGGCGGCGGCTTCTTTGAGTTTCAAGTCGCTCTTTGATCTGTTGAAGTTATTTGCAGCGAGCGGTGCCAGGAAAAAGTCGGGCTTGTAGCTGGCGACCGTCTGTGCGAACGGTAAGAAGTTCGTGTAAGGAATCTTCGTGAATTTTCCTTCGAGGTCTTTCAAGAAATCTGGTTCACCGAAAATGCAGAGATCGATGCTTTCGTCCGCGACGTGCTTGCGGAGCCATGGAATCCATGCGCCATCGAGATCTCCCGCGACACCGTCGGCAAAATGCCCGAGGCTGCCGGCGTACATCACCTTCGGCTTTCCGGTGAACGACGAAGTTCTCTGAGTCATTCCGAACAGCGACTTGGAAACACCGTTCGGCATCACGATTGCGTTTACGCCGAGGTCGGACTTGATGCGGCTTGCGAGGTAACGTGTAGAACAAACTACAGTGTCAAAAAGTGGCAATACTTGTTTGAGGCTCGAAAGCATCATCTGGTCATGATTCGGGATGTGCTTCGCGTATGAGGCGATAATCGGCGAAAGATCCCACAGCAAGTCATCCATGTCGGTCACTAGCTTGAACCCGCATTCTTTTTTGAGCTTCGAATAGAAAAGTGCAATCTGTGCGCGACCCGGTGCCGTCGGCTTCTGCAGAATCACCGCGCGCGTCTGCTTGAGCGCGTCTTTGTTGGTGCAGATGATTTCGGTGATGGACGGGATGATTTCGAAGTCGTTCTTGCCCATGAACTGAAGGCACGGCAAAATGCAACGGACCCAGTCCGGTTGCGCCATGTCGTAAGGATGCACGATAACTTGCTGTCTGTTCATAGCTGGAAAAGTAGTAAAAAAGCGAGTCCTTTAACCCCTAATACCTATTTTTACTTTATATCAAACTGTACTTTGGGGGCGGTGCTTGCGCCGGCGTCAGCGGAGAAGAGGGCCTTGGGGGAGGCGCCTGCGAATCCTGCGACGATGTTGGTTGGGAACTGACGAATGGTGGTATTGAATTCCTTGACGGTTTCGTTGTAGCGCATGCGTTCGACGGCTATGCGGTTTTCGGCACCTTCGAGTTGCACGCGGAGTTCCTGGAAGCTCGTGTTGCTCTTGAGATCTGGGTAGTTTTCGGAGACTGCCATGAGGCGTTGGAGGGCGCCGCTGAGGCTGCCTTGCATTTCCTGGAAGCGTTTGAGCGCGGCTTCGTCGTTCATGAGGCTTTCGTCGAGTTTGACGGTGCCGCCCATGCGACTCCTCATTTCCATGACTTCAGTGAGGGTGCTCTTTTCGAAGTTGGCCTCGCCTTGCACTGTGCTCACGAGATTCGGGATGAGGTCAAAGCGGCGTTGGTAGGTATTTTCGACTTGTGCCCACTGGGTCTTGACGCCTTCTTCGAGGGCTATGATGTTATTGTAGGTGCTGATGCCCTTCCCTACGATGATGAGCAGGACGGCTACGACAACTATAATGGCAATTAAAGCTTTTTTCATAATTTCTCCGGTTTTACAACACCAATATAAAAATTCTTACAGCATCAGCCATTCGCTGTTGAACCATTGATAGAGTCGCGCTTGTTCGGAGCGTTTCTTGATGAGCCACTGCGCAAATGTCGGGCGGTCGATGGGTTCGCAAATAGAATAGATAAATGCTTCTGTCAGTCTTTCGCGAATGAGTCCCTGATAGAATCTTTGGATGGGGTCGTTGATTTCGTCGGTGAAGGCGATGAGCTTGATGCACTTTTCAAGCATGTATATCAAGAATTCCGTCTGCTGTGCCGATGTGGAATCGTTGTCATAGAGTTTCCGCGAGCCGATGGAATCCATGACGAGCGAGGTCTGGATTGAGAGCAGGAATTCGTTATTGACGGTGGAGTCGCTGCCAGTTTGCTTGATGTTCGGGGTGTTTTTTTCGATGGAGTTGTCTTTCTTTATGACGAGGTATTTTGTCTTGCCGTAAAGCCGTGAAAGGTTGTCGCGGATTATTTCGCCTTTTTTGGTGATGAATGTTGAATACATCGTGTAGGCGTAGAATTGAGGCCATTTGCCCATCTGGCTTGCCAGAAAGCCTGCGTAATAGTAGCTGCCTTCGTGGGTGCGCGTGTTGTTTATGCTCCGCTTGATCCAGGCGTAGGCGCTGTCGGCGTTGTTTTGCCGCATGTAGGTGATAGTTGCGTTGTACGGGATGTTGCTTGAATTGGGAACTTTCTCGAATCCTTTGCGGTAGAGAGCGATGGCGGAATCGGGCATGCCTTTTTCGTCGTAGATGGAGCCTATCAGGCTATAAAGGTTTTCGTCTATTCCGTCTGTTTTTAGCTTTGTTGCGGCCTTGGCGTATGTGAGCGCCTTGTCGAGTTCATGCTTGGCGTGGTAGGTAAATGCCATTTCGTATTTGATGAGGGCGTTTTTGGGGTCCTTCTTTTCGGCGGCTTTGTACTTGGCAATGGCTTCGTCGTATTGGCCCTGTTCGTGAAATTGTACCCCCTGATCGATCAAGTTCTTGACGGCATCCTGAGCGGTCGCATTTTTGCCTGTCGCATTCGGTGCGGCAAAAAGTGTGGTGCTGGCAGCGAGGCTAAAAATGAGTATGGCAACTTTATTCATGATAAATGACTAATGGCGGATGGCTTTTTCGTTATTGAGGATGGCTTTGTAAAATTCCCGGATATCGTTCCAATAGTAATAGGGGCCGTGGGCAATTTTGACTGCGTTTTGTTCAGGATTTGGCAATTCGAGTTCGATACCGGGCATCTGTTCGATTTCGTTGTAGAGGAATTTTACGAGGATGGGCTTGTTTTTTGCCTTGTAGAATACCATCTGGAGGTTTGCTGCCATCGGGATGATTCTAAAGTCGTTCCACTGTTCGTGCAATTTGGAGAGGTCCGAGACTTTTGCGTTTGCGATGGGCAACTGCATGAGGGCGGCAAGCGGGAGGAGGGCTGCGTCGTGGCCGAAGCGGAGTGTCGCTGCGATGGGTGCAACAGAACCGCGCGTGGTGTCGGCGGCGATGGCTGCGTCTGCTTCGTCAAGGATGTTCTGCAAGGTAGGCTTTGCGAAGTCGAGACCGTTTTGGCTGTTGATGAGCGGGCTTGTGCCTTCGAGGCTGTACCACCAGGCGTTCTGGGCTTTCCAGCGGGCGATTTTTTCTTCGGTGGTGAAGAGGTTCACGAAAGTGTCGGCGGGTACTTTGGCGTTGGCCGCGATTTCGTCGAGGAGCGGCTTGTCCATGCCCTGGAGCGATGTGGCGATTTCGAAGAACCGGTTATAGAACTTGTTTGCTTCGATGTTGTTAACAACGTAATTGCTGTCGTTGAAGAGTTTTTTCAGGAACGGTTGCGGGTTTACGTTTTTCCACAACTTGTCGCTTTCGTCGGTGTAAGTCTTGACTTTGGAATAGTCGAGTTTACCCCAGTCAAAGGCGCTGATGAAATTCATGTAGCTCTTGCCGGAGATGAGCTCGGGGCTGATTTTGGGATTCTGTGCACGGAGTTCCGCGATGAAAGCTGCCATGCTCACGATGCAGCGTCCGCTGGTACTTGCGTAAGCCTTGACGTGCGGCGTGACTTTTTTACCGGCGACGCTCCAGTCCTTGAAAACTTCCGGGAAGTTCTTGTACATGCGCTTGGCGATGCCTTCGTGCTGGTGGACGCCCACCTGTGTCAAGTCGCCTTTTTGCGGGGCGGCTTTGGTGGCGAGCACTTTTGCGTAGGCGAGCGCTTGTTTGCCGAGTTCGGTGAGCTTGCCTGCGGAATCGGCCTTGGAAAGTGTCTTGTAGAGATACTTGTATTCGTCTGCGTCATGATGATAACGGCTGCCGTGGCGCCCGTAATGGCTGATATAGAACGGCTTGTAGCCTGCGGGAACCTTAGTGTATTTAATATTTACAGGTTCCGGATATACCAAGTAATTGCTGGATGTGAATTCGGGGTGCTTGGCGAGTTCTTCGTCGGTGATTTGGGCGTTCACGGAGGTGGCAAGGAAAAATCCAGCCGCAATCACAAAAAAGCTTTTTACGAAATGCAAGTTATTCATGTAACTAATATATATATTGAAATCCCTGTTTAAGTAAACTAAATCATTAAAAAGGTGTGTCAAAAAGGGTTTTTCAAGTTGAAACAAAAAAAATATGGCATGGGTTTTGCTAATTTTAACCACGTTTAATTTTAAATCAGCGCTATGGGCCGCCCCATGGCGATTATAAAGGATAACCATGAGCATTGTAGATACAGTACTCCATAAGATTTTTGGTACACCTCATGAACGTAAGGTGAAGCAGCTCCGCCCGGTGATTGCAAAGATTCACGAAGCCTGCAAGGCTCTTGAAACGCTGGACGATGAAGCTCTTGCTGCAAAAAGCGCGGAATTCCGCGAAAAACTCAAAAACGGTTCTACGCTCGAAGATATCAAGATCGAGGCTTTTGCCGTCTGCCGCGAAGCGTGCGACCGCCGCTTGGGTATCTTTAACATTTTCAAGCCGGAATTCGGCTTTGACTTTAGCAGCCTCGGCCCGGAACTTCAGGAAGTTGCAAACAAGGCGAAGGCTGAACTGGAAAGTGGCAAGAACGAATGGGAAGTTTACCTGCCGGCTGCCCTTTATGCGAAGGTCCGCGAACTTTACCCCGAATCCGTGAAGCCGTTCCGCATGTTGCCTTTCGATGTGCAGATGATTGGTGGTCTTGTGCTCCACGAAGGTGCCATTGCTGAAATGGCGACGGGTGAAGGTAAGACGCTTGCTGCCGCTCTCCCGGTTTACTTGAACGGCCTTGGTGGTCATGGCGTGCATGTGGTGACGGTGAACGATTACCTCGCTGGCCGTGACGCGAAGCAGATGGGCTTGGTCTATAAGTTCCTCGGCCTTACGGTAGGTCTTATCATCAACGGTCTCGATGCGGAACAGCGTCGCGAAAGCTACAACTCTGACGTGACTTACGGTACGAACAACGAATTCGGCTTCGACTACCTCCGCGACAACATGGCTGTGGAACCGAACCAGCTGGTGCAACGCGAACTCAACTTCTGTATTGTTGACGAAGTGGACTCCATCTTGATTGACGAAGCCCGTACGCCGCTCATCATCAGTGGCCCTGCCGAAGACGCTACCGAAAAGTACGCCAAGGCGAACGAAATTTCGAAGCAGCTCGTCAAGAACAAGGACTTCTCCGTTGACGAGAAGGACAAGAACATCCAGTTTACGGAAAAGGGCGTTCTCCACATCCAGGACTTGATGCACATTACTAACCTCTATGGCGAACATGCCGACTGGGTTCACTTCCTCGATAACGCTCTCCGTGCTTGGTATCTTTTTGAAAAGGATGTCGATTACATCGTCCGTGGCGACGAAATCATCATCATTGACGAGAATACGGGCCGTACGATGGAAGGCCGCCGTTATTCCAACGGTATCCATCAGGCTATCGAAGCGAAGGAAAACGTGCCTATCCGCCGCGAGAACCAGACTCTTGCGACGATTACGTTCCAGAACTACTTCCGTATGTACAAGAAGCTTTCGGGCATGACCGGTACTGCAGAAACGGAAGCGACGGAATTTATCAAGATTTACAACATGAACACTTGGGTCATTCCGACCAACAAGCCCTGCATCCGTAAGGACGAACAGGACTTGGTGTATAAGTCCGAAGATGCCAAGTGGCGCGCTATTGTCGCCGAAATCAAGGAGCGCCACGAAAAGGGACAGCCGCTTCTCGTGGGTACGGCTTCCATCGAAAAGTCCGAACACCTGCATGCCCTTCTGGAAAAGGAAGGCATCCCGCACGAGGTGTTGAATGCGAAGAACCACAGCCGCGAAGCTGAAATCATCCAGTACGCCGGTTATAAAGGCAAGGTGACGATTGCGACGAACATGGCCGGTCGTGGTACCGACATTGCGCTTGGACCGGGAGTGACTGAACTTGGCGGCTTGCACGTGCTCGGCACGGAACGCCATGAATCCCGCCGTATCGACAACCAGTTGCGCGGTCGTTCTGGCCGTCAGGGCGACCCGGGTTCTAGCCAGTACTTCCTCAGCCTCGACGATAACTTGATGCGTATCTTCGGTGGCGACAGCGTAAAGAATTTGATGAGCCGCTTTGGCGTGGGCGAGGACGAGGTGATTACGCACCCGATCGTTTCCCGCTCTATCCGTGGTGCACAGCGCCGCGTGGAAAGCCAGAGCTTCGATATCCGTAAGCACTTGCTCGACTACGATAACGTGATGAACGAACAGCGCAAGGTGATTTACGGACTCCGCCGCCGCATCTTGAACGGCGAAGACATCCGTGACGAAATCATGAACCGCATCGAAGACGCTTGCGATATCAAGGTTTCTGCTTACATCCCGGCGAAGAGCTACCCGGAACAGTGGAAGCTTGAGGATTTGCATACGGACTTGCAGCGCACGCTCGCCATGGAATACAACCTCTCGCTTGACGATGCCATGAAGAAGACACCGGAACAGGTGCTGGACGATATCATTGGACTTTGCAAGGCCCGTTACGACAAGCTCACGAAGATTATTCCGGATGCCGACTTCCGCAATATCGAACGCCGCTTCCTCCTCATGACCATTGACCAGGTGTGGAAGGAACACTTGTATGCAATGGACCAGCTGAAGGATGCCATCCGCTTCCACGGGTACGCCCAGAAGGATCCGCTGATGGTCTATAAGAACGACGGCTTTAGAATGTTCGAAAGCTGCCTCGAAAAGATTGCGACGCTTACGGCTCTCCGCATCTTGAACATCCGCATCACGCTTCCGAACGGCATGACGGTTTCGCCGGATCAGTTGCAGCTTAAGAGCCAGGAACAGATTGACGCCGAACGCAAGGCCGCGGAGGAAGCCGCTGCACAGAACGGCGAAGCTCCGGCTGCGGAACAGCCTGCCGAAGGGACGTCTGCCGAATCCGCAGAACAGCTGAGTGCCGAAGGCGCCAAGGCTGCAGGTCTCGCTGGTCAGGCGGCATCTTCTGAGTCGAATGCACTTTCCGAAGATCAGCCTGCAAATCAGGCGATGCCGCAGAGCGCACTTCCGGGCACTCGCCCGAACCGTGTGAATCCGGCACTTGCTGCCGCAGTGAAGCGCGCTCAAAAGCAGGCCGGCGCAAAGCTTGGTCGCAATGACCTCTGCTGGTGCGGTTCTGGTCTCAAGTACAAGAAGTGCCACGGCAAGGACGTTGACTAGCGGTGAGCGATGAGCCATGAGGTCGTGCTACGCACTCTGAGAAAAAAATCAGGCGCGCGGAGCCACGATACTAAATTACTCAAAGCTCCTAACCACTAACTACTAATCACTAGCCACTGCGAAAGCTCATGCAAACAGCGAAGAAATTTTTCAGCCTCGAAGGCATTGATGGATCCGGCAAGTCAACGCATATTGACATGCTGGTTCGTGCTCTTGAATCCGAAGGTTACAAGGTCGTAAGGCTGCGTGAACCGGGCGGTGCAAAAATTTCCGAACGCATTCGCGAGTTGCTGTTGGACCCGGCGTTCAAGGGCGTCATGGCCGACGATACCGAACTGCTTTTGTACAATGCAGCCCGCGCCCAGGTGATTCACGAAATCATCCAGCCGGCGTTGGATGCTGGTAGTATTGTCATCGCCGACCGTTTTGCGTGGAGTACGTTTGCCTACCAGGGGTATGCCCGCGGGCTCGGTGCGGATAAAGTTCAGCGCCTCACGGAACTCACGTGCGGCGGTTGCTTTCCGGAACTGACGATTGTCTTGGACTTGACTGTCGAGGCAAGCCGCAAGCGCATGGCGCATCGTGGTGGAACGCCTGACCGTCTCGAAAGCGAAAAGGCGGAATTCTTTGAACGCGTCCGCGAAGGCTACCTGGCTGCCGGTCGCGATTACAGCGACTACGTAAGTATTGTCGATGCCGACCGCACTCCGGATGAAGTCCATCGTGATGTCCTTTCACTTGTCCGTGCGAAACTGAAATGATTTTTTTGTTTATACTCATTTTCGGTGTACTGTTCCTGTTCATGAATGTCAGGAATGTGTCGCCTGGAATCAAGGGAAGCATTATCGCCGGAATTTCGGTGGTGATTCTCCCGGTCTGTTTCTTGTTAAGGACAAGCTATTTTGCTTCGCTTTGCATGTCGTTTTTTGCGGTGTGGCTGTGCGAAGCTCTGTTGCTTTACATTCTATGGTGGATAGCTCGCGGTATTCGCCGTGCCGTGGTGAAGAAGCCGATTGACCGTCGCCTTGTCATTTCGGTGTCGAGACTTTTGCTTTTTGTTTCGGTCGTGATAACGATTGTGTTCGTGGCGATTGGCGTCGGCAACAACGAGAACTTCAAGGTTCGCGAATTCAAAGTGGCACTTCCGACGGAACACGAGTTTACGGCGGTGTTCTTTAGTGACCTCCACATCGATCCGCTTTTCAAACGCGAAAAGATGGAACGCATCGTGCACGTGTGTGACAGTTTGCGGCCTGACCTTGTGTTGTTTGGCGGCGACTTTTCGGACGTGACGGATTCGACGCTTTCTGCCTGGGAATACGATTTTCTGGTGCAGAAACTAGCGGCGACTGCACGTATGGCGGCTATTGCTATTGATGGAAACCACGAGGGAATTGTCGAACGCGAAGGCAGCGATTATAAAAAGTGGATGCAGGACAACGGTTTTGTCGTTTTGGAAGATTCCACGGTTTGTACGCCGTTTGCATGCGTTACGGGTCGTATAGACCACAGTGTGGCTAGAATGCGCGATGTCGAACGCAAGCCGCTTCTTGACTTGCGTCCGCCGACGAATGAGGCGAAACTCCCTTGGTTGCTTTTGGACCACCAACCGCGTGGAATTGAAGAAGACCATCCGGGACGCCGTCCTGATTTTGCCATGTCCGGGCATACGCACAATGGACAATTTTTCCCGGGAACAGTCATTATCAACTGGGTCTGGCGCCTCGCTTATGGGCTTGGCGAACTGGATCAGGTCAAGTGGCTTGTCTCCAGCGGCGTGGATTCTTGGGGACCGCCGGTTCGTGTTGGCAGCGATACCGAGCTTTGGTTCCTTCGTTTTGTGCCTGACAAATTGTAATGTCGGCTAGTGTCAAATTGGATTAACTATATTTTAGCGAACTATGGCTCTTTGTTTAGAATCAGATCAGTTGGAAACCGTACAGAGGATACTTGGACTCCATTTTGAGGGGTTTGAAGTTTGGGCTTACGGGACACGTGTTACGGGTGTTGATTTGACCCCGGATACGGAATTGGAATTGGTGGTCATTTCGGATTCCCCTATTTCCCTCGACGACATGACTTCGGTCGAGAAGGCTTTTGTTGAAAGTGGGCTTCCGTTCCGTGTCGATGTTGTTGATTGGTCGAAACTCCCTGAATCTCTCCAAAAGCAAATCAAGAAAGAACATTCTGTTATCCAGGAGGCCGCCGATAGCTTCCAGTAAGGTCGGCGTGGTTAAATATGAATCGCTTGTTTTCCTTAATTCTAGTCGCTCTTCTATCTTCTACAGTGTTTGCGCAAGGCGAGGTCGAGCGCATTAAGCCGATGGTCAGGGATGGCCGTTGCTCGGACGCGATTGGTCCGCTGCAGAAGATTTACAGTTCTTCTTTCGGCAAGCCCGAAGGTGAAAAGGCTGCCGTGATGCTTGCGGAATGCTATCTCCGTAGCCATAAGCGCAACGAGGCGCACGATGTGGCGTCGCGCTTTCTGGAATACTATGTGAAGTCCGCTTATCGCGAGCGAATGGAACTTGCCCGTGCCGTTGTGGATGTGGAAAAGGGTTCCGTGTTCGATGGCGTCGAAGCGATGCTCCGCGTGCTTTCGTATTCGACGAATCCGGCTGCAAGGTCCCGCGCGAAGGATGTCGTTATCCAGACGTTGGCGGCATCGCTTTTGAATGCCGACCAGCTCCAATCCTTGCTTGAAAAATATCCCGTCGATCGCGAAGTCATGGGTTGGATGCAGCTCCAGCTTGGCCGTGAATGCCAGAATGTAAAGCGTTACCGCGCTGCAAGGTACTGGTACAAGAAAGTTTTGAAGGGGGCTTCTTCGGAGAGTTTGCAGAATACGGCCAAGAAGGGTATCAATGCTCTTGAAGGGCTTGGCGCTGGCCTCCCGACCATTCTCGTCCTCGCTCCTCTTTCTGGTGATTACGCCGAATTCGGTGCCGCTGCGGTTCAGGGGTCGCTCCTCGCTTATGAGCAGTCTGGCCTCAAGGACAAGGTGAATATCCGCTTCCAGGACACGCACGCCGATGCGGCTATTGCTATCATGCGTACGCAACGCGCTGTCAATCAGGATAGCGTCATTGCGATTATCGGCCCTATCATGAGTGCTCCGGCAACGGCGGTGGCTGCATGGCTTGGGGCGAACTTCCAGCATGTGCCGATGCTTACTCCGACGGCTACCGACGGTGGTATCGCGAAACTCGGCCCGAATATTTTCCAGGTGAATATCACGATGGATATCCTCGCGCAGACGATTGCGGACTTTGCTATCAAGTGTCTCGACATCCGTGAATTCGGCATCATGAGCCCGCTTGGTGATTTCGGTACGTCGATGTCCGAAAACTTTACCAGGGCTGTTGAACGCCGTGGCGGTGAAGTCGTCGCTTTCCGCAATTACGAAGAAGGCCGTCCGGACTACAAGACGGAATTTAACATGATGCGTGATGTCCGCTTTTATCAGGAAAACCGTCGCCGCAACATTGCCAAGGGCGTGAGCGATATCGGCGCCTTGAGCCAGAAGGATCGCAAGGCTTACCTCTCCGATGCCGATGCGGTTTTCCCGGGCCTGTTTATTCCGGCAACGAACCCGGCTGATGCTGGTGCCATGGTGAGCCAGGCCGCATTCCACAAGGTTTCCGGTACCTACCTTGGAACGTCTGGATGGAATGGCCGTGAACTTTTGATTCAAGGCAAGAAGCTTGTGGAAGGTTCTTATTTCAGTGTTCCGGATAACGACATGAACAAGGACAAGTCTCCCTACACCCAGTTCGTGAAGGACTTTACGGCTCGTTGGGGTGTTGAACCCGGTGAAGACAAAGTCAGTGGCTTAAGCTACGATGCAGCGAATGTCATCTTCTCTTCGCTTGCCGCTATCGACGGTAAACAGGATGACTTGACACGTTATATCAATGCGACCAAGGATTTCAAGGGCATCTACGGCAATATCAAGTTCCGCCGCGGTGCAAACGCCAATACGAAAATCGTGACTGTGAATAAAGGCAAGTTCGAAATCGTGACTACCTGTGACAAGCAGGATGCGGCGGCTAAAGAAGCTAAGGCCAAGAAAAAGAAGTAATTTTGATTTTGGTTATTTGAAGCTCCGCTATGGCGGGGCTTTTTTTGTGTGATTGAAAGAATCTAAATATACTTGTGAATTTTTTTCTTTTGGTTGTAAGTTGTATTTTTCTATCTTAGCTTTTGAAAATTCATTTGGCGGTTTGGCGGTGCTTTAGGATCTTGCGTTTTGAAATCAGCAGTCCTAACCACTAGCCACTAACCACTAATCACTAAACAGAGGTTTTCTATGTCCGTTGCGATGCAAGATGTGATGAAACAGTCCGGGGTGGCGTTTGGCACGAGCGGTGCCCGCGGCCTCGTGAGCGCTATGACCGACCGCGTGTGCTATGTGTATGCGCGTTCCTTTATCAAGTACTGCGAAGCGTCATACAAGTGCGAACACACGATTGCGATTGCAGGCGATTTGCGCCCGAGTACGGAGCGCATCTTGAAGTCGCTGGTGCAGGCGGGTGCCGATGCGAACTGGAAGGTGATTTACTGCGGTCGCATCCCGAGCCCTGCGATTGCGATGTACGGCATCGACAAGCATTTGCCGACCATTATGGTGACGGGTAGCCACATTCCGGCAGATCGCAATGGCATCAAGTTCAACCACCCGAATGGCGAAATCACGAAGGCCGACGAACAGGGAATCGTGTCGCAGTCGGTGGATTTTGACGAAGCGCTTTTCGGTGCGGATGGCATGTTGAAAAATGCGCCGGAACTCCCGGCGGTCGAAGCGGAAGCAGAAGAAAATTACTGCAAGCGTTATCCGGACTTTTTTGGTAGCGACGCTTTGCACGGACTCACGATTGGCGTTTACCAGCATTCCGCTGTGGGCCGCGACATCGTGGTGAAGGTTCTCGAAAGCTTGGGTGCGACGGTCAAGCCGTTCGGTCGTAGCGATGTATTTGTGCCGGTGGATACCGAAGCTATCCGCAAGGAAGACGAAGAGCTCGCTCGTGAATTTACTCACAAGGATTACGTGGATGCCGTGTTCAGCACCGATGGCGATTCTGACCGCCCGCTTTTGGCAGATGACGTGGGCATGTGGCTCCGTGGTGACGTGCTTGGCATTTTGGCCGCACAGTCTTTGGGAATCAAGCGTATTGCGACTCCGGTGAGCTGCAACACTTCGCTCGAAAAGTCAGGCAGTTTTGAAAAGATTTGCCGCACTCGCATCGGTAGCCCTTACGTGATTGCCGGTATGGAAAGCCTGGTCGATGCAAATGACAAGAGCCTCACGGTTGCAGGTTACGAAGCGAACGGCGGCTTTTTGCTCGAAACGGATTTGACGCAGGAATTTGTGAACGGCGATAAGCGCGAAGTTCGTACGCTCAAGGCCCTCCCGACCCGTGACGCGCTCCTCCCGATGATTGCCGTAATGGTCATGGTCCGCAAGGAACGCATGTGCGTTGTGGATTTGCTCCGCAAGTTGCCCAAGCGCTTTACCGTGAGCGACCGCCTCAAGGAATTCCCGACCGAAAAGTCCAAGGCAAAGCTTGCCGAAATCCGCGAAAAGAATCTCGGCGAAAAGTTGTTCGGAGCGCTTGCCGCAAAACCTTCTAAGTTCGCAAAGGACGGTTCTGCGCCGAAAGCGTTCCAGGGCAAGATTGTCTCCTTGAACGAAGTCGATGGCTACCGCATGGAATTCGATTCCGGCGACATCATCCATTTGCGCCCGAGCGGTAACGCTCCGGAATTCCGCTGCTACGTGGAAACCGAAGGCAAGGAGCGCTCTGCGGAACTCCTCGCCGACTGCCTCAAGATTATGGAAGGCTGGCGGGTTTAGACGACAAATGCGTAAGGCGAGTGAAGCGTGACTGCTTGCAGGACCATTTCCGAGCCTAGCATTTGGTACTTGTACAAAGAACGGCTCTGCGAGCCTACAGACGAAAGACGAAAGGTGATAGTGGCGCTTTGCGCGTATATTGTTTGAAAATCTCTCGTCTCTCGTCTCTCGTCTCTACTCTCTCGTCTTTTTTTAGTATCTTATACCTCGTATGTTTAAAAAGTTTATTGCGCTCGCACTTGCTGTTGGTTCCTTTGCGTTTGCTGGGGAGTATTGGCATTTGGATCCGGGCGGTGTGACGATGAAGTTTTTGTCGATGCCTGTTGCACCGCGTGCTGCGGCTCTTTCGGGTGCCGGCGTCGCTGATCCGGGGCGAGTCTCCGAAGTTTCACGTAATCCGCTTGCGATGAGCGTCGCAAAAGATGCCGAATTTGGCTTGAGTCAGGTTATTTTTGGCGAAGGCGGTGCCGACAACTTTGTTTCGGCATATTACGGACTGCCTCTTGCGGATAAGTTTACTCTTGCGTTCGCAGTCGATTTCTTGGGTTATGATGACATCGAAGGTCGAGACGAGAACGGTCTAAAGACTTCGGAATACGGTTCTTATGCTTGGTCGCTTTTGGCTGGTTTCGGTAGCCGGTCGAAGATTTTCAACTGGGCGGCTTCGATGCGTTTTGCAACGCAGACCATCGATGACGAAACGGGTTTCCTGTTTACGTTCGATGCGGGTGGTTCTTTCCGCGTGAATCAGTATCTTGCCTTTGGTGCGAATTTCACGAACCTCGGTTTTGCAAGCAAGTACGAAGACGAGAAAGAAGTGGCTCCGCTTGCGCTCCAGGCTGGCGTGACGGGGTTCATCCCGATTCTGGACCGTTGGATGATTCATTTGTCTGTAGATGCGTATCGCCGTGCCGATACGAAGGCGCAGCTTTTGCTTGGCGGTGAAGTTGTTTACTTTGACATGCTTCATTTCCGCATGGGTTACGCATTCCGCCCGGATACCGAAGATGCGATTAGTGGCGGTCTCGGTGTGACGTTTGGCATGATCGTGTTCGATTACGCTTACAGCCCGCGTCCGGCGTTTGAAGGCGGCAACCATTACATTGCGGTCGGTGTTAAATTTTAGTTGAATATTAGGCGAACGAACGTTCTGAAATATTCTCGCACGAGTTCCACTCATGGAGTTCGTGTTTTTTTATTTGGTAACATAGACAACCGCGACTGATGTTCAATGCTTTGGCAGCTCTGCTTTTGTTGCCGTTGTAATCGTCGAGTGCTTTTTGGATAAATGACCATTTGGGCGCCGATGCTCGGTTGGTGTTGTATATGCTGTGTTCATCAATATCGTTTATTGTTTTTTCCGAAAACTCTTCGGAGAGAATTTCTTCGAGCGAAATATCGTGCTGCATCAAGAGCGCGTAACGCTGGAGTACGTTTTTCAGTTGGCGGATGTTGCCGGGCCATTTGTATTTGGAAAGTGCCCTGATTTCGCTTTTGTGAAGCGGAAATTGCTCTGCAAAAGTCTTGGCTGTGATTTCAGCCCACAATTGGGCTGTGATTTCTGGAAAGTCATCTCTGTTGCGGAGCGGCGGAATCACGATGGGGAAGGCGTTCAGCCTGAAGAACAGGTCCTTGCGGAAATTCCCGTCGTGAATTTCGTTTTGCAAATCGCGATTTGTGGCGCAGACAAGTCTGAAATCTACCGGCTCGTTTTGCGTGGCCCCGAGCGGGAGCACGGAATGTTCTTGCAGGATTCGCAAAAGTTTGCTCTGCATGTCGAACGGCATTTCGCCGATTTCGTCCAAAAAGAGCGTGCCGCCATTTGCCGCCTGCACGATGCCCTGGTGGTCGCTTGCGGCTCCGGTGTATGAACCTTTTTTGGCGCCTTCCAGAAGGCTCTCGGCCAGGTTCCGTGCTATGGCTCCGCAGTTGAGCGCAATGAACGGCCCCTCGCTTCGCGGGCTGTGCTTGTGTATAAATCTAGCGGCGATTTCTTTGCCGACTCCCGATTCTCCTTGCAACAGCACGGGAATATTGGATTTTGCGGCGATGAACATCAATTTTTCGTGTTTCTTCATAGACCCTCAAGGCATTTTTTTTGAGGTTGCCCCTTTATTATTAACACGCTTTTTTTATCCGATTGTCCGGTAAATTTTTGTTAATGATTTGTACAAGTACCATTGCCGTACCCTTATTAAATTTCTATCTTGTGGCCCGCGCGGCGGTACAGTGCCGTCGCAGACATAGACAAATCATAAACCAAGGCGACCGATAAAAATTGCTTTGATTTGAAAATTTGAGCGAGACCGAGTGCAGGCAGGAACGAAAAGTGGTGAATACTGGAAGTCTTTACCACTTTGAGAGACGAAGCTGCACGATGTGTCGCAGCCAAATTTTTGAGAATGAATTTTTAGAGGGCGCCTAAAAGTGGCTGGCCAAATGGGTAGGCTTGGGCACGACGGTCGTGAGGAAAGCGACTGCGCTCGAAGCTGAGAGGTTTGGTGGCCCGAAAGGAAAAAATGAGTCAAAGAATCGTATGTAAGTTCGGTGGCAGCTCTGTCGCCGACGCAGGTCAGTTCAAGAAAATCAAGGCCATTGTCGAAAGCGACAAGAACCGCAAAGTCATCGTCGTTTCTGCTCCGGGCAAGCGTAACCCGAAAGAAACCAAACTGACCGACCTCCTCTATAGCACCTATGATCTCGCCTCCAAGGGCCTCGATTTCTCTACGCCGTGGAATCTTATCCGCGCCCGTTACGATGAAATCTGCAAGGATTTGGGTCTTGAAGACAAGCTCACCGAAGACCTCGACAGTCTCGAAGAAAAGCTCAAGAACCATCCGGAATCCGTGAGCACGGACTTCCTCGTAAGCCGTGGCGAATTCCTCTGCGCCCGCCTCATGGCCAAGTATCTCGGTGCAAACTTCGTCGATAGCTACCCGCTCATCACTTTCGATGACAAGTACCGCATCGCTCCGAAGACCTACGAAGATATCGCAAAGACCCTCGGCGACGAAAATCAGTTGTATGTATTGCCGGGATTCTATGGCAGTAACCTCCGTGGCGAAGTCAAGACATTCAGCCGTGGCGGTTCCGACATTACTGGCGCTATCCTTGCAAACGGCATTGACGCTGCCAAGTACGAAAACTGGACGGATGTTTCGGGCATGCTCATGGCTGACCCGCGCATCGTCGAAAGCCCGCTGCCGATTGAATACGTGAGCTACCGCGAAATCCGCGAACTCGCTTACTCCGGCGCAAGCGTTCTTCACGATGAATCCATCGCTCCGTGCCGCGCGAAGAAGATTCCTATCAACATCCGCAACACGAACCGTCCGCAGGATCCGGGCACCATCATCGGCCCCACTCCTGAAGAAACCAAGCTCCCGATTACGGGCGTTGCAGGCCGCAAGGGCTTCTCGATGATCTACATCGAAAAGTCCATGATGAACAAGGAAGTCGGTTTCGGTCGCCGCGTGCTCGCTGTTCTCGAAAGCGAAGGCCTCTCCTACGAACTCTGCCCGAGCGCTATCGACTCCATGAGTATCGTCGTGGATTCCAAGGCTCTCGACGCCGTGCAGGACGTTGTCCTCGAAGACATCACGCAGCAGATGCGCCCCGACCGCATCAAGATTTTCCCGGGCATCGCTCTTATCGCTACCGTGGGTCACGGCATGACGAACAAGATAGGTGTTGCGGCAAAGCTCTTTACGGCTCTCGCTGAGAACAAGGTAAACGTTCGTATCATCGACCAGGGTTCTTCCCAGATCAACATCATCACCGGTGTTGACGAATCCGATGCTGAGAAGGCCATCAAGGCTATCTACGCCGCCTTCGTGAAGTAATTCGCGATTGTCATGCCCGCCACCGAGCGGGCACCTCCTTACGCGATGTCA
Source organism: Fibrobacter sp. (assembly GCA_017965445.1). Classification (GTDB taxonomy): domain Bacteria; phylum Fibrobacterota; class Fibrobacteria; order Fibrobacterales; family Fibrobacteraceae; genus Fibrobacter. Next base: position 77,946 of record JAGCPZ010000050.1, on the reverse strand, counting down.
TCCTGAGCAAGATGCCGCGAGGCATCGCGTCGAAGGATTCAGTAACATTTCAAAACGACTCGGAATCAAAATCCGGGCCGTTTTTTGTATTTTTAGAACGAGGTAATTGAATGGAAGAAAATAAAGTGTATGAGTCTAAAAGCAAACTTTGGCTTTGGGGCTCAATAGGAATTTTTGTTATTTATGCTGTTATTATGGGCATGTATATAAATAGAGTTATGAACTCGGACGTTTATAAGGACAACGTCTTTTTTTGGATTTATATGGCTGTTGCAAGTCTTTATATTTTGTTTGCTATAGCTCACCTGTTTCCAAGGAAAGTCGAATTATTCGAGGATGAGTCCGCTCGCATTACTTTTTTTCTTGGCGATTCCGTGAAGTTGAAACCTGGAAAGTTTAGAATTAAGAAGTTTAAATCTAAATCAGAAAAGTGGGGTGGATTTATTTTTGTTCGCTGCTGGTTTGTGCTTTTTTATTCGCATTCGTTTTCGGAATTGAAAAAATATTTAACGAAATAGGGAAGTTGTGAATCTAGCGTTGCATCATCCATTGCATAAATAACGCGCGGGAAACTGCGCATAATAAAAAGGAATCCAAATGTGCGAAGGCGAAAATAAAATGGAAGAAAAATCTAGCTTCACCGGCAACCTGGCTTTGCTTAGGGTTTGCGCTATCGTGTACATTGTGAATGTATTGAAATTTGTCTTCAATATGTCCTTTATGGCTGGGCACGGTGGATTTTTCAGTTCGCTGTGGAGCGCACTTACGAATTCGTCATTTGAAGATTTGCTTTCAACGATCGGACTGTTGATTGTATCGGGGATTGGCTTGCCTGTGCTGCTCGGTGTTTTGGTTTTTGTCGTTTTGCTTGCGCTAGGGGTATTTGCGATTGTCAAAAATAACGTGATGATTCTAAAAATATTGGCAGTGCTGCTCCTTATCTGGGTTTTCGCGAGCGTGTTCATCATTATTCCCATCCATGTTTTAATGGCAGATGCAGTAACAAAAGTTGATGTCCAGAACTTCATTAACATGGTTTTTAACGTGAATGTTGTTGTTGCTGTGGCTGCGTTCTTTGTTGCATCTAAAAAGCATGATGAAAGTGGGGCTGCCGCTGCGGAAGAGCCGTTTAATTTGGGCTTGTTCCGTCTTTGCGCCATCTTTTTTATTGTAAGCGGGTTGAACAGCTTGGCTCATTTTGTTTGTACACAATCTCCCCTTTTTACACAATCTCCCCCTTTTCAACTTGCTTTCTTCGGCGTTGTTAATTTAGCGGTCGGTGTATTTGCGCTTGCCAAAGAGAATCCTGCGGTTCTGATAGCTGGCTCTTTGATGATGTTTGTAAAAATTTTATTGAATTGGCTCAATTTTATCCGCATATCTGGATTAGACCCTTATATGGTGGGCCCGCTTGTTTCACATGCCGTTTTCAATACGTCAACTGTGATTGCTATTGCGGTATTCTTCATTAAACCCGAGTGGGTGAAATCTTGCTTGCAGAAAATGAAAGGGTGATTTTGCGAAAAAAACTGCCGTCTATTTCGTTTTTTTATGAAAATGTGTAATTTTTTATGAAAAATTGGGCAGGAAAATGTGTATATTTATTAAAAAATTGGGCTGGAAAACGTGTTTAAGCGGAAAATTGATAAAATACTTGAAGATTGGCTGCATGAACCCCATCATAAGCCTATTGTTGTGAAGGGAATTCGACAGTGTGGAAAAACAAGTAGCGTGATGGATTTTGCTACACGTCATTTCAAGCATGTTGTTTATCTTGATTTTCGCGAACATCCGGATTACAGGAAGTTCTTTGCTCCGGATGTTTCTGTATCCTCCGTCGTTATGCGTATATCGGCAGCGATGCCTTCTGCAGAAATTGAACCTCACGAAACGTGTTTTATTTTTGATGAAATTCAGGATTGCCCACTTGCTCGCAGTTCTCTCAAATATTTTTACTTGGATGGTCGTTTTGAAGTCATGTGTACGGGTTCTCTGCTTGGAGTTCACGGTTACAAGACGAAGGAACTGAAAGATGAGGCTGAAGCATCTATACCTGTAGGCTTTGAAAATATCGTTGAAATGTTCCCAATGGACTTTGAAGAATGGCTTTGGGCTAATGGCATAAAGCCGATGCACTTTGATTACCTCAAAGATTGCTTGCGGAACGAAATGCCTGTTGATCCGGCGCTGCATGATCGTTTTCGTGAATTGCTCCATCAGTATGTGATTGTCGGAGGCATGCCTGAAGTTGTTACAACGTTTTTTGAAACGGGGATTGTGGGCAAAGTGCTTGCTGTGCAGAAGAGGATTGTCGATGAATATAAAGCTGACATGGTGAAGTATGCAGCTTCTGCAGATAAGGCTCATATTCGAGAGTGTTTTGAATCCATCCCGGCTCAGCTTGCCCGTGAATACAAGAAATTCTCGTATAATGTTGTGCGTACAGGAGGCCGTGGTCGTGATTACGCAGGTAGTCTGCAATGGATTGAAGACGCGGGAATTATTCGTCGGTGCTACAATATTCGAGCTACGGAATTGCCTTTGGATGGCAATCGAATTCAAACAGAATTCAAAGTTTATATGTCCGATATCGGGCTGCTTATTTCAATGCTCGAAGATGGAACGCAATCCAGTATTTTGAGTGGAGATTTGTTTGGCTATAAGGGCGCTATTTTTGAAAATCTGGTTGCAGATTTGTTTGGAAAAATGGGCCGTAAGCTTTATTATTACCATAAGGACAGTAGCATTGAACTAGACTTTGTTATGCGGTATCAAGGTAAGTGTACACCTGTAGAATGTAAGGCGCGTAATGGAGATGCAAAGTCGTTGAAGACGGTCTTGAAGAATTTTGAAAAATACCATGTGGAGCAGGCCGTAAAACTTGGTGATTACAATGTTGGGCGTAATGGGGCCGTGCTTACGCTTCCGCTGTATATGGGATTTATGTTGACTGAGGTGTAATGCGGTTTATTCTTCGAACGGCCTGACTCTCAGCGTGACGCCGAGTGTTTCGCAAATCTTGCGGCACTGTTCAATTTTTTCTTCGGGCATGACCTTTTCGACAACGGTCATGATTACGTTTGGCACATGGAATTTTGCAAGTGCCGCAAATTCTTTCAGCGCGTCAAACGACTTGATGCCAAATCTCGAACGCGTGAGGGCGAGGAATTCTTCGGCGGTCGGTGCGTTCAAAGAAATCGAAACGGTATCGAAGCGGCCTTCAAGTTGCGGGGTGATGTCTTCGCCGTAAATCAAGTTGGCGAGCCCGTTCGTGTTGAGACGGACTTTTAATTTCGGGTATTTCTCTTTCAGCAAGTCGATGACTTTGCAGACATCGTGCAAACGTTCGAGCGGTTCGCCGTAGCCGCAAAAGACGAGTTCGTTGATGACGGAAAGGTCGTATTTTTCAAAAATGCCGAGCACGCTTTCGACGCTGGGTTCGCCGCCTTTGAGCCAAAGCGAATTGCCTTCCATCATCTTTTTCGTTTGGCGCAAGCAAAAGACGCAACTGCATGGGCAGCGGTTGGTCATGTTCACGTAAATGTTCTTGCCTGTGATATCACCGCTGTTGGCGATGTCGAGGTAGCCTGCTTGTCCAACGTTTCCAGTTACAGTATAAACAATCATTTTAATCCTCCATCAAGTCACGAAGGTACATTTCGAAGCACAGTCCCCAGTGCGTGGGCACGTTGTTGTCTTCGCAGTAGCGCAGGCACTTAGAGACAAATTCCGCAGCCTTTTTGACGGACTCGTAAAAATCGTGCCCGTTCAGGTACATGCCCGCAATGATGGAGCTGATGACATCGCCGGTTCCGCTGCGGTCGCCGCCGATGCGATCGACCATGACGATTCGCGGTTCTTCGCCCTTGCTATAGACGTAGTTCATGATTTGCTTGCTGTTGTAACGGATGCCTGTCACAACGATGTGTTCCGGGCCCTGTTCTACAAGCTTTTGGCACATGGTCGCAAGTTCTGCGTCGTTGAATCCCTCTTCGCGGTATTTTACATCGGTCAAGGTGCAAAGTTCGGTGAGGTTCGGCGTCAAGATGTCTGCGTAATGAACGAGCGATTTCATCTTTTCGCACAAACTAGGCGTGTATGTTTCGTAAAGCCTGCCGTAGTCGCCCATCACCGGGTCCACTAATGTGAATGTGCCGTTTTTCTTGAATGTCTTGAAAAAGTCAATGACGATATCGACTTGCTCTTCGGAACCTAAAAATCCGCTTGCAATCGCATCGAAATTTAAATTCAAATCCTTGTAGGTCTGAATGTAATCGCGCATCTTTGAGGTATAGTCATCGAAGTAATATTCGGGGAATTGCGTGTGCGCCGAAAGAATCGCAGTCGGCACTGTGACCGCTTGGATTTTCATCGCCGATACAATCGGAGCCATAACAGCGATGGAGCACCGACCAAATCCTGTAACATCATTAATTAGCGCGATTTTCTTCTGAGGCATGACGAGTAAAAATTAAAAATTAAAAATGAAGGTGTCATTCCCGACTTGAAGAGCCTGCCCCGGACTTGTTCCGGGGGGAATCTCCCTTAATCTCCGACAGTACCCGCACGGAGGCGAATGCCGCTGACACGATTACCGCGAGGAGCGTCGGACCGAGGAAAACAGAATCGAAGCGTTCTGCCACCTGGTAGGCGATAAAGCCCGCGAGCCAAGCGAAAATGTTCCAGAGCCAAACGCCCAGCGATTCGGTGCGTTCCTTGGAGAAGTAGAACGATACCAGGAGAACGGCGGCCATCGGGGCGAATACGGACGCAATCAGGTAAAGGAAACTGATGTAGTGTTCCATGATTCCTGAAATGGCTAAGGCCGCGCTCAAGAGGCTTACGACGACACCTGCAATTTTTGGATTTATTTTGCTGTAAATCGCCTTGGAAGATTCGCCTGCGGAATTGGCGGCGAGGAAGTTCGTGGTCACTGTCGAAAGCACTACGATGATGATTCCCGGGATGCCGAGGCCAGCTAGGAGAATGGCTTGCGCGATGTTGTTGTTTGCTCCGATGCCCGAAATTTCGATTCCGAGAATGTACATCCAGAGGCTTGCGAACGTGTATGCGATTGCGGAAATGACGGTCGCTTTCACGGGCTTTTCGGCATCCTTCGTGTAGTCCGAAATCACCGGCAACCAGGAAATCGGCATGGCGATGGAAATTTCGAAAATATTCCAGAACTTGAGCGCGGTGGTGGCAGTTCCCGCTGCAGCTGCTCCGGCGGCGCTTGCGACAGAGCTTGAACCGCTGCCGAGTCCGAACAACTTAACAGATAAAATGGCAAGCAAAACGGCGAGGGCTGCCATCACGACGGTCGTTACGTTGGCGGAACGTCGAATGCCCACATAGACCCAAGCTCCAATGAGCGCTGCGAGAATCACGCACGTGAGCGGGAATGAAATCGGCAAGTTGAGCCCTGCCAAAGCGGAAGCGCCTTGTGCGTTCAAAACGGCGACCCAGGCGAGCAACTGGAACGTGTTCAGTGCAGCGAAAAACTTGGAACCGTATTTGCCGAATGTGGATTTAGTCGTTTCCATGGCGTTCAAGCGGACGCGCGCACCGATGAGGCCCACGAAAAAGAGCAAGATGCCGCCAAAAATGTGCCCAAGTACAAGTGGGAGCCACAGCGAATCCCTTGCGGCTGCAGCGCCAATTTCTATACCCGCTTCAATTTCGGAAACGGAGATGGCAACGCCAAACCAGATAATTCCATTAGAAAAAAGTCCTGTTCGTTTTTCCATGTTACGCCTCCTGTTGTGAAATTCCAAAGGCGGCACAAAGATAGAAAAGGGACGGAATGAACTCAAGGTTGAATCTGATACTACTTTCCTATGCTGTGGTATAGAAACAAGCTATAGGACACTGAGAAGCCTGTAAGCTGTGCTGAAAAATACTGACCTATAGAAAAATTTTATATCCAACAATAGTCTCAATGTATAATAAATGAACTTTTTATTTCTTATAAATTAATTCTATAAAATGCAATATAAATTTAGTATTGGACATTCAAAAATCCGCATTCTATATTTGCCAACAAAAAAATATTGTGCGGAGAATGTTGAATGGATTTTAATACCACGCTGTTGCATCATGGATTTGAGAGTGAAAAAAATTCGGGCTCTACGCTTACGCCCATTTATCAGGTAAGTGCTTTTTCTCAGGAATCTGCAGAAAAGCTTGAAGCGGTTTTTAATAATAGGGCTCCCGGTTTTGCATATACAAGAATAGGAAACCCGACGACAGATTCTTTTGAACGTCGTGTTTCTTCGCTCGAAAAAGGTATTGGTGCAGTTGCATGTTCTTCGGGAATGGCGGCGGTAACGATTTCGCTTCTGAACATTTTGCAGACTGGTGACGAAGTCATCGCAAGTGCAGGGCTGTTCGGCGGTACGATTGATTTGTTCCACGATTTGGAAGCGTTTGGAATAACGACGCGCTTTGTCACAGAAGTCACAGCAGAAAGCGTTCGCTCGCAGCTTAATGAAAAGACAAAGGCCGTATTTACAGAACTTATCGGTAATCCGAAACTGAATGTTGTCGATTTGAAAAGTGTTGCCGATGTAGCTCACGAAAACGGCGTCCCGTTTATTGTCGATAGCACGACGGCAACTCCTTACCTTGTCCGTCCTTTTGAATTTGGCGCCGATGTCGTTGTACATTCCTCTTCAAAATACATCAATGGTAATGGCAGCGCCATTAGCGGCATTATCGTCGATAGCGGTAATTTCAAGTGGGATCCTGCTCGCTACAAGGGATTCGAAGAATACAAGCGTTTTGGCAAGTTCGCTTACCTCGCGAAGCTTCGTAACGGAATCTGGCGTAACATCGGCTGTTGCATTGCTCCCGCGACGGCATTCCTCAACTCACTCGGGCTTGAAACTCTCGGGCTTCGCATGGAACGTTTATGCAGTAACGCTTTGCAGCTCGCAGAATTTTTGCAGGGGTTCGAAGGCATTAAGGTTAATTACCCGGCGCTTAAAGAAAGCCCTTATTACGACTTGGTGCAAAAGCAGTTCGGCGGCAAGGGCGGCGCGATTATTTCTATTGATGCCGGGACAAAGGAAAAGGCGTTCAAGCTCATCAACAACTTGAAATATGCGACGATTGCAACAAACATAGGCGATTTGCGCACACTCGTTATTCATCCGGAAAGCACCATCTTTACGCACAGTTCAAAACAGCAAAAAGAAAACGCAGGTGTTTTTGAAGGAACGGTTCGAATTAGCGTAGGCATCGAAGATATTGAAGATCTCAAAGGAGATTTTGAACAAGCTATAAAGAGTCTTTAAAATAAGTAATCCCGGAATAAATCCGGGATGACAGTAACAATCAAAAATACGGAGAAAAAATAATGGCTGAACAAGAATTCAAAATAGATGATTCTGTTGATGTAACAGACGTAAAATGCCCGACCACTTTCGTGAAGGCTAAAGTTGCGCTCGAAGAACTTGACGAAGGTCAAATTCTCGCCGTTCGCCTGAATGACGGTGAACCGGTGCAGAACGTGCCGCGTAGCCTCAAGGAAGAAGGTCACGAAATCTTAAAACTCGATGACAATGGGGATGGAACGTTCACTCTCATCGTCAAGAAGGTTGGCGACTAATAAAAAGGCGAATTCGGAATAAATCCGGGATAACAGCAAAAAAAGGAATTTCACAAAAGGAGCTAAATAATGATTATTACAGTAGCTGGAAACAAGAAAGAAGTTAAAGACGGAATCACCGTTGCAGAACTTATTGTATTGGAGAATGTGGAAACGCCGCGTTACGTGACGGTTTCGCTCAACGATTCCTTCGTTGAAAACGATGCGTTTGAATCGACCGTCCTCAAGGAAGGCGACAATGTCGAATTCCTCTACTTCATGGGAGGTGGCTGCTAATGGCATTTACTAACGAACAACTCGAACGCTATTCCCGCCACATCATCCTCAAGGAAGTTGGTGCGAAGGGTCAGAAAAAGCTCTTGAATGCCAAGGTGTTGATTATTGGTGCGGGTGGTCTCGGTGCCCCTGCTGCCATGTACCTTGCCGCCGCTGGTGTTGGCACGATTGGCATTGCCGATGCCGACGTGGTCGATCTTTCGAACTTGCAGCGTCAAATTATTCACGCGACTAAGGACGTGGGCAAATTGAAGGTGCAGTCCGCCAAGGAAACCATGAACGAGATGAATCCCGATGTGGTTGTCAATACGTACCACACGTTTGTCACCAGCGAAAACATTCTTGACCTTATCAAGGATTACGATTTCGTGATTGACGGTACGGATAACTTCCCGGCGAAATTCTTGATCAACGATGCGTGCGTCATGGCGAAGAAGCCGTTCTCTCACGCAGGTATCATTCGCTTCCAGGGACAGTTGATGACGTACGTTCCGGGACAGGGACCGTGCTACCGTTGCGTATTTAAGGAACCTCCTCCAAAAGACGCCGTGCCCACTTGCAAGCAGGCGGGTGTGATTGGCGCCATGGGTGGTGTCATCGGAAGTTTGCAGGCCATGGAAGCTGTCAAGTATATTCTTGGCATTGGCAACTTGTTGACGGGTTACTTGCTCACCTATAACGCGCTCACGATGGAATTCCGCAAGGTCAAACTCCCGACCAAGACGGATGACTGCGCTGTTTGCGGTACGCACCCGACGATTGACCATCTGATTGACTACGAACAAGCCGTCTGTGAGATGAAGCACTAAGCGAGTCGGAAGTAGGAAGTGTCATGCCCGATTTAATCGGGCATCTCCCTTTCAACACAAGAAGGGGATTCCCACCTAAAGGTGGCCATGCGCACTATGGAACAAAGTTCCAAGTGCTGTCCGCCCGGTCGGAGCCGGGAATGACAAACAAGGCGAATGTTGCGACAAAACGCTTGAGTTTTGGCATAGCTGAGCCGCAAAATCAAGCCACGAAGTGGAATGACAAGCAACAAAAAAAGGAATTTCAATGATTACAATTTCAAAAGCTGAATATCAAAAAATCCTGGAGCATGCCCAGAAGAACCTCCCCGAAGAGGCTTGCGGGTTGATTGCGGGGCGAATTGATGGTGCGGACAAGCATATCGAAAAGGTCTATTTGCTCACCAATATCGACCACTCGAATGAGCATTTTTCGCTGGACCCCAAAGAACATCTTGCTGCAATCAAGGACATGCGACAAAACGGTTTAACTCCGCTTGGCAACTGGCATTCCCATCCGGAATCGCCGTCGCGCCCCTCTGACGAAGACAAGCGACTCGCCTTCGATAGCAAGGCTAGTTACCTGATTCTTTCGCTCATGGACAGATCGAATCCTGTGCTGAATTCCTTCCATATCGAAGGGGTCGATGCTACCAATGAAGGATTGGTAGTGGAATAAGAATCTCCGTACAATGGTGCCCCCGGGGTTCTTGTGAAATTCCAACTCCGGGGGCACTTCTAAGGAGAAGTGATTATGGAGAGCGCATTTAACAAAAAAATTTCGGCTCAATTGGAATTTTCTGCAAAAAATGCCTACCCAGGTGAATGCTGCGGCATTCTGATTGGGATGCGTTCAAAAAATGGAGAGATTGAAATTACCGAAGCGAGGGATTTGCCAAACCAAATACCGGATGCTAAAAAAAATGCCCATTTCTTGACGGACCCGCTTTTGCTTTACCAAGTGGAAAAGGAATTGGACGAGCGGGGGCTTGAAATTTTGGGCGTTTACCATTCCCATCCAGATTGCAAAGCGATTTTATCGAAAGAAGATTTGGAAAACATGGTGCCTGGACTTTTGTATGTAATTTTATCTGTAACAAAGGATGGAATTGCTGATATAAAGTGCTATAGGAAAAATTTAGTTTAGGGTATAAGCTATAAGAAAAATCAATATCATCGCATAAAAATTATGTATTAGACAAACGTGTTCAAACGATTTATATTTCGTCACGAAATTGCCTATAAATAATGTAGGATAATTTGTACGGAAGACACTTTTTAATGTACGGAGAAAAAAGTGAAAATTTATATATCTGCAACACTCAGGAATTTCTTTGGGAAAAACTCCCAAGTGGATGCCCCTGTCGATACGGTCAGGAAGGCACTCGATTACTTAATAACCACTTATCCAGAAGGAGAGAAGGTTCTTTACTCCGATAATAAAAAAATCAGGAGCTTTATCCAAATTTACGTCAACAACAAGAAATTGACTGTAGAAACTCTTTGGGATGCGAGCCTCCCCGAAAATACCGAAATTTTGCTTTTGCCCGCTATTGCTGGTGGCGCACCGGTTGATGCCCCTGTCGAAAGCTTGATTTCGGATGAAAGAAGGAAAGAGGTTTCGTTTGACGATTCCGAAATTGAACGATTTGGAAAGCACTTGATGTTGAGGGATATCGGTGTTAAAGGGCAAAAACGCATCAAGGCGGCTAAGGTTGTCGTCGCTGGTGCAGGTGCTTTGGGTTCGCCCGTCATCCAATATCTCGCTGCTGCGGGTGTCGGCACCATCAAGGTTATTGATTTTAACGAGGTCTCGCTGGATAATTTGCAGAGTCAGGTCATTCACGGCTCGCGAGATATCAAGCGCCCGAAGGTGGCGTCGGCTAAAGACAAGGTAAAAAACATCAACAAGAACATCGTTTTCGAGGCGGTAAAGGAACAGCTTGACGCTTCGAATATTGTGTCTGAAATCGAAGGATACGATTTAGTTGTTGACTGTAGCGATAATTACAAGGCGCGCTACCTCATTAACGATGCGTGTGCATTGCACGGTATTCCGGTTGTATTTGGTGCGATTTACCAGTTCGAAGGTCAGGTTGGCGTGTTCAACTTGGACGGTGGCCCATGCTACCGCTGCCAATATCCGTCGCCGCCGCCGTCAGGACTTATCCCTTCTTGTTCAGAAGGTGGCGCCATCAGTCCGCTTCCGGGTATTGTCGGGAGCATCCAGGCGAACGAAGCTCTCAAATTGATACTTGGCATTGGCGAACATTTGAACGGCAAGCTTTTGCACATCGACAGCTTGAATCTGACATCGAGGATTCTCAAGGTCGAAAGAGATTGCAATTGCCCGATTTGCGGAAACAACCCGACAATTACCGATGTCGAAGAAATCGATTACGAAGATCTTTGCGGACTCAAGACAAACGATGAAACTCCTGTTGAAGGATTCACTCCGGAAGAACTTGCAAAGAGGATCGATAATGAAGATGACATGACGATTGTCGATGTGCGTGAACCGCATGAACGCGCCATTTTGCGCTTCCCGAACGCTATCGTGATTCCGATTGGTCAACTTGCCCGCAGGCAAAAAGAACTCGACCCGAACAAGGATACCATCTTTGTCTGCAAGGAAGGTAAGCGCAGCGTGCTTGCGATAAATACCTTGCGCGAGGCAGGTTATACGGGCCCGCTCTACAACTTGAAGGGCGGTATTGATGCCATGAAGGATATCATGTTCTCGCATGAGGGCGCATGGCTGTAAAAAATTTTAAGAATTATCCCTATAGAAAATATAGGACCAATGTTGCAACAACAATAAACTATTGCCACTAACAAACAAGAGAGGTACTCAAAATGGCAAATGAAACAATCGAAAAGAAAGCTGGCATCAACGCGCTTGGCGCAAAGGCTGCCTACAACCTTGCTAACGTCACCAAGACCAAGCCGCAGTTTGCGTCTCTCACTCCCAAGTGGCTTACCAAGTTCCTTGAATTCAAGGGTCTTGAAACCGGTCTTTTCCGCGTGAACAAGGTCGTGGAAGGCGAAACCCCGCTCGATGTGCTTTGCAGCCAGACCAAAAAGTCTGACATCATTCCGGAAGGCTACGTAGAATACGAAACTGAACCGCGCGAATACAAGCTGAACTCTATCTCCACCATCATCAACGTCAACACCGCTATCGAAGACGTTTATAGCTCTCCGTATGACCAGGTTCAGGAACAGCTCGGCCTCGCTATCGAATCGCTCCGCGAACGCCAGGAAAGCCAGCTCATCAACAGCGACGATTACGGTCTGTTGAAGAACATCGCCGATTCCCAGCGCATCCAGCCGCTCCGCGCCGATGGCCGCCCCACACCGGACGATCTCGACGAACTCATTTCGAAGGTTTGGAAGGAACCGTCTTTCTTCCTCGCTCATCCGCGTGCAATCGCTGCATTCGAACGTGAATGTACTCGCCGTGGCGTGCCGCCTGTTGTTGTCGATATCGCCGGTGGCAAATTCCTCACTTGGCGCGGCATTCCTCTGATTCCGACCAACAAGCTTCTTGTTGATGGTGTCAAGGAACCGAAGTCCAAGGGTGGCAAGACCAACATCTTGCTGGTGCGTACTGGTGAAGCCAAGCGCGGTGTTATCGGTCTCTTCCAGGCTGGTCTTAAGAATGAACATTCTCGCGGTCTCTCTGTACGTTTCCGCGGTATCGACAACAAGGGCGTTGCTTCTTACTTGCTCTCGCTCTATTGCTCTGCCGCTATCCTTGCAGACGACGCTATTGCAGTTCTCGAAGATGTAGAGGTCGGCGAATACTATGACTACGAATAATCCAGATACCAGATCGCTAGAAGAACTCGCCGGAGTTCCCAATGCGGCTGAACTGGAGCAGTTGGCAAACGAGTACTTCCCGGATTTGACGGATAGCGCTTATGCAGCCCCTGCAGCTCCTGAAGCACAGAATGCTTCTGCTGCACAAGGCGTGAGCGTTGCCCAGGGAGCGTATGCCCATAATCAGACTCCGGTCTTCGACTGGGATCATCCCTTTGCACCGCAGAATGCTTCGGAAAGCCCCTACGTGCAAAGCCCTGTCGCATACGGCGGAAGTTCTACAGACTCCTGGCTCAATACGGTGGAAGCTCCTGCTGCTCCTGAAGCGGAATTTCTGTCGCAGTTCGGCGATGTCCCGGCGGCGCCTGCGCCTGCAACGGGGTATTCCCCGAAGGTTGTTTCCAAGACGCAGGCCGCAGAACAGAGTCGCACGATTGACGCTCCGACATCCCTCGGTGGCGATTCTGTGAACAAGGCCGGCAACGCAAACAGCGGCTCGAATTCTCGCAACGAATCCATCCGCATCGGTAGCAAGACCCTTGCTCAGATCCGCGCTGACTTCCCGATTCTTTCGAAGCAGATTAACGGCCATCCGCTGGTTTGGCTCGATAACGGTGCTACGACGCAGCGCCCGCAGCAGGTCATTGACCGCCTCAAGTACTACTACGAAAACGAGAACTCCAACGTGCACCGTGGTGCACACACGCTGGCGGCCGCATCGACGGATGCTTACGAAAATGCCCGCAACATCGTGCGTGACTTTATCGGGGCCCCGTCTTCGCAGGAAATCGTGTTCGTGCGCGGTACCACTGAGGCCATTAACTTGGTTGCAAACGCCTACGTGAAGCCCACGCTCCAGCCGGGTGACGAAATCATCGTCTCCATCTTGGAACACCACGCGAACATTGTGCCGTGGCAGCTCATTGCCGAAGAAACAGGCGCTATCATCAAGGTGATTCCCTGCGATTCTACCGGCCAGCTCAAGCTCCACGATTACGAAGCATTGTTCACGAATCGCACCAAGTTCGTTTCCGTGACGCATGTCTCGAATGTGCTCGGTACGGTCACCCCGATTGAAGAACTCATCGCCATTGCCCACAGGCACGGCGTGAGAATCCTCATTGACGGTGCACAGTCTATCGCGCACATTCCGGTGAATGTTTCCGCCCTCGACGCAGACTTCTTCGTGTTCTCTGGACACAAGGTATTTGCTCCGACCGGTATCGGTGTCGTTTACGGCAAAAAAGAATTGCTGGAAGCGGCTCGCCCCTACCACGGTGGCGGTAACATGATTGCCGACGTCACGTTCGAACGCACGATTTACAACGGAATTCCGAACAAGTTCGAAGCGGGTACTGGAAGCATCGCCGACGCTGTTGGCCTTGGCGAAGCCCTCAAGTACCTCTCCGACATCGGGATGCCCTGCGTATTCCGCTGGGAACATGAACTGTTGCAGTACGGCCTCAAGGAACTGAAGACTGTCAAGGGTCTCCACCTTGTAGGTACGGCACTCAACAAGGCATCGGCGCTCGCCTTCAAGCTCGACGGTTATTCCGACGAAGAAGTGGGCAAGAGGCTCGACGCTTACGGCATCGCCGTTCGCACCGGGCATCACTGCGCACAGCCGGTGCTCAGGCATTTCGGTTACGAAAGCACCGTTCGCCCGACGCTTGCGCTCTACAACTCGCCGGACGACATCGACGCCCTCGTAAAAGCGCTGAAAACGTTCGCGTAGCTCAGACGAGAGTGTCCAGACTAGAGACGAGAGATTTTTGAGATTTTCTCTCGTCTTTCGTCTCTCGTCTTTTGTCTAACATTTTTTTTCACATTTGCTCAATCTATGCACGAACTTATCAAAGAATCCGAAGTCGAAAAAGCTGTTCAAACTATTTTTGCCGATTACAACGGTGGCAAGCATATTGATAATATCGATATATACAATCGACCTGACCAGGCCGAGATTCAGACGATTTTGCAAAATTTGATTCGAGTTGTCTATCCCGGACATTTTAGAGACCGCACGCATAAAATTTATAATCCGAAAAACAGTTTTGCGATTCTCATTGAAGACACGTTCTATCACCTGCACAAGCAGGTGGCTATTGCCTTGGATTATTGCAAGCTTCGCGGAACCATGACCTCCGAAGACCGGAAAATCGAAAGCTATAGAATTTGTAAGGAATTTTTCGCGAAGATTCCGCAGGTCCGTGAATTTCTAGAAACGGATTTGCACGCCGCATACGACGGTGACCCGGCTGCCGGTTGCCTTGACGAAATTATTTTAGCCTACCCGGGCCTTATGGCAACCACTATCTATCGCATAGCTCATGAACTTTACTTGTTGCATGTTCCGGTTCTTCCGCGACTCATGACCGAATACGCCCATTCCAAAACAGGTATTGATATTCACCCGGGGGCAACTATCGGCAAGTATTTCTTTATTGATCACGGTACTGGTATTGTTATCGGCGAAACAGCCGTTATCGGCAAGAACGTAAAGATTTATCAAGGCGTGACGCTTGGCGCACTTTCGACAAGAGGTGGCCAAAGACTTTCTGGGAAAAAGCGTCACCCGACAATTCTAGATAACGTAACTATTTATGCAGGAGCGTCAATCCTTGGAGGCGAAACGGTCATCGGGGAAAACGCTATTATCGGTGGTAACACATTCATCACAAGTTCTATTCAGGCGAACACCCGTGTAAGCATAAAAAATCCTGAAATGGATTTTCGTACAGCAAGTAACCATTACAAAAAACTTGAAGTAAAACCTGGTGATGAATGGTTTTACGTTATTTAATAACAGTTTATTAGTTCGTGGCGCCTGCTAAACCGATTTCATCGGCGTGGGCGCGCATTCCTTCGATGCAGATTGCGGCGACATCTTTTACGTCCATGCCGAGCAATGTACAACCTTTTAGAATGTAGTCGCGATTGCATTTCGCGGCGAATTTTTTGTCCTTGAATTTTTTGATAAAGCTTTTTACTTCGAGGTCAAGAATTCCGTTCGGGCGCATTCGTGCACATGCTTGGATGATTCCTGTGAGTTCATCGACTGTAAAAAGGCTTTTTTCCATGTTCGTTTTGGGTTCGACATCGTTTACAATTTCAAAGCCATGACTCATGATGGCGCGGACATCTTCTTCGGAAACGTCTTGTGCCAGCAGCTCTTTTTCGGTGTGTTGCAAATGCTCTTCCGGGAATTCCTGGTAATCGTAGTCGTGCAAATAGCCTACGGCTTCCCAGTGTTCAACGTCTTCGCCGAAATGTTTCGCCATTGCGCCCATCGCATAGCATACATTGAGCGAATGGATTATTAGCGATTCTTCTGTAACATGATTTTTGTTGATTTCTTTTGCGCGTTCGAGTGTTAAATTCATTTGTGGCCTCCAAATTCTCGATGGTAATATAAGTTATTCAGTCTCTAAAATATAGGTTGTGTTCCAAAGATATGCTTGTAAAAAGCAATGGGTCGATTCGAGATTGTTTTAATTTATAATCTGTTATAGCTGCAATATTCAACGGTGTCTGAAGTGGAAGAAATCCCCGCGGCGTATTTGCACACGGGGATTGATTGGTTTCTGCTTTCGCTTCAATGCAAAGGATGATAGACTGGTGCGAACTTGGAATCCTTCTATCGAAAATGTGATTGCATCATCGCGAAATCAGGAGGTGTAAGTTTTTTGCGTTGTCACCCCGGCCGGGGTCACCATTATTCTTCGCGCAGTTGCTTTGCTGCGGCAACGAGATTCTTGAGGCTAGCCGTGGTTTCGGTTTCGCCGCGAGTCTTGAGGCCGCAATCGGGGTTCACCCAGACATTTTGCTGCGGGATCTTTGCGATAATCTTGTGGAGTGCATCGACAATCTCTTGTTGCGACGGAACGCGCGGGGAGTGGATGTCGTAAACACCTGGGCCTACCTGCGTTTCGAACTTCGCTTCGTTCAAGGCGTCAAGCAACTTGAGGTCGGAACGGCTTGCTTCGAAGGTAATCACGTCGGCATCCATGTTGTCGATATCGCGGACAATGTCGTTGAATTCACTATAGCACATGTGCGTGTGGATTTGCGTTTCGGGCTTGACCTTCGCGTGCACCAGGCGGAATGCGGGAATAGCCCAGTCGAGGTATTCCTTGTGCCAGTCGCTCTTGCGGAGCGGCAACTTTTCGCGGAGAGCGGCTTCGTCAATCTGGATGATTTTGATACCGTTCTTTTCGAGGTCCAAAACTTCGTCGCGGATGGCAAGGCCAATCTGCTGTGCTTGCGTCTTGAGGGAAACATCTTCACGCGGGAAAGACCAGTTGAGAATCGTGACAGGTCCCGTAAGCATGCCTTTCACCGGCTTGTCTGTACAACCTTGTGCGAAAACGGACCATTCAACTGTAATCGGAGCGCTGCGGCTCACGTCACCCCACACGACAGGCGGCTTGACGCAACGGGTGCCGTAACTCTGTACCCAGGCGTTCTGCGTGAACACGAAACCGTCAATCTTGGAACCGAAATATTCCACCATGTCGTTGCGTTCGAATTCGCCATGCACAATCACGTCAAGACCAATTTCTTCTTGCAGCTTGATGCATTCGGCGATTTTTTTCTGGTTGAACTTGATATACTGTTCGTGAGAGATTTCACCCTTGCGGAATGCGGCGCGGTTGGCGCGGACTTCAGCAGTCTGCGGGAAGGAACCGATTGTGGTCGTGGGGAACGACGGCAACTTGAATTCTTCTTTCTGCACAACGCGGCGTTCGAGGCGGCTTGGCTTACGTTCGAAATCGGCAGCGGTAAGGGCGGCAAGTTCACTTTGCACAGCTTTATTTTCCTTGATGCGTGCGGTAGCGAACAAAGTCTTGTTCTTTTCGAGAGCGGCTGCGTTGGCGTTGGCGAGTTCTGCGAGTTCCGTGAGCTTTTCTTCGGCGAATGCGAAGTGCTTGAGTATGTCTGCCGAAAGCTTCTGTTCGGCTGCAACCGTGTAGGGCACGTGCAAGAGAGAGCAAGAAGTGCCAACAACTACGTTTTTAGCATCTACGTATTTTTCGATTTCGGCGAGGAGCGCGTTCTTCTGTGCGTAATCAGCGCGCCAGATGTTTTTGCCGTTCACAACGCCTGCGAAAAGAACCGCCCCTTTCGGGAAACCTTTCTTCAAAAGTTCAAGAGATTGGAGACCTTCGACAAAGTCAAGACCGATGCCGTCGAAGTCGAGCGCAATCACGTCTTCGTAAACATCGCGGATATCGCCGAAGTAAGTTTGCAAATTGACCTTTACCTTGGCAACATCGTGAATCTGCTTAACGAGTTCAACGTAAATGGACTTGAAAAGATCGCGTTCTTCGGCAGTTACATCAAAAACCAAAGCCGGTTCTGCGATGCTGATCCACTTGGCGCCTGCAGTGGCAAGCTGATCAGCTAGCTTTGCGTAAGCAACGATTGCGGCTGCGACAAAGTCCTTAGCCTTCTTCTGGCCGTTGTAGCGGGCGAGGCGGAGGAATGTATAAGGGCCGATAACAGTCGGGATGGTTTCAATTCCGGCCATTTTGGCTTCGTTAAATTCTTCAATGGGCTTCTTGCCCACAAGCTTGAGTTCGGTCGTGTCATCAATTTCCGGAACAATGTAATGGTAGTTCGTATTGAACCACTTCTTCATCGGGAGGGCCTTTACATCGCCTTTTTCGCCCTGATAGCCGTGGGCGGCTGCAAAATACTTTTCGAGAAGGCTCAAATTGAGTTCCTGATAACGAGCCGGAATAACATTCAGCAAAAATGCGGTGTCAAGAACGTTGTCGTAGAACGAGAAATCGTTCGATGGAATGAAGGAAATATTAGCTTCGCGCTGCTTCCTCCAACCGTAAAGGCGAATTTCTTCTGCGACCTTTTGGAGTTCTGCTTCGGATACTTCGCCCTTGAAAAACTTTTCGCTTGCAAATTTGAGTTCACGATTCTTACCGATACGCGGAAAACCAATTACAGATGTGTTTTTCGTTGTCATATTAATTAACCTACCTTTTTTATTTGTTTTTCTTGAACGCTTCCAAATATATTCACATTTTTGGAATAGGTAAAATACTATTTTTTGTATGTTCACCATAGATTTTTCCTATGGTAGTAGCTTATGACAAAAGGTGATGCCGGAACGGTGTCCGGCATGACATTGCAGACATTGTCATTCCCGGCTCCAACCGGGCGGACAGCACTTGGAACTTTGTTCCATAGTGCGCATGGCCACCTTTAGGTGGGAATCTCCTAATACCTATAACCTAACACCTCATACCTATATGACCCTACAACAACTTAAATACGCCATTGCCATTGCAGACACGCGAAATATTACCGAAGCCTCCAAACGCGTTTTTATCTCGCAGCCAAGCCTTACCGCCGCCATCCATGAACTCGAAGAAGAAATGGGCGTGACGATTTTCAACCGTTCCAACAAAGGTGTCACCATAACAAACGAAGGCGACGAATTCCTTTCGTACGCAAGGCAGGTTCTGGAGCAGGCGACACTTTTGGAAGACCGCTATAAAGGCGGCAAGGGTGGCAACATGATATTCTCCGTCAGTTGCCAGCATTATTCCTTTGCCGTAAACGCATTCGTCGATGTTATTCGCAAATTTGGTGGTCCGAGTTACGACTTTACGCTCCGCGAAACGCAAACCAACGAAATTATTGACGATGTCGCCAAAATGAAAAGTGAAATGGGCGTGCTCTACCTCAGCGACAAAAACGAAAAAGTCATCCGTAAGCTCATCCAAAAGAACAATCTCGTGTTTGAACCACTTTTTGCAACCCCGCTTCACGTGTTCATGTCATCGAAGAATCCGCTTGCCAAAAAAGAAAAAATCACTCTCGCCGATCTCAAGCCATTCCCGTACTTGACTTACGAACAAGGCGATTTCAACTCGTTCTACTTTGCCGAAGAACCCCTCACCGCCATCGATTTCGATTGCCCGCGAAACATCAAAGTCCGCGACCGCGCGACGCTTTTCAACTTGCTCATCGGCCTTGACGGCTACACCATTTGCTCCGGCGTCATCAGCCATAAGCTCAACGGCAAGAACATCATCGCAAAACGCCTCGACGTTCACGACAAGATGACCGTCGGTTACGTAATGCGCAAAGGCGTCACCAAATCGCGTTACGCCGAAGCATACATTGCAGCACTAAAGAGACATTGCAGATAAGGGAACTTATTTAACAATTTATCAACAATTGTGGATATCTTGATTTTGGTGTAAAAAAAATATATTTTGGGTTATATGAATAATCTATTCTTACGTTCGCCATTTTCTTCGTTGCTCGCATTCGGTAGGTTTGGCGCACTTGTTCTTTTTTTCTTCCTTTCCGCTTGTTCCGAGTCGTTTACAGATTCGCGTGATGGGCAGTCTTATGGCGTCATAAAAATCGGCGAACAGACATGGATGGCGAAAAATCTGAATTATGCAACGGAGTCAAGCGCTTGCCCCGATGGCGATACCCGCAACTGCAAGCGTTTGGGGCGTCTTTATACATGGGCAGAGGCGAAAACGGTTTGCCCGGAGGGTTGGCGCCTGCCGACGAAGGCTGATTTCGAGAAGCTTATTGCGGAATTGCTCAAGGATGGCGTGGCGTCGTCCAGGGGCGATGCTGGCGCGGCTTTGAAAGCTAAAGACGGTTGGTTCAAGAAAGGGAACGGTTCGGATGCTTTGGGCTTCAAGGCTCTCCCGGCGGGGTATCGTAGTGCCGTTTCGAAAGCAGATGATGGTGCAGTTACTGGTGGCAAGTTCGACGGTATCGGTGGTTACGCTTATTTTTGGAGCGCAACGGAAGATGATGAGTTTCCGGAGTCGCTGGCGTACTATTTGTTCTTGTCGTTCAGTAGCGATGCGGCGAGCTTGAACGCATTTGCGAAAACGGATGCCCGTTCTGTGAGGTGCGTTAGGTAGTTGTGGTGTAATCGAATTCTCAATATAGATTTGCTATTGTTGGAATATGTATAAATTTTTTGTTCTGTTTTTTTTGGCTTTTTTCTTAGCCGGTTGTACAATGGCGGATAAGGTTGTTCGGAAGAATAATGATGATATTCTTGGGCGAGTTTATATTACAAACGGTTCTGGTTCTGCCGCTATTTTTTTAGACGATAAATTTATGGGAAATACACCTCTAGATGTAAAGCTTCCGGTTGGCGAACACCATCTAATTATGAAAGTTTACAACAATGTGGTTTTGGACACCGTTATAGACGTTACTGATGATTATAACCGAAATGTAAATGCTGGTGTAGCGGGCAGTGTTGTTGCTGGTTTCGTTCCGCTTTTATTGGTTCCGTTTCCGATAAATATTTTTGTGGCTCCGTTGTCAGCTTGGGTTGTAGGAGAAAATGTAACGAGATGTAATAGGGAAAAAATTGCAAGAAACCCGTATAAGGAATATGATGTAAAGTCAGAATCTTTGCAGAAAGTTGTTGAGACTAAGAATATGCTGCATAAAGGAACAGATTTAGCTCATTATTATAAAGATTCCGTTGCCTACGTAAATGGAGCGGTAATGCATTATGTTAATGCTGAAAAAATTCAGTTTCTGCGTCAGAAACGTGACGATGATGATACGCTTATGGTTAACGCGAAGTATATCTGTTACGAGGAGTCTGATGATTTAGTTTGGGCTGCAGAATCTGGTTCTGGAACAAGTGTCTATCGAAGTGATGAGTTTATTCCTTGTGAAGTTGATTCGCTACCGCATCCAAGACCGCTTGGGGATGCTCTTATGAGAGGCGGAATAGTGACGGGAGCTTTTGGAATAGTTGGTGCGGTGGCGGGAGGAAGCTTGGCCAGTACTTTGGGCATGACGCTTGCGGGATGGTTACTGGTTGGTTCTCCGACGATGGGCATTTCGGGGCATGTTTTTAGCCAGAGAAATATTCACGCCTGCCAAAATTTCAGGAGCAAACCTTTAGTGAAAAAATGGTATCGTCAATACCCTTGCCGTCAGAATACAAAACCAATTCCCGAATCAAAGAACCAATGACTCCCTCTGACGGCTGGGCTCAAATAGAGTGTCGCCCCCGCAGAAACTTGTACGTGCTTTGCTATGAGAACGGACGCACCGAAATATTGCGTGAAAATGAATGGGAATCGGAAAGAAACTTCGTAGTCGCGAACTTCGTCGTCCCACCAAGGCCTGTAAAGGAATGGTGCGTAAGAAATAGCAATTGATTTTATGGGGAAGTAGTTTATAAATCCGCCGATTCCACCATTGAATTTGACTTCTTGATATTTGCCTTCGACTGTGCCGGCGTGATCTTCGTAACCAGACATCATGCCTTCGTAATTATGGGATATCCAATTTATTTTATTTGTAGATGTATTCTGGCTCATGTTTAGATATGCTGTTATGCCTGCTTCAATGTGCCTCGAATTTACCCCAACGGTCCCGCGGATAAAGGGATAGGGGTCTAGACCAATTCCTACTCCCCACATAGAAATAATGTTTTTGCTAAAGTAGTCGAATGAACCGGTGACGGGAAATCTCTTGAATCGGTAGGCGATATTTGCATTGCTCGTGTTTAAACTTTCCCCGTGATTGTCGCTATGGATTGGGTCGTTTTTAATGCCTTCGAGTTGCCATGTTTCCTTTTCGTTTTTGCGAATTTGTATGCTAGCTCGCATGGCGCTGGATTTTTCATCCATCGAAAATGCGGCTCCAGTGTAAGGGGCGGGGGCGTAAACATCGAATAAGCCTTCCGTGACTTGAGCTTTTTGCCAGCTGCAACTGCACAAATAAAAAGCAAAACATGCAAGGTACAGAAATGTCGGTATCGCTTTTTTCATGGATGGTATTTTGTTCTTTGATGTTCTACCATTATAAATAAATTTACTTTATTCTTTCTAATTAAAAACAAAAAAGGCTCTCGAACGAGAGCCCCTTCAATGTTTTCATGACCGCGACTAGTTGTCGGTGAGGTGCGTCGGCATCAACAGGAACGAGAAGTTCATGTTGTCGCCAACCGGCTCGATGATGCAAGCGCCAAGCGGGTTGTTCATCTTCATGATGACTTCTTCGCTCTTGCACATGCTGAGGATTTCTGCGAGGAACTGGCCATTGAAGCCGATGCAGAAGCTGCCTTCGCCGTTGTGCGTGATGGCAAGTGCTTCGCGGGAATCGCCGCCGACATCCGGGTCCGTGGCGCTGAGTTCGAGGATGTTGCTGTCGAACTGCAAACGAATCTTGCGAGTGCGGGCGTTGGCCATCGAAATCACGCTGCGAATCTTGTTCTGGAATTCCGTGGTGTTCGCCTGTGCGGTGCGTTCGAACTGCTGCGGAATCACGGAGCGGTAGCTCGGATACGGTCCTTCGTACAGCTTGGAGATAACTTGGATGGAACCCGTGTTAAAGAGAATGTGCGTCGAGGAGGTGCGGACCTCAACGGTGGAATCGCCCTTGGCCATGTGCAAAATCTGCTGCAAAGCCTTGTGCGGGATGATGACGCCGTTCGAGAGTTCTGCGCCTTCCTGGTCGATGGATGCGCGGCCAAGACGGTGACCGTCGGTGGCGACCATAGAAACCTTGCCGTCCTTCGCTTCGAGGAACACGCCGTTCAAGCTCAGGCGGGTGGAATCGGTAGAGGTTGCGAACAATGTCTTTTCGGCGAGGAATGCGAGTTCGCTCGAGGCGATGTTCAGCGTTTCGCCATTTTCGATTTCCGGGAACGGCGGGAAGTCGTTGGCGTCAAAGCCGATGATGCTTGCCTTACCGCGTTCGCTCCACTGGATCTTGACCAGATAGTCCTGTGCGTCAAAAGTGATGTTCGTGATGCTCGGGTCCACGAGGCTTTTCACTTGGTCGAACAACTTGCGTGCGTTAACGACGACTGCACCATCCCGTTCGCCCTGCACTTCCACCTTGACCCTGATACCGAGGTCCAAGTCGGTTGCGCTCACTTCGAGGAAGTTCCCTTCCAAGCGGAGCGAAAAGTTGTTTAAAATTTGGATGGTGGATTTGTTCGGAACGGCGCTAATTGCCGCTTGCAGGGCATCCTGCAGAACATTCTTTTGAATAGTGAACTTCATGGATTAAGCACCTCTTTGGATGAGCATTGTTCCTACGAAAAAGACAACGACAATGATTGCGAGGAGCACGATAACTCGTTTATCCAGCGCATTTGTTTTTTTTGGGACGAATTTTTTTGCATTTTGCTTAGCTCTTCTGCGATCGCTGCGACTCATAGAAAAATCTCCATTGTTTTATGTTGAAAAATCTACTATTTTAGAGACTGGTCGAGAAACTAATATGAACGAAAAAACTCTAAATAAGCTTAAAAATACAGCAAAGGACTGTGCGTCCAACGTTTTGTCCCGTGTCGAATTGTCGATGGTGCAGTCCAAGCTCAAGGCCAAGTTCCAGTTCCTTGGTCAACGAGTTTACGAAGCGATTCAAGAAGGCCGCCTGGAGACCATTAAGGATGACCCTCTTACAGTCGAAGCGGTGGGTGCCATCTTCGAAATTAAGAAACAAGTTGCGGAATTCGAACAGAAATTAAGTAAAAAAGACTGAAGGTCCTAGTGAAAAAACTTGAGGTTCATATTTATCCGAACAATGATTCCAGAGGGCGTGATGTGACGTTCTCTGTGCGGAAGGCTGTTATTTACCTTGTTATAGGTATCTGCGCCATTTTGGGCTTTGTCTTGTTCTCGCCGATGCAGATTGTAGAAAACTTGTCGAACGGCAACCTGATAGATGTTTATCACCAAAACTCTGTCATCAAGAAGGAAATCAAGAAAATCCGCACTGTTGTTGATACGACTATCTTGAAAATTGAAGAAACGCGCGTTGTCCGCGATAGCTCCATGAAATTGGGCGGGCTTGGTTTTGCGATCGAAGGGACTTCGGTAGAAGATGATGCATCTCCGAGAAAGAATTTGTACGAAATGAAATCGACGTTCCGCAAAACGCTCAATATGCTAGAAGCCGATTCCGCCCTGGCAGCTCGTATTCCGGTGCTCCATCCGCTTAGAAATCATCACGATATCAAGAGCCGTTTCGAGATGGTGTTCGATGCATTTACGGACCAGGAACTCCCGCATAGGGGTATTGATTTCTTGGCTGCCGAGGGGGATACCGTTTATGCGCCTGGAGCGGGGACTGTTGTCGAGGTCCGCAAACACCGCGGTTTTGGACTGACAATGAAGATTGAACATTTGGAACATGTGAAAACGTTCTATGCGCATTTGGGCCAAACACTTTTAGATAAAGGCGACAAGGTCCGTCGTGGAGACCCGATTGCGTTGATTGGCAAGAGCGGCCTTCAGTCCAGTCTTGGCTTACATTATGAAATTCGCGTGAACGGAGTACCCGTCAACCCTGAGGATTATTTTATTACTAAGTGAGTTCTGAGTTCCAACTTCTAACTTCCTACTAAATCATGAAATCACCTTTTGAACAAAATATTATCGCCATGGTGTGGGACTGCGACAAGACCCTCATCAGTTCGTACATGCAGGATCCGCTTTTTAAGCACTTCGATGTCGATGGTAAAAAGTTTTGGCAAGAGGTGAACGCCCTCAAAGCGTATTACGGCAAACAGGGAATATCCGTCAATTCGGATACGAGCTACTTGAACCACATCTTGACTTACGTAAAGGCCGGGATTTTCAAGGGCTTGAATAATGCTCTTTTGCGCGAGTTCGGCAAGGAACTGATATTTTA
The DNA here is from genome assembly GCA_017965445.1 of Fibrobacter sp. Lineage (GTDB taxonomy): Bacteria > Fibrobacterota > Fibrobacteria > Fibrobacterales > Fibrobacteraceae > Fibrobacter. The sequence continues at coordinate 52,779 of JAGCPZ010000050.1, read as the reverse complement.
TCCGGGACTTCCGCAATTTTTCGGCGAAGTGAAGTCGCTTATCAACGATGACGAAAAATACAAGGCTTTCGATATCCGCTTGGAACATTATGTCGTAAGTACCGGATTTGCCGAGACGATTCGCGGGAGTGCAATCGCGCCGTTTGTCGATGGTATTTACGGTTGCGAATTTATCGAATCGCCTGCGCAGCCTGGCTATTTGGAAGGCTTTGAATCCGGCGGCATTTCTTCTGTAACTGCGGGCCTTTCAAACGCCGCGACTCCTGTGTACTCCGAAATTTCGCAAATCGCATCTGCGCTCGACAATACTTCCAAAACGCGCTACCTCTTCGAAATCAACAAGGGCAGCAACAAGTATCCCGAAACGATTGACGTCAATTCTTCAATCGCCCGCGAGAGCCGCCGCGTGCCTTTCGAAAACATGATTTACATTGCCGATGGCCCGAGCGATGTGCCGGCGTTCAGCATCCTCAATTACAATGGCGGCAGCACGTTTGCCGTTTATCCCAAGGGCGACGTGAAAGCGTTCCGCCAAGTCGATGCGTTGCGTCGTGACAATCGCGTGCAGATGTTCGGTGAGGCCGATTACGAAACGGCAAGCCAGTCGTGGCTTTGGCTTACCGAAAAGGTTCGCGCCATTGCAGATTCCATCGTCGAGCGCAAGCAGGCTGCCATCCGCAACAGTGCCGGCGCCCCGCCTACGCATTTGAACTGATTTTTCGCTGTTACCCCAGCCAGCCGATTTGCTCAATGGCCAAGCACAAAAGAACCATGAGCAAAGTCATTTTCAAATAGCTTTTTTCTTTGCTTTTAACAACTTTGATAACGTATAGTGATGACAAAATAAGGATTGAAAGCGATATAATCCGCGATAGCGATGCACTGGGTGTCACGAAAAAGCCTGGATAAATTCCTTCGAAAAATCCCAAAAGGGATTTGATCCAGAAAAAACTTGCAATGCTTAACCCTATTGAGGCTTCTTTTTTATAGCAGCGTACTATGATAAAGCATCCGACAAGGCAGAAATAAGATGCCGTTGTTATTGAATACGAAATACTGTGCTCAGGATAATATACAAGTGCTCCTTTTTGCATAAAGTAGCCACCTTTTGTATTGACAAAAACCCAGTTTCCGAAAAGAAGTACGAATAGAAACCAGTTGAATAATGTAGAGGCGGGGGTATGACGTTGAGGAGAAGGTGGAGGTGGTGGCGCATTTTTATACTTTTCATCAACTAAATGCGCAAACAAGCGTGCTTCGGCTAATTCTTCTTCAGACAACTTTCTTTTGCAATTAGAAGAATGAGGCTCGATGTAGAATCTATCGGATTTTGTCTCTTCCGTTTTGTTTTCTTTGACTGGCTGTAGTTCGATTTGCGCGATTATACTATCAGGTTCTTCAATTTTTTCTTGCGGATTCTCTTTTTTCTTTTCGACGTAAACGATTTTTTGGGGTTCGTTCTTGATGAGATTACTGTAATAGTTGCGGACGTTTTCGGAATTGTCGATTTCTTCTAATTCCTGAATTCTTTTGTTTACAATGTTGATGCGTTCGGGCGATGGGTCATGTTTGATGATATCTAAAACTTCATACAGTTCGTCTAGGGGGAGTGCTTGTATTTGCTCCTCGTAGGCTTTTAGATAATTTTTGTCTTTGAGATTGACTTCGGTAAGCATATCCATGAAATTACAAATGTTCCAGCCAGCCGATTTGTTCGATTGCAATTGTTATCAACAGCAATGGCCATGCGCTATCGTAAAAACGTCCGGCCTGTTTTTTCATGAATACGTTGTACATGAATACTAGCGAAAGCGTAGCGACGATGCATGCGATAAATCGCGAAAGGAAGGCTCCCGGTGTCATGAAAAATCCAGGATAACTTCCAACAATCAAACCCAATGCCCCTTTAGATAAACATAGTCCGGTGATACCTAAGTCTAAAGCCCTCTGCTTCTGTTGTAAGTAACTCCAAAAATACGCCAAGAGAAAACCGATGACAAAGCTGACGTAAGGCGTGTATAATAATACCTCTGGAGTTAGGGCTTTATATGGTAATCTTTTATGACGCTCTAAGAATTGACCGTACTTATGGAAGTAAAAAAATTGCAAGGTAATATAAAAGCCGCCAAGGATAGTGCAAAACGGCCAATAAACAAAGGTGTCCTTAATACGTTTTCGATTTTTTTCGATTTCCTTTTTCTTTTGCTCAATCGGCTCAAGCTTGTCCATCCGTTTGATGATGATGTCTATGCGCTCGTTGGACTCTGCTTTTTCGGCAGCGTCCAGCTCGTCATAAAGTTCATCTAGCGTCATCTTGCGAATGCGCTTTTTGAACGCTTTCAGAGATTCTTCGGCTTGATTTTTGGCACATTTTTTCATCGCAGATTAATTTAATTAGACGTTAGTTATTAGTCAATAGTTATTCTCTAAGTTCTGCAAACTAAAATTTCTCTCGTCTGTAGCCCAAAGGGCGTTCTCTCGCCTCTCGTCTAACTCCACTGGATCCTTCACTACGTTCAGGATGACGAAAGCGTTGACGTCATTCCTCTTCGTGGCATGACGGCATCAGCTCGGCAATAAGAATGAGTGAACTCATTTTACTGCTCTCGCCTCGCTCGTCATTCTGACCCTGAAAGGGGAAGAATCCAGTGACTACCCCCCCTACTTCCGAATTCTATTCTAGTAACTCCGAACTAGTAACTCCCAATTGTACTTTCGCTACGCTCATTTATCAAATTTTCGCACATTTCTCTTACAATTCCCCCCGCTTTCCCCTTCCTACTTCCTACTTCCTACTTCCTACTTATCTATATTTATGGTCCCCAGGCTTTGCGATGCGGGCAGGCGGTACTTTCCGTCAAGAAACATCGGGAGCTCGGATGCGATCCATACTTTTGGACCGGTCTTGGGGATATCTATCAAGTTTTGCTTTACCCTTTAGGAGTTTTAATGGCAAATAAGTGTAAGCGCGGAATCTTGATTAGTAAAACACCATACGAAAAGCGCATCGCCATCATGGAAGATGGTGAACTTGCGGAATTGGTTGTTGAAGGTGTTTCCTCTAATCGAGTTCTGGGCAATATTTATAAGGGTGTCGTTCAGAAGGTGCTCCCCGCACTCAAGGCGGCATTCATTGACATTGGTCTTGAAAAGGCTGGCTTTTTGCATCAGGAAGACGCCATGGACCGCAGCGAACTGTTGCGCCGCGAATATGGTGACGATGATGATGAAGGCGATGCCTCTAAGGAGATTTCTATTGACGAAATTCTCCAGGAAGGCCAAGAAATCATGGTGCAGGTGGTCAAGGAGCCGATCAGTACCAAGGGTGCCCGTTTGACGACACACTTGAGCTTTGCTGGCCGTTTCCTGGTCTGCATGCCCGGTACAAATTTCGTCGGCGTCTCGAAGCGCGAACGCGATCCGGTCAAGCGCCGTGAGTTCAAGAAGGTCGTCCGCCGTCTCAAGGGCCGCGACGTGGGCTACATCGTCCGCACTAACGGCCTCAACGAATCCGAATTCGAAATCAACAAGCAGATGCGCGAACTCGAAAGCAAGTGGGAACAGACGAAGTACAACTTCGAAACCATGCCTGCCGAGACCTGCATCTACGAAGAATCCGATTCCATCGAACAGACGGTTCGCGAATACTTCGGCGACAACACGGACTACGTGTATATCGACAACCGCGACGAGTATTTCGCTCTTCGCGAATACTTGAAGGTCCTCTCTCCGGATAAGCTCGACAAGGTCAAGCTCTGGAGCTCTAGCGAAAGCTTGTTCGAATACTTCAAGATTGAAAACGACTACGCGCGCTCCCTGCAGCGCCAGGTCCCGCTTCCGCGCGGTGGCAACCTCGTCATCGAGCAGACCGAAGCTCTCGTGTCCATCGACGTGAACACGGGCCCGAAGGTGCACGGCAAGGACCAGAGCAAGATTATTCTTGAAACGAACCTCGACGCTTGCCACGAAATCGCAAAGCAGTTGCGTCTCCGTGACGTGGGCGGCCTCATCATCATCGACTTCATCGACATGGAAACGGATGAAGACCGCGAAGCCGTCTATCAGGAATTCCGCAAGGCTATCCGCCGCGACAAGGCCCCGATTAGCCCCGCCCCGATCAGCCAGTTCGGCCTCATGGAAGTCACCCGCAAGCGCGTCCGTGTGAACCTGATGACCGAAAAGACCGAATGCTGCCCGGTGTGCAACGGCAGTGGCCGCATCGCTACGCTCGAATCGACGTTGGGAATGATTGACCGCTGGCTTGCCCGCGCCCATACCAAGGGCCGTCTCCGCGAAGTGACCCTCGTGGTCAGCGCCCAAGTTGTCGATGTCCTCTGCAAGGACTTGAACCGTATGTTCAATTATCTGGAATACAAGCATAACATCAAGATTTCCCTCGTGGAAGATGAATATGCCCACATCAACCAGTTCTGGATGTACGACAAGAGCAACAACGATATTACGGACTTGTACAACTTTGCATAAGTTGACGACTCCGTATTGAGTATAAAAGAATCCGCCGGCACCTTCGCCGGCGGTTTTTGCTTTTGTGCGCATTTTTGCATATAAAAAAGCACCTGCATGCACAGGTGCCTTTTTAGAGAGAATTGCGAAACTCTAGTAATTTAAATCGATTTCGAAGCCTTTCGTCCTGCCGTGGCGCACGCCCCAGAGGAAGTCCTGAGTGCGGTTCACTTTGACTTTCCACCCGACTTTTATCTTGTACATAAGTCTTGCGATGTAAACGCCCGTGCCTACCAGTCTTCCATTATTGGATCTCATATTCCAGGCGAGGAAGAGCTTCCCGTTCTTTTCGTTGTCCAGGCAGTTTCCGTTGTAGAGTTCGTCTGTGCAGGAGAGCGTGCCCGAACTGCTGTTGACGAATACGCCGAGGCTTGAGTAGTAGTGGGTCTGGTATTCAAGGGTTGTCTTTTCGGAAAGCTTCTTTGTCACGTCTTCGATGATTGCGGTGTTTCCGTTCGCAATACCGATCAAGTCTTCTTTTGAGACGATTCCGCTACTGATAGCGTCCCTAATTTCGTTGATTTCATCGTTAGAGAGGTCGAGCTCTCTCTTGATGTCACCATAGGACTTTGTCTCAATGAGGTCCTTGATGTTCAAGCCCGTTCTTTCAACGCTCTTGTCGTTGATATTTTTGACGGCGGCCTTGAGTTCTGTGACTTCATCCTTGACGTAGTTCGAGATACTCATTTCGCCGAGGTAATGTCCTTGCACGCCGTATTCTTCAGCAACTTCCTTGGCTGTTTTTGGTTCAGGCGTCTGGTACAGCTTCGGAACAGTGGGCGTCGGGCTTTGGATGATTTCTAGCGACTCTTCCTTTTCGCCAATTGTTACGACCGGCGAACTGGTGATGACGACCTTCTGTTGTCCGGAAATACGGACATATTTGTTGTTTGCCGGAGTACTTCTGTGCAGGAGGTCCATGTGGATGCCCGGAATCATCTTGATGGAGTCACCCATGACGGGGATGTATGCTTCCTTGTCGTTGCGGGCACTTCTGAAAATCAATTTCCACTTGTTCTTCTTGTCTTTGGAGAGAATGTCCGGTACGACATCCTGCCTTTCGATGTTAGTTTGCTTGGGCCAGTATATGAAGTAGTTGGCGTCGGCTTCGTTTTCGCAGTCCAGACCTTCACTGAATGTAAGTGAAAGAACCGTAGAACCGTCATCGCTGTAAGAAATGGTTGCGGCTGTAATGACGGGGCCGATGGAGTCGGTGACTTCGCCGGTGATGCTGATGGTCGATTGCGAGCCGCCTTCCGTGTATTTCCAGAATGGCGTAATTTTTCCGGTATAGACGTTTTCTGCGCCACCGGTAAACGGAACCGTACCGAATCCACCGTTGGTCGTAATCATCATGGTACTGTCGCGGTCATTGTGTTTAATGGTTCCGCCTGCGGCGGTGATTGCCGGGAACTTTTCACCGAATTCCAACTGGATGGAGTCCAAGTTGACATAGTTGTTGACCAGCGTGCTGCCATAGGGTTTGCTTAGTTTCGCAAAGACGCTGTCCCCGCGGCCATCGCCATCCCTGTCGAAAATGCAGGAGAACACCACTTGCGGCACTGGCGGTTCCATGAACGAAATGTGGCGCCATGCTGCCGTTTGCGTTTCGTCGCTGCTTCCGACGATGAGCGTTACGTCTTGGACTGGAGCCGTTGCCTTCACGTAGAAGGTGGCACGTCCGTTTTTCATCATCACGGTCGTAATGTGGTTGCCGTTTTCGTCGCAGGGGATGAACGCCGCGTTCGACGTGTTGACATAGACCATGTCGTCGAATGTAGCCCAGTCTTCGGCGAATGCGATATTCACGGCGTAGCGCGTGTTGACCCACTTGCCGAGCGTATCGATAGTGCCATCGATTTCGTTGCCCATGAGCGTCCATTTGTTCCTGTCATCGACACGGGCGTAATTGATTGTGGGCGAATCGTACTTGTCGATGGTGAAAGTAATTTCGTCGTACTGGGTTTCGTCTTTCTGCAGAGAAAAGCGCAACTGGTACGTTCCCGGCGGGAGCGTGCGTTTTTGCCTAATCTCTTCGGTGTTGATGGTGAACCCGGTATAGCCCGGCTTGATGGTGATGCCGCCGTACCAGACGCCTACGCTATCCAGCGGGACGCCTTCGGAATAGGCGCCGCTTCCGATCAAGACAAAGTTCGAGGGAGCATCTACGGTATCTTTGGTGGTCGAGCCGGAGAAGTCGCAAGAAAGCGCCTGTTCACGGATAATCTGGTAAATCTTGTAATCGAGAATGCCGTTTGCCGAAAGATCCTGATAGAACAAGCTTGCTTCGGTCTTCAAGTCGATGGAAGTTCTCATCATGAAGTTCGAGGAGGAAATATGGCGTTCGGCATAGAAAATATGGAACGGATAGTTTGCGCCTTCGACAAGATGTAGCGTGTCAAGGTCAACCGCTCCCGATACCTGGGCGTGCTGGCCGCCGATATCCACGACGAGGCGGTTGTTGATGAACACCCAGACGTCATCGTCACCGAGGAACTCGAAGTATTGGCCGGGGACGTATTCGAACGTCGCCTGGATTTTCATCGTGAAGCCGTAGTTATGTCTCTTGCGGTTGGATGTGATGTTGTCGTAGAACGGGTTCGGGACAGTTTGTTCGTCGTCGAGGTACTGGAAGTCGTCCAGCAAGAAAAGGCCGCCTTCGGGGCTGTTGTTGTCTTTTTTCCCGAGCCAGAGACCGTCATCCTGAAGTTCCAATTCAATGGAGCGGCACGTAGCGTTCGAGTAATCCTTGCCGTTCTTCTGGGCGATGATTTGCGGCAAGAACCAGCTTGCGATATGCGTGGTGATCTTGCAGTTTTCGGGGAAGTTCGCTGCCGGTACGGGGACGCCGTTGGCACCGAGGGTTTCTTCCACCATGCCCTTCATGTAGCCTCTGTTCTGGCTATCCCTTGCGTTGGAGCCTCCGCATCCGCCACTGCCGAAGTCGTTGCTCGTGGCATACATCGGGTCGTTGTAATAGAGGTCCTTGGCGCCGTTCCCGTAAGAGGTCGTCACTGTGGAATCGCGCCTGTTGGTTGTCGTCTTGATGTCTCCGTCGCCCTGTTCGCCATGGAGCCAGTCGAACATCATCACGGGGAGTTTCTTGACGGGGCAATCGCCGAGGATACCCGGGTATTTTTCATAGACTGTCGTCGCGATGCCGACTTCTTTACCGGCCTTGACCCATATGGTATCTGAATGCGCTGCAGCGCTGTCGAGCGAAAGTAAAATGTTTTGCGTTGCCGGGTTGATTCTAGTGTAATGGAGATCGCCCACGTAGTCGTATCCGATGGTCTGCTTGAAATAGACCTGGAGCGAACCGCTAGGCGGAGTAATTCTAGCTTCGAACCAACCACAATAGTTCTTTACGGTCGTCATTTTTGCGGAATCGCCGCCAGCGACATAGAGGATTGCGGAAGTATTCGTCCAGGGAGCGAAGAAACGTATGACTTTCCTGTTGGAATGGGTCGGGGTGGTAGTCCCTGGGCCGCCGGGAGTTGTCCCTGGGCCACCGGGGGTTGTTCCGGGGCCACCGGGATTGGTTTCCGGCGGTGTGATGACTTCGGCACTGTTGGTTACAGTTGTACCGGCACTGCTAATGGTAATAACGAAGTTTTCCGAGACCGGTTCTGTGCCAGCAAACGGAGATACAGAGCCAACGGAGTTCCTGGTGGAACAGGTGCGGTTCGTGTAGAAGGTCAATTTGGGGTTTTGGTCTGCTTCCATCGTTGCGGAAACATAGAACGAACCGTCCCCGTAGCTTCTGAGCGATGTACAGCTTGATTGCCGCGTCCGCATTCCGTCGGTCCAAGAAAGAACCACGTATAAGCTCGACCCGCTATTGGCGCTTGGCTCATTTTTGACAAGAATATTGTAATCCGCAGCTAAGGACGGAATAGCTGCACAAAATAGTAGAATTAGCAAATTTGAAAAGACGTTTTTTAACCGCATCCATGACTCCCTGAACACTGTTCACCCTTATTGAAAATACATTCAAACTTGTGATAGTTATCAATATTTTTTTGGGGAATTGTAAAATAAATTGCAAAGACCGCAACACTTGAAGGTTGTTTCTGTTGTTAGGGTGAAAAGTTCCATTTTTTAACGAAAGAAAACGCCTAGATACTGCAAAAAAAGGCACCCAAAGGTGCCTTATGGAAAGTTGTTTCGATTGATTTGGGCTCGCTATTTCATGTCGAAGTCGATAATGGCGAGGTCCCCGTGGCGGAATCCCCAGAGGAAGTCCTGCGTACGCTTGGTAATCCTCTTGCCGTTCACGATGAGGCGAATTTCGAGTCGGGCGATATAGACGCCGGTGCCCGCGAGGCGGCCGTCCTTGGAACGCATGTTCCAGGCGAGGTACAGGTGGCCGTTGTTGCCGAGGCAGTTCACGGCGCCGTCCGTCTTGAAGATATCGTCGTTACAGGCGATTTGGCCTGCATCGCTGTTGACGAACTGGCCGAGGCTGGTGAAGTAGGTCGTCTTGTAGCTGAGCGCCGTCCTGTCGGCCATGGATTCTGCTATGGTCTTGACGTCCTCGGGCGTGCCGTGCATGTAATTATGCAGGTTGTCCTTGGTCAAGAGACCGTTATTGTAGGCGTTGATGATGACATCGCTTACGCCGTACCTGTTCTTGGCATCCTTTGGAGTGATTTGGTTCCTATCCATCATCGTGATGACCGCTTCCAGCGAAATGGATGTGGACGGGCTTCCGTTCTTGACCGCTTCCTTGTCTTCGAGCATGGTGGATGTCTTTACGGTTTTGGAAATCTCGGTGATTTCGTTCTCGACAAGTTCGGACATGTTCATGTCGCCCAGGTAATGGCCCTGCGTGCCGTAGATTTCGCCGACCTGTGTTGCCGTGAGCGGCTTGTCGCTGGTGACGAGTATTGGGACGGTCGCGGAATCGCTGCGGACGATATCCTTGGTCTTTTCGAAGTTCGGGGACTCCTTGTCCATGGTAACGACTGGCGGGCTCGTGACGGTAATCCGCTGTTCGCCCGTGATACGTACCCACGGGTTCTTTTCGTGTGCGGTTAGGCCGTTGAGATCAACTGCGATTCCCCCTTCCGAAGGAGGCTTGATGCGCACGGAATCGCCCACGATGGGGAGAACGTCGTTGATGGACTTCTTGGAGAATATGAGTTTCCATTTGTTGGCCGGCGTTGCCGATACGTAATCCGCCTCTTGGATGTTGGTGGTGATTCCATTGCCGCCGTAGCAACGGAAGGCGAACATGCTGGATGCTGCGTTCTTCGCGTCAAGTCCTTCGCTGATGGTCAGGGTGAGCATGGTCTTGCCGTCATCGGTGTAGCCGATTTCTGCGGCCATGATGACAGGGCCAATTCCGTCACCGAGGAGTCCATCGACGGAGAATATGGAAACAGAGCGGTCTTGGGGGTTCGTATAAGTGTAATAGACGGTAATCTTTCCGTTATAGGGTTCTGTGGCGCCGCCTGTAGAAATGGCTGTTCCGAATCCATCGCCATCGGCGACAACCGTAATAACGCTTTCGCCGTCCTTGTATTTTACGTTGTTCAGTTCGTAGTGTGTCTGGAGGAACGTGAACTTGAGAGAATCCAAAGCGCTGTTGCCGCCAAGTGGCTTGGAGAATTTGATCCAGACGCTATCGCCGCGACCGTCGCCGTTGCGGTCGTAGATGAATGCCGTCTCGATTTGCGGCACCGGAGGTTCTTCTATGGTGATGTTCGTCCACTTGATGCTCTTGTTCTTGGCCGCTGCGGTAGAGACTTCAATGTTTTCGTTTACGATGCCGCTGGTCGCCTTGACGTAGAACGTGTTCTTTCCTTCCATGAGTATGATTTCGCCATTCGGGAGCGGAGTTCCGAGAGAATCACACGGGATGAGTTTCGGGTTGGAACTCTTGACCGTTGCTGTAATTCCGCTGTAGCTCGAAGCCCATTCTTCCACGTAGGTAACATTGATGGGGTAGATTCTGCCTGCCCAAAGTTTTTCGTTCTTGTTCAAGTTAATCGGCAACGTTTCGCTGTTGAGGTCGCGGCTTGTCTTGTTTCCAAGCGGTTTCCAGTACTTGTTCACGCAAAGCGTATCCTGCTTTACGACATCGGCAATGAAGCAATAGCTGGAGTCGATGATTTCTGCAAACGCGATGCTCGGAAGTTCTGTCGGCGGGATAGTGAAATAAACATCCTTGAATTCTTTCGGGTTGTTCTTGAGCGAAATGCGCACGTAGTATGTTCCCGGCGGGAGCGATTGCGTACGGGAAATCGTCGTGGTGTTGATGGTCAGCATCGTGAAGTCGTTCGTAACAGCGATGCCGTTATAGTAGATGGTGTCCTGCTTGGCGAGGGCAACTCCAGTCAACGGGAGGCTCTTTCCAAATAACGTAAAGTTAGATGGGCCTCGCTCTGTACGCTTGGTGTCCGAGTCCGACGAGAAGTCGCAAGCGAGTTTCTTTTCGCGGATGTTCTGCCACACCTCTTTCTTGATAAGTGTCGAATCCGTGGAGTGGTCCGTGAGGAACATGCTGGACTCCACCTTCAGGTCGATGGAGGTGCGCATCATGAAGTTCGACTGGGTACGCTTGCGTTCTGCGTAGAAAATGTGGAATGGGTATGTTTCGCCAGGCGTGAGTCCGAGGTCGTCCAAGTCCACGGACTTCTTGACCTTCCTGTGCTGCCCGCCGATATCTACGACGAGCTGGTTGTTGATGAACACCCAGACGTCATCGTCGCCGTTGAATTCAAAGTATTGTCCCTTCACATAAACGAATTCTGCCTGGATCTTCATGGCGAACCCGTAGTTGTGGTATCCCGGGATATCGTTCCCGCCGGTAATGGAGTCGTAGTGCGGGTTCTCGACAGTTCGGGCTTCATCGAGCCAGCGGAAATCATCCAGCAGGAAGAGTCCGCGTTCGGGGCTTTCGTCGTCCTTTTGCCCGAGCCAGAAACCGTCATCCGTGAGCGTGAGTTCGAGGTCGCGGCAAGTGACGTTCGTATATTGCTGGCCGTTCTTTTCGGCAACGACTTCGGGGAGGAACCAGTTGTTCAGGTGCGTAGAATTCTTGCATCCGCTGGGGAAGTTCTTTGCCATCACGGGGACGCCGTTCGGGCCCAGTTGTTTTTCGACCATGCCGGTCATCGGGGAGCCTTCGCATCCGCCCTGGCCGAAGTCTTCGCTAACTCCGGTGCCGAACATGGGAACGCCACGAGCGTCAAATCCCGTACGCCCGGCGCCTTTCTTGTGGTCGTAGAGCCCGTCTTTAGAACCGTCCGAATTCATGGATCCGTCGTACCAGTCGAACATCATCACGGGGAGAATCTTGGGGAGACATTCGCCAAGAACGCCAGGATAGTTCGTATGGATTTCGGGAGCTCCGTAGGGGTAGGCGACAATCCAGATGGTATCGCTTAGCGCAATGGCTGAATCAAGGCTGATGGGCTGGACTGTCGATTCATCTTCCGTGGATCCTTCGGCGCCAATAAATGTCGTTCCTATCGTTTGCTTGAAGTATGCGTTTACGCTGCCGTTTTTCTTAGAAATACTGCTCTGGAACCAGCCGCAGTAGGGGGAACCTACAGAACTCATGTAGCTTTCTGTATCGTTATAGTACATGATGGCGTTCGTGTTGGTCCACGGGGTGAGGAACCGTATGAATGTTTTAGGCTTGGCTGCGAGATCGGGTTTCGTATCGTAAGTCGTTAACGTCTTGTCGTCGCTGATGACAATCCAAATTTCTTCGTAGGGATATTTGTATTTCCCGTCAGTTATAGAATTCTCCCTGTAGCCGGGAAACAGCTCTCCAAGGAGAGGCTTGTTGTTGGGGCTCAAGTCCGTATGGCACGTGTTGCCGTTGCAGCCCAATCCGAATTGCAGGTGACGGACATCCTTTTTGCCATTGGCCAGACGTTCGTCGGAGAATTCGATAGTAAACGTACTATCATCGCCTTTTTCAAGCGCTTTATACACGAAATTACTTTCGTTGTCGGCGTAGTACAGAACATTGCCGTCATATATAATGTGTGCAACCGCCACCGTCTGTGCAAAAGCGCAGGCGCTTAAAATTGCCAAACACACTATCACCCTGTAAAAAAGTTCACTGATCCTCATCCGTGACTCCTAAGATTGCGTGACCCCTATCCCACAGTGCTTTACCCATACATAACCACTAAAAAGATAAAAATATTAAATCGTGGACATTTTTAACAGGGTTCTTTCTGAGTGCTTTTTTTGACCTAAAAACATAACATATTCAAATTCAGTGGATTATTTATGAAATTTTTCTTGAGAATGTGGACAATTCATAGCCTAAAATCCTACTTTTACACCTGTGAATTCAAAAACTGGAGAAAAAAATGAATCGTGTTTACCTAGTTGCCACGGCTGCCTCCAAGATGGAAGCCAAAGTCCAGGAAATTGTTGAAGCTGTTACCAAGGCAGGGCTCATCGCCTCCGTCTATAAGCCGCTCGATGTCATCGGTGCTGCTGATAGCGTAGAAGAAATCAAGGCTGGCAAGTCCGCCGTGCTTATGGAAAAGATTTGTGCCGATTTCCTCAAGCAGGATTTTGATGCTGTCGATGCCGTTGTCGTCGCTGGCGCAACGGGCATGAACGATGTCATTGCCCACAAGTATAATGACGATCTCGCCTCCGCTCTCGATGCGAAGATTTTTGCCGATGGCGAAGATGCAGAACTCTTCTGCCCGAAGCGTTTGCTCCGTTGCGAAAAGTGCCTCGCCGCCGACCTTGCTGAACCGGCTGCCGAACGCCGCGTAAGCCAGGCCATGTTCCGCGCAAGCCTCCTCGCCAAGGCGTCCAAGAGCGTCAAGCGCATCGTGCTCCCGGAAGGCTCCGAACCGCGTACCGTGCAGGCTGCATGCCTCGCCGTCGAACGCAACATTGCCGTGCCGGTCCTCATCGGCAAGAAGGAAGAAATCGAAGCCACCGCGAAGTCCGTTGGTGTGAAGCTCCCGGCCAACATCGAAATCATCGAACCGAGCGCCGAGCTTGCCGAAAAGTACGTGCCGACCCTCGTGGATCTCCGCAAGGCAAAGGGCATGACTCCGGAATCCGCACGCGTTGCTCTTTCGGATAACGTAATGCTTGCCACGATGATGCTCAAGTTCGGCGAAGTCGATGGCCTCGTTTCCGGCGCCATCCATTCCACGGCAGATACGCTCCGCCCGGCCCTCCAGATTATCCGCACCGCTCCGGGCGTCAAGTCCGTGAGCTCCGTGTTCTTCATGTGCATGAAGGACAAGACTTACATCTATGGCGACTGCGCCATCAACCTGAACCCGCTTGCCGAAGAACTCGCCGATATCGCTCTCCAGTGCGATGATACCGCAAAGGCCTTCGGTCTCCCGAGCCGCGTGGCGATGCTCTCTTACAGCACCATCAATTCGGGCAAGGGCCCGGATGCCGACCTCGTCGTGGCTGCAACTGCCGCCGCCAAGGCCGCCCGCCCCGAAATGCTCGTCGATGGCCCGCTCCAGTACGATGCCGCCACCGTCCCGAGCGTCGGTTCCCTCAAGGCCCCGAACAGCCCGGTTGCCGGCAAGGCTACCGTGTTCGTGTTCCCGGACCTCTCCGCCGGTAACATCGGCTACAAGGCTGTACAGCGCAGTGCTCATGGCACAATCGCCATCGGCCCGATGCTCCAGGGCCTCGCCAAGCCGGTGAACGACCTCTCCCGCGGCGCCCTCGTCGAAGACATCGTCTATACGATTGCCCTCACCGCTGTCCAGGCGCAGAAATAATCCTTTACATTGTCATCCCGGACTTGTTCTCTTTGACCACTTAGCGCTTCAGCGCTTACGTGGTCATGATCCGCGTATGGGGACGGGATCACCATTAAAAAAAATGACGGATTCAATCCGTCATTTTTTTTGTGTAAGCCAGATTTCTGTGCTTGGGTCGGTTATTCATCGCGATTCGTTCCGATGGCTAAGAAAGAAAAAAATCCATAATCATCAGTATTTGGTTGAGCCTGAAAATGGAAGATTATTCTTGCGACATGTTTTGCCGCATCTTCTCCAGAAATGAGTTCATGTTTCCCTTTTATATCCGGCTGTTTAAATTGGTTCCATTCATAACACAGAATTTCATTTGTTCTACCGCGAATCAATGAATAACCGGGATCTTCTTTTGTCGTAATTACCGTGACGGACGGCAATGCGTAACCTATTTTTCGATTAAGGGAATCGCCCAAATCCAGCTGTATTACCGGATCGATTGAACCTCTATACATCAAGCAAATTCCATTCCAATTAGAAATATCTGCCGATAACATCGTTCCATTAGAGTCGAATCCGGCTACATAAAACCCAATATCGAAGAATGAATTTTCAGTCAAACTATCCGTATTAAACCGATAAACGGCAGAAAGTAAGCCTTTGTATTCGAAAGAGCTATCAGGAGCCCAAAACACCTGCATCTTGGAGCCTTCATTGGAATTTGTTTCGAAAAAGATTTCTCCCGCATGTTTGCCAAACTTCGTAGAATCTGAGGCGTAAGCATTTGTTTTCACGATACGGTCTCCATCCGATAACAGATCTCCGTCACTAAAAGATGGTCCAGGAGCGCATCCGACATCCCCCCAATCCCCGCTAACCTTGCACAATACATGCGGTGTTGAACTAGACGATAGTTTTTTTGATGCTGATGAAGAACTCTCCATTTTTTTCGAAGAACTAGACTTCGCGATTGTCACTGAACTCGAAATTTCAGCATCGGAGCTGCTTGACTGGTTGTTTTTAGCAGTCACTGTATTCGGGTCTTCAGATGAACCGGCCACATTGTCGGAACAAGCTATTATTGCCAGCACAAACACCGCCATGAACGCCATATAAAGTTTCTGACTCATGTTACTCCTCCACTTTCGCCTTGACTTTTTTAGACAAAGGAAAAAACTGTAAATTCAATCTATAAACTTGGTCGAGTTTTCCGCATCTAGCCGCTATCGAAATGACTTTCTTGCGGCATGCGTCCAATTCGCGCACGATTTCCTCGTAGCCTTCCTGGTTTACACCCAACGTAACGCCGGAAACGTTGCGTTCTTGGGGACTAAATTCATCGATGGACTGAATACCGAGCTGCCCCATTTCGCGGTGCATCATACGGATTGCAAGCGGCAACGCCTCCTTGGAACCCGTAACCGCCTTATCCGTCTGTTCATAGACGTTTTCGCCAGTCCGCTTTAGGAATCCGGCCTTTTCAAGGAATTTGAGCGACTTGCGAACTTCGGGAGCAGAAACCTTCTGACAGCATGTCTTGACAACCTCGCCCAAAGTCGCTCCCGGCATCATCGGCGCCAATTCACGAATGACCTGATTTTTCCAGCTTTCGTAATACTCGAACGCATCTTCATCTATTACGCGCACCTTGTTTGCTGCCGAAATGGCCACCATCTGGTCGAGATATGCTTTCTTAGCGCCATCCTTTTGGGCGTTTCCGAAATTCACCATCGCTTCGAAATACTCGATCTCGTAACCAACGAGACCCATGGCGACAGCAACGCGATTCATCGTCACGCGACTCAAGCTGCTTTTGCCGTCACACACAAGTTTCAAATACGAAGGCGAAGTAAACCCAGCCATCCTTGCGAACTCGCGCCAGGTAAAAGCGGAAATTCTCTTGCGCTCTTCGTAAAAGTCAGCCATGTAGGCTCGGTAATCGTTATATTCGACAATCGGTTTCATGCTGATAAATATATACTAAGAAACATCAAAAGTCAATATTTAATGATACAAATTTTATAAAAATCTAAACATTAACGTATTTTGATAAAAAAGGAGAATTTATTTACCACCGTAAATGATACAAATGTATCATTTACGGTGATTCTCATTATTTCAAAAGGACATTTATTCCACTGACGGTTCCGTCATGTTCAACTGAAATTGCATAGCGTCCATCAGGAATCAGCGAGCCGTCCCAATAGATGGAATTTATTCCGGCACGTCCATGATTCTCGGTAAATGAACGTACAACGTCTCCATTGGAATCCACAACCGACACGACGAAAGCGCCATCCGCTTCCAGTTTTACGCGGATTACACTGCGGTTGAAAGAAGCAATTTTTGCAGTTCCTTCTTTCGCTTGGTTCGGACTGTTCGTTGCAACTAGCTTCCGTATGTCATCCACATATATACCCGCGATTTTATCGGAAACGGGAGTTCCCCCATTTTCGACAACCCGACCTTCATCAAGAACAGCGAGCAGTTTCTTTTCGGGTTGTTCGGCATCGGCGATACCGTTCAGCTGTTTTACTGTGAGTTTCACACGGCGAACAGTTTCCACAAGTGTATCACCTTCGCTCAAGTAAGTGAGGACAACAGGCTTGTTTTCAAGACCACGCAAAGCGTTCTTGACCTCTCGAGACGTTTTTCCCTGAATGGAAACACCGTCAACAGCAACGATAACATCGCCCGCTTTGATTTTCGTCTCGACAATAGGCGTGTTCGGTATGATTTCCTGAACTTCCGCACCTGGTTTGGTCAATTTATAAACCAAACCAACGCCACCAAAAGACTCATCCGCAAAAGTTGAGGTTGCAAAAAAAGATGCGATAGCGGTCAATTTAATAAACTTGTTCATATTCCAATCTCCTTTTGTTAAAATGCATAAGAAACTTGCATCGCATCGGTCGGGTCGAAATCAACGCGATACACCTTTGCAAACTGGTGGACAACGACATCACGAGCAAGGAAACGCCCATAGATAGTCTTCGTAACTTGCCCCAAAACAACTTTAGCTTTAGGTGCATAAACAGTTCCAGCCCACATACCTTCCAGATAGAACTTCTGCGAAGAATGGTGAGCCAGCTTGAATCCCTTGGCCACGTTAATCCAATACTGGGTGTTGGTTGTGGGTTCGCTATTATAGGTATGCCAAATGATTTGCCCGTTCGTATGGAGGATTGTTCCCTTGCCGGGTTCCGCAAAGCGGATTGTTGCGTTAGCATCAACTTGAAGAACGCTGTTAACGAACATCTCGCCCGGTTCGACAATCAAGGTTCCACCAGATTGCACTTTGAGTATTTTAAACTGGTCGCCATCCTTCAAATGGTAAGTTTCTCCATTTTGGACAAGTTTAACTTGAGATTCTGAAATGATTGGCATATCTGTAGAATAAGGGTAGCAATATTTTTTATCCCAATCATCTTTATGATGACGATTAATTTCGCCTTGCACTGAAGAACCATTTTGCATAGAAATACTGCTAATTCCATATATATTTATATTTCCATGAACTACAGCTGAGTTACGTAAAATAGGATTCGAATGGGTTCCTGGAAATTTATCATCAAAATCGACACTTCGAACATCAATATTTCCAACATGGGCACGAGCGCCTATACTTAAGGGTGAGTACGAAATATCATACGAAAAAATATTATTATCTAAGGAAGCAATGTTGCAATAAGAATTGCTCTCTGCCTGCGTATTGTAACATTTTACATTGTCATTAATTGCTACGTATTCTCTTCCGAAAATCGTATAATCTCCTGGAATATCCATATTTTTAATTCTTTGAATACCCGCTGATGCTTGTTTATCATCCCAAAGACCATCGTCAATATAATTATTATCATCATCTGGGTCTAACTCTGCAAATATTCTATTTTGATTCATGTCGGCTTTAGAGTAAAATAAATCAAATTCCTGATAAAGCCGATATGCACCATTAAATTTCCCATCTTGTGTTTTTCTAAATTCCTCATGAGGGTTATATGCAGGATGAAAATTCCTTTTATAATTCAATGTTATGTAATTATATATTTCACGCTTATCTTCTATACCGTCATTATCTGAATCAACATGATTCGGTTTTGTATGAAATCTTTCTTCTTCTTCAAAGTCCGTAATACCGTCGTTATCAGAATCTAGATGAACCCGGTTATCAGACATTTCAACATCGCCATATGTAACTTCTGGAATTGAGTAATCAGTAATTTCTTTATCATACACCAAAGAATTCGAAGCATTTCCGTCATTATCTCCAAATGCGTAATAAAATGCATAATTATCGGCATCGCCCACATAACCATAAATAACCATAGCATGGCCTGATGTTGTTACATACACAAGTTTTCTTTGATCAATGGCATTTTTTACAGTCGTGTAAGAAGGAGACCCTTTGAAATAATTTAGGGTATTGGTATGCAAAGCCCATTTCAACGCCCATCCTAGATTATATTTGGGATAACGGAGTGATGTAGGATCTAGATCATCAAAGTCATTTCCATCATTGAAAAATGGAGATAATAAGGGATCTCCTTCTACGAATTTCGTTTTATAGACAATTTCATCCTGAGTCAAATTACCACCATAAAAGTGGTTCATGACCTGAATTGCAACAGCCCAACATCTACCATCTTCCGTTGGCTCTACTTTTTCTGCATTAAGATTTGGCCTATCCCAAGAATACATGTAAGAACTTATCCCGTATAAAGGATTAAGCATTCTAGTGTCGCGCCTAGCCTTGATTTGTTGAATTTTACGTTGTTTAAAAATACTAGTATTGATATTAGCATATTGAATATAAAGATTGCTATAGTCAAATGTTATACTACCATCAGGATTCTCATACTGAGTCAAAAATTCATCATCTCCAATCACAGTCCAGTTGTAATTTCCCGGAGCGAGAGCTAAAGTAACGGATGTACTTGATGTATTCAAGTTGTAAACGTCATTGTTATTTTGGTCACGAACAATAACCCTGTAAGAATTAACACCCTGTACCGGGAGCCAACTGAAAAGCACATCGTTTTCACCAGGAATAAGTTTATACACCGGCTGATTGGCCGATGTCTTAATTGGCAGCGGAACGGAAACATCTTCTGCCGGATTATCGTTACTAGTAAAACTGAACCAATCGCCAGTACCCATGCCTGATTTATTCGGTCTAAGACGGAAGAACGTATTCTTGATATAATCTGCATTATATTGTTGAACATGCGATTCGGCAGGGAAATATTCCAAAGAATCAGTCCACACGCCTGCGTTGACTGCAGCTGCAGCATGTAATCCAGGATCACCCCACGCAACATACGAAGCCATGGACGAATCCTTTTTCAAGACAGCTTCGCCAATGCTGTCCCAACCGAATACGGAATTGACCAATGTTTTTGACGCTTCACCACAAGCTGCCTGATTTTGGCAAATTCGAAGAACTTCGTTAACGGCAAGAGAATCGTTTCCTAGCGAAAAAACGGAGTCATTTGCGTTAACAAGCCGATAATCAGACAGCGCAACCGTAGATGCACCAACGTTCTTTATTTCCAGCTAGGCACTATCTGAAAACTTGAGACCCGATATTTTTAAGATACCTGGCTCAAGTACTGTTTGGGCATTTGGAGATTCGCCAAAAAGAACATTATCACCCGAAAGCAATACTACCTTCGTATTTTCCATAAGCATAGAAGACGTCTGATAACTATAATCTCGCGATTTATCACGACTTGACCAATCATTGTTATGCAACGCTAGGCTAAATCCGGCGATATCCGGGTAATACCCTGCAGGAACCGACGGAATATCCAGTTCAAAATAAGCAAGGGTGTCGTTTACATTATTCGTAGATAGCGTAGCATTAGGTATATAATACCCATCGACAACATAAGGCAACGAAGTCCTGTGAAAATAATAGCGAAGTTTCGCATTATTGATTGGAACGTTCGAATCATTATTGATTCTAAGCCGGATTCCAGTTGCTGATGGGTTGTTCTGCTGTTCGTCATAGAAATCTACGGATACAGCAAAAGAATGACTCGCCAAAGCCATGGCGAGTACCATGTAATTTAATTTTTTCATACTCAATCCCTTTTATTTGCAACAAATCGTTAAACAACATATTCGTTTAACAAATTTGTGATGCCTAGCGAATAATGTAATATAAGCGTATCAAGAAAGCAATAACAAAATAAAAAGGAAAATTGCAAATGTTGAAATTTGTACAAAAACGTTAATTTGATAAGTTTTTTTTTACAAAGTATTGTTTTTATTTCATGTTGATTTGTTTGAATTTCTTCCCGACTTTGACAATGTACGAACCTGCCGTCGGTACTTTCACGCGTGTTGCGGATTTGTTCAAGGTTCCCATAGAAACGACTAGACCTTTCATGTCTATGACGGCGTAACTTTTGACGTTGCTTGGACTGTCCGTTACAATTGCAAATTCAAGCGCGCCCGTTTTCATAATGCTGAAAGATGTACCCCCGATAGGAATGACTCTGCGGTTTACGATACCTTCAGAATCGTTGAGCCTGATTTCGATAGCTTTCCGGTCGTTTCCTATCTTGATAACAAGGTAATATATGCCATTGGGGAGACTTGCTTTTAAGGCTTCTTCATTGACAATTGGTGCATATGGTTGTTCAACGTTAATACCTCCATTGAATTGAATGGGGTTGGCTTCGAAATCTTCTATGCTAATGATTGTCTTGGTCGGGTCTTGTCCTGTCTTGTCAGTCGTGAAAAGATATTCAATCTTTTCAGTTTGGATGTGGCAACAATTATAGTAATGTGTTGTATCTATCATCATTTTTTCAAAACCAGTACAAGAAAAGTTTTGATACCATATTGTGTCTCGATGTGTATAAGAGGGAACGATGTTTGTTGTGATGCTGAGGTTGCTTGATCTAGAGCGCCTATTGCAAGTGTATATATCGACATCGTATTGTTTGCCAATTTCCAAATCTGGCATAAATTTGTCCAAATCGACGTTGCCCGGTGCCGGTAAATGCATACCGCCAAGATCTACTGCTAGTTTGTTGTTGATGTAAACCCAAATATCGTCACTTCCGCTGATGTTGAATTTCAATCCTTTCTTGTACTTGAACATTGCATGCGATTCTGTACAGAAATGGCCGTTGCGCCCGCCTTGCGTGAGAATATCGGAATCGCTGTCACCAGATATCCATCGATATGAGGTGTTCCCGTCCTGTGTGCTAGAAACTTCTGTTTCCGTTCCTTCGATGTATCGTGGCCAGCCTTCAGGGGCTGCAGCAGGGTAATCGCAAGACCATGCCCAACCATCACCTACCCATGTAACATTAAGTGCATTGGAAATCTTGGAACCGAATTCTGTCAGCTTGCCTTCGCTTGTACTGAATTCGTTGCCTGTGGCGAAGAAGCCTTCGCAATCGACTCCGCCGTCCCAACCGGGACCGTTGCAAATCAGTTGATGGACCGGAACTTTTTCGGTTGAGTCGATAGTGCGAAGCCCTTCGGTCCCTTTTGCTGGGTCAGAGCAGAAGTATGCAGGGCCTTCCGCTTTGCGATTGCTTCTGGCTGCGGGTAAACTGTCTGTGCGTTTTTTAGATTCTTCGATGGGGTAAAAACCACCCATGACGCTCGTTTTTGTTTTTTTGTTGTAATCGGAATTAAAGCTAAATCTACCAAAAGCGTTTTGTTCCAAGGACATATTAAAGCAGGATGACTCGTTGACTCCCGGTGTAGCCGTGAACATGGCTGCAAAAGCTTCGTCGGCTTTGGGGCCAAAGCATTTTCTACCCTTGTCGGTAAGCTTCATCTTTTTTGTTTTGGGGGCAATTGTCGATTCGACCATTCCTGTAGTGACTCCGATGCAGGGCAATTCGTCTGTAGCAGAAGTTACGACAGGAAACTTCGCATTTGGGTTGTGACAGGCGTTGGTGCGGGATTCTGCTAAGGTTTGTGCTGCATTCCAATCTGGAGTGCAAGAAAACGCTCCATGTAACGAAGCATCAGTATCATATACAATTGAATTCAATTCAAAACCACAGTACCCTCTCACGTCTGGACGCCTGATATACCAGCCCTGGTTTGAACTGGGGAGTTTTTGTGATTCTTCGGCATCGGCAACGAAATAAAGCGCTTTGTTATAGCCCGGTTCAGTCGAATAAAGCTCAAACATGGCGTCTAAAATAATGGGCTCGGCAGCGCCTTCTTCCCAGACACCGTTAAATCCAATTGCATCTTTCAATGTCGGGTCATCGTCTCTGTGGATTAGTACACTTGACGGTAGCGGTTCGTCAACGTAGCGCCTGTAGTACCACCCGCAATTTAATGTGTCTATTTCAAGTTTGCGGGATTGCCCGTCTTCGTTTATCATTGGAGTGGCGCTTTTCCACGTTGTCGAATTTGGCAGGAAAATGTGGAATACATGTACGGTTTCCGCCCATACAACGGATATGCCTAAGGCAATGATTACCGCGATTATGGTTTTGAAAGCTCTCATTTATCCATCCCTCCGCTCAGTGCCATTTATGTAATATACATAAAAAAGTTAATAAAGGATAAAATAAATGTTAGAAGTGAAAAACTGACCCCGGAACAGGTTACTTTTTCATTTTTGCGGCTCGCATCGCTTCGATTTCTTTTCGGATGTTTTCGCCGTCTTCCAAATGTTTTGGTGATAATTTGTTCTTATGCTTGCGGTCGATGATTTTCCACAGTTCCTTGAGGTGCCAGCGTGCACGCTTGTCTTCAAGTACGTAGTCTTCGCGGAAACCTTCGGCAAGCCCTTGCACGATCAATTCCATTGCATCGTCATAACGCTTTTGGTCGTAACGTAGGTCAGCGAGGAAGTAGTAGTTGTAAATGTCCTTGCGGTTCTTTTCGAGCGCCATGGTCAGATATTTGTCGGCAAGTTTTTCATCTGGCCACGGGAGAATCAACGGCACGTAGGGCAATACGAAATGCGCACGTCCGAGAATCTGCCAGTCTTCTGCGGCGGTAGCGACGTCGCGGACTTTGCCGGCGATGCCTTCCTTGAGCGATGTGAACACATTCCTTTCAGAACCCCACATCGAAAGCGTTGATGCGTAAATGTGGGCGATTTCCCTGTTGTTGGGGAACTTCTCGTAGGCGCTTGCGCTTGCGTCCAACAGCGAATCGAGATGCAATTGGCGTTCCTTTTCGTCAAACTGCACGAACCTGAAGCAAAAATACAGCGTTTTGACGTAGCCTTCTGTCGCTTGTTCCAAAACGGTGGAGTCTTCCATCGCCTTGCGGTAATTTACCTTCATGATGGTGGCGTTCTTGGCATCGGCCTTGTCGCCGTTTGCGCGCAACGCTCTTGCTGCATAACAGGAATCTGCCAGCTGCAAATACTCGTTTGCGCTTGCGGAACTAATCGCAAGCAACAACGTAAGCGAGAATGCAAAAAGAATGTTGGGCGTAATCTTCATGAAAACGTTTAAACTTTCCAGTTCTGGAGGAGTTTGTTCACCGTGGCGATGCGAGTCTTTTCTTCTTCAGTGCCATGGAATGTCTTGAACAGAAGATTACGGTATTCCATCAAGGCGGTACGGATGATGACTTTTTCTTCTTTTTTAAGCATAGTGATAAACTAATTTAAGGTTACTTGCTGCGTTTGCCCTTGCCGGAGAAGTAGTCCTGCTGGCGGGTGGCGCCGAGGACAGCGTGCCAGAGTGTTCCGTTGGGGTTAATCTTCTTGCGCTCGTTGACGGCGTATTCTATTGGCACGTGCGAGAACGCTCCGTTCATGCTGCCGACGACCATGTCTGTTTTTCCGGCCATGCCGGCATGTACGGCGCTTTCGGCGAGCTGGAAGCAGAAAATGGCGTCGGTGCCCTTGGCAGGGATGCTCCTCACCATGTAGCTCGGGTCAAAGTACTTGATGTTGATTTCTCTGCCGACCTTGTCGAAATGTTCCTTGATTTTGCTCGTGAGGAATTCGCCGATATCGTTTTTCAGAATGTTTCCGCTGGCGTCGCGGCGTTCTTCCTGGTCCTTGAAGAGTTCCTGTCCGGCGCCTTCGGCAACGGCAATCACGGCATGTGTCTTGCCGCTGGCGTAGCGGCTTTCGAGCGCCTTGAAGAGCCCGCCTTCGCCTTCGAGTTCAAACGGAACTTCGGGCACGAGGCAGAAGTTCACGACCGTTGTCGCGAGCGATGCGTACGCGGCGATAAATCCGGAATCGCGGCCCATGAGCTTCACGAGGCCAAGTCCGTTGTAGGCGCCGTTGGCTTCGATGTGCGCGCTCGTGATGACGTCTGTCGCACTGAGCACGGCTGTTTCGAAACCGAATGTGCGGTCGATGAGGTTCAAGTCGTTGTCGATGGTTTTCGGGATGCCGATGATGGAAATGGGCTGCTTGCGTTTCTTGACTTCTTCGGCAATGGCGTGGGCTCCACGGAGGGTGCCGTCACCGCCGATGCAGAACAGCACGTTGATGTTGAGGCGCATGAGCGTATCGACCATGACCGAGGGGTCCTGCAATCCGCGGGAGCTGCCGAGGATTGTTCCGCCGTCTTCCTGGATGGCATCGACGACATCTGGGTCCAGCACGATGGGGGAATATCCGTAGTTCGGGTTCAGACCGCGGTAGCCGTAGGGGATACCGAAGATGTTTTTTACGCCGTAGTCGAACCAGAGCACTTGTACAAGGCCCTTGATGACGTTGTTGAGGCCGGGGCAGAGTCCGCCGCAAGTTACGATGCCTGCGCGGGTCCAGGCCGGGTCGTGGAAAATGATTTCGCGCGGGCCCGCCGATTCGAGGGACGGAACCGGGATGCCTTTGGCGATGTATTCCGAAATGAGGTTGATGTCGGTTGTGAGGCTAATCTTGTCGTTTTCGGAAACGAACGGGACTCCGTTCATCGGGGACTTGAGAGTTCCCTTGCCGACGGTTTCGATAGAAAGATTATAATCCAGTGGATTTCTGATGATATCGTCTTGGGTCATACTACGCCTCTTTAAATTTTAAAAGGTCCCGTCCAGTGTTCGGGGCTTTAAAAAAAATATAGTAAACAAGCAAAAAAACTCTTTTTTCTCTCGTCTCTCGTCTCTTATCTCTTACCTAAATCGACAAGGGCGGGAAATGGATTTTCGTGCGCAGACCGGGGTTTGCGTTTTCCAATTCTATGCTCATGTTACATAAAGTGCACAATTTCTTTACCATCGAAAGACCGATACCTGTGCCACTTGTCTGCCTTGTCATTTCGTTTTCGACTCTGTAGAATTCTTGGAAGACCTTCTTCATTTCGCTCGGCGGAATGCCTGGACCGTAGTCGCGCACGGCGAGGTACATGTCGGTTTCCTTGATGCGCAGTTCCACGTTAATCATCTTGTAGTCTGCGTTCTTCGAGAACTTGAGCGAGTTATCGACGAGGTTCATTAAAATTTGCATGATGGCGTCGCGGTCAATCATGAGACTTATGTTGTCTGCATCAGTATCCGAAGAAACCGTCAGTTCGAATCCCTGCTTCTCGACGTTCTTGCTGTAGGTCGAGACGAAATCGTCTAGAACGCGCTTGGGCTTTTCCATGCGGAGCTGTACGTTCCAACGGTTGCCATCAAGCTTCGAGAGGTTCAATACATTTTGGATGAGTCTGGAAAGACGGTCCGCTTCGCTGGCAATTTGTCCGTAATACTTCTGTTTCTTTTCTTCGTTCACGACCCAGGAGTTCTGCAGCAGTTCTGCGTACATCTTGATGGCGGTAAGAGGCGTCTTGAGTTCGTGGGTGATGGCGGAGACGAAGTCCTGACGCTTGGCGGCAAGCTTCATGCGACTCTGGGTCACATGGTAAATTGAAATAAGGCCGATTGCGATGACTGTGAGCATCAAGAGCCCGATGAACAGGACGAATTCTCCGCCGGGAGCTTTTTGCGTGGTGTACATCTTGAACGTGATGTCCGAAAGAGGAGCCTGCAGCGGTTCCGAGAGAAGTTCTGTCGTGATGTTGTTGCGTTCGCCGAATGCGACAAATGTTTGCTTCTTATGGATAAATGCGAGAACAAGGGGGTCTTGCTGAGTGCCTTTCGTGACGCCCTTGTACTTTTCGATTTCGTTCTTCACAAGGTTCGTGAGGTAGATGCGTGCGTCAACGATGAACCCTTGGATGAACACGTCTGCACCACGTCTTACGGTGCGGTGGAATATGATGTAGTTCGAATCGACGATGGCCTGGAAAAAGTCGATTTCCGCTTCCATGGAGTGCGTCGATTCCGTATTGATTAAACGGACGAGCAGTCCCGTGGTATCGAGCTTCGTGGATTCGACACCGAACGCAAAATCTCCGGTCTTGGTAATTTGTTCAACGCGTGACTTGCTGGTTTTCTTTTTCTTGTTCGAACCAGAAATATCGAGATCTTGTTTGTAAATCTGGTCGATGAGCTTGCTGTCGTTCTTGCGGGTCGAATCCAGATTCTTTTCGGTGCTGCTCGATGTGGGCGTCATTACGCTTGGCGAGGAAATGGCCGAGAATCCCGACGTGTTGAGAATCTGGCTTATCTTGTTTCGAATCGCGAGACGTTTGTCCCTATCGACCATGGGAATGCTTTCAAGGACGCCATCCGGGAGAACTGGCGTGCTCAAGTTGCCGGATGGGTCAAGCTGGAAGTGCCCGACGAGGCCCACGTAATGGCTGCGGAGCGGAAAATCCGCCAGTTCGGACATCGTGATTTCTTCGCCGCCGAATACAGGCACCGAACGGATGAAACGATAGTCTGCGTATGAACGCCTGTCTTCGATAGCCAAGTCCGACGTGATGTTCTTGTTCAGGTTCTGCAGCACAGAGAAGGCGTGTTCCTTGTAACCAAAGAGCGACGACGCTTGCAGCTGCGCATAGGAATGGCTTAAAAGCACGATTACGGGAATCGCAATAACGATAAAAATCGCCACAAAAATGAGACGATCTTTAGATGCAACGATCAGGCTCCGTAGAGCCTTGATCTTGCGTGAAAGATATGTAGATAGTTTATTTATACGGTCTTCTCGCATTCTGGAGCTGAACGCATCTGGTAGCCTTCACCGCGGAAAGTGACGAGGAGCTTCGGATGTGCCGGATCGTCCTCGATTTTCTTGCGGAGCTTGGTGATGTGGATATCGACCGTACGCGTATCGACGGATTCTGCATTTTCGTAACCCCAGACCTTGCGGAGGAGTTCGGAACGCGGAATGGCGTGGTCGCGGTTGTTCCACAGGTATTCGAGAATTTCGATTTCCTTGCGGGTGAATGCAAGTTCTTCGGTACCGCGGACACCCGTGTATTCGCGGAAGTTCACGCGGAGGTTCCCAGCTACAAGCTTGCCTTCGTTTTCCATGGTCTGGCGGCTGCGGCGGAGCACTGCTTCGATTCGAGCGAGGAGCATCGGAACGGAGAACGGCTTCGGGATATAGTCGTCGGCGCCGAACTTGAGCCCGTTGATGATATCGTCATCGGAGTTCTTTGCAGAAAGGATGATGATAGGGAGGCTCTTGTCCTTTTCGCGAATCTTGTCGCAAACGGTAAAGCCGTCCATGCCCGGGAGCATCAAGTCCAGGAGTACGAGACCGTACTGTCCGGAAAGCGCTTCGGCAAGGCCGCTTTCGCCGTCAACAACGTGCTTCACACGGTAACCGTTGAGTTCGCAGAGATCTACGAGCCCTTCGGCAATGGCAATTTCATCTTCGATGATGAGGATGTTCGTGCTGCTTGTATTTTGAGTCATTCTTGGATACCTACTCTCTTCTAACCAAATAATGTAATTACAGAATTAAAGGGCAAAACCGCCACCGAGTTCGAATGCGAAGTGACCGGCGTCGATATCGCTATCGTAGTCACCGCCGAAGTAGCACTTCACGTTTGCGTAAGCGGCAATCGGGATAATCGGGAGCTTGAAGCGGACACCGGCGAGCAAGTGGAAGCCGATGCTCTTGTTGAGGCCTTCGTCCTTGGCCACATCGACGACTTCGCTAGCGAGACGCTTGGCAAGTTCGTTTGCATTTGCCGGCATAGGTTCGTTGTTGCTTTTCGCTTTTTCTTCAACGTTCTTATAGACGTTGGTGACAAAACGGTTGTTCAGGACGAACGTGTTGAGGTGCATCGTGAGACCGCCACCGACATACGGACGAATCGGGAACAGCGGAAGGGAGAACGGCTTGGTGACGGAGATGTCGCCGTTCATGGCGATGTACTTCGGAGTTGCTTTGCCGAACGGGACGCCGGAAAGTTCAATATGCAGCGGGATTTCTTCGTCGCCATTCCAGAGGGAGGCGTTGTACGAGGCGAACTGGATGTTGAATGTCGCTTCGATATCGATGAACGGGAGAATGTCAATCCAAGCCTTGAAACCGAAACCTTGGATGAAATCGAAGTCGCCATGGCTCATGCTGAGCTGGTTGTTCGTGCCTTCGATGGGGGCCTTGTCTGCTTTCTTGAGGGTTGTACCGACGTTCGGGGTATAATGGAAGCCGATACCCGCAATGGCAAAAGCCTGAGTGGCAAGCAAGGCTGCCGCAGTGAAGATGATTTTAAATTTCATATTCTTGCTCCTAGGATTGTTTGCACTTGAAACTAATTAAATATTTGGCAAAAAGGTATTTACAATTCATAAAAAATCGCTTTTTCGCCTATTTGTGACGATGCTTACTTGACTGCCTGCACGAAGATGAACTTCTTTTCGCCTTTTTTCACTGCCACTTTGCCGTAATCGAACACTTTGACCGTGCCTCCGTTTTCGCCTACTGCGGCGACGGTGACCTCATGCGAACCCGGTTCGACCGGGATTCTTGTCATCTGGATGGAGTTCGGCAAGAAAAGCCCGATGCGGAGGTCCGCTTTTTCTAGCTGGCTCTGGGCGACGTCCGTACCGATGCTTGTGAAAAGGTTCAATAGGGAATTGTCGGACTTCATGGCCTTCTTTGCGGCCTGGGCGGCAATTGTGCGCAAGACGACGCGGATTGCGGTACGGGACATCGTTGCGGTAAAGTCGTCCTTGAGGTTCATTTCGAGTTCCTTGTCGAGCGCCATCACTTTTTCGGGGCGAATGCCGGACTGGTTATCGACGGACACGTTGAAATGGTGGACCTTGCTGTTGAACGAGAACGCCTCGGGAAGCGCAAAGCTGATGTGGAATGTTTCGCCATTGCTTGCGCCAGCGACCGGCATGGCGTCAATCGTGGTGTTTTGCATTTGGCCGGTCTTTCCGTCTTTGTACGAGAGGCTCAGCAAGCCGCCGTTGACGTAGGTTCCGGAAAACCTCTGCTCGTTGAGAATCGGGCCGTGGCCGGCGTAACCCACGACGATGATTTCTTGCCCTTGGTCAAATACCGCTTTTGCCTTTGGCGTTTCCATGGCGCTGTCGAGACCGAGAACGTTGATGTCGTCTCCGCGTTCGGTGCGTCTCAGACTTTCGACGATGAACTGGCGCGCCTCTTTCGGGAGATTCAGGATGTTTTCTTGGTAAGCCTTGACGGTCTTGATGTAGGCGATGGCGGCTTCGTCGGGCTCGCCGGACAATTCATAGACGATTGCCGTGAGGTAGCGCAGGAATCCGTTGTCGTTTGTCTTGTCGCTGTCCTTTTGGTAGAGGCCGGTCATGGTCTTTTGTGCGCGTTTCACTTCGACCATGGCTCCATCGATATCTTTCTGCGCAAGGTAGTTCATGATTTGCAATTCGTGGAGTACGAGCATCTCGAATGGACGGGCCCTGTAGGGGCGGATGTTGTCGTTTGTGACTATTGCTGCAGCTTCGTTTGAGATGGAGCGTGTATAGAGCTCGTCGTAAATCTTGTCGGCTTTCTCGAGGTTTTTGGCGCTCTCCTTATAATCTCCGTTGTAGTGGTAGAGGACGCCCAGATCAAAGTAGTAGAGAAATTCTGATTTTTCGCCGTAAAGGTCTTTTTGTTGCTTCTGGACTTGGGAAATAGTTGCTTCACAGCCTTTGTTTTCAAAAGTCGGGGCGAGAGCTTCGTACCGAGTAATGGACTTATTTGCACAAGCCGTAAAAAGAATCGATACAACAAAAAGTATAAGTAGGCGTTTCATAATGGTAAATCTACAATAAAAAGTTGTTGCGATTTATGCTTTTCATAAAATGCTTATAAAAACCAAACCCCGGCATCCTGCAACACTTCGATAAACTCAGTGCACCGCTAGTGTGGGACAGGCTCAGGCCGGGGAAGGTAGATTACAGATGAGAGATGTAACAGATATTAGGTTATAAGTTTTAGGATAAAACCTAACCCTAATCCTTATCTTACATCTTCACGCTGCTCTGGGACACGAACTTCTTGATCTTCTTGTTGCCAAGCCAGACCTTGCGATGGCTCTGGATGTCGGTGAGTTCCATGTCGATCTGATAGAAGACCACTTGTTCACCGCCTTCCTGGTCGATAACGGAGTTGATGGCGCCGGTGAGCATGAGGTCTGCACCGATTTCCATGCCGGCATCGTGAGTTGTTTCTTCGGTCGCGTTGCCCTGCTGGTCAGCGAGCTCGTTGCGGAGGTCTTCGCGTTCGTTGGAGTTCGCGACGAATTCGGCCTTGCCGGAATTGATGAGGGCGCGTTCGATGTCCTTGATGAACGTTTCGACGCGGATGTGTTCATGGCTCTTGTTGCGGACCTTGCCGATTACGATGGTCGGAACGGAGCCTTTCTGTGCGGAGAACTGCTCGTACCACGGACGGCCGAGGCAGTCATTGATCATTTCTTCGGCGACGAGGCGGGAGTCGGTATCGTTCCAGCTGCCGGAAAGGTCTGTGACAGAGTCGGCTTCAATACGAGTGACTTTTTTTCCGCTAGAGCAGGCGGACAGAAGAGCGACGCTTGCACAAAGTGCTAGAATCCAAATTTTAGACATTGTTAACTCCTGATTGGAATGATTTGTTATAAACATACAAAAAAAAACTCCCCGAAAGAGGAGTTCTTTGAAAAAAGTGTTTTCTGCTATACGAATTAACGTTTTTTCTTCTTGATCTTCATGCCCTTGACCTTGGCACCGTTCGTGGCGTCGAGGTGGACGTCGGTGGTCTCTTCGCCCTTGACGTTCACGAGAGCTTCGGCACTCCTGCGGTTGCTGCACTGGGCGCTGATGACGTGGTCGCCGGCATCGAGGTTGTGGATGACGAGTTCGGCACCGTCGGTCTTGTCGGACTGTTCGCCGTCAACGAAGATGAGGCACTTAGGCGGAGTAGTCGTGACCTTGACGTGACCCTTCGGAATCTTGGTGCTGAAGTCGAAGTTGTTACGAGTGTCGGTACCCGGCCAAATGTTCACGCGCTTGTTGACGAGTTCGAAGCCCTGGTCGATGACGACGAGCGTCTGACGACCGGACTTGACTTGATAGTCCTTAATCGGGCTCTTGCCGAGAGGTTCACCGCCAAGGAACACGTCGCTGTTAGGCGGTTCGGTAATGATGTTGATGGTTGCGGCTTTGCCACGCGGAGGTGGATCTTCTTCGTCAGCGACAACCGATGAGAAGAGGAAAGCCATCATCAGGGCGAAAATATAAAGCTTTTTCATGGGATGTACTCCTTTTTTTCGTGTACATGAGTTAGTTCACATTAAGAATTTAATTCTTTTTTTACATGACAAATGTTAAAGTGCCGTAAAAAGTGCGTAAATATTCGGTCTTTAATTGGTTTATATTAACTAATTTTATGTATATGAAAGCGCTTTATCAAAAAATTCGCAGTTTACAAGGGAAAAATTACGGTCTTTACAAGTCCCTTGCAGATAAAACATGGGATTTTGGTGACTTTGTGCTGGAATTCCTCCATGTGCAGGGTGACCCGTATGCGCCGGCATCGCGTGTGATGATCAAGTCTAGCTTGCAGATGTTGGGATTCCCGGGCGAATGGGGTGGCAGTTTCGAGCGCCGCTTGGCCTTGAGCGACTACCTTTACCGCAGGCTCTCGGCGCTTGTGCGTGAAAAGTACCCTGACAGGGATGCCGCGGTTGTTTTTGATTCCGCTGGACCTGAAATGCTGGTGCGGAACGCGCTGTGGGTCGATAACGGTGAACTGCGTGCCTGTTTGCAGGTGCGCTTGCCGGGCGACGGGCGCAAGATTCAGGCCGAAGATGCCGCCGAGATTTTGACGATGGTGCTCCCGGACTTGGTGTCGTCGGCGCTGTACAATTCGGGAAAATCGAAGCCTGAAGGCGTGGAACCGGAACTTTTGGAACATTATAGGGTTCTTGCCGAACGCAAGGAAATCTTGTCGCAGCTTGAGGAACGCGGGCTTTGCGCATTTGTGCCGGATGGTGCCGTGCTCCCGCGTGCGTCGGGTTTGAGCGAACTCCCGATGGAAGGCGCTGTGCCGTTTGTATCGCCTGAAGAAATGGCGGTGACGTTTTCGGCGAACGGTCGCGAGATTCGCGGCATGGGTATCCCGAAGGGCGTGACAGTCATTACGGGCGGGGCATTCCACGGGAAATCGACGCTTTTGCAGGCGTTGACGAAGGCTGTCTATCCGCATGTGCCGGGAGACGGCCGCGAAGGCATTGTCGTGAGCGAATCGGCGGTGCGCGTGGGCGTCGAAGACGGCCGCAGCGTGCGTGGGACGGACCTTTCGCAGTTCGTGCGTGACCTGCCGGGTGGAATTTCGACTAAGAACTTTACGACCTCCTGTGCGTCGGGCTCGACGAGCGAGGCCGCGAACTTGATGGAAGCGATGGAAGCGGGGAGCGATGTGTTCCTGATTGACGAGGACTCCTCTGCCGTGAACTTCCTCATTCGCGATGTGCGTGTGCGTAAGCTTTTGGGCGACGACCGCGAACCGCTTATCCCGCTGACGGACCGCATCCGCGAAATCCAGGGGCGTAGCTTTATTCTGGTGGCGGGCGCCTGCGGTGATTTTCTGGACTTGGCGGATAACATCATCGTGATGGCGTCGTACAAGGCGGAGTGCGCGAGAATCAATGGGAAAAATGTGGCGGCGGGTCTCGCTGATTTCGCTGGGAATGACACCGGCGATACCGAGGCTATTGGGACGGTCGCAAAAACAGTGCCGAACTTGCCTCCATTCGTGGAACCGCAGTGTCGCGACTTTGCGGAATACGTGAAGCCCTTGCTCCCGGGACTTCGCCCGGCCTCTGCTGTGGAGCGCCAGGTGAAAGTGAAAATTTCCGGCGATACGTTGTTGCAAATCGGTTTCCTCGTCTCGGACACATCCAAGGCGGGTGCGCTTGTGGATAAGCAGCAGCGATTCGGTGCGGGATTCATGCTGTTGAATCTTTGCCAGAATGCTGCAAGTAACAACGAGGAGGCTGGCGAGGAGTCGCCGAAGCCTGCGACGATTATGGGACGCATCAATGCGCTCTGCGAAAAAATCAAGAATGTCGGTTTCCGCAACTTGCCCCAAGGATTGAGCCGCGAAATGAGCCTCCCGCGTGCAATCGACATCGCCTGCGTGCTGTACAGATTGCGCAACAACGGACGGTAATTTTTTCCTTTGCATTTTATCCCTATAATTTGCTAGATTATCGCAATTTTTGAATCGTGTTGTTGGCGATTTGAAACAGTCGCTTTATATTACGGATATGAGTTTATTGAAACCCGTCATATGCATGTTGCTTTCGCTTAGCCTAATTGGCTGTGCCGTAAGCCGGAACCCGAACCCCGTCATTCGCTACGGGGCCAATACGGGTACGACTTTGGCGGTGCCGGGCTTAGTGGGCGCTGTGGGCGTTACAGCGCTTGCTGCCGCACTGGATGACGATGATGATGACGATTGTCATAGCTATAGCTGTAAAACCGAAAGTCAAAAGAAAGCTACAGATGATTACATCACGGTTATGGGAATATCGCTTGGTATTGCGGGCATTGGTTTTGTTGCGGGAGCTGTGCTTGGCGGGACCGTAGGCTTTTTCAAGTGGATGTTCAACGGATTTAAAGATGACGACATTGAGGAGATAGGTCCCTTGCCAGAAGATATTTTGCCACCGGCAAAGCCCGATAATGAATACGGCTCGAAAATAAGGTAAATATGGAATTCTAAAATTTAGATTCTTTATATTACGAGTATGAATTTTTTGAAGCCTATTATTTGTTTGTTGCTTATGTTGAGTCTTGTTGGTTGTGCTGCAAGTAAGAACCCGAACCCCATGATTCGTTATGGAGCGAATACGGCGACGACTATGGCTGTTCCCGGTTGGTTCGTGGCAACGAATGGTAGTGGCCGTCTCCATGCAATGGATGTGATGGATGTTCGCTTGTTTCCGCTCAAACTTGTTGCGCTTAGTGCCGCCGGGGTTGGTTTTGCTACCGGGGCCGTGCTCGGCGGAACAGTAGGCTTTTTCAAATGGATGGTCAACGGATTCGAAAAGGACAACGTCTCTGATTATGGGACGTTGCCCGAGTCTGTTATGCCGCCTAAAGAAACGGACGACTAGTTTGTTATTTCGTGAGATGCCGCTGAAGTCGTTTTTTACGCTGTCACTCCGGCCTCAGCACCGGAGTCGGTTGTTTCCGGGGCCAGTTGTTACTGTTTTTTGAAAATTATGTTACATTTAATTCTAGAACATACGCGGCACCGGGGGACTGGATTTATCTTTATGAAGCATCTAATCGTTTGATAGGAACTTATACTGCTTCAGAACTTGCAGGGAAAACAGTGACTGTAGGGACGAATACGCTGAAGGTTGTTCTTGAAAGTAATGATGATAATCTACAGGGATGGGGCTATGCGATTGAAAATGTGGAACATTTGCCTTACGAAGTGCTATTCCCGATAATTAATAATCCTTGGAGGAAAAAAAGATGAAAAAATTTATAATGATGTCCTTTTTGTTTTTGTGTATTGCTCTTGGGGGGTGTGATGATGGAACTGATTTTTGTGAAGTTATTGTAAATGATGATTGCTCGAATGGGTGGACTGATTCAAGAATTGGATTTGATTCAGAATCTGTACATTGTGGAAATGATGAAAGTATTTATTTTGGTATGGAGAGAGTGAATAATATAGATGATAATCCCTTATTTTATAGTAATCCTTCTTTATACGAAAAAAATCCTTTTGAGTTGTATCTGTATTTTGGTGAAAACGCTGTGGCCTCCAAGGATTCTGTTTGGATTCTAGAAACAGACTCGACCAAGGTTGCTTCTTGTGAAAAGTTGGATTTTTCTAACAAAAAATTAAATGGTTCGTTCTGTTTGAATAAATTTGAATCATCTACAGGTAGGGATTATGCGAATTTTTATTCTGATGGATCTGAAAAAAAAGAAAATTGGAAACATTACATTATTTATAGTAAATACAACTCTTACAAAGCTTTCTGTATAATTGAATCATATAAATGTGCTTTGCTTTATTCGTGTGTTATTCAATATGATGGAACGTACAATTTTTCTAGGATTCCAACATTGGATGCTGTGAAACGAAAGAATATCTGGTGTATTTTTGATTAAAATAGGAGAGGAAGAGTGAAAACGATAGCTTTTATTGCTGTGCTGGTGTTATTTGCCATTTTGGGATGCGATGATGGAGACAATCTTTATGATAACGAAATCGTTGTTAGTGAAGATTGCACAATTGGAGACCGAGTTGGAGTTGAATTTGATTCGGACTCTGTTCGTTGTGGTATAAATGGGTATATATATTTTGGGATTGATCCAATAGATGAAAATAGTTTTTCGCCATTTGCTTCTTATGTGTTCTCGGATAGCGGTGCAAAAAACACAAAGGATTCTGTATGGATGTTGGAAACTGATCCTGACAGATATGCCTTATGCGAAAAAATGGAATTATTCAACAAACAATTGCATGGATTTTTTTGCTTAAAGACTTTTGATGATTCAACTACTAGAGAAATTGTAAATTATTATGATGTCCCAGGACAAAATGATAAACATGGGTATTATTTTATTTATAGTAAATATGGCTCGTATAAAGCATTCTGTAATGTTGCCTCAAAGGATTGCGAATTGCTTTATTCGTGTGTTGTCCAGTACGATGGAACGTATAACTTCTCCAAGGTTCCAAATGTTGACAATGTGAAAAGAAAAAACATTGGATGTGTTTTTTAAGTCACCTTGCCAAGTGCAACTTGCGGAGAACTTTTCCTAAGAGTTCGTTCAAAATGTCCTTGGCGTCTTTGCTGCCGAGGTAGCGCTGGACGATAAGTGTTAGCGTGAAGAGGGCGATTCCTGCGGCGCAAGCATAGACGACGAGCGTTACAAAGCCTGTGTTGCGGACAAAATCACCCGAAATGTGGTCAAGGCCGACCGCGGCTGCAATCATGATGCCGAATGCGACGAGGGCGCGGAACATGTTCAACAGGGCGTCTTTCATGCCGTCGGTGCCGTTCTTTTTAGCCCACATGAATATCATCGAAATCACTTGCAGAATGGCGCCTGTGGCACCGATGATGGGGACGCTTTTGATGCCGAGTCCCACTTCGGGTTCGCCGAGTAGAATGTAGGCGGGGATGGTTGCTGCGAAAATGCCGGTGTTCAAAAGTGTGGGGACCCACATGCGTTCGCAAGCGTAAAAGCTGCGGACGAGTACGGCTTGCAGGCAAAGGCCGAGGCTTACGGGCAAGTACCAGCGGAGGATTTCAGAGATGGCTTCGGTCGTTTCGCGATGGAATGCGCCACGTTCAAAGAGAATGCGCACGGCGGGGAAGCTCAAAGCCCAGACGGCGACGACTGCCGGAATCAAGATGCAGAACATGCGCGAGAGGCTCTTCCAAATTTTGCGGTTGAGTTGCGGGAAGTCGCCTTCCTTGACGAGGCGCGCCATGTCGGGGTAGCTCGTGACGCTGACGGAAAATCCGAAGACTGCGACGAGCGTGTACATGACGCGGTAGGCGTAATTGAGGCTCGAAATGCCGCTTGTGCCGAAGTTCGCGCCAAAGCTACGGATGATGAATTCGAGGCCGAACATGGAACCGACTCCAAGCGACATCGGGAGCATCATCTTGAAATAGCGGATGATGTCGGGGTGCTTGGGCTCAACGATAAATTCATAATGGACGCCGCCGCGCTTGGCACCGAAAATCTGGAGGGCGAAAAATCCGATGAATGCGCCGACGGGAACGCCCCACGCGAAACCTGCGAGGCCGTAATCGTTGCCGGTGTAATTGCTGAGCCAAAGGCCTGCGGCACCGCCACCGACAATGGCGATGTTGTAGATAAGCCCCGTGAGCGAGGGAATCAGGAACTGCTTGCGCGTGTGCTGGACTGCAACGAGGATGCTACCGACAAAGATGAAAATCTGCCCAGGCAAAATGATACGGCCGTAGTAAGTCGCGCGTTCCAAAAGTTCAGGGGTCACGCCATCGACGGTCAAAAGCGAAATCAGTTCCTTCATCCAGATGAACGCGGGAATCACGAGAATGAGGAGAATGAGCCCGAACGTGTTCAGTACGTTGCTGAAGAACTTCCAGCCGTTTTTCTCGTCGCCCGCGACCTTGTACCCCGTAAAAATCGGGATGAAGATGATGGACAAAAATCCGGTGCTGACTACGTGATTCAGGATGTCCGGAATCATGAAAGCGAGGTCGAGAGCGTTTTTTTCGAGCGACACGCCGGCGGCGTGGGCGAGGAGCATTTCACGGAAAATTCCAAGCACTCGGCTCAGAAGCATCGAAACGGCGACAATAATAGCGGCTTTATTCATTGATAGTGTAAAATATAGAATGCTTGAAGATTATTTGCGCCTATCGTGTAAACTTTTTGTATATTTCCCATTATGAAAAAGATTATTATACTCATTTCCTTCCTCGTTCTTGCGGCATTTGCCCAGAGCGAATCTACTTCTGCCCCGGAGAGAACTCTCCAGCGTCCTGTCTATAGTTTCCAAACGGCCGCTTTCGGTCTTGGCTTTTGGAGCAACTGGGAAGATAAGGAGAAAAATCCGGACAAAGACCACGTTACGGCATTTCCGCTTATCCGTTACGGTCATATTTGGGAAATGACGACTCATGGTGCAATCACGACGATAAGCACTTGGAACTTCAAGTTTGGCGATGATTGGGAAGTTCATGGCAACATGCTTTTGGGTGGTCGCTATTCGTTCCTTGACGAAATGGTTTCGCCGTTTGTCGGTGCTGGCATTGGTCTCGGTTTGCAGCTGGATTCCCATTTTGACGATTGGGATTTCGGTGAACGTTGGGCTTTGGGCATGAGCTTCGGTGGTGAAGTGGGTGCAAGCATTTTCCACAATTCTTCTGTTCAGTTGGAAGTGGGCTTTGGCTTTGACATTGTCGCTTCTGGCGTGGATTTCAAGAAGAGCTTCAGCAGCTTCAACCTGTTCTTCGGAATTAACTATTAATTCTGGAATGTACGCAACGAAATGCGCTCTGCCTTGAATGTGAAAAATCCGGCTAAGCCGGATTTTTTTTGTCAAGACGTCATAAATGGACTGGATCCTTCGTCCTTACAGTCCTCAGGATGACGATAAAAAGGTTGCATTTTTAAGATGTCATGTTGAGTGGCGAGAAGCCGCGAAACATCCAGTGATGTTTCTGTTTATTTTTACACGGCCACTTTGAATTCGTTCAGCGGGGAGCGGCGGCGGATTTTGCCTTGCTGTTGCAAACGCTCGACGAGGATTCCCGGGCGCACGTGGAATAGCCCTGAAAAGTGCTGGATGCAACGCGGTTCGTTAAAGCGGCCGCAGCAGATGAGCTCGCACTCTTCGGCTTCGGAAAGGAGCATGTCTTGTGCGAACTTGTCGGCTTCGAGTTCGAGGATGCTTTGGGCGGTTGCTGCGTTGTCCTGTGCAGGTGCGCTGTTCTGCGGCGAGGCTTGCGCCTGGGTGTTGTTGTGCATCGAGGCTTGCGCGAATGCGCCTAGCTGCAGGCAGGTCGTGCGCAGCGGATGGTAAAGAATGTGCGCGATGGCGTGGCACAATGCTTCCAGGAATTTGGAATCGTCCATTTTTGTGGTCGGGAATTGGATTACGGGCTGTGTGCCGACCCAGTAAAATGCACATGTCGGGATGGGTGCTGTGAGGAACGGTTCCACTTCGATAAATTCGATACCGCAGTTTTTAAGCTCTTCGCGGGCCTGTTTGCGGATATTTTGTCCGTGGATGAACACGTTTGTCCGTAAGAATTTCAAGACGGAAAAAATGGCTTTGTGGTCGGGCGCAAAATCGCTTGTTCTGCGTTTGACGCGGAATTCTCCCAAGCGGATCCAAGCGGCGATTGTCTGCGGGTTTGTGGATTGCAATGTTGCGCTGTAGTATTTTTCGAAACCGGTGATGCTCCCGATTTGCATGAACTTGAAAACGGCGCGTACAAGGCTTGCGTCTTTCACATTTGCGGGAATATAACCCATGTTTTGTAATGCGCGGATAGGGAACTTGCGAACCCACGGCAAAAGTTTTTCGAGTTCTTTGTTTCTTTCGGCAGATGATGTGTCGGGACTTGATATTCCGAAGGCTAGCTCAAAATAGGGTTGAATATCTGCGGAAGAAGATTTCAAAAAGCTATTGCGGGAACAACCAAGACGACGCTGAAGTTCGTCTTGCGTCATGTGTTCCCTTTTTTGAATCTGCTTAATGGATTCTTTCAAGCTCATGGCTATAAAATAAATAATTAACGCGTCAAGTGACAAATTTTTTTCAAAACAATTTTTAGAGGTTTCCCTTTAGCAATTCTTCGGGGACGCATTCGGCCATGGCTTCGTAGGCTTTGGCGCTAGGGTGCAGATGGTCGCCTGAATCGAAGTTGTTTGCGAAACGCTTGGGGTCGTCGTGGCCGCGGACAGCTTTGTCGAAATCGACGCAACCGTCAAAGTCGGGGGCGGTTCGCAGCCATTCGTTGAATGCCGTGCGGATGATGTCGCGGTTCTCGTTGTAGGTGCGCCAACCGTAAATCGGCAGCAGCGTGCCGCTGTATATCTTGAGGCCGAGCTTGCGCGCATGCGAGACGTAGAATGAGCGGACGCCATTGATGAGGTCATTTGCGGTGGGCATGTCGCTCCAGGGGCGGAACTTGTTGACTTCGACGCCGACCGGATGGATGATGTCGTTGATGCCGTGCTGAATGATAACTGCGCGGGCTCCGGCCACGTTCATTTCGATGGGGAATCGCGTGGCGCCTTTGAGACCGTAGGCGGCGTAGGTAATGCAGCTGTATTCGCGCAAGATGCGCGTACCGCTTACTGCGCGGCGGATAATCGAAACGTTGTTGAAACCTTCGCGGGCGCAGCGGAGCGTGAGGTAATCGGGCCAGTCCTGCGCCGTGATGGAATCGCCGAAGCAGACGAGCGCAAAGTTTTTCTCTTCGGTGAAAATGTCGATGGTGTTGAGAAAATAGATCCAGTTCGTTTTGCGCGTGAGGTCGTCGGGAAGCATGGCGCTTTTCGCAAAGTTGCCGTAGCTGTACTTGCCACCGGAAAGCGGGCCCGTGATGGCCGTGCCGGCGTTCATTTGTGTGAAATCAGCGAAGTAAAGGCTCACATCTAAAGTTTCGCCTGCGGTTACATCGAATGGAATTTCATCGCTCAGGACTTCTTCGCCCGCGGGAATGCTTGCAGATGGCTTGCCGCCGAAAGTGATTGCGCTCGGCACGTAATTTGCGGATTGCGCGGAGGCTGTGAGGGAATGCGCAACATACGCTTCGCTAATTTGTACGGATTCTGTTCCCGTAAGGTTCGAGAAATGGAAGCGTAATTTGTTCCCTGAAAAGCAAGCGCGAATCGGATAGCGCAGCGTTAAATCCTTGGCGTATGTGGCTTCTTTACGGTCTGTGATGGAGGTGGCGTTACCCCAGCAGGCCACCCATTTCGAAAACGTTTTTGACATGCGTAAAAAATAGTTTTTTTGCAGAATTCTATTTACTATATTAACCCTCATAAAGCGAAATAGCTTTATTTGCAATAAATATTATTTGCGATAGAAAGGAGGATCACATGAAATTTTCCCTAGTTGCTGCCGTAGCGGCTTTTGCAACTTTAATGACTGCTTGCGGAAATGATAGTTCTACAGGTGCCACCGACACACAAGTAGAAGGCAAGGTTTTCACGGGCGAACCTGTCACGTTTTCAAAACCGGGCACCTATTCCGTAAACAAGAAAAAGCAACTGCTTGTCTTGACTAAAGACGTGGCCAAGCAAGATGTATGCATTTTTGAAAACGGCAAGTATTCCTGGGAACCATCGAAAAAAATTGTTGAGCCCGACACTTTCAAATACGAATTCTTTGGTGATACGTTAGCATTCTTTGAAGTTGTGGGTGGTGAAACGAGTGAATATGGAATCATGTATGTCGGAGGCCAGAGAGGTGAGCTCGAAGGAACGTGGGTAAATACGGATTGCGAATACACAACCTATAGAAAAGAAACAGAATGTTATGATAGCGGATTCAAAAAATATGCTCTAGAATTCTCCAATGGAAAATACGCCCAAAAGATTGATTATTACTTTGACGATTACCTTAAGGATTCCGAAAAGACGAGCTTTGTAGATAACTTTATAAATCAGATCTATGAAGCTATGGTCGGTTGGTATCCTGGCATAAGTTTTCCCGGTATTTTTTATTCCCATGGTACCGACGAAAATGAATATACGATTAAAAGATACGGTATCAAGGTTCTTGAAAGTTCGGATTCAAGCCAGACTTTTACCGTCCGTAAAAAGACTTACACTTTCAAGGTCAATCAGGCGGAACAGAGTCTTGGTGCAACAGGCGAAATATTGATGGAAGTCAATGTTGAAGTGACCGATGGTAAGACAACTTGCGTTGGTGATTATCATTTAAGGGAAGTGGGGAAAGACCAGTGCAGCGCTAAATACGAAGATGACTATATGGTCGATTATGATTTTGCTGATGGAGGTCATATGTTTAAGGATAGGACTCTTTACCTGCTTGATAATATCGATGAATTTAATAAGTGCCTTATGGGAATCGCAGAAGACTTGCCTGAACGTGATCCAGATTACGGTCATGAGAAAGATTCCGAAAAGAAACGGAAATAAAAATTTCAATAAAGGTCCTCGGCTCAGATTGCGGCTGAGGACTCTTTTTTTTGTAAAAAACATTTAGCCACATTTTGCAAAAAAATATTGGTCTTTCGAAATCGAATGTGCTAGTTTGAAAGAGACACAAGGAGGACATCATGAAAAACAAATTGTTCATTCTGATTGCTGTGATTGCGGTGGTTGGCGTCTTGCTGTGTGTTGTTTTATGCGGCGGCGGAGACCATGAAAAACCCGCAGATGGTAAAGCTACTGGCGTCGATGAACCGGATAGCCGTATAGAAGTCGCGGGCGGTAGCGACAAAATCGAAACCGTAGAAACTGGAGAACCGTCTGCGGTGTACATGATGGCGGATGCTCCGGAAGTTTCAGATGTGTCTTCGGAACCATCGGCTGTGTATTCGAAAAGTGTAGATAAAGTAATGAAAAGCGTGGCCGGGCTCGAAACCTCCGGAAAAGCGGTTCTTGGTGGAAGGCGAGGGCTTGCCAAAGGAAAAGCTTTTGCGGCGGCGCGAGGGGACAAGGAAATGGTTGTAATCGGGCCGAAGCCTCCGATTATAGCTCCGGATCGTCGTGAGTATGACGATGGTTTGAATAACCGTAAATCAGGGCTGCTCACGGCTGGCGAATGGAACGATTTGGATAACTGGAAGTTTTGGACAGAAATCCTCAGCGAAAATAATTATAGCGGAAAGGCGGATTACTGGAAGTTCTTCCCGAAAAATCTTGTGGCTGTAAGAGTGGTTGATGGAAACAGTGCTGGCTTTGCCAATGCTTCTGTGGAACTGTTTAACGGCGATTCTTTGGAGTTTGCGACTAAGACCGACAATGCCGGGTATGCCTATTGTTGGATAAGTTTGTTTAGCGATGCCGCTAATAATTTAAACGCCAATAGTTTCTCGTTGAAAATCAATGGCAAACGATTCAAGGGGCCGTTCAAGCTCACTACCCCAAAAGACGAAAAACTCAATGTCAACGTCATTTTCACAAAGGAGTTCAAACATCCTAAAGCCAAGGCCGATGTCGCATTCATTGTCGATGCTACAGGTTCGATGAAGGACGAAATTAATTTCCTCAAATCCGATCTTGGCAAGATTATTGAGCACGCCAGCGCAGAAAGTAAAGTATCGTTGCGTACGGCAGCATTGTTTTACCGTGACGTAGGAGATGTT
Organism: Fibrobacter sp.; assembly: GCA_017965445.1. Classification (GTDB taxonomy): domain Bacteria; phylum Fibrobacterota; class Fibrobacteria; order Fibrobacterales; family Fibrobacteraceae; genus Fibrobacter. The sequence continues at coordinate 9,461 of JAGCPZ010000050.1, read as the reverse complement.
TATATCACGCGGCACGACAACTTCACCAATGACGTGTCCAAGACGCAAGCGTTTATCGCCAAGCAGGACGCCGACGGTGGTGGCGATTACCCTGAAGCGGTGCATACGGCGCTCGAAGCCTCGATGCAGAATCTATCGTGGGATGAAACGGCGCGTTCTCGTATCGCGTTCCTTATTTTGGATGCGCCTGCCCACTACGAAGAAGGAATTATCAAAAGTCTTCAGAAGACCATTCTGCTCCTCGCCCAAAAAGGCATCAAGATCATTCCGGTCGCAGCGAGTGGCGCGGACAAGGATACTGAATTTATGCTGAGATTCTTTGACCTTGCGACAGGCGGCACATACGTGTTCCTTACCGACGATAGCGGCATAGGCAATTCCCATATCAAGGCATCTGTCGGCGATCACAAGGTTGAGAGTCTCGCTGATATAATGATACGACTCATCAAGAAATACGTAAAATAAGGAGGTAGATACAGAAAAATAAAAGATAAATTAATATCGGATAAAAATAGAAATTAACAATTTTTCATGCCCGCTTTTTCCGGACTTTGTGCCGGGGCGGGCATCTTTTGCTATCTTGATATTATGAATATGGAGGGCGAGCGCCATGAAAATTGAAGACTATATCATTTCCGTTCCAAATTTTCCAAAGCCGGGAATCCTTTTTCGTGATGTAACCGGAGTGCTGGGGAACCCAGATGCGTTGAAACTGACACTGGAAAGCCTTTACAAGATTCTTGATAACGTAGAATTTGATGCAGTTGCAGGACTTGAAGCTCGTGGATTCTTGTTCGGGGTCTCTGTTGCGGATCATTTTCATAAGCCGTTTGTGCCCGTGCGCAAAAAAGGGAAACTCCCACGAGAAACTGTGGGCGTATCGTACGATTTGGAATATGGGACCGCCTGCATAGAAATTCACAAGGATGCGGTTAAGCCTGGCGAACGAGTGGTTCTTGTTGATGATTTGCTTGCGACCGGCGGAACCGCCCGTGCTGCAATTCAGTTGTTCGAAAAACTGGGCGGCAAGGTAACGTGTTGCGCTTTTGTGATAGAACTATTTGACCTCAAGGGGCGCGATGCGCTTTTGGGTTACCGCGTGGAATCTTTGACGAAATTCCCAGGACATTGATATTTTATAAGAAATTGCTAGCTTTGGGGGCAAGTTTTTACGGGAGGTTGATGAGATGACTGAAAAAGCCTTTGCGAAAAATGATGCTTCGGAATGCGTTGCGGATGGTTGTGAAGGAAATGCCGGTGACAAGAATACTGCCGCGACCTCTGCACGGATTAAGAGAATGCGCGGTTGGCTCGGCGTGAAAAGCACATCGTCGTTGGGCGGTTATGATGACAATGGCGGTGGCGTCGCCTATGGTGACGGGCATTCTGGGTGGAACCGGTAAATCAAGGGGAGTTTATGCGCTTAGTGAATATTTTGTTTGCTGCTGGTAGTTTGTTCTTTCTTGCTTGTGGAGAAGAGAATTCTCCTGTGGATAGTGCTGGAAAGAATTCAACAGTTGCTGATGGAACCTGCAGTAAGGATGCCGTAAATATTACTATTGACAGAAATCAGAGTATAATTGTCGCTCATATTTCTAACGAGAAAAATGATTGCTCTGTAAACGGAGATGTGTTTTCGTTTGTAGGCGAAACTCGTACATGGGATCTTGTTTATGATTACAAGTTCGTTGGTGACACCTTGATTCTTGCTGCACGTGGCGATGGCTATCAAGAAATTGTGATGGTTGGTGGCAAGAAAGGAACCCTTTCGGGCCGATGGAAGGTGCTCTCTGGCTATCGGTATATCGATGGTTCTATTGTAAAGGAGGAAGAGAGCTCTTCCAATGATTTCTTCAATATTTCCGAAAATTGCCTATTTATAGAAGACAATAGTCTAGAATCTATGGATTATATGGAATCATATATGATTGCCTGGATTTACGATCACCTTTTCTCACAATATAAATTTGATCATTTGAGTAATGCTTATGGAAGTGAGCTTTTTACTCATGCTAGTGAACATGTCGCTTCTGATAAGGAACTATATGGGATAACCGTTCTAGAAAAAACTCGGACTTCTGAAACAATTTCGGCTTTTGGACAAACGGTTTCTATTAGTTTTTCCAATATTGAATATGATAGCCGTTATTTTATTTATTCATCCTACAAGGCGGTTGTAGAAGCGAATGGGAAGTCTTGCGTTTATGATTATTTGTATGCAAGCGAAGTGCCTGAAAAATTTTGCAAGGCGGAATACAAAGACTTCATTGAGATAAAAGAGGGCAAAGCTGTAAGAGTCAACAATGACAATACCGGAGACTTTGGAATATGCCTATCGAAGTTGCTTCAGTAATTTAACGGTAGTTGGTTGTAAAAAATCCCCCGCGCTGATTAGTAAATGATTTCTGATTTAGCCAAGTTCAGGCGCTCTAGGAAGAAAGGCTGATTCTTACCTATTTTACCACGTCACCACCTTATTCACGACTTCACGCTGTTCGCTTGCAGTTTGCCGCAAATAAATACGTGTCGTTTCGATATGTTCGTGCCCCATAAGGTCAGCAAGCAAAGCGATGTCGTTTCGCTTTTCCAGAAAGTTCTTAGCAAAGCGGTGACGGAACGAATGCGGATAGACCACGGCTTCGTCCAAGCCATACTTCTTTGCGAATGTTTTCAGTTGCGAGGCAATCCCCCGCGGGGTAATCTGCTTGCCAAAACGATTCAAGAACAGGTATCCGCTGGAACGACCTTCACTTTCCAACCAACGCAAAGCTTCTTTTTGCAAAGTTTCCGGAATGTAGAGCCGACGCAACTTTCCACCCTTTCCGTAGATATCGAAATATCCGCACTCCACATGTTCCACCTTGAGTTTCACCAGTTCGCCCACACGGGCGCCCGTCGCCGACAGGAACCACACTACAAAATACCACTTGATTTGACCATCTTGCAATAGACTAGTTTTCAAGAATCTGTAATCGGCATTGCTGATGACATTTTCAAGAAAACTCTTTTGCTGCACCTTGACATTCTTGACTCGGAGTTTCGATTTGCCTGCGTAATCCAGATATTTATTGATCCCCTGGATCCGCAAATTAACAGTTTTAGGCTTGAAATTTTCCAGAAGAAAACTCTTGTAATCAGCCAGCGACTTACGACCGAACCGTCCGAAATGCGACTTGAAGAAGTCCGCTGTCCAGCAATACGAATCCATCGTATTGACAGCAAGGTTCTGCCCTTCCAGATACTGGTAAAACGAAGGTCTTTCTGCAAGGTAGAAAACGAAACTAGTCATAACAAGTTCTCAAACACAGCATGGTAAACCGAAACATCATCCAACTGAACAATAGACGTAATCTTGTTCCCGGCATCTTTGGAAGATGCTCCGCAGTGGAATATTTTCTCGTTCTTAGAACCAAAATCAAGCAATATATAGCGGTCATGAAATATATTTCCGGCTGTTTTCGGATCTTCAAGCACAACATCTGGGCGTGCGGCCCTAAAATCAGCCAGCATGTTCTCGGTTAACCGGGTTCTTCCGTATTGATCACTGAAAATCGTAACGACAACACCCTTGGCGACATTCCGCAGTAAATCTAAAGTCTTGACATCCACATAATTGTCAATAATGACCACCGACTTCTTTGCCATACCATAAATTTGCGCGTACGCAACATCGGCTTCAAGTTTCTGTCCGTTCAAAATCAAGAAATGCTTAAACATCGAAGGGTCAATGAAGTTTTCCATAACCTTTTGCAAATCAGACTTCATTGCAAAAACATCCGTGCGGGTTTCGGCTAGTTCTCCACGAATTTCTGCAATTTCCCTTGTATTTTGAACCATATAAGAGGAAATTTGCGGACTATTGCCCACGTTGAGCAATTGCATGTTCTCGGAAACAATGTAGTCCTTCATCTGCTTGAAAAGGCGAATCAGAGCCTTGCTTTGAGCTATAGCCTGTTCCCCTTTGAGGACCGTCATGAGCATATAAATACCCTGTTCGGTAAAGGCAAACGGCATTTTTCGCAAGCCACCCCAACTTGAAGTCAAAAATTTTGACTTCAAGTCTGATGCCGGATGCAAGGATATAAGATTTTCAAGTTCATTGCGGTCAAGCTGAAACCGAAAATCATCGTCAAACTTTTCAATATTATTCTTGACCTGCTGGTTAAAAACCTTTTTGTCATACCCATAAATTTCCGCCAAGTCGGAATCCAACATCACCTTGAGACCACGAATCGTGTAGATTCTGGATTTCAGGAAATTTTCGTCTATCAGGGAGAAATCGTTTTTGCCGACTGCTTTTGATGCGGTTAATGCCGGTACTTTTTGCTTGCTCATATACAACCTCACTCCGTTTACATGCTATAAAAAACGGACTACTGCACAAATATACACTATTTTAGAAATTTGTCAAGAGGTTTGGGGAGTTTTATTGAGAAAAAAGAAATACCGGAATCGTGGGAATGGGTTAAGTTGGGAGATGTTGCTTATATCGCTTCGGGGAGGACTCAAAACACCCGACAAAACACCACAAAAACACTCAGTTAATAGTTTTTTTTTAAAATGTGCAGTTTTATAAAAAATTGAATTGGGCAGGAAAATGTGTTTTTGCCTGATTTTTTTTTGTAATGGTTTGTATTATGTTTGTATTTGAAAGGAGGTCGCTATGGCCACGACTGTTTTGCAGGTCCGCGTGGACGAAGATTTGAAGAACGAAGCTTCTGAATTGTTCGAGAAGCTTGGGCTAGATATTCCCACTGCGATTCGCATTTTCTTCAAGCGCGCCGTGACAGAGAAGGGAATTCCGTTTGAACTTCGTGAACCGACTGCGGTTTATAATGCTGGTAGCAAGGCTTCTTCTATTGAGCGTCGTGTCGCCGCCCTTGAAAATCTCCAGAAATATCGTGGGCGCATTCCTGTCGGTATGGACTATAAGAAGGAACTTGCGAAAGCAAGGATGGAGAAAATCCAGAAGACGTTTGCCGGTGACAAGGGCTGGGCTAGCGAGCAGGAAATGATTTCTGATTTAGCCAAGTTCAGACGCTCTAGGAAGAAAGGCTGAATTTCTTGTATTCCGAAAAAAAGTTATATTACTAATGAACACAAGGCGCAAAATGTCAGTTCTTTCGTTTAAGACATATTGTATCGAAAATTACGCAGAACATAGCGGCAAGGCTTCTAGTGAAGTCTATGATCTTTTTGCGCACTCCGGTTTGCTTAAAATGTTGCAAGACGACTATGAAGACTTGCACGGCATGGGCAAAGAATACTTGATGGATTTCTTTGACAAGTGGTTTAGCGGGAAAAAAAGCGAAGATACGCATCATCTTGTTAAGTCAATCTTGATTCCGCAAGTGATATCGATGTTAATGGAAACTTATTCCATTACGGAGAATGATGCCATACGAATTGTATATACGTCACCGACAGGCAAATGCCTTGATGACGATTCGCTAGGACTTTACGGACAAAGTGCTCTTTATATTTGCGGGCTTATTGAAAAGGATATTCAGAGGAATCCGGAATTGCTGAAAGAGACAGATAACGTCTAAATCTGATGTTGGGACAAACTATTTTTGCAAAAAAAACTTGACACTAACGTGGATTGTGACACGGTTTATTTTACAGCCTCTTTTTCTGATTAACATTCTATGGTTTGTATTTTTTCAAAATACTTTTGCAATCTGGATGCAACATGCAAAGTCTTTCAAAAATTTTACCCGAAGGACAGCCTCTTTGTTGTAAATTATTAATATGAAAGCCATGAAAAGTCTTACCATGATCTTGCGAACGGAATGCTATAATTTTTTTCCGTGTGCAATCCAAAGCAAATAAATGTGTTTCTGATCTCATTATTGCCTCATACAACATTTTTTTTGCTTCCTCTTCAGTACATTCTAGTGAAGAAACATCTTCGTCTTTATTTGTTTTTTTACCTTTACCATTTTCACCATGTTTTATATTGCCTCCATACAAACGATGTATATTTCTTTTTTTTACCAACCAACTAAAAATAGACTTTATATCCAAAGGAGAACTGTCGAAAGGTAAATTTTTACAATTAAAAGCATCATGGTTCAAAATCAAACATATTATTTGGGGACAAGCCTCTTTTGAAAAAAAAGTTTTAAAATGATTTGTAGGAATTTCATCCCATTTTTTTAAACTCTGTTGAATTGATCCAACCCAACTAGGATAATAATTGTTGTTTTTTTTATATGGGAATAAAAAAGCAACAACATTTTGCATACAGTATTTCAACTTTACATTTTCAAAACGAAAAAAATCGTATACAGCTTCTATTGCGGTTAAATATTTTTTTGACAAGTCCTTCTTTTGCGAGTTTTTCAATACCAAATGAGTGCATTGATTTCCGCCCATTTCATACTCAGGCATTGTCAATAAAAAAAGAGGTTTACACATATTAAAAACCAAGAATTTGCTTCATATCCAATTCTATTTGATCAAAGAAACCCTCAGGAGGATTTCTTATTTTTCCTGATTTCAAAACATTTAATTTAACAACATTAGAAACATGGCTAAACCTTTTTCTTCCAAAATAATACATAGATAACTTTTGGCAAGGAAGTCTTTTTTTTGCAACTGCAACCAAAGCTCCGTTTACTATATGATCACTATGCGTTTCTATTATTATTTGAATGCCTTTATCTGCAGCCTTCGTAATCAATTCCATCAGTTTTGCCTGTCCTTGAGGGTGAATATGGGCTTCAGGATTTTCAATTAGCAATAATGATCCCGGTTTTGCATTCAGAACTGCAACAATTATTGGCAAACAATATGTTATTCCATAGCCAGCTTGTGTGGCTGGAATATTTTTTGTCATAGATTCATCAACAACATCATATTTATACTCCAGTTTCAAATCCTTATCATTTGGTTTGATTTCTATATTTATACCAGGTGATATGTATTGCAGCCAATTACGAACCTGACATTTCAAAGACAAATCATCATCTAAGCTTTCTTTATATACGCCATACTCAATTTTTGAATTTAGACAAGCTAAATCTTTTATTGGTATTCTCTCATTGCCAAATCTATGGAGAAAATGTGCAACCAATTCGCACTGTCCGGTCTTATCAGAAATCTGTCGACAATCTTCAACAACATAAGAATCTAGATCATATTTTTGCTTGGGACCAAATCTGTTAGCAGCAATATATTGAAAATTTTCGTTAAAAAGTGAGTGACTCCGACATTTACCTTTAGAACTATTTCCCCTCATCCCTTTTAACATAGTGGCATTAGGATTTTCCAATACATAGGAATAGCAAAAATTTAATTTTGTTTCATCGTCATTCGTTATAACCACAGACAATTTGTCTGAACCAGACGATTGACAAATCAGTTCTCCCGAACTACATGATTCTATTAGATTTCCTCTTAGGTTCAAATTCTGCGAAGAATCGTTTCTAAAAAAAGACTGTCTTAGGAGCAGCATAGATTGGAAAACAGAAGATTTTCCCATGCCATTCATTCCCGTAAAAACTGTTAAATTTCCAATATGGAGATTCAGTTTCTCGTGTATTTTAAAATTTTTCAACTCATATTCGTCTATCATAAAGCAACCACCTTTGAAATTAAAGATTTTACCTTTGAAAAACGTCTTCGTACAATTAATGGTTCAAGGGTTTTTCTTGTTATAGAATTGAGAAAGAATCGGTTTTCGAGTAAACTCTTATAATAACTCAAAAATAGTGTCTTTCTTCTCACAAGTCTTCTTTTTTCATCTTCATTCAATCGTGCTATATTAACACAAAGACAATCCCAAAGAGAAAAATTAAAGCATTGTTTGTAAACGAAAGCATCTTCTCCCAATATTTCATAACAAACTTGAAGCGTACTATCAAAAATATGCGCAAATTGTCTTTTTTCCGATTCATTCATTCTATTTACATTTTTTATAGCATTATCTAAAAACAAATTATAAAAACCAACATAATCAGCTTCCCGATAATAAAAAGCAAGAAATCGAATTATCATTTCCTGCCCTACTAATTTCTCCGATAAATCTAAAGTTATAATGCTCTGGAATGAAGGCATTTGCAACAAGTAATCAACATACGTTCTCCAAGGACCAATATTTAAACGGTATCGCATATTTTGATATGTTATACGTTCATCATCCTTATGCAGTCGTTGAAAAATAGAATACTTGATTTCTGATGGTGCAGAACGCTTTAGGATATTAATAGATACATTCGTATGAAATATTTTTCTTTGGTACTGCAAAGGCAAACTCGTTCTATTCATTCCATTGAGTTTACTTAGATATAGGAGCCCGCACAAGTTTGGCTCTTTTCCATTTGCAGAAAAAAATTCTTTTATAGTTTTTAAGCGATGATATCCATCGATAATAGTCAACCTTCCATCATATGAGCTTTCACATAAAAAAAACATTTGTATTGGTATTCCCAACAAAATAGACTCTATAAGTTGGCTTTTCTTTTCTGGATTCCACGAATCATCCTCGTCTTGCAGATCAAGTGGGCAATCTAAAAAATCATCACGCAACATATCCAAAATAGAACCTATCGGATAAGAAAAAGATTCTATGTCAATTTTGGATATATCATTCACATATCCTTGGTCCCGAGCATCCATATCTTCATCTAAGATAAACGGATTTTGATTATATCGTAATATCATATTTATGTCCTAAAACATAATTTTTTTGTTATACTGATACTCCAGCAACTGAACGCAACGGTAGTGATTTTTTCTCATACGCACGCTAAATAATTATAGTTAAATTTTCAACAACTCAGATAGAGGATATTGCACTTTTCTGTTTGGGCAATTTGCAAACAGTCGAATGTAAACGATGATGGTCTTGTTTTACCTAGAATAAACAGATTGGTATATAATTTTCGAATTGATTGTTGCGCAAATGTATACTATTTGAAAATTGTCAAAAACTTTGTTTTTTTCAAAAAAGAAAAAATCCCCGCTCTTGCGGGGATAAAGCTTCTCTCGTCTGTAGCCAGCGAAGCTGGCGTCCTCTCGTCTAGTATCTGTAGTGATCCGCCTTGTACGGGCCTTCCACAGGCACGCCGATGTAGTCGGCCTGGGCCTTGGTAAGCGTGGTCAGGTGGACGCCGAGCTTTTCCAAGTGCAGGCGGGCGACCTTTTCGTCGAGGATCTTCGGGAGCGTGTACACGACGCCGCTTTCGTACTTGATGCCGGCGACGGTCTGCTTGCCCTGGGCGTTGAGCCACAGGTCGATCTGGGCGATGGTCTGGTTTGTGAAGCTTGCGCTCATCACGAAGCTCGGGTGACCGGTAGCGCAGCCGAGGTTCAGCAGGCGGCCTTCGGCGAGCACGAGGATGCTGTGGCCGTCGGGGAAAATCCATTCGTCGTACTGCGGCTTGATTTCGTTACGCTTGATGCCCGGAATCTTCTTGAGGCCGGCCATGTCGATTTCGTTGTCGAAGTGACCGATG
>JAGCPZ010000049.1 GCA_017965445.1 Fibrobacter sp. | reverse complement strand
GTTTTTCGGTTTCAAAACCAATGTCACCTACACTAAGACGAATTCACCCGTTGTGGGAATATGCCTGGAGTTTAGCCCCACGGAAGGGCAAAAAGTCCAGGCGATTGTCGAAGCGTCTTTGGAATCTCTGGATGCAACAATTCAAAGAGAGGGGCGGCCTAAAACAAGCGACAATGGAAACTACCGGCTGAATCTTTGCTACTCGCAGGACCGCGAATTTGCGGCACTGCAATTGCAGCAGTTCTCGGGATTCGAGTACCATAACGTAGGTGGAATCCGTTTTGTCGAAGGCGACGAGGCGCATAAACTTCTCGCCGTTTTCGTGAAATAAACGGACATATCGTCAAAAAGGCTCCCTCGGAAAAACGAGGGGGCCTTGATGCCGATGCCGCAATCGCATAACCAATCGCAACAATCGCTTATTTGAAATCAATTCCTTCAAACACGATTTTGTCAACTTCTAGATAAGTTCCGCTTCTCATAAAAATGCTAAACAGACCGATTTCGTGAGAAATCTCTTTCCACTCCACTTGATAGGAGCTTTCTTCAAGAACTTCCCTATCGGGGTGCAAGATGATTTCATTCCAGTTTTCAGCCGCTTTGACTTTCCATAACGATTTTTTAAAGGTATTTTCTCCAACTTCACGGTAATGTTCCAAAGCGATATTCAATTCACAGTCGCCTCTTACCGTAAGGCGAATCGCCGTGAGATTGCTCAGGTCGAAAAATCCTGTATCAAGTCCTAGATGAGTTCCGAGCAAAACGAAGCCTGTATCTATTGCGAATTTAACAGCGAGATACTTTCCATGATCTTTATCTTCTTTTAATACGGATGAGAAACTTTCAGCACTATCAGGTATTGCAAAATTCGCTTTGCCAACAGCATTAAAATACCATCCGTAGTTAGGATAAGTTTTGGCGAGGTTATTCAAACTATCTCCATCGTCAAAGTCTTCGAAAACATACTCAACAGACTTTCCTGGAACAGGAACGAGCGTATCTGCGGATTCGTTTGGCGCAAGCGCCACTTCTGCGACGGTCGAATCTCCAGCAACAATAGTAAAGGACCCTGCCGGCACATGCGCAAACACATACTCGCTACCGAAGCGGTTTGCAAAATAGGGGGTCGATTCCAGTTGAACATTTTCTAACAGGCCTTCGATTTCTTGGGTCGAAACGCCAGTACGTACAATGAGCGAAGCCGAAGGCAACAATGCAATTTTCTGAACCGAGGTATCTGCAAAATCGACCGGCGACCAACTCATGAATGCGGAATCTTCGCCCGCAAGGGCTTCTACAAAACAGCCTTGGTCTGTGCAGATGCCAAGTTTGTCATTAAAAGAAGCTCGTCCGTTTGAATCCGAAAGGGCGCTATCAATGACCGAGAAGGCATCTTTTGAATACACCTTCATTTGTGCGCAAGCGAACGGCTTATTTAAACTGTCAACGACTTTGAAGGCAATTCCATTTGTCGTTTCACTTGTGGCTCCTGCGGTGTTATTTTCTGAACAACCTAAAAACAGCGACAGGCAAAGCAAGGCGCAAAACGAAACACAAAACGAAGTTTCCATACCTTTTTTCATTGTTCTTCCTTTTTCATCATCGGAAACAACTGAAAGTTTAACTGATAAACGCTATCGCAAATTTGCGGAGGCATCGCATTGACTACGTTTACGATGGCTTTTCTCGTTTTGGCAAGGATTTCACGAATTTTATCAATTTGTCGCGAATCAAGAGCCATCGTGAGCGTGCTGATGTCGCGTTTTTCTTTGGGTGTGTTTTGGATGGATTTGCCAGCCAGTTCCGCAATGCTGCTTTGGTAATCGCTGATACAGGCACTCAGCCAGTGTTCCATAGTCTTGAGATGAGCGTCGGTCGGAACCACACGACCATCCTTGTTGGCGCGAGCAAGTCCGAGCTGCAACAAAGCATCGACAGCGTTTTCCACCTGCGAGGCGGAAAGCTTTGGAATGCAGCATTCCCCAAGGGCGGCAGCATCTTGTGTACCGCGATAATTGAATACATCGAGCGCCGAGCGGATCATCGGATAATACCATTGCTGAAAATAGCGGTACCGGGCTTCGTCGAGTTCTCGGCAAGCTGCAGGTCGCATTTTTTGAAGCGTTTCAAAATGGCTACGCACATCCTCATCGTTTTTCGCCTTGCCGTAAACAATCATTTCGCGGAAGTATTCCGCCTTGGCATCCTTGAAATGGAAAAAATTAACGAAAACATCTATGCATTTCGGAGAAATGTGGCGTTTACCCTGCAATATTTTCAAAAGCAGGCTTGCGTCCATGCCAACCGCCGCAGCAAACACTCGATAACTGAATGACGGATCCAGCGATTTTTCGAGTTCATAGAACTCTTGCAGGAACTTGCGGTAGTCCGAATAGTCGTAGATGTTGATTTTGTTTTTTGCAAACATAAAGCTCTCGCCGGATATAAAATGACCCTATTTGAAAAATCGTTTCATTTCCTGGCGTCTCGTAAAAAAAATATACAATTCGTGGACATTTTTGTCCACACCATTCGAAAAAAACAATTGATAAATATACTTGGGGAATATAATTTCGTAAAATGGAGGAATCCTAATGATTAAAAGAAAAAACTTCATTATTTTGATTCTTGCTCTTTCGAGTATGGCATTTGCAACTAAGTACGAAGCTGAAGCAGCGACTCTTTCCGGAGGAGCAAAAAATGTCAACGCATCTGGAGTTTCGGGAACGGGTTATGCCGACTTGCAAGAAGGAAATATTTCTTTTAATGGTGTCACCGCAGAGAGTGCGGGCAAGTACCAAGTGACCATCCATTACAAGGCCGGAGATTTCAAAGCAAACTACTTGAAAGTAAACGGCGCAACAGCAGGCACCATCGACTTTAACGCCACTACTTCATGGGCGGATGTCACGACAGTCGCTACACTTAAAGCCGGGACAAACACAATCTCTATCGAGAAATACTGGGGCTGGATTAGCGTGGACTATATTGAGGTTGAGCCTTATCATTCCTCCCCTTTCAAAATATCAGCAATGCCAGTTACCCCGAACGCCACCGAAAGCGCCGTCAAACTCTACAGTTTTTTGCGAGAAAACTTCGGCAAAAAAACAATAAGCGGCATGATGACCGGCGACATGAGCGGCTATACCTTGGGTGCCGATTTTAAGACGCACGACGATGTAAAATACACATTCACACGTACGGGAAAGTACCCGGCTCTTGTCGGTTTAGATTTCTTGTTTGCGAGTGGCCCGAAGGCAAATGAAAGTTGGAACAAGGAATACACGGACAAGGCTATTTCCATCGCGAAAGGCCTTTGGAAAGCGGGCGGCATCCCTGCATTCACTTGGCACTGGAAAGATCCGCTAGACAAAAAAGACGCATTCTATATCCAAAGTGCAGCAAACGGAGGCGAATACACCGATTTCGATTTCTCTACAGGTTTCAAGCCAGGCACCACTGAATGGAATACCGAAAGTGCTGCTTACAAAGGAATCGTAGCCGATATTGACCACATCGCCGATTACTTCCTTGAATTGCAAAAAGAAGGTGTAGCGGGAATCTTTCGCCCCTTGCATGAAGCTGGCGGAAAGTGGTTCTGGTGGAGTATTAATTCCGGAGAACAGTTTGCAGCCCTCTATCGCCTCGTCTATGACCGCATGGTCAAAGTCAAGGGTGTAAAAAACATGATTTGGGTCTATAACCCTGAAGGAAGTACCGTAAACTCTTGGGATCCGGGTTGCGAATACTATGATATTCTCTCCATCGACATCTACAATAGCGCAAACGACCATTCCAGCAACGCAAGCGCCTTTGACAAATTCAAAAACGCCTCGAAAAGCACGAAAATTATAGCTCTCAGCGAAAACGGTCCCATTCCCGATGTGAACAACATGCATACCGACGAAGCCGTATGGAGTTGGTGGATGCCGTGGTACAGCACCTGGAGCGGAACTTGGCCCGGCCAAACAAAAGACGGCGTTTGGAAGAGCAACATGAATGACGAGCGTATCATCACTCTCGAAGACATGCCAGGTTGGGACAAGTACATAGCAATAATCAAGCCTGACACAAGTACCACCAGTATCGCAACCATGCCACGCATGGCCGGTACTGCAACCACCGTTGGGATTTTTGACATGAACGGTCATTATTTGGGCATCAGCACGCGAGAACTTCCGCAAGGGCACTATGTTGTACGTAGAATGATTCAAGGACACATTGTGAATACGGTGTATTTCAAGAAATAAAATTATTGGGCGTAGGGCGGCGCGACAAAAGAACATTACACATTCACGCTAAATCGGATGTCGAAAACTCGGCATCCGTTTCTCATTTCACCATCGTCTTGATGAGGTGATTTTCATTTCCTGAAAGCGGATACTGTTCCACGATTTTTCCTTGTTCCATGCGTATCACGGATTGACAACTATTCAATATAAATTCGGGGTCGTGCGTAATCACGAGTAGCGTTTTTCCGCTGGCGGCAAGCTTTTTAAGCGTTGCAGAAACAGCAAGCATTTGCCTATAGTCAAGACCGCTTGTGGGTTCGTCAAACACAACGACATCGCACCCGCTCGAAATTCCGCTCGCTACAGCGACACGCTGTTTTTGCCCGCCCGAAAGTGCCATCGGATGATTTTCCGTATATTGCTTAAGATTGAGTCCATCAAGAATTTCAAGAGCAAGTTTTTCATTTTGCGGTTTCATGCCCAGCAAAACCTCGTCCAAAACGCTTTCGGTAAAAAGCTGGTGGTTCACGTCTTGCATAATTAGGTATGCGCCGCGCTTGCGAGCCGCACGCTTTTGACGCCAGCTCCCCTGCAAGCCGCACAGCAATTGGGCAAGCGTCGATTTGCCAGCACCGTTATGACCAATCAGCGCCGTAATTTGCCCACACGGGAGTTCAAGACGGTCAATGTCCAGAATCGGATGCTTGTGATGGTAAGAGAAAGTGAGATTAGTGAATATAATGGATTGCTTCGCGAGATCCTGCTCCTTCGAACCTTGCGGCCCTTCGACAAGCTCAGGGACCTTACAAGGTTGGTGAGCCTGCCGAACCACGCTCAGGATGACACCATCCCGCACATTCAACATTTCCAAATTCATGCATCGGAGTCCAAGATTCGTTGCATATTCTAGGCCTTTGGCTTCAAGTTCTGCAGGCGTCCACTCTTCTGCAATTTTTCCGTCCTTCACATAGCAAATTCTATCAGCGACATCACGCAAATAGTAAAGGCGGTGTTCCACAATAACGACCGTTTTCCCAGCCCTTTTCCATCGCGATACAATTTCCTTCAAATCCGCAATCGTCTTGAGGTCCAAATTCGCAGAAGGTTCATCGAGCACAAAAATTTCAGGCCCTGTTGCCGAAACAGACGCACACGCGATTTTCTGCTTTTCGCCACCCGAAAGATTAAAAATGCTACGGCCCAGCAAATGCTCTAAATAAAATTCCTGAACAACATTCTCCACGCGCTGTTTGATTTCTTTGGGATCCATTCCCAAATTTTCGCAGCCAAAAGCAAGTTCGCAATCCGTATCGATGTTGAAAAATTGCGAACGCGGATTCTGAAAAACGGAACCCACAACTCGTGAAATTTCGGCTAGCGTCATATCGGAGGTATTCTTGCCGCCGAGCAGCACATCGCCATCCATCGTTCCCGAATGGTAATGCGGAATCAAACCGTTAATGAGTTTTGAAATCGTCGTCTTCCCGCAGCCCGACTCCCCCGCCAGCACAACACACTCGCCCGAACGAATTTCCAGATTCAAGTTTTTGAGAATCGCATCGTCAAGGGAATCAGAGTAAGAGAAGGAAATATTTTTTAGGGAGATGTTCATTTTTCCACCTTGTCATGCCCGCCTCCGAGCGGGCATCTCCTTTTCAATGCTATACGGAAGGGAGATTCCCGGTTAAACCGGGAATGACATAAAACAAAACAACAGCAACACAATACGCAATTACAACAGCATCCACCCAGCGGAATCCAATCGTTGCAACGCAAGTGCGTTTTGTTTCTGCCGAGAGTCCTCGCGTCACCGCCGCAATCGAAAGTTCATCACCAATTTTCGTAACAGAAACCAAAAGCGGAACCAGCCGATATTCAAGAAACGCCACTGGACTTTTTAAAGTTCGCAAACTGAACAAGCGAATTCCGCGCATTCTCATGGCATTGCCAATCGCACGGGATTCATCATACACCGTCGGGAAAAATCGAATCATCACAATCAAGGGTATCGTCACCTTGTTCGAAACATGCATTCGCGACATGCATGCCAAAAATTCATTGACCTTGGTAGTTGTTATCACATAATAAAGCACAGCGCAGGCCGGCATAATACGGTACATCAAAAACAACGACGCAAGAATTATCGTACCCGAGGTACCAATATCCAAATTTTTCACAAAATCAAAGAAAAAGCCAGCAGTCAAATAAACAAAAAAGAAAGTGCAAACAAATTTCCACTTTCCCTCAAGCAAAAGTAAAATAGATGCAACAACAACCATTAACAAACTATAAACTAGCGGAGCGGAAAAAATCATACCATTTGCCACCGCCGCTAAAAACAATTTTGTACGCGGATCTAGTTTCACTGCGCAAGTCCGATGCGTTCAAAATGCTTTTTCATCATGCGACGAGCAATAAAGCCACCCACCACAGCACCTGCGGCACCAAATCCAAAAAGACCAATCAAAGGCCAATAGCTGCTAGAAAGCTCCGCCAAATGAGCAATATAAGCCTTATCACAAATAGAACTGCAATACGCCAAATATTCTTCGGTCGAAGACCAAAGCGGAATCATCATTGAAGAAGGTACAAAACTAATCATCACATTAGCAAGCAGGCAACCGACAAAATTTTTATGGAACAACTTTAAGCAAAGGCCCGCCAAAACGCCATATATCACACAAAGTAAACCAAAAGAAATTCCATGACCAGAGACTGTCATGACAATGCCGAAAAGCATGCAAAGTAGCACACAGCAAAGTAAAGGTCTTTCGACTTTCGAAAAGAAAAGGAATAGCGGGACGCTCGTCACCAAGCTCACTATGCATGTGGAAACCACAATAAACGCAGGAATAAAACCGATACTCGCTCCAAGTCCAGAAAGAACAAGGTAAAGTGCACCAAAAATGCCCACGTTCACAAGGTCACGCACCAGCGTATTCGAAGATTTTTTACCAGTAGTTCTCATTTTCAAGATCCTGTTACGCTTTCGAAATTGTCATACCCGCCTCAGAGCCCTTTGATCACTTAGTGCTTCAGCACTTATGTGATCATGATCCGCGTATGGGGAGGGCATCTCCTTACACTGTTCCGATTGCGGATACTTTTTTGAGCGAAAATAGAGAAATTTCTTTATAAAAATCTACTCCATTTAGACGTAATTTAGCCTTGCTTAACTTTTAGCACAGATATATAAGCATTGCAGTTTTTTCCGCGTCCGAACGGAGTAGAAAAACTCAACTCGTTATATTATTTTCGCGCAAAATTTTGGGGAGGAAACATGCAAGTTTCTCGCGTTAATAAAGTTTTCGCCCGTCTGGGGCGTTTTCAAATCAAATTCCGTTGGCTGATTTTACTTGTAACAATTCTTGTAACTTTCATTGCATGTCTCGGGCTTCCGCAACTGCAAATGAC
>JAGCPZ010000048.1 GCA_017965445.1 Fibrobacter sp. | reverse complement strand
TCGAGGGTGAGACCAATTATAGTATGTTCGTCCGCGCAAGTCAAGGGGGTAACGCGAAAAAATTTCACTTTTTTTCACTTTTTTCGATAGAAACGGGTTGTATGCCGCCGAGACTACACGATGTCAACACTCTATGAACAGAAATCTTTTTGCCGGGGACGGGAAATGACTGGACCCTTCTCTCCGCTCAGGGTGACGGATAGGAAATGCCCGATAAAGTCGGGCTTGACACGCGAGCGGGAAGACTGAAAACAAAAACTCCCCGCATATGCGAGGAGCCACAAATTCATTCCATTTCTTTATTTAACATCGCAACCGGCACTCGGATTTACCCAGCCCTCTTCCGGGGGAGCCTCGCCCGCCTTCCAGCAATGGAGCGTATCAAGCACGTCCCCTTCCTTGAAAGTGGACCAGTCCGTCACCTTCTTGTAGTTGTTTTCCAAGGAAGTGTTGTATCGGGTCATGTAATGATCAATCAAGTACTGCGGGCATTCCACTTCTTCGATATAGTAGGTCGGATTGTCCGCAGCCATGTACCAGTCGGCAAACCAGTGGCAACCGCGCAAAAGATTCGGGAGACCGGCGTCAGCAAAAGCCGCGTCGCACATGTCCTTCACGCAGGTCTGGTAACATTCCAGGGAACCTTCGGTGCCGCAGTTAACGTTTTTCTGGCATTCCGTAAGGAACCCGCCAAAGCCCGCGCCCCAGTTAAAACCGGCACCCTTGTTCACCTGAGTAGAGAGCGCGTCAAAGGCGCCCACGCCACCGCCCGGGACCATCAAGTCGAACTGACCTGCAGGCAACTTGGCATCACCGCCCGCCACATCGTTACCGATGTTGGAGGCCATCACAATCATATGCTTGCCCTTGAGAGCCTTATGGGTCGCCTTGGGCGGGTTATTCTCGAACTCATCCTTAAAGTGACCGTCGTACTGCAAGTGATAGCACTTGCCGCACTTGCTATCGGCAGTGCCCGCAACGTATGCATAAGAAAGAGTATCGTTCACGGCAATAGGCGCCATGTCGGTGCAGGTGAACACGCCCTTTTCCTTTTCGTCGCCGCAAGCGCTTCTGGTCCCGTTGTAACCGAACCAGGACTTCGTCACATCACCCAGGGTAAAGGTAGGGACTTCAACATCATGAATATTGCAGTTACGCGCAGTGGCAAGTTCGGCAAGATACGCCTCGTTGGAAGACGTGTCCGCACGGGTTATATCGTTAGCGCTTTCCCTAAGCCAGGAGCAGTGCGGTTTGCAAGCATCCCAATAACGCGTATTCCAGCCGCGCTTTGCCGTAGCGCTGATGTCCTTGGTGTACGCAGCCGGAGGCGGGCCATAAGATTCAAGAGTCGGAAATCCGCTCGCGTCTAATTCGGGCCCTTTGCTACTAGAGCTTTCGGGGACCACGTCGGCACTGGAACCCGGAACCGTGCCGCTCGATGTCGGGTTGACCGCCGTGCTGGATGTCGGGGCGACTGCGGCGCTAGAATTCGGACCGACTGCCGCGCTGGAACTCGTCGCAGAACTCAACGCATCCGCAGAACTAAGCGGAACATCAGCGGAACTCAAAGCCGGATTAGAACTACTCGAGTTTAGTCCAACAGAAGAATTGCTTTGTTCCTCCCAAACAACACTCGATGAAGAAGCCGCAACAGGCGGAATAAGCGGAGACGGAGAATCATCAGAGCAGGCATTAAATATTGCACAAGCGCCCGCAGCCAATAAAGAACTCAATAAAACCTTTTTCATAATCATCCTTTTAATACCTCGTCTAAAACTAGATTTTATCATCTAAAAAGGTAAAAAAAAAGTTTTTAAAAGAGTTTTTGTGAGCAGTCCATAAAAAACGCCCGGGAGCGCGGAGCTTCCGGGGCGTTTTCAATTGCTGTCAGGCGTTTGCGCACTTTTTTAAAAAGGGGATGACGAGTAAAAGAGGTCGGAAAAAACATCCCCAACCACTGTTTACTAACCACCAATCACTATATCTTTTTGAGGATGAACATGTGGCCAGGTGCCTTTGCGGGGTCAAGTTTCACGTAGTTTTTGTTGCCACGCCAAACGTAACTTTCGTCAGTCACGACATCCTTCAAGAAGAAGAACGAATCGTTCTGGAGCCCAAGCTTTGCCATATCGAGTTCAACGATACCTTCTTGTACGTTGTCCATATCCATATTGCACACGCAAAGAATCACGTCATCGCCGGACTTCTTGGAATAAACCATAAGCTGGTCGTTTTGTGCGTAATGGAATTCGAGGTTATCGTATTCCTGCAAAGCGGCATGTTCCTGGCGGGCCGTATTCAGACGACGAACAAAGTCTTGAATACCCGGACCATACCAGTTGTGTACTTTGTACTGATACTTTTCACTATCGGCGAGTTCTTCCTTGATTGGAGACGGAATATTTTCGCAGAGTTCGTATCCGTTGTACATGCCCGTGAGGCTTGAAAGCGTGGCAGCCAAGAAATAACGTTGTTTGAAGGCGTTCGCACCTTTGTACGCAAGATACTTCGGGAAAATATCCGGCGTCGTCGGGAAGAAGATACCACGCATGTATTCCTTGGCATCGGACTGCGTGAGTTCCTTCAAGTACTGTTCGAATTCCCACTTGGCGCTGCGCCAAGCGAAATACGTGTAGCTCATGTCAAAGCCCGACTTTGCAAGGCGATGCATCATCTTCGGACGCGTGAACGCTTCGGCAAGGAACACGAGTTCCGGGTGCTTTTCCTTCACGTCGGCGATGAGCCACTCCCAGAACGGGAACGGCTTGGTATGCGGATTGTCAATGCGGAAGATTTCAACGCCTTTGCCAGCCCAGAACAAAATAATATTCTCGATTTCCTTCCAAAGTTCCTTGTAGTTCTCGTTGTAGTAGTCGAACGGGTAGATGTCCTCGTACTTCTTCGGCGGGTTTTCCGCAAACTTGATGCTGCCATCCGGTTCGTGATAGAACCATTCCGGGTGCGATTTTACGTAAGGATGATCCGGGCTGCAGTTGAGCGCGATATCAAGTGCAAGGCGAAGTCCCTTGGCACGAGCAGTCTTCGCAAAATGCTCGAAGTCCTTCATGGTCCCGAGTTCCGGGTCCACATCGTAGTGGCCGCCATGCTTATTGCCAACAGCATACGGGCACCCCGGTTCCAGCGGATTGCCTTTCTTATCAACCTTCGCATGAAGCGCATTGTTAGCGCCCTTGCGGTTCGTGACTCCAATCGGATGAATCGGAACAAGATAAACCGTATCAAAGCCGAGACCCGCAATGTAGTCGAGCTGCTTTTCGCAATCCTTCCAGGTGGCGGACTTTTTCGGGTCAGCACCCTGGCTCTTCGGCCACATTTCGTACCACGTACCCACACGGCTGTAGGTCGGATCCACGCGGAGTTTCATCACCGGACTTTCTGTCGGAACATCCTTCGGTTCCTTGGTCCAAGCGCAAATCTTGTATTCGTAATAGCCGATGTTCCCTACCGTGAACGAACCTTCCCAAAGGTCATTATCGACAAAGTGCATCGGAGCCTGTTCCCACTTTTTCTTGGAAACATGGCGGTAAAAAATCGCTGCGTCGTACTTTTCGTGACTGTGGCGGAAGATATCGGCCTGGAGAGTCACGGTATCGCCGGGTTCACGCTTGAGCATAAAGCGGCCGCCCTCGATGCTCGGGCGGATATTTTCAATAACGAGATTTTCTTTTAAAGTTGGAATTGTTGCCATAATGGCTAGAATTTAGCAAACTACTTAATCCGAATCAACTGCACGTCCTTGATCCATATCGTTCTTTCGCTCTTGCCCAAATTCAAATCTAGGCGAGCAAACGGGTCCGTTCGCACGGCCTTAAACTCTTTTTCATACGATCGGCCAGTCGTCGTGACATCGACATGCTCCTGGAAGCCATTGGTGCTGTCATTGTAAATATAGCCACCCAATCGCGCAGTAATTATCCCTTCAACATCAGACCAGACTGTAAAAATAAACTTGTACGTACCCCCAGCCACCACAGGAATATTTTCATGCAACAGTTGCACGCTGTACGAATACTCGCCACCTTTCGTCACATGGACGCGCATTGCATTGGACTTTCCATCCTTTACAATCGTCGTATCGGCAGCACCATTCAGTTGCTTGTGCAGGATCCAGTCCTCGCTACTTTCCTTGAAGCTTCCATTGGAAACCAAGTTCTTGTTCTTTTTTCCGCTAAGTTCAACCCAAATGTCATCAACGTAACCGTTCACGGTCTTGCCTTCAGCATTGGTATATTCGTAACGCAACGCTTGGAAACTCGGCACAAAGCGTTCGTTCATCGATTTCCACAAATCCGAATTTTCTTTTTCGCTTATATGTATTATTCCGTCCTCGCCCACAGTCGCAGCGGTCAAATCCAATCCACCGACGAAACGCCGCACACGGAACGCCACAGACAAATTCACTACAGAATCCTGTACATCAATCTGCGAATAGTGGTAACGCAGGGAGAACAGCTGAATACCCGACAGTTCATAGACAAACGGAACCTTCTTATTGTTCTTGCGGATATGCCCGTAAATCGAATTGTAGCCCTTCTTTTTACCTATTTCAAAGGCAACGCCGATTTCCTTCAAGCGTCCTTCTGTCTGCAGGTTGATATTCTTGAAAGCGTCTTTAACAAATTCACCATCCGTGAACGAAATGGGGAGCACCGCCGCAGGATTTTCCTCGTAAGGCCAAAGAACAAGCCCCGATTCCAAATCGACCGACATTCCCGCATAGAAACTGCAATAGGAGCGGACCTCGGTCAGCGTAAGGCGGAACGTGTCGATAACGACATTTTCATCGGCAGCCGCTTCCTTGGCCAGCGACACCTGCTTCGCGTCAGAGTAGTCAACCGAGAAATCTGCTGTAAGTCCGATGTTACGGGCGATTTCCGGATTTCCAATTTCAATACCGGCCGTAGTGTCGGATTCAGAACACCCGGCAAGCCACAATGCCACAAGCACGCAACCGATGATTGAATTTAAAGAACGCATCATACTCCTCGTGTTAGAGGGTACAGCTGGATATTGATTTGCACAACGTCTTCAGCTTCTCCCGCTTTTGCGGAGAAATCTAGTAGTTCTTTGCGCATCAGTTGTAAATGTTTTTTCAAATTGGGGAAATCTTCGTGCCTAATGCTGAAAGTCAGGGCCGAAATATCCCTTTGTTTGGCAGGAAGGTCCGAAAGCATGGTCGCAGAAAGCTTCAGCATCTGGAGATGGTACATTTTCACCATCATGTTCTGGACTTCGTCGTCTGTCGTAATCAGGGGGTCGCGCTGGCGGAACCCGTTCGCGGTCTTTACCAGGAGTCCCAGTTCCAAGAGAAGTTTTAGCGAATCCGCCACCTGCGCAGGCGTCACAAGCCCGCCAAGGCGCTTCGAAATCCAGTCGGGAATGGGGCGGAAATCCTTGAGCGCCACCATTTCAAGAATCGCGGAGTGGTGCCATTCGCGGAAAATACGGAACTGAGCATCATCCATCTTGTGCAACTTGGAACGCGGGCTCGCCTTCAAAAGCTGTGCATAATAGACTTGCTTGTCGGCATCGGTCTGCGCCTGGTTGAAGAAAACAAGACTTTCAAAATACGCGGCACGCTGGTTTTGGAGGCCGAGACCATGAATGAGTTTGACAACAGTATTCTTGGTAATGTTCCGCTTGCCATCAATCGTAAGCTTCAAATGGGCGTGGCTCGAAAGCCCCGCCTTCTCGGCGAAGAAACGGAGGCTGAACGCCGGCACCGTCTTCTTCTTGAACTCATAGTAATCCCGCAGATACACGCGGTAGTTGGTGTACTGCAAGACATCAGGTTCAACTAAATGATTTTCTCCTGTTTCCATATTCTATAAGATAGAAGTATCTGGTCGAGAAAAGCTAAAATAAATGTACTTTCGCGTTTACTCAAGTAACCATGTTAGACGATAGACGAAAGATGAAAGGGGAAGGCCTTCCCCTGATTGCAGCCTTGCCCTATAGTCGAGCCAACTTCCGAACGGGCACTTCCCTCTAGGGCAAGTCTTCCATCACCCCTTCTATGATGTGAACCCCGAAAGTTGGACACAGCTTTCGAGGAATTTATGGCTTTCAATCGAAAAAAATGGGAATTGGTCACAAAACTATACAAGGACGGACTGAAGGTTACTGAAATATGTCATCTTACGAACTTTGACAGGCGCGATGTCAGGCATGTATGCAGGGAATATGACATTCTCGGCTGCATGCGCGAACCCAGGAAGAATTTCTATCGCGGGTCGAACGAATTGAGAAAAATGGCAGTTGACGACATAGTCCTAAATTCGTTATCTTATGCCGAGGTAACCGTAAAGTACAACATCAACAGAACGACCTTGAAAGACTGGGTTCACTTGTTCCGGAACGGCGGTTACGAGGAACTGTTCGTGAACAGGCGCAAGGCGAGAAGACGCGGATATGGGAAGGCTGAAGAAGACTGCGAAAACGCCCCAGACCGAGTTGGAGAAACTCGAGGACGAGGTCTATCGTCTTCGTGCGGAGAATGCGCTGTTAAAAAAAGTGAAAGCCTTGGTCGAGGAAAAATACGCCCGAAAACAAGAGACTGGGCGGAAGCCATCAACGAGCTAAGGCATGAATACAGGCTTGACGTCCTGTTGGACATCAAGGGGATGGCCCGTTCAACGTTCTATTACTACGTCAAAAACAAACAGATAGACCGATATTCCGGTATCCGAAAACGCATAAGGGAAATACACGCCGAACATGCCGGTCGTTACGGTTATAGACGAATAACGTCGCAGCTGAAAAAAGAAGGCTTTACGATCAATCACAAGACCGTCTATAAGATCATGAGAGACCTTGGTCTGAAGAACGTCCGCAGAAAGAACAAATATCGTTCGTATGCGGGACAAGTCGGGTCGACTGCACCGAACATCGTGAACCGGGACTTCTCCACGACCGGCCCGAACCAGAAATGGACTACGGACGTGACACAGATATCCGTGGGGACCGAAAAATGCTTCCTGTCTCCAATATTGGATATGTACAATGGCGAGATCGTAAGCTACACGATATCGGACCATGCCGACCTTAAAATGGTCATGGACATGCTGGACAAGGCGTATGAACAGCACCATGTATGGGAAAAACTGCTGATGCACTCGGATCAAGGTTGGCAATACCAGCACTACAACTACCAAAAGTCACTGAAAGACCACAACATAGTACAAAGCATGAGTCGCAAGGGCAACTGCCTGGACAATGCCATGATGGAGAACTTCTTCGGGATAATGAAGTCCGAACTACTTTACCCGAACAGGTTCAAGGACATGAATCACTTCAAACAGGAGCTGGTGAAATACATCGACTATTACAACAATGAACGGATAAAAGCTCGATTAAACGGGATGAGTCCTGTTCAATATCGAATAAATAGGGCGAATATAACCTAATTTTTAAATGTCCAACTTTTTGGGGTCAGTTCACTAGCGGGGGCCCCCGCAACGCCCCGAACGCAGAAAGCGCAGCAAACGCAGCAGGCGCTCAGCAAAAATCTTTCGCGAGAAGCGAGAAACGCAAATGGTCCTCGAAATGCCCGTGGATACGTTCGTACTCGCGGCAAATTCCCTCTTCGCTAAATCCGGCACGGCGGGCGACTGCGGCACTTTTCGGGTTATTGACCGACGCCGATAGTTCCAGGCGGTTCAGTCCCATCGCGAAAGCCTCGCCAGCGATCAACAGCAACGCTTCCGTCGCAAGGCCGCGACCGCAATAACTTGCGCCAAGCCAATAACTTACTGTCGCCGACCGGTGTTTCCACTGCACCCAGCCCAGCATAATGCAGCCTGCGATTTTTTCGTGCGGCTCACCCGACTTTTCAGCCGGAATCTTTTCGAAAATGCCCCAACAGGCGCCGTTCGCCATTTGCGCCTGCATGTCCCAAGATTCAATCCTAGAGGCGACGTCCTCAGCGGAACTGCATTCGTCCGGCCACGGCAAGTGTTCCGACAAGAAATCACGCGATTCGTCAATGAGTTCAAACAACGACTGCACGTCCGGCTCGCCAAGCGGACGCAATACGACTCGTTCACCATCAACTTCTTGCACTAGGAATTCGCAAGGTTCATCGTCTAAAAGATCGTTCATTATAACCTTTTACAAAACAATCACCCCAAAGAGTACATAATTACAACGTCATTCTGAGCCATCCATGGCGAAGAATCCAGTTATATCGAGAAATTATGGATGGGGCAAAGTCCGAAGGATGACAAAAAAAACGAAAAACCCGATAGCGAACTACCGGGTTTTTCAGTGCGGATGAAAGGACTTGAACCTTCATGCCCTCGCGAGCACTAGAACCTGAATCTAGCGTGTCTACCAGTTCCACCACATCCGCGTGGTGCACCAAATTTTGAAAAAAATCCCCCTTTTGTCAAGGGGTCGGCGTAATTTGGCGGTTATTTGCGAATGGCTTCGCGGATCCAATCCAAGCGGTTATTCTTCCAGTACAACCAGTCATGCTCGCCTTCGGGGTCGAACCGCAGTTCGCAGTCCACCTGAACCGCCTTGCAGAATTCCGTTATCCAGGGAACCGTCTGGTCCGACGGATAAAGCCTGTCCTTGCCGCCCTGCAAAAAACGCCACCGTCCCGAATGCATTTTCATTTGCGAAGCAATCGTTTGCGGTTCCCCCAGAAAGCCTCCGAACGAACTCATGAGCAAGCGGTCCTCCACCGCCCGACGGCCTTCCAGCGAATACGTGAGCACGCCAAGGGAACCGTCCGAAACGCCCACCAGCGAAACCTTTTCTACAGGCGATTTCCGACGGGCGGCAACGGAATCCAGCGCCGCGTCAACAGCGTCGATTATCCCCTTCGTAACCCAATGATTTTCGCGGCATGCGGAAACGCTCACGACAATTTTTCCCGGATAAAAATCCGCAAAATCTTCCCCGGCAACAAGCCCCTTCGCACAATTTGAACTCCCCATGCCGCCATGGAACCATACAACCACTGGGGACTTAGACGCATATTCGTTGTTTACAGGTTTCCACTTCGCCTTTCCCCATTTCCTGACTTTGACTGGCCACCAAATTCCCGTCGGACTTTGGAAAGACGGAGTCCCCGTCGCACCCCGAACATCAACCATCAGCGAATCATGCGAGGCAAACGCATTTGCGACAAAAGCACACGCCAACAAAAACGCCACAGCAAAATAACGCTTCATCATTCCGCATTCTCAACCGAAACCGGCGATATCACGTGTCTCGGCTTATGAACAATCCCGACGACAACAAGCACAAGTCCCACAATCATCATAAGGGCGATGAGGCTAAGCCCGACAAAGCACCAGTAAAAGTGATAATCGACAGAAAGTTCTTCCCAACTAAGTTCACCATCCGTCGAAGCCATCGACTTCACGATAAACTTGTCCCCCACCTTGACCGCATAGATTTCAAGCGGCACCTCGCTTGCGTTTGCCGCAGAAAAATCGTACCATTCCGCCATGCGGTCGAGAATTTCGTCGTTTGCGTAGAGGACAAACGTGGCTCCCGAATCCCCGTTAATTTGGAAGAAAATCTTGTCGAAAAACGGAATATTCGAGCCGCCAAACAAGCTCGGTATTGCAGCATAGCTCACCTTGCCATAAAAAACGTGGTCCTCAAATTCAGCAGCGGCAAAGCCATACTCCGAAGAAAACTCCTTCGTAATGCTTCTAGCCACCGGATAAATGTACCACGAAATCCAACTCGCAAGAAAAATAAGCAACAAACCAAAATTGATAAAGGCAACTTTACGGACACGGAAAACAGACATTTAAAAACCTACTCTCTAGACCTGAATAAGAAGAAAAACGTTGCAAGCAAAAGCACCAACGACAAGAAATAGAACGCCAGCGGAACCTTTGCCGATAAAGAAATTTCCTTCAAGTTTTCCATCTGGAAAAAATGGAGCAGTTCGTCACTCGAACTTAGCGCCTTGTCATTGTCAAACTGGTTCCAGGCATTGTGAAGTTCCAAATTTTTCTGGAGCAACAATTCTACGCTCCGTTCAATAGGCATCGGCATTTCCACCGGACCGGGCAAAACGGCGTACCCCACCCTGGCTGAATCGAGCTTGCGCACGAGCGGCATGTCGGCATCCACAGAAACAAGTTCCATCGCGCGATAAAGATTGTCAAGTTCGACAAACCAGGCATGGCGCTCCGAAAGATAGCGACGCTGACAAGACACCTTCGCCAAGACATTCGCCTTGAACTGCGAGACTAAGGTCGATGGCGGAGACGAAAAACCCGCATGTTCCAGTTTTTTTATCCCTTCGTCAAATGACAGAGCCACCTCGCGGAGAGTCATCATTTGCGAAATGACGACCGACGTATCGACATCGGAACCGTTCCGGACCCGCTCCATGGAACGCATGAGAGAAGCCTCGGCAAACTGGTAATCGCTAAGCGACTTGACATATTGGGAATAAACGGCCACCTGAGGTTTCTGCGAAACGTAAAACAGCGCCGTCAGGCAAATCGTAAGGACAAAGACAAGCCAAACCCACGGGGTCTGGATTTTCAGATGCAACGTTTCCGCAATCGTCTTTTTCTTTGGCTCGTTCACAACTAGAAATTACCTTTTTTTCTACTTTACGAACAATGAAGTTCCATCAATTCATCGCTTTTTCAGCACTTTTATGCTATTCCGTCAGCTGTACAGTCGAGCGGGCCGAAGAACAAATCCTCGCAAGGCATGCAAACGGCATCAAGAAGACCTCCATCTGGGTCTATCCGGACGGGACTATCCTCAAGCGAAACGAGTGGTACAACGACGGCATCAAGGAACTCGAAATACCCTACGACGACAGCGTTCCCCACGGCGAATTCAAGCGCTGGACGGGCTTTGGCGATGTCGCGATGGTCGGGCACTACAAAAAAGGACTCCGCGACGGCAAATGGACAAGCTACTTCGTGGATAGAATAAACAGCCGCAAAAAAGAAGCCGAACGCTACTACAAGGACGACCACCCCATAGGTGACTGGATAGGCTGGCACTACAACGGCGAAAAAGCGTTCGAGGAACATTACGACGACAACGGGAACCCTACAGGCGTATGGAAAAAATGGTACGACAACGGAGTCCTTGCCGAAGAGAACAGCAACTGTTACAACGAGAAAAAAATCGTTTTTGAAAACATCAAGCCAACACCAGGATTCCTCAAGCGCTACAGCCGAGACTGCAAAATTCTTGAAGACTACGAATGTTTCATGGGGCTAAAACAGGGTAAATACAAACTCTACTACGAATCCTTTGGCTCCCCGGATTCTTCTGCTGAAAGTTGCAGCAAGTCCAAGCTCCGCGAAGAAGGAATCACGGACGATGCAGAATGTGGAGAGGGCTTGAACCCTACAGCACTTTACAGAGCCGACGGTTCCACCAAAAAAAAAGTTGAATACCATACAGAAGACTGTGGTTACTCCCCATCCCGAGTTTCATGGTTTGACGAGCACGGAGCCCTACTCCGAGAAACTGTATTCAAGAACCACAACCATTTTGGATATGACGGAATCGCCTACGGATTATGTGAAGGATCCACCAAACATTTTTGCGCCGAGACTTCATTTGTCCAATATGCAAACCCCAATGGGAACCTTGATAGCAGTTCCTTGAGTCAAAAAGAGGCGTTCAGGCAAAACATTGGCAAATTCAAGGCCGCAGTCCGTTACATAAAACCCGGACACAAATTACTTTATGAGGAGTACTGGGATTTCGCCAACAATCCAGAATGGAAATACAGCGGACCGATTCTCCTTGTATCACGCAGCTTCTATCCAGATAGCATGGGCGGGAGAATGGCAAGCGAAGGATTCTGGGGGAACCCATCCGTCAAAGGCAAATCCAAACCGCACGGCATCTGGCGCAACTGGTACCCGAGCGGCATACTGCGCGACAGCCTTACATACGTAAACGGGGAGCGCGTCGGCGAACAGTTCTGCTACGACAGCACGGGCAAATTAACAATCCACAAAACCGAGAACGGCAAGAACCGCCCGGTAATTATGCATTTGTTAGACGAAAGACGTGGTTCGGCAGGCTCACCAACCTTGACGAAAGACGAAAGAGAAAAGATCGTCACCCATTAAAAAGAAAGATTATTGCTAATGAAAGGCTGTGGTTTAAAGTCTAAAAAGAAAACCTCAATGTTCCCCATAAGAAAGCACGAAGTGCCAATATTTCCCTCTCGTCTCTAGTCTATAGCCACGGAGTGGCGTTCTTTCGACTATCTTATAATACTGGATACTTCTATCGACTGTGTGGAACCCTTGAAGTTCCAAGAGACTTTGACTTTCACCTGTTTCGCATAAATGTGGTGAATTGTCTCGAACTGCGATGAGTCCCGCGATGTGTAATTCTGCGTTGCCGAAACCGTCACTTCTGGATGATACGTCACCGTGGCAGAATCACCAAGGCCTCTCGCCCACTTGCGGTTAATATCCTGAACGCTATAAGTTGTATCGTTATCAGGATTAGAACTCGACGGAATAGAGGCGATACCGATAGCCTTGAGGGAGTCGAGTACCTGCTGGGCCACATCGACGGCGCCGTCACGACCGCGAATGCGCAACAATGCATCGTGATTTCCGCCCTGCATATTCAAAATCGCCATATACATAAAACCGAGGACCGCCGCGGCGACCAAGATTTCTACAATACCAAACCCTTTTTTATTCTTCAAAAGATTCGTCATAGTTCACCTACAATTCCTGCCAACCGGCGCCCACATGCCATATCGGGACAAGCTGGTTCTTGTCAGCGGTCTTTTTCACGCCCGCAAAATTGCGTGAAGATCCATACTGGATACAAATAAAGCCCTTGCTCGGCAACGCCGAAAGCCCTATACGCGGTTGAAATTCTACACCATTTGAGCGAGTCCAGTCATTTTCAGCCACATCAATATCATTTCGATAATCGCTTAAACAATTAAATGTTGCTGGGGATTCAAGTTCATAACGGTCATATGGTGCGGGTTGCGCGGAAGACGAACTGCTACCACAGTCCCCTTCATAAACCTTGAGCGTATCATTGTCGGCCTTCATGCAAAGCGTTTTGGACATTCTGTTAGCGTCAGCGGCAATACGTTCCAGGAAAGCGGCAGTGTTCTGCGCATAACCCCGAATTCGATTATTGATAACAGCATTGCGCAAGCTTGCTGCGCCCATCGCAGACAAGATACCCATAATCGACATGACAACGAGGACTTCAACCAGCGTATAGCCTTTCTTTTTGGTATCGACTTTCAACATACCGAAATCTCCACGCAACAAGTCTCCACTAAAAAAATCTTTCTTAAAGGTAACAATAAAAACGACCTTTTTCACCAAGGCCCTATTCGTAATATATATTAATGCGTTCGGAAAGTAAACATTTATAAACAGAAAATTCGATAATAATAAAAAATGTGATAAAATCCATATACGTTTTTGCGATTTAATCGATTAAGGGCCTTTAAATTTGCTATATTACGCACGCACAACCTGCCCAGGTGGTGGAATGGTAGACACTGGGGACTTAAAATCCCTTGAGGGCAACCTCGTGCGGGTTCAAGTCCCGCCCCGGGCATTGTTTTTTAACATGGCTTCAACTTCGCACAAGGCGGGAAATCATGATTGAATTCTATCCAAACAGCATCTATTACCCGCGTGAAGCGGTTGATGAAAAACTGGCCAAAGGCGAACTCGAAAAGACGAAAAAATACCTGATTGGCTGGACAGAGCGCCATCGCGACGAGATTTGGGAATGCGCCCGCGAAGATGCGGAAAACCCTTCCGACGAGATTTTGCTCGACAACCTGCGCGCGCTTCTCCTCTGCAAGGGATCCGTACAGCCGGCAGCCGAAATGGGCGCCATGATTCGCGAAATCACGAAGGAAGTGTGGTACCAGAACGAGAACGGGCCTAAGGATCCGGCTTCCATCGCGGTGGACTGGCAGGCAAAATACTTGACCAAGTGGCGCGAAGCCCGCATGTTCGAAGCTTTCGTGCTTATAGAAAAGAACGCTCAACAGCTCGTCGAGCTCCTTAGAGCGTAGTAATAGCCTCGGTAACGCGAGACCTTCGCGAATATGAAAGACTCGGCTTTTTACGCCGAGTTTTTGTTTTAACCCAATTCCCCCTGGGAAATAGGGGATTTGCTCATCTGCATGAGGTGTGCTTGTTGCTTGAGCTGGGTCACCTTTATTTTGGGCGCCTTGTATTCTTTTTTCTGCTCGGTCTTCATTTTTCCCTTTCCTTTATTTTTTTGCACTAATCTTTTTTTCGCCAGCTGTTTGCCGTTGATTTGCAGATGCATGGAACCGTATTGGAATCCACATTTCAAGTTTACCCTGCTTGCTCGGTGGCAAACGCCAGAAATATTCGACATGCTTCAACAGCTTGACCTTGAAAACATCGTCATCCGTATCCGAAAACAGGATTTGCGGGTTCATGAACCGTCCTAAGCTATCAAGCGTCAAACGCAGCCCAAGAAACACACCATCATCCGATTTGGAGAACGAAAGCCCCTTGCGGTTCGAGTTAAACTTTTTGAAATACTCCGACGACAGGTAATGCAAGCCTGCAGCTCGTCCTTCAAAGAATAAAGCTAGTTTGTTCAAATCACGCCCGGCGGTATTTTCAAGCACATAGATTTCGTCAATCGAGGGCATATCGACACGCCCCCTGAATGTATCATTGACCGGCTCTTCTTTCTCGTTTTCTTCGGCTTCTACTATGGGTTCATACCGAGGAACGCTGTAAATAAAATACAGCATGGCAATAAAAACAAATAAAAAGGCTATCATTGGAGCGTTACGTCTAATCATGGCCTCACTCGATAGACTTTATGCAAAGTTGCACAGTCTTTGTATTGTTAAAATAATTCCAAACAGGTTCAAAAACGATTGTCACCGGGCGTGAACGGCCTAGCAGAGCCTTGCTCTTGCGGAGCCCAAAGGCAATCGCCGGGAATACGTTGCTCCCCGCCTGCGAAATTTCCATCTGCAAGTGCCCGCCGCGAAGTTCACGCACGCGATGCACAGTCACGCCTTCAGCACGGAACGTCGGATACGGGAAGTTCCCGCCGAACGGTTCCAACAAATCGATATAGTCGAGAATCGAACGTTCTCGCACCGGGAACCGACCACTCGGAGCGCGGTTTTCTACAACAAGTTCACTGAGGGCAATCTTGATGTCGTACGGGTAAGACGCGTCGTCATTGATGACCTCGCCCGTATAGCCTTGCTCTGCCGCTGACTGCAACAGACGACCGCGGAGTTCATCGATTCTCGACGACTCCAGCGAGAAACCCGCAGCATTGGCATGCCCGCCCCAGCGGTCAAAAAGTTCACGACATTCAAACAGGGCCTTGTGCCAGTTGAACCCGGGGACTGCACGGGCGCTCGCATGCGCCATGCCGTCGATAATCGAAAGCACCGCTGACGGTCTGTGGAATTCCTGCGCTAGCTTTGCTGCAACAATGCCAATCACGCCGACATGCCAGTTATCACCAGCAACAACGATGACGGTCGGAATGGTATCGCCATAAAGCGTCTTGACCTGTTCCATCGCCATCTCGGTAATTTCAGCCTCTTTCTCCTTGCGGCGAGCATTCCACTCTTTCAGTTCTGCGAGCAGTTGCGGCGCGGCGCTTTTATTTTCGCATAAAAGGAGTTTAAGAGCCGGGTCAGGGCGTTCCATGCGACCGGGCGCATTTAGGAGCGGCGCTAGTTTATACATAACATCGATGCCACCCACACAGCTGTGGGGTTTCATAAGAGAGGCATACATTTCTTGCACGCCTGGCCAGCGGCTGTCCTTCAAGCATTCCAGTCCGGACCGCGTAAAGAACCTGTTCTCTGGTGTCATCTGCACAAGGTCTGCAAGCGTTCCGAGCGCCACCAAGTCTAAGTATTCCACAGGGTTCGGGAGCCCAAGACGGCTAAACAGCGCACAGATAAACTTGTAAGAAACGCCGACACCGCAAAGTTCCGGATTCGGGTAGCTATCCCCGTCCTGATGCGGGTCCAAAAGCACGTCGCAGACCGGGAGCCCGTCACCAGACGGTTGATGATGGTCCATGACCATGACCGCCATGCCGAGTTCCTTCGCATGGGCAATTTCTGCATTCGCGGTAATGCCCGTATCCACCGTAATCAAATTGCGCCCGCCAGCTTCGTACATCTCGTCAACGGCAGAAACAGAAAGCCCGTAGCCGTCTCCAAAGCGGTTCGGGAGTCTCCATTCGGACTCGATGCCAACCGTCTTTAAGCAGCGCGTCAAAAGCGTCACCGAGGTCATGCCGTCCAAGTCGTAGTCACCAAAGATGAACACGCGTTCGCCACGTTCGCGAACGGCCATAATCCATTCCACAGCCTTGTCCATTCCCATCATCAAGAAGGGGTCATGCACGTCGCTTTCGCTGGAGCGAAGCATGTGGTAAGCATCAGAAACCGTCTTTATCCCACGCGAAACGAGGAATCTCGCCACCGCATGCGGAATCTTTAACGAAGAGGACAATGTCGAAGCTACAAGATCTTCCATTTTACTTGTAGCCTTCAAAAAGTTTCATCGAGAGATTCTGGAGGCAGATTGCCGCCGCCATTCGCCTTGAAGCAATTCTCGACATGGTTTCCTGGACGCTTACGAGCGCAAGTTCCAGGGCCGAGGCCCCCACCTGCGGGTAGCGTTCCAAATTCACACGGCCCGTTGATTCAGGGATGCGGAGCGGAGCCCCCGATTGCATACGCAGCAAGTCCGAAATCAAGAACGACAGGACTTCCAGGAACCGGTTCACGACAGCCGGGTCTTCAAGTCCGGAATCTTCCAGTTCAAAGAACAAATCCGTATAGTCCTGCGAAAGCGATTTTTCGATAAAATCAACTGCGAGCGGGCACCAGTCCTTCGCATGTTCCGCATAATAAAGCGCCATGCCAGGCGACCCCACGGCAAGCCCGATGACATCATCGGTCAATGTCGATTCGTCAAAATCCTCGCCACCCACGCGAGCAGCTTCCTTGCGCACTTCGTCGTCCGTGAGGGGCGGCAAGTGGAGCGCCAAGCAGCGCGAACGGATTGTCTGCAAAAGCTTTTCGCGGGAGGATGTCGTCAAAATAAAATACGTGTTCGGGGGGACTTCTTCGAGGGTCTTGAGGAAAGCGTTTGCTGCGGAATCGTTCATGCGGTCGGCCTCCGCGATAATCACCACACGGACGCGGTCGCCCTTCATCGCGAAGGATGCAGTCATCGTGCGGATGAGTTCCACCGAAATAAGGGCACCGGCACTGAAAATATCGACGCGGTACGGGTTCTTTGTAATTTCTTCGATGTACGCCTGCTTAAAGTCCTGAATCGTCTTCGCGGTGCTCCCGGCAGAGACGTCAGCTGCGTTGCGGGCACTTGCCTCTTTTGCTTCCATCGGCACGACCCAGTTGTCCGTGACGCCAGAATCCGCGGCCATCTTGCAGCCGAAGCATTTGCCGCACGGGCGGACGCTCGCGTTTGTGCACTGCAGCGCCTGAGCAATTTCCATCGCCAACGCCTTCTTGCCAATGCCTACAGGGCCGTCGATGAGAATCGACTGCGGGAACCGGTTCTCGCGCAACGCCGCCATGAGGCGGATGCGGATTCGTTCCTGGGAGGCTGGGCCATTTAAGCGATATTCTATCATTTCTGTTTTAACCATTGCAAAGGATCCACGGTTTGGGTCCCTTCGCTCACTTGGAAATACAATTTAATTCCATTTAACGACGCAATATCGCCTACTTCCCCAATTTCTTCGCATTTTTTGACACTTTTGCCCTCTTGAACATTAATCGTTTTCATATGGCCATAGACTGTGTAAATTCCGCCCTCATGTTCAATAATCACGGAGGGGCCACGGCCATCAATTTCGGACACCATCGCAATAGTTCCTGCAGCGGCGGCACGGATTCTCCCGCCACGCTTTCCGCGGATTTCGACGCCCAGATTACGCGTCATGATGTGGAGCACCGGATGTTCCTGCAAACCGTATTCACTGATGACGGGACCATCAAGAGGCATGCACTTCGGCCCCTTGAACGGCACCACCTGAATCGTCTTTTTTGCAATCTCGCTCTGGCGGTTTTTCTCGGCCTCGCGCTTCTTGTCCGCCTCGCGCTTTTTCTCGGCGGCCTTCTCCTTTTTCTTGAGCGCGGCAAGGCGAGCTGCTTCGGCACGTTTTGCTTCCTCGATTTCGCGTTTGCGGCGTTCTTCGAGTTTCTTGATGAGCGCAAGCATCGTCTTCTGGTTCCGTTCGAATTCCTTGAGCGCCATGCGCTGTACAGCCTTGTCATGCTTGAGAGAATTGAGCATACGTGATTGGCCGTTCATCTGCGCCACAAGGCTGCGTTCTTCGACAGCCTTTCGGGTCCTGAGTTTCGTAAGCTCGGCGAGGTGATTTTCCTGAGTACGCTGTTTCTGCATGCGCCCTTCGACAAGACTGCGGAGAGCCTCCACATCTTCGCGGTCACGGGTCAGCAAGTGGTGGACCCAATAGACTTTTCGTTCAGGGTTTCCATTTTTCGTCAAAAGTTCGTATAGGATTTCGGCATCGTTGCTACGGCCATGTACATACAAATTGCGAATTCGCTTTCTCATGGCATGCTTGCGGTTCTTGATTTTTGCGTCCAACGAATCAATATCCAGCGCAAGTTGCTTCACCGCATCCTGCAATAAGACCTCGTTGCGCGAGAGTTCCGTTAAGTAAGATCTGGTGCGGTTGAGGTTCTGGTCCAAAAGGGAAATCGTATTCAAGACGCCCTTCTCTTCGGTCTCAAGAACGGCCAGTTCTTCGCGCTTTTTGGCCAAATCCTCTTCCAGCTTTTTGAGAGCCGTTTTCTGTTCATCAATCTGCGCATCCGTTTTTTGGGGAGCCCCCCAAGCTATAACGGCGAAGGAGAAAAACAAGAACGGAACCAATAATGAAACCAGGCGCATCGGTTATTCCTGCTCACCTTTCTTTTCGAACAAGAAACCGCGAACCGTACGGAAACTAAAGTAACCGGAGAGAGCCGTTTCTAGAAGCACCGTAAAGAGAACAATGACGCCAAAATAAGATAGGCTTGGCGCTACGATAGGGAACATCCGCACCACGGACTGGATGACCATCCAGAGGAGTACCACAGCAAGTCCACTGCCGACAAAGCCCTGGGTAGCCCCTTCCAACACGAACGGGAATTCGATAAACAGGTAGCTGCCACCGGCGTATTTCATGTTATCGACCAAAAGTTTCCTCGACATGAGCGAAAGCCGCACGGAATTGCAGATAATGAGCGAGAGCGTAATGAGCAGGAGGATGCTCACGCAAACCGGCCAAAAAATCATCTTGAACTTCCAGGACGCTATTCGCGACGCCCATTTTAACGGAGCCTGGACTTCCTCAAAGCATGGTTCTTCGGCAATCGCATTGCGCACCTCGGAAAGGTCTGCCGGGTTATACGCATCGCTGCGAAGCGACACGCGGAAAAACGCCGGTATCGGGTTCCCTTCGACAAACTCCAGCATATCCGGCGAAAAATGCCTGTTAAAGTCGGCAAGTGCAGAATCCGCACTCACGAACTTCACCGATTCCACATGGCGGGAATGCTCAAGCCGCGTCTGGATGGCCGGGATAGAATCCTCGGGAACGTTTTCGTTCAAGAACGCCTCGACGACGTACAGCGATTTTTCGGCAGAGAGGAGTTTAAACGAAACGCCCAAGGCCGTGAAAGACAGAGCGAGTAAAAGCGAACAGAGGAAAATCGTCACTAGAGACGGGAGAATTACCGTCCTGTGCTGTTTCCATCCGCGAAAAGATTCCGATATTAAGTAACCTAATTGTCCGAACACGCCTCGAATATAATTAAATTTATAGAGGTTCTTTACGGGGCTTTTATGGGAAACATCATATTAAAGATTACCGCATTGATTTGCGCGATGGCCCTCTGGTTCTATGTCATCTCGCTGAAGGACTTCCAACTGACGATGGAAGTACCGCTTACGTTCGTAAAGTTGCCCGAAGCACTCGCGATTGCATCCAAGCCGCCCAGCACGGTTTCCGTAACCGTCGAAGGCAAACCCCTCGACCTCATCCGCCTTCAGTCGCAAAAACAGTCGGCGATGGTCGTCGATATGCACAACGCCGAACTCGGTTCCAAGCGCATCCATCTAGACGCTAAAAACTTTACCGCCCCGAACTTTTCGTCGGTCCACTACATCGAACCCGACAACCAGTACCTCTTCATTGACGTGGCAGTCGATACGCGAATTGAACGAAGCATTCCTATCAAGAACAACGTGACATTCAGCGCCGCTCCGGGTTACGCCCTAGTCCAACCGCCCAAACTGCTTCGTGAGGACCTGTTAGTTTCTGGCGCAAGGAACGCCCTCACCCGCATTATCGACATCCCGACAGATTCCCTGTTCTTTGACAGTATCAAGGTGAGCAAGACCTATTCGATTCCTCTTGGAACTGAGCAGTTGCCGCCCTTCGTGACTCCTAGCGATACCGTGGCCAAGATTTTTGTCGATGTCCAAAAGATCAAGTCCAAGGCTTTCGTCAACATTCCAATCCAACTCATCGGATTCTACGACCGCGCTCTAAATTCGCTTTCTCCGCAACAGGCAACCGTCGAAATCACAGGAGGCGAAAAAGTGATCGAAGCTATCAACAGCAACGACATTGAACTGTTCATCGAATACAACCGGTTCGCCATCGAAGATGCCGACAGCCTTGCCCCCACCATTAAGTTGACTTTGCCTCCCGATGTTGACCGCAGTATGTCCATCAAGGCAGTACTTGTCAAACCCGACAAGATCAAGCTCATCAAGCAGCACAACGCGGACGAGGATAAAGACGAGGAATACGGAATATGATTTGGCTTGGAATTGAATCCAGCTGCGATGAAACGGCATGCGCCGTTCTACAAGACAATCCCCTCAAGGTACTTTCGAACCCGCTCTATAGCCAAATCGACGAACACGCCCTCTACGGAGGAGTCGTTCCCGAAATTGCGGCACGCGCACACCTGCAAAAGATAGCGCCCATCGCCGAAGCAGCAGTCAAGGAAGCAGGCATCGAACTCAAGGATATCGATGCCATCGCCTACACCACGGGGCCAGGCCTTATGGGCCCACTCCTCGTTGGCGCAAGCTTTGCAAAAGGTCTCGCCCG
Organism: Fibrobacter sp.; assembly: GCA_017965445.1. GTDB lineage: Bacteria > Fibrobacterota > Fibrobacteria > Fibrobacterales > Fibrobacteraceae > Fibrobacter. Next base: position 85,077 of record JAGCPZ010000048.1, on the reverse strand, counting down.
CGACTTGAACATTCCCGCTTACGGCATGAACCATCTTGAAGGTCACCTCGCCGCCGCCTGGCTTTCTAACCCGGACATCAAGCCGCCGTTTTTGACGCTCACCGTCTCGGGCGGACACACAGAACTCGTGATGGAAGAGCCCGGCTTTAAATACACGAGCATCGGACGCACCCGCGATGATGCCGCCGGCGAAGCGTTCGACAAGTGCGGAAAACTCCTCGGACTTAAATACCCCGCAGGGGCTACCATCAGCCGCCTCGGCAAAGACAGAAACCGCAAATTCGTGGAATTTCCGAGAGCGCTCCACACGCACGACAACTGCGAATTTTCGTTCAGCGGCTTAAAAACCGCCGTACTCCGTTACACCGAAACGCACGACCCGCAGTTCATCCAGGATAACCTCGGCGACATCTGCGCCTCCCTCGAAGACGCCATCGTCGATAGCCTTGTATCAAAGACCATCAACGCCCTCAAAAAAACACGCATGAAGACACTCGTCATGGGCGGAGGCGTAAGCGCGAACAGCTGGCTACGCACGCGCCTGCAGGACTACTGCAACAAAAAAGGCATCCGCTTCTGCGTCCCGGACAGGAGCCTCAGTACAGACAACGGAGCGATGATTGCCGCCGCCGCTATCCGCCGCAAATTGCAGGGCAAGCTGGAATCTATTGACGTGGTCAAGCCGTGGATGCCGCTGGCGGTTTAGGCCATAGGCTTTAGGTTGTGGAGATTAGGACGAGTACGAGCGAGTAAGGTATATAATACACTTTGCAGGGTAAAAGCGTATCATGATAGTAGCGTGTCCTTATTCCCCATGCTTTTGACTATGCTTTTTTACTTTCTCTGTGTTTTTTCGTGATTTTCATTGTATATTGTAAATATGATTTTATTGTGTAAACATATGGTAATGCTCCTTCTCGCAGCCGCGGCTCTCTGCGGAGCGCAGGATTTGAACAAGCCCGTTAGCGACGTTGACGTTTTCCGCCCTGAAAAACGCGAAACGAAAGTGGAATTGGTGGATTCTACGGTAAGTAATTCCTTGAAGTTGAACGTCGATATTTTTGCCGACGGCTTTATCGGTTCGTACTACATCCTCTGGGACAATGTCGATCTTTCTGAAGATATTAAGAAGCTCATGACAACCCGCGATTTCGCCCGCGACGAATTCTTTATGCAGAACATCGACCGCGAACAATTCGAGCAAGAGCGTATGTTGCAGCTTTTTGAAGACAAGAAGCGCGAGTTCTTCAACATCTTCCCTGAAGAAGCCCTCAAGGAACTTCAGGAGAAACAAGCGGACGAATAATTTTGGACGAGAGAACGCTGCGTAGCGGCTACAGACAAGAGACGAAAGAATAGTTGAACTTAGAGATGTCATCCCGAACAGAATGCCGTAAGGCATGAAGTCGAAGGATTCAAAGCAGTTTACTATTGACTAACAACCAAAAAATGTTTTCTCCTGAACGTCATTTCACAGACTGGCATCTCGCGGGCTTTGGCGGAGCGCCATCATTCCTTTTCAAGACCATCGAAAGCACGCACACTTTGATGAAGCAACGCGTCGCCGCAGGTGAAATCGAGCCGGGCACGCTCCTTGTCGCCGATACGCAAACAAAAGGCCGAGGTCGCCACGAACGCACCTGGGACTCCCCCGCCGGCAAGAACATCTACTTCAATATTCTGATTCCGTTGGACGGGATTCCACTCGCAGCGGCCCCGCAAATCACGCAAGTCGCAGCGCTCACTTTCGCCGAAGTTTTTCGCGACTTGCAAGAAAACGCCAATGCGCAAGGATTCGGCAACCGGGATATCGGCAAAGTCACCGTCAAATGGCCCAACGACATCCTTTGCGGCAAAAGCAAATTCTGCGGGATTCTTGCAGAACTAGTTTATATAAAACCCCTGGCAAACGCAGCGACGTCTTTAACCACGCCGATGCCCGCCATCAGCATGGGAGTCGGCATCAACGTCAACAGTGAGCCCAAGGACTACGCCCATCTAAATCGCGCAGTCACCTCGCTAAAAGATATTTGCGGACAAAATATCAACCGCGAAAAACTTTTGCAAATGCTCGTCGGTAATTTCGAACGCGCCATCGGGCAATTCAAAGCCTTCGGCATTCGCCCATGGGTCGAGGCTTGGAAACGCATGGACCAGTTCATCGGCGCTCGCGGAACCATCATTGTAAATAACCGCTGCACCGACGAAAACCGCAACAGCGGCGAAGGAGCCTTCAAAAAGACAGGTCGCATCATCGACATGAACGGGGACGGGAGCCTTCTCTTTGAATGCGATGACGGAAGCATCGAAACCGTCATCTCTGCCGATCTGGAAATTTAAGACAAACGCTACTTCTTAAAATACATGCTGCCAATGAGCGAAACGGCAAGCATCACAATCATTGCCGTAAGGCCCATATCAACGAGTTCCCGGCGTTCGCCCGCAAGGCCTGTTTCCAAGAGAATCACGAGTACAAGAGCGATAACAGCAGCCGTGGCCCCCATGGTATGGAACATTTTCACTTTTTCTTCGTTCGTCATCTTTCCATTCGGTCGATTAATAAAGGGCATTGACGTCACCTCCCATGCAAATCCAGACGATAAGTCCAGCCATCACAAGGACGCTTATCGCCACATTGGCGAGGAAAAAGTCGCGATTCATGGCATCCAAATCATTGGATTTTCTGAACAAATGAATATAGACGATAGCCGCAGTCATAAGCCCCGTAACAGTCCACCAAACCCAGCCCATATTCCAGAAGAACCCAAATACGACACAGAGCACAAGCATCGCCAAATGGCTTGCAAGTGCAATGCGCAAGGATTTTTCGAGACCGAATCGGGCGGGAACGGAATGCAAGCCTTGCTTACGGTCGATTTCGATATCCTGCGTCGCATAAATAATATCGAAACCGCCCATCCAGAGCATCAGAATGAGCAAGAGGAAAATCGGGAACACGGCAAATTCGCCACGCACTGCAATCCAGGCGCCCAGCGGACTCATGCCAATTGCAAAGCCGAGGAACCAGTGGCAAAGCCAGCTAAAGCGTTTCCAGTACGAATACGAAAGCAACAAGAACCACACCGGTAACGCAAACACGCCCGCCAGCGGTTGGAGCATCCATGCAAATGTAACGAACAAAATCCCGTTCAACACAAGGAACGCGATTACCGATTTGCGGCTCAGGCGCCCCGCCGGCAAATGGCGTTTCGCCGTGCGCGGATTTTCGGCATCGAACTTGGCGTCGGCAATGCGGTTAAAGCTCATGGCGCTATTGCGGGCTGTCACCATGCAAAGAACAATCAAGATGATAATGCGGGCGGTTTCGTAGGCACTCATATCGCGAAAACCGTTCGCCGCGACCCACATGGAACCAATCGCAAAAGGCATCGCAAACAGCGAATGGCTCAACCGAACGAGATGTGTAAATTCAAGAAGTTTATTCATTGGTCAATAGTCATTAGGAGGTTGACAGCGGTTAGTGGTTAGGAAATAGTGGTTAGTTTGTCATCCTGAGCGTAACGTAGTGGAGTCGAAGGATCCAGTAATATTTACTGATAAAGCCCTGGATTCTTCAACCTAACGGTTTCAGAATGACGTTATTGAGTCACTCAGGAGCAGCGTGATAGCTATCTGAATCCCACGTTTTCGTGACGGTCGCCACTTGCGATGCGTCCACGCCCAAATGCTTGAGAATTTTCGCAACCACGGTATCCACGAGTTCTTCTATCGTCGCGGGTTTGCTATAGAACTGGGGCGATGCAGGAATCACGACCGCGCCCGCAAGCGCCACCCGTTTCATGTTTTCGATGTGGATTAGATTGTAAGGCATCTCTCGCGGCACAATCACAAGCGGCCTTCGTTCCTTGAGGCAAACATCCGCCGCCCGCACAAGCAAATTGTCCGACGTCCCTCCGGCAATGCGACCAAGCGTTCCCATGGAACACGGCACCACAGCCATGCCCGCATAATCAGCGCTACCGCTAGCACACTCCGCAAAAAAATCATCGACGTTGCAAACATCCTTGCAGTAACCATACAAAGCACTTTGTCCTTCGTATTCCAGCACTTGCTTTCCCGGGTGGGTCACAATCAACATCACCTCATGTCCGAATTTCTGCAAGTACATCGCCGTACGGGTTGCATAAATAACACCGCTCGCCCCCGTCACTCCAAGCACGAACCGACTCATGGCGCACCTACCGGCTTACGCAAAAAAACGCCAAACGAAATTCCGCCATCGAACATCTTGACTTTCTTGACTTCAAAGCCGCATTCTTCGGCCATCTTGCAGAACTCATCGACCGGCAAGAACCGGATAATCGAATTCACCAAATATTCGTAAGCATCCCGCTTGCCGCTAAAAAATGCGCCCATCACCGGGATGAACAACGGCGCCAGCACTTTATAGAAAAACTTGTTGAACAAATTCCTCGGCGAGAAAAATTCCAAAACGCAAAGGTATCCGCCAGCATCCAGCACTCGGTACGATTCAATCAAGGCACCACGTGCATCAGGCACGTTACGCATCCCGAAGCCGTTCAGAACAACATCAAACTGGCGTTCTGCAAAGGGCATTTTCATCGCGTCAAGTTGCACAGCAAACGCATCGATTTTCTTCGGTTTAACTTCGGCAAGCATCCCGTACGAAAAGTCGCCTATCACGGCAGGTTCAACGCAAAAGTCGTGCGCATTCCCTTTTTCCGTCGTACACTGCGCAACCCCTTTTTGCGAAGAACTTTTGCACGCACAACGGCTTTCAAAAATCTTGCGGAACGTATTCGCAAAGTCCCCCGTGCCACCGCACAAATCCAGTAAGCGAACGTTCCGCGCATAGCCCGGCACATTTTGCGACACAGAACCCGCATTATCCGCCGCAACCATCTTCTTCAGACTCTTGCAACAATATCTGCGCCACAAAACATCCTGATAGCAGCTCAGAAAATGATTCAAAAAATCATAGCGGCTAGCAATGCCATCGAACATCTTACGCACGGGACTTTTCATATAGGACAAATTTAGAAAAAAACCGGCTCATCCATTATGAACCGGGGAAATAAATTGCGTTTGCTGTGCTAGGTCAAATTAATTGAACTTCGCCGTAAAGGTATCGCCATCCTTCGGGCTTACGATGCGCGGATTGTCATTTACGCCATCGCTCCAACCCGTAAACGTAGCGCCATCATCCGGGACAGCCTTAAGTTCCATTTTCACGCCACCGAAGAACTTGCCCTTGTAGCTGGCACTCGGAAGTTTCATGCCTTCCATAAGCACGGAGCCCTTTCCAGACGCAGCAATGGTAACAGAAATCGTGCCACTCAGGCCGAACTCTTCCTGATATTCCTGTAGAACCTTAGAATCACGTTCTTTAGCCCAGGACTTCAAGCAAGATCCCGTTCTGCTGAAACCTTCTCCGCAAGAGTTCTTGTACCACTTCTGATCCTGCTTGAACTTTTCAAGGTCACGGCTCATTTCAGCATCATCGATTTTAGACACCATGGAGTTGACAATCTTTTCGACATTGTTTCCGTTCGTGTAGCTATTAAGCATCACAGCAGAACGGTTGATGAACAAGCGCTTGAAATCCGGATTCTTGATAAGGGTATTGTAAAGGCCTGCAAAGCAGAGACTATCCGCCGATTTACAAGGCTTGTTGCCGCCACCCTTCTTAATCCATGCAAACATGTTGCTGGTTTGGTCAAATTCGCCACCATTCACGCCCCACATCCAGTCAAAGCCGTGGTCAAGGTCATAGACCATGAATTTCCACGGATGTCCCGGAGCGGACCAAGCGCGTACGTTGTTGTTCGGCCAGTCGCCGTTGTGGATATAGATTTCAGCGGCTATATAATCGGCCAAGTTGCCCACATCGAGCATGGTCTTCACTTTTTCATAATTGGCATTGTTTTCACCAGCAAAATCGTTCTTTGCCACAAAATTGAACATTTCGATATAGCCATCAGCCGTTCCGTTGCTTACTTCGATTTCATGTCCCAAATGCTTGACAAAGTTCACCGTATTCGCATCAATCTTGTAATTCGTTTCAACAAAGTGCTTGTTGAAGCGTTCGCGCATATCGTGAATGCCTTGGTACTTGCCGTTGTAGAACACCACCACCTGGCGGCTTCTCTGGTAATCGACACTCGTTCCTTCAAGGAGGGCGCCACCCATGGCGTCTTCAATGTAGTCGCTCACGAAACGGTTACCGTTATTGCGCAAGTTGAAAGACTTGTATTTATCGTTCACGCCCTTACGAGTTTCGAACAACGGATAATTGATGCTACCGTCTTCATATTCTTCACGGAGGCGGATAGAAACGGATTTTTTGTCGTTCAGGCGGCTGTAGCCACCCATCAAGGAAATACCGGCATCCTTTTCCCAAGTGGAGCCGTCCTTCGTAGAGGAACCGTTTTCAAAGTATTCCACATGAATCGGGTATTCGACATCAGCATAGAGACCGGCGCTGTCGCCGCAACCCTTCGGAGCGTCACAGCTAGTCTTGATGTAATGCTTATGGAAGAAGCTGGAATCAACGCTAATGGCCACAATTGGCATTTTCACAGGTTCCTGATCGACAAAGAACGTACGCGTCGTAACCTTGTTCGAAAGGGCTCCCTTCTTGAACGTAGCGCAACGGAAAGCCATACTATGGTCAATACGCATCGGGGAATTAAACTCCGGAGAATTTTCTGTAGGAACAGAACCATTTGTCGTGCAACGGAGCTTCACGCCATCTTCAAGAGACGGAGGATTCAACGTAAAAGCGTCATTGTAAAAACCGGACTTGATGCCGCCCATATCCGCAGGCGGAACAATCTCCTCGTATGCGGTCGCTGCAGTATTCGGTTTTTCCGGCGTCGGTTTGTCAAAATACTGCCAGTAGCCGCCATCGACAATGCCCCAGCTAAGGCCAGCCGTCAATTCCGGATATTCAACCTGGTCACGGATTCCGTTAAATTTATCCAACAAGTAAACTGTACCGCCCTTTTTGTCCAGTTTCCAGTCTGCATGCGGACGTGTATGGCGGCCATCCTTGTCTTCGCTCTTTACAGCGGAAATGTTCTTGCCGTCGCAAAAGACCACCTTAAAGGACTTAGCCTTGATGATGTCGCTTCCGAAAACGAACTTGCGGATATTCTTTTCCTTATCAAGAAGCTTCTGCAAGTTTTCAATAAGGACATACCCCTGCAAGTCAACATCTTTATCGCTTGCATTGTAAAGTTCCACCCAAGCCGGGTCGTTTCCTTCTTCGTCCAAAAAATCCACATTCAACGGAGAGATTTCCGTTATACGCAACGCAGACTTGCCCACCCATTGAATCAAGGTATCAGGCGGCAAATAAACTATAGTCGTATCATAAATAGTGTCTGTACCTTCGACTCTGCGAGTAATCTCCGAACTTGCAGATAACGGAATATCCACCATAGAGGAATTACCCGGATTATTGTGCTGACAAGAAGGTGAGTTACATTGAGTCCCCGCCGATGACGAAACAGGGCCCAGCGGGTCGGGCGCATTAAATGCGTTATCGTTAGTATCATCGGCACAACCTACTACAAATGCTGTACCAAAGGCTGCTGCCAGAGAAAGAATCTCTCGAATCCAATTTTTTGAGCGAATCACAACGACCACCTAAATAAAAAATACACATTCCCTCATAGCTATAAAACTATGAGACACCTCATTGTTCCATCCAACAACACTAAATTTAGTAGTTTTTTTTAAAAATAACAGTAATATTCTATTTACCCTTGACAATGATCAAAAATTAATCTATAATTGGGCTACCAAAATGGTTCTGTAGCTCAGTTGGTAGAGAAGTGGACTGAAAATCCGCGTGTCGTTGGTTCAATTCCAATCGGAACCACGAGAAAACCTCGATGAAAATCGAGGTTTTTTCTTTATTTTCGGTAATTTTTGCCATTTCGCCCCCAAAAAGGCCAACGTAAATAAAAAAATTCTGACGTGACATGGCTCACATCAGAATTCCTAAGTTCTACCGATTACGCTTTCACAGGAGGCAAAAGCCCTTTCTTGACGAATTCGCCATCGGGCTTGTAGCAAGAATAGAACTCGTCCCAGTGGTCCATCAAGATATCTATCAGCTCCGGCTGGAAATATGTTCCCCTGGACCTCAGCATTTCTTCTTTCACGCGTTCTTCGGACCAGGCAGGCTTGTAGCAGCGAGGGCTCGAAAGAGCATCCAGGACGTCCGCCACAGAGCAAATGCGCGCCGCCCGTGGAATCTGTTCGCCCTTGACCCCATCCGGATAGCCAGTCCCGTCCCAGCGTTCATGGTGGGCGCCAGCAATATCGGCAGCCATGCAAAGCAAATCTGTCTTAGAATCGCGGAGCAAGGTCCGGCCAATAGCGGAATGGCACTTCATTTGGCTGAATTCTTCTGGAGTGAGGCGCCCAGCCTTTTTCAGCACCATGTCCGAAATACCGACCTTCCCAAGATCGTGCAAGAGAGAGGCGTAATAAATCAGTTCCTGCTGTTCTTCGGAAAGGCCGAAATAGCGGGCCAATTTCAACGAAATTTCAGCAACGCGATGAATATGGTCCCCGACTTCTTGGCTGCGGAATTCAGACACTTCACCCAAAATGCGGATGAGTTCCATGTGCGCGGACTTCAATTCTTCGGCCTTGTGCTCCAGTTCCCTCGCATAGCGCTCCAAGGTTTCCGCACGCAAAGCCGATTCTATCGTTTTTGCCGAATAAACCGAAATCAGTTTCAGGCGTTCCAAATCTTTCTTGGAAAAGAAAACGTTTTCGCCAACTTTGTTGATGGCCTGGAACACGCCCATGACGCGCCCGTCACTTTCCAAGGGCATCGTCATCACCGATGTCGTATGGTAGTGGTTTTTCAAATCGCTACGACGGTCGAACCTGGAATCGCGGTAAGCGTCGTCAATCAAGAGAGGTTCGCCCGTTTTCAAGGAATACCCGACAAAGCCAGCCGAAAGCGGAATGCGCAATTCATCTACGCCATGGGCGACCTTGGTCCACAGTTCGTTCCGCTCCTCATCAATCAGCCAAAGAGAGCAGCGGTCCGCCTGGACAATCTGGCGTCCCAAATCCGCCATGAGCACCAAGAGACTGTCCGTCCTATGCTCTGCGGCAATTTTGGGCATATACTCAAACAGGAGGGCAGCGACCTTGCTGTCCCCGAGATCGGTATATTCGTCTTGAATCCTCATCGTGTGTAAAAAATAGTTAATCTTGATTAAAATGCAACGTATTATTGACGATAACTCACAAATTTTTCTATTCTTTGGCGCACCCATTGGAGGAATAGGCTAATTGGTAAGTCAGCGGTCTTGAAAACCGCCGCCGTAAGGCTTGGGGGTTCGAGTCCCTCTTCCTCCGTAAAAGGCTCCCTTCGGGGAGCTTTTTTTGCACGGACGAGGGGCAGAGTCCATTATGATTCATCGTATTGCCAACGTCACTGGATCCTATCCCTCGGAATAAATCCGGGGCTAAAGGCTTAGAACGGCTTTGCGAATCTACAGCGCTCCAGGACGATGCTCAAAGCGTAGCGTGCTCAAAGCGGCAACGCCGCGACCTCATACCTCATAGCACCGAAGGTGCGTTCTTTCGTCTAAACACATCCCAGTCCGCACGGATGTCCGCAGCAAAGTCCGCTACCGCCGTCGAAGGTTCGTCGTAAAGCAACGTACAGACCTTGAGCGGGAGCGCAAAATCGTCTCCAAACGCAGCCAGACACGCCGAAGTCGTCGCCCCCGTCGTAAACACGTCATCGACCACGACTACACTCCCCCGTCCCGGGCACTTCCGCAACCGCACGGCCTCAAACGCCCCCGCCACATTCAGTTCGCGCTCTTCCTTCGAAAGTTTCGTCTGCGAAACAATGAACGACTTGCGCTTGAGCCACCGGCAAACCTTACCGCCAGTTGCAGTCGCAAGCGCCGCCGCCAAAAGCTCCGCCTGATTGTACCCCCGTTCGCGATACCTCGCATGATGGAGCGGGACCGGCACAAAATAGAGCGGCTGCGCAAGCATCGTGAGTTCCTGCCCCACAAGCCCATTTTTAACAACCGAAGAACGGCGCACCATGTACGACGCCAGCCCTGGAATATTCCGGTACTTGAGCGCATGAACAAGGCGCCTAGTCAAGGGCCGCATCGGGAAAAGACAAAACGCATCTTCATTCGGGAATTTCGGAGCGCAGGCTTCACGTCTCAGCTCGGCAGCACAAGCTGGGCAAAGCCACGGGTCCAACCGCTCCGACGAAGTCCCGCACCCCAAGCACTCCATCCCAAAAACAAAATTTGCAACGGTCCGCAAAACGTCCATTCAAGCCTCCTGTTATAACGGAGACGCAAAACACGCCCCTTCTTTATAACACGCTTTTTTCAGGCACTTGGACTGTAAATTTTTTGAAAACTATTACTGAGCCGAAGGATTTTGAACTTGTTCAAAACCGGGGTGACAGCTAACCGTCATCTAACCTCTCATCCCACACTCCACACCCCCTAACTACCCTCTGCTTACTTGCTTCCCTGATAACGTAAGCACATCAGAAGCCCCACGAGGAACATGCAGACAAGCGCAAAGGAACCGCCATACGAGAGGAACGGCAGCGGGAGTCCAGTCACCGGCATAAGCCCGATGGTCATCGCGATATTCACCGTGATATGGAACAGGAAAATCGTACATGCACCCATTGTCAAAAGCGTCACGAACGGATCGTCGTTCGTCTTGCAAATCGAAGACGCGCGCCACAGAAAAAGCGCAAACAGGCCAAGAACCGCCGCACACCCGACAAAGCCGAATTGTTCACCAAGCACGCTAAAGATAAAGTCCGTATGTTCTTCGGGCAAGAACGAAAGGTTTGTCTGCGAGCCATTGCCGAAACCCTTGCCGCCAACGCCGCCGCTTCCGATAGCCGTCAGCGACTGAAGCACCTGGTAGCCATCGCCCAGCGGGTCACTCATCGGATCGAGGAACGTGTTCACGCGTTTTTGCTGGTGCGGCGCCAGCATGTTCCAGACCATCGTACTTGCATACCCCGCCAAGATGTTCGTCGCGATAATCACACCTGAAAGTTTTTTGGACAAATGCCTGCGGATAACCGACAGGACGACTAGACAGATGAGCACGCCCCATAAGACCTGGAACACCATGGACTGCGAATGCGAAAACAATACCGAAAGTACGGGACTCAGAATCAGGAACATGTCCGTAAATGTGAGTCCTGCGAAAAAGAACCCGACTAGAGTAATCGCCGTAAACACGAGAGCCGTACTCAAATCCGGCTGCTTGAGCACAAGCGCAAAAGGCACAATAAAAAGCCCTAGAGGAACGGCAAAGCTCTTGAGCTTAAACAGACTAACAGGGTGTTTTGAAAGCCAATACGAGATGATGATCAGATAAGCTATTTTGGCAAATTCCGAAGGCTGGAGCTTGATGATTTTCAAGTCAATCCACCGGCCAGCCCCCTTGACATCCCCCGCGAAAAATAGCACAAACACCAGCATGACAAGCGCTATCACGTAAGACGGGACTGCCGCCCGCTTGAGCCAATCAATCTTTACAAAAATAAGTCCCACCGCGATAGCGATTCCGCTCACGAAGTATATGATTTGCCTGAACCAGAGTGAATCGTAAACAACGATTTCCTCGTTAACCGTCGCCGAATAGACAAGCGAAACGCCACAGGTCATGAGAGCAATCGTCACCCCGATAAAGAACCAGTCAAACTTTAGCGACTTGTCCAAAAAACGCCCGGAACTCATTTATCTTCCTCCTTCCCAAAGAAGGCCATCATGACCTTGCGGGCAATAGGGGCCGCCATAGATCCGCCGCCGCCAGCCGCTTCCAAAACCACGGCAACAGCAATTTGCGGGTCATCGAGAGGCGCCACCGACGCAAACCAGGCATGTGTCTTTTGTCCCTTTTTCCATTCACCCGAGCCGGTCTTTCCGCCCACGCGAATTCCGGGAACGGCACCTCTCTTTCCGGTTCCGCCTGGATGGTTCACCACGGAATCCATCGCGTTCATCAGTACGCGGTGTGTCTCGGGTTTCATCGTCCCCGAACGGATAATCTCGGGTTCAAATCGGCGCACCACGTTGCCCTGGGCATCACGCAGTTCCTTCATAAAATGCGGGCGATAGACGCCCTTATTCGTCGCAAGCGAGCCTACAAAGACAGCCTGCTGCAATGGCGTGACCATCTGTCCCTGACCAATCGCAAGGTTCAGGATAAGCCCGCGCGCCCAACGCCAGCCCAACCGCTTGTTCCGCTGGTTGAACGACGCCGAATCCGGGAGCCAACCGGCACGCTCCCCGGGAATATCCACGCCGAGCAGCTTTTCGCCGTAGCCAAAACGGCGCGCAAATTCGTTTATACGGGCCATGTCTATTTCTAGGCCCGCCTGATAAAAATACACGTCGCACGAAAGTCGCAACGCATGGACGACATTCAAGTTTCCATGCACGCCCCAGCATTTCTGGAATCGGGCCCCGTACTGGTAGCCACCAATACAGGATCTCGGGTAATACTTCGTTTCCGAGATAATGCCGTTTTCAAGGCCCGCACCAGCCGTCACCAGCTTGAATACGGAAGCCGGCGGGTAAATGCCCGCAATCGCCCGGTTGTTGAGCGGACGCAACGTATCAAGAGCCACATGCGCCCAGCCCTTGTTGCGTTCGCGGCGTTTCAGCGAAAAGATGTTCGGGTCCAGACGTGGCGAAGATACCATCGCCAAAATTTCACCATTGCGGGGATCAATCGCAACCAAGGCGCCCCTTGCCGTATCGGGAATCGCCGCTTCGGCCACCTTCTGCAATTTCAAATCAATCGTCGAAACCATATGAAGCCCGGGCTTGGGCTCTATCAACGCTCCGACATCCGAAAGCGTACGCACTTCGCGCCCCGAAGCATTAACTTCGACGAGCTTGAGTCCGTTCGTCCCGCGAAATTCCTTGTCGTATTCCTGTTCCAGTCCCTTTTGCCCGATGCGGTCCCCCTGCGAATACGTGGCGTACTCCGGGAGTTTCAGCTGTTCTTCCGAAATTTCACTCGTATAGCCCAGCACGTGCGAAGCTAGCGTCCCATACGGGTATTCTCGGCGGGATTCGATAATCACGGAGACGCCCGGCAGTTCCGTCGAATGTTCTTCAATCACCGCCACCTGTTCCATCGTCGCATCTTCCAAAATGCGAACCGGACGCGTCTTCACCCAGCGAATCCTCTGGAACGCCGTATCCAGCGAAAGCGAATCAAAAAGGCGCGTCCCCGTCGAATCCCGGATATCGAGGAGCCTTCTAAAGACAGAATCCCTATCGGCCTTTTTCTTGGGCATTTCGAGCGCCTGGAGGGCTATCTGGTACGAAGGGCGGTTCCGCACCAGCACATTTCCGTTCCGGTCGTAAATGTAGCCGCGATCCGCAATCAGCTCTATTCGACGCAAGCGGTTATTCTCGGAGCGCTGGAAGTTCTCTTCGTAATGGATGTACTGCAGCGAAAACAGTTGGAACAAAATCACCAAAAAAAGAATGAACGCCCCAGTCAGAAAAATCAGGACATTCCAGTTCCTGCGGATACGAGCCTCATTTTCCGACGTATCGTTATACATTCGACTTTTTCCCCGAGAAGAGGTAGAATAAAATACCTCCGATAACCAAGGTATAAAGGCATTCCGGAACTGTTTTCGTAAAGAACAAATTCGTCACGACATCCTTTTCAAGCCCCGTAATGAGGAAATAGAACAAGTCGTTCACAAAGAACGCAAGCGCGAGAACCCCGATTTTGGCAGGAACGTATAAAGTGAGAAAATGCTCTTCGAGCTGCCCTACGGCAAACCCCACGATGGTCATCGCGATTGAATTGGCACCAAGCCACTCCACCGGAGCATAGACATCTTGCGTAAACCCCGCCAGAAAGCCCCATAAACAGCCCGTAGCGGCCCCAAAGCGCAAAGCCACGGATACCACGAAGATAATAACGAAATCGGGCCCTACGCCCAATATCTGAAGCCACTGGCCCGCAGTCGATTGTATAGCGAACACCAGAACAAACAGCAAAAGAGTCTTGAGCCACCCACCATTACTCATTAAGCAGCTCCTGGATAATCCAATCCGGTTCCTTTTGCATCACGAATACTTCTTCCAAGGTGGAAAATTCCTGGAAAGGCAGCACGTCCATAAGGCTCATCACGTCCAAATCCGCCTTGCGAACCTTATGCACCGTCCCTACCGGGATTCCCTTCGGGAAAATGCCGCCAAGCCCCGAGGTTATCAGCGTATCGCCCTCGACAACGCCCGCATGGGACGGAATCATCGCCGAGAGCAAGTGACCATCTACGGACTCCAAAAAGCCCACCACGCGAGTACGCCGTTCAAGCACGGAGAGCTTCAAGTTCGGGTCAACTAGAAGCTGTACGCGGGAATGGGTAAGCATCGCCTTCGAAATCTTCCCGACAAGGCCGTTCATCGACATCACCGGCATGTTTTCCTTGACGCCATGATGCGTTCCACGGTTGATGACAAGCGTCGTCAGAAAACGCCCGGGGTTATGCCCCACCACGCGAGACGTCACAATCGGGAAGTCCCACTTGTCGTCAAAGCGCACAAGCGTGTGGAGCCTCGCCAGTTCCTGCAGCCCCTCGCTTGCGTGATAGGTCTCCTGGCGCAGCCTCGCGTTTTCCGCTTTCAAATGCTCGTTCTCCGCCTGCACCGACTTGAAATCGTTTACAGACGACATCAACAACTGCACCGGATAAAAGACCGTCGAAAGCGCCTTATCGACAACGCTCTCGCGCACCTCCGTGGAGGCCTCGTGCATAAGAATCCCTAAAACGAGAAAAAAGGCAAAAGCGACAACGCCATGCCTTTGGGTAAACAAATCGACAATAAAGCGAAAAGCTCTAAGCATCGAAGTGAATTTTCAAAAATTACGTCGAAGATGCAATCAAGACCGGACGGTACTTGTCCAAGTCTTCAAGAATGCGGGCAGCGCCCTTGCAAACACAAGTCATCGGATCGTCAATCACATTCACCGAGAGTCCCGTCTCCTTGCGGATACGTTCGTCGAGACCGCGCAACTGCGAGCCACCACCCGTGAGGATAATGCCCTTATCGTAAATATCGGCAGAAAGTTCCGGGAGCGTAATGCTCAAGGCCTGCTTCACGGCTTCGATAATCGCGGTCACCGGTTCGTTGATGGCTTCGCGGATTTCGGCACTCCCGATAGGAATCGTACGCGGCATACCGGCGATAAAGTCAAGGCCCTTGACCTGCATCGTCAATTCTTCTTCAAGCGGGCTTGCAGAACCAATCTGGATTTTGATTTGTTCAGCTGTGCTTTCGCCCACGCAGAGGTTGTACATCGTACGCAGGTAACGCACGATGGCTTCGTCCATTTCGTCACCGCCCACGCGCACGGAACCGTTGCAGTCGGACTTGTTGAGGGCAATCACGGCGATATCGGACGTACCGCCACCAATATCGACAATCATGTTGCCGACGGGTTCTTCGACCGGGATGCCCATACCGATAGCGGCCGCCATCGGTTCGTGGACCAGGTGGACTTCCTTGGCGCCGGCCATCTTGATGGCGTCAATCACGGCACGCGTTTCCACTTCGGTAATTCCGTTCGGAACGCCAACCACCACACGCGGTTTTACCACCCACAACGGGTAGCGCAAAACACGCTTGATAAACGTCTGCAAGAGCGTCTCGACAAGTTCGAAATCCGCAATCACGCCGTCTCGCATAGGACGTATTGCACGGCTCTCGCCAGACGTACGGCCAAGCATTTTCTTCGCTTCGCCACCAATGGCAGTCACTCGATTGCTCTTGCGGTCAACAGCAATCACGGTCGGTTCGTTAATAACAATGCCCTGTCCAGCCACATGGACAAGCGTATTCGCGGTACCCAAATCGATACCGATATCGCAAGAAAAAAGTCCGAACAAAATTTAATCCTCTAAAGAAATATCCCGTCTTGAAATATAATTAAAAACAATCCCAATTTAACAATCAAGGCGTTTTATCTTTACCAAATTTTAGAACTTTGTAATAGCGGTCCCAATGCCTGCCATGAACCTCATAACGATACTTGCGTTTGGCGTAAAGGGCCATGTTCCTGTAAATGTAAAAATCGACTTCGGCATACGCCGCATAGATTTCCGCCTCGGCGCCTTCGAACAACCTAAAGTCACGAATCTTGTAGTACGGCTCTTCGAGCAAATCCTCTTTTTTCGTGTTCGCATTCAGGGCTTCCGCCACCATGAATTTCAAGTCTTCCTGCAAGTACGGAAGGAGTTTCTTTTCGATGCGTTCCGTCGGTTCAGAACACGACGAAAAAAATAAAGCGAGAATCAATAGGGAGAAAATTTTCTTCATGGCTATAAAATAAAAAAAGAAACGCACCCAGATGGAGTGCGCTTCGAAAATTGTTGCCAGTGGTTAGTGGCTAGTGGTTGGTGGTTAGGATTTAGCAGGAGGTAGGCTGTAGGAAGTTGTAAGTTTTTATAATCGCGGCGAAGCCGCCTAACTATCCCTGTCTACTGTCTACTGTTTACTAACCACTAATTAGAACGAATACGTTGCAGAGATTCTGGAGAAGAGTCTGCCTTCGCCCTGGAACGGGTTCCTAAAGAGCAGGTCTTCAGCAACGGTCACGTCGATCTTCAACTTTTCTTCGATGTTGATGCCGAAACCGAAGCCGATGTGGTCCTTGGAGGTTCCGTCACCGAGCGGATTCGTGCTGAAGAAGTTGCCGTCTTCCTTGCAGATGCCGTACTTCTTGTCGTTGTACTTGTCTTCGTTCTTGCTATTGACATCGCAGTCCGTGTAAAGGATGGATTTCTGGCCACCGACGCGGATAACGAACCAATCCCACCAGATGTTGCGTTCGATACCGAAGCTGATCAAGCCACCGACATCGGTACGTTCATCCCAGTGTTTATTGTCTTCGTTACGGGAATCATAGGTCCATGTCTTGGTTTCGGAGTCAAAAATCCAGTCATGAGCCTTTTTCTTATTCCAGACAAAGTCCAAGCCCATCCAGAAGAAACCTCTGTCAAGAGCGACGTTGATACCGACGCCCACCTGGGCATGCTTTTCGTCCAGACCCGGAGCATCGATGAACTTGAGGTTCAAGGCCGGGACAAGTTCGCCGTTGATGGCGTCCATCGTAAAGAACGCACGGGACTTGATGAGGAAAGAGAAGTTTCCGTCATCAAAGAAACTGTGGTGTTCCGGACCGTACTGGATACGGGCCAAGGCCAAAGAACCTTCCAAGTCGAAGGTAGGCGAAATCTGGAAGTTAAAACCACCGTCCGCCTGCACGATAGAAGCGTAGGCACCATCCTTAGCCTGGTAGTTGCCGTCTTCGCCCATATCGCCACCGTCCTGCTGTGCAATATACACATGCAAGCCCCAAGCGTTGCCGTTCGAAAGCGTACCGCCCAAGAAACCGTCAAAGTTCGTCACCGTTTCAGGAACTGCTGTACGTTCGCCGCGTTCACCGATGACAACATCCGGCAAGTACTGGATCAATTCGGCGTTAATACGGCCAAAGAGACCACCGATAGAAATACGCGGATCCGGATTGTTTGCATCGCCAAGAGAAATAGCGAAAATGCCTCCGAAGTTCGGATGCTGCGGGTCGCGGTTCGTTCCGGTTTCGACATCCTGCGT
Source organism: Fibrobacter sp. (assembly GCA_017965445.1). Lineage (GTDB taxonomy): Bacteria > Fibrobacterota > Fibrobacteria > Fibrobacterales > Fibrobacteraceae > Fibrobacter. The sequence goes on along the minus strand of JAGCPZ010000048.1, from coordinate 67,405 downwards.
ATAGGGACCGAATTCGCCGATCAAGTAGTTGGAATAGAGGTTGATATTTGCCGGGTTATCAAAGATGCTCACGTCATCCATGATGTAAGTCGTATTCTTACCCATAGATTCGATACGAGCGAATGTTGCAAAGGCAGACCCTACACCAAGGATCCCAAATGCGGTGCCCACGGCGGCTACAGTTTTTAAGTTCATGGAATAACTCCTATTGAAAATTCTTTTATAAAGTTAGTTTTATAAAATAAAAAACGCAACAAGAATTTAAGAAAATATGTTTTTTTTTCGAACTTTCAGTAAAGAACAAAAAAGGCCAGACTTTCGTCTAGCCTTTTTTCAAGCTTTTCAAGTGAATTATTCGGAGAACGTGAACGGAATTGTAACCGTCGTGTTACCGGATTTCACCTTGCTGAAGGTCCAGCGGCTGACAGCGTTCTTGATTTCGTTGTCGAACTCAGCATAACCCGTCGTGGAAGACACGTTAGAAATGCTGATGATTTCGCCACCCGGAGCAATCGTGAATCTCAAGGTAACCTTACCCTGGAATCCCGGTTTCTTCTTCAAGCACTTGTTGTAGATGTGGCGAAGGCCCGGAGTACGCTGACGAACGACCTTCATGATGTCTGCAGCGGAACGAGAACCACCACCGGCACCCATGTCGATATCGCGCATAGACGGAGTCTTGATGGAACCCTTAGCCTTAGTAGCGATACCACCGCCACCACCGCCAAGGAGGCCTGCAAGGCCGTCACCGATACCACCGGAACCACCTTCTGCGTAACCTTCGTTGAAGCCACCATCAGCCTTACCGCGACGGCCACCGAGAACGGTCTTACCCGTCGTCTGGAGACCAGCCACGTCCTTGAGCACCTTATCGATGTCCTTGGTGAACTTCTGGTTCTTCATCAAGTCATAAGCTGCGGCACTGGCATTCTTAGTCTGAGCGGTGAGGAGCTTGAGCACGCCGCGAGTCTGCGGAGCGTTCGGCTGACCCTTACCACGCGGCTTACCACCGCCACCAGCCTTCTTACGAGGCTTCTTCGGTTCAGGCTTCTTTTCTTCCTTCTTTTCTTCCTTCTGCTCAATCTGCATGGAAGTAGTAAGGTCCACGGAATCGGCGTTGTCGAATACGACTTCAGCAACAACCTGTTCGTACATGGAAGCCCAGATACACATCGCCAAAGCAATCACAAGAGAGACACCGGCGATTGCACCCATCTTCTTGTCGGATTCCGGCAAGAGGGACGCAATAAACGGATCTATATTCTTCTTTGCCATTGATTATTCCTCCCCGCCGTTTCTCTGCATCACGGCGAATGCGATGTTCGTGTAACCGGAGAAGCCGCAAGTGGCCATCACCTTGTACATCGCATCATACGGGATGTTCTTGTCAATCTGGACAATGATATGACCGGCTTCGTCGGCAGGAAGGCCCATCTTGAGAGCGTGTTCCTGTTCGATAGCACGACGGTCCTTCAGGACTTCGTCAACCTTCGTGACAAGGAGATCTTCCTGAGCGAGAACGTCAGCAGTCGGAACCACCTGTTCATTGTCCACCAAGACGTAGTTTGCATCGACCACGACAGTCAAAGACACTTCCTTCGGCTGGACCTTGGAGGTCGAGATCGGAAGAATCAAGTTTTCTGCCTGGGTCAAAAGCTGACCTTCAGCGTCCATGTTCTTGATCATGAACACCAAGATGATGGTCATCATGTCCATCATGGACGTTAAGGAGAAAGGTACGTCTTCGCTATACTTACGAGTTTTTCTCATACGTTAGCCTCCCAGTTTCGCAAGGTTGATCTTGCTGAAACCAGCTTCCTTGGCACGGTCCATGAGCTGGATGATCTTATCGAACTGAGAGTCATCGTTAGCAACGATGATGATATTGTCAACGTCGTCCAAGTCGATGAACTGAGTGTGGATTGCGATCAAATCCTTAGCAATGAGATCGTATGCAGAAAGCGGGTAAATCATAGTCTTGTCACCCGGCTTGAGAGTACGGGCTGAGTTCGGCTGAAGCGTAGCGAGTGCCATGCCAGGAGTCGGGGCCTTGAGGGCTGCCGGCTTCTGAAGGCCACCAGCGCCTTCACCCGGAAGAGACAAGAAGTTGTTAGCACCATCGACGAAAGCACTGTCTGCGTGAGGTTCTTCTGCACTGCCGTCATTCTTGTAAGCGGCCCAGATAACCTTACCCGGATCTTCTTCAGATTCCTTCTGAATTGCCCAGAGCTCGATAGCTTCGATTTCGTAGAGATACTTCTCTTTGTCCATCTCTGTGCCATTCTTGCACTTCGGGCCATGTCCACTCTCGACAGCTGCCTTGACGTCTTCCATCGCATAAGTAATAAGCTGAGCATCGGACTTGCAACGGAACGTCCACATTTCCTTGAAATAGACGTTCGGTTGGAAACCACCACGAGCACCGATAACGAGGTATTCGCTAGCGATGGCGAGTGACAAGTTCAAAGCCTGCTCATCCGGTGGAGGAGGCACGTCATTGTCCATAATCATCTGGCTGCGTTCAGGCAGATTGACTTCGACAATGGCAAGCTTGGAGAATGCAGTCATGGTCAGAAGCATAGGAATCAAGATTGTAAACAAGCCCATCGCCGGAAGCAAGTCCGGTTCAGCGACCTTTGCTGGTTTCTTGATTTGTTTTGCCATGTTTTATAAACTCCAGTTAAAATGAACCACTCTCAATTAGGAAAGGGAGTTGATAATCTTGAGACCCTTTTCTTCCATTTCCTGGATGAGACGTTCGGAGTTCATGTTGAGAAGACCGACGATGACGAGGAGAGGAACTGCGGAGAGAAGTCCGAGGAGCGTAGTACCCATAGCGATAGCGATACCGTCAGCAAGAGCCTTAGCACGTTCAGAAGCCGGTTTGTTAGCCACAGCGTCGAATGTGTAAATCAGACCGTAAATCGTACCCATAAGTCCGAGCAACGTGGAGATGGAAGCCATAACGGAAATGATGGAGATATAACGGGTGAGGCGCGGAGCTTCGGTGAGGAACACAGCGTCAGAAGCAGCAACCATCATGTCGCGAGCCTTGTCAGCGTCCTTGCAGTTGAGCTTGGCACCGACGATGGCGTCCATGACCTTAGCAATCGGGAGATTCGAGCTCTTAGCGAACTGGAGAGCCTGTTCCAACTGGTTTTGCATGACGAGCTTACCGAAATCAGCCATGAACTTAGCACGGCCCTTGGAGCTCTTCACCATGATGTAGAAGAAGCGTTCCAAAGAGAATCCGAGGCCGATGATGAACACGACCAAGATGATCCACATGAACTGGTAACCATCAGATTCAGGGCTGAAGGATTGAAGCATTTTAGACATTAGAGACTCCTTTAATTGAGTTATTGTTTTTTTGTTGTTTTTGATAATCTTTGTTCATATTTATTTTTTTTTGAACCATTATGGGAGATTATTTGTAGTAAAACTTTCTTTACCGCATACAAATCGCCCTCAAGCCCAATAGAATAAGGGAATCCCATGAACTAGGATTCCCCGTAAAATAGTTTTTACCGCTATTTTTTCTTGCCTTTTTTGGCTTTTTTCTTGGCCTTCTTTTCCTTTTTGGCCTTCTTGGACTTCTTAGAAGTCTGTTCTTCGGCGGAATCGTCGGACACAGATTCAGAAGTAGCTTCCACGCCCCTTTCGGAGGCCGGGATCAAGCTCGGGTTAGCGGTCCATTCCTTAAGCTTGGCGAGTTCTTCTTCAAGCTTGGTACGTTCGTCCTTAGTTTCCTTGACGATGTTGCGGAATGTGGTAACCTTTTCTTCCATGGTCATAGCGTCAGACTTTTCGATCTGCTCGATACGGGCCTTGAGCTTGAAGTAAGACGGGTCAGCAAAGAGGGTCGAAGGATCGAACTTTTCGATCTTCGTATTGAGATCTTCGTTGCTTTCGTCCAGCTTTCTCAAGGTTTCATAGAGCTTGGTCGTCCATTCGTTTTCAATGCCATAATGAGCGGAGGCCTTGATACCCGTAGCGCACTGCGGGATGGCGAGCTGCTTGGCGGCATCGGAACGGTTGTTCAATTCTTCACGGTAGGCTTCCAAGTCTTCGTGGGCAGCCGTAATAGCGTCATCCTTCACCATGCCCTGACCGATGTATTCACGGACAATCAAAGCACTATCCGGAATCGGGGAGCTAGCGAATGCATCGGCAACTTCGACGAACACAGCGCATCCCTGGTAGTACATTTCGATGTAGCCCATTTCTGCGGCAATCACGTCCTTGTTGTAGAAGCCCTGGTCACGAGCGAGGTCGATGTTCTTCTGGAAGATCGGACGAGCCTGTTCGTAGTAAGCCGGGAGCTGTTGCACGATACCGATACGTTCGGCAAACTTCTCTTCTTCCTTCTTACCATTGAGTTGCTGTTCACGAATCTTTGCAGCCATCGTCACGAAGAGCATACCCATCTTGTTCGTGGCACGGAAGGTCCACTTTTCAGATGCGTAGGCAGCAGACTTGGAGTAGTGACCCATAGCCTTCTGGAGGATTTCAACCAAGCTCTTGACGATCTTGGCCTTTTCCTTTTCCTTGCCCTTCAAGACAACCGGAGTCATCTTGTTGTATTCGTGTTCACCCATGTAGAAAGCAGCTTCGGCCGGGATAGCGGCATCGGCGTTCTTGATCTGCAAGCCGTACTTGTCGTAGGCTTCGAGGGTCTTCACGTAAGCATCAACAGAGTTTTCTTCGTCCTTGAGAGCGCGGTAGGCACGAGCCATGCCGATATAGGCGGCAATGAGCTTTTCCTTGTCATCCGGGTACATCTTCACGAAGTTGCGGTATTCCTGAATGGCGAGGTCCCACTTCTTGGCGTTAGCGTATGCCATCGGGATAGAGAAGGCAGCGTCAACAGCGTAGGAGCTCTTCGGATAGTCGCGGACAAGGTCCTTGGAGCAGCGGATTGCTTCGTTCGTCATCTTAGCTTCGTCGTAGCTCAAGCAAGCGCTATAGAGGAAGGACGGAGTTTCTTCGTTCTTCGGATAACGTTTGTATGCAAGTTCGAAGGTAATAGCGGCCTGCTTCTTATCCGGGATGGAGTCATAGGTCTGAGCGGCAAAGCCAATTGCCGGGAAGGCCATGGAATCCTGCGGGAAGTTGTCCGTAATGAACAAGAACGTCTGGGCAGCAACCACCGGCTTCTTGTCCTTCTTGTAGTTGCTAGCGGCACGCAAGATACCCTTGACCGTAAGCGGAGAGCTCTTGTAGTTCTTCGGGAGGAGCATGAAGGTTTCAGCAGCCTTGTTGAACTGGTTCATGCTTTCGTAAGCAGCAGCGGCTTCGAAGATTGCCTTGTCAGCAATGTCGATTGTCGGATAACGCTTGACGAGGTCTAAGTAAGCCTTGGCACCGGCTTCGGTCTTGCCTTCCTTCACAGAGGTTTCGGCCTTCTGGAAGAGAACGTAAGCGATAGCCTTTTCAATTTCAGCAGCCATGGAGTCATTGCGAGTTTCCTTGGACTTGTACTGCTTGAGGAGCCATTCGAATTCAGTGAGAGATTCGTCGAGCTGGCCAGATTCCAAGAGAGACTGGGCAAGCATACGGCTGATGAGCAAAATGTACTGGTGTTTCGGGAAGTCCTGCTTCAGCTTGCGGAGGACATTCACAGCAACACTGAACTGCTTGGCATCGTAATGGACGATAGCAGCGTTGTATGCAAGTTCTGCGGCTTCCTTGTTCTTGCCGAACTTAGCCATGTACTTATCGACCTGGTCGAAGTAAGCCTTGGTTTCGGGCAAGCTGTAAGCCTGGACAGCATCGTCGTTAGCCTTGGTCTTGCGAGCATTTTCGCGGGCCTGGTCCATCATGAGAACGGCGTTGTAACCAGCTTCATCCTTGGAGAGGAGGTTGGCGGAACCCATTTCGCGACGGCCATAACGAGTCGTATCCGTTTCGACGATCCAGTTGAACATCTTGGCAGCGTTAGCATGCTGGCCCATTTCCTGATAAACGAGAGCGAGGTTGATGTGAACCTTGTATTCGTCCCAGGTCGGTTCCTTGGCATAGCGCTTCAAGAATGCTTCATAAGCTTCGATAGCCTTGGTATATTGCTTCTTGCCACCTTCGATGTCACCTTCCTTGGTGAGCTTGGCAGCCTGAGCATGGTGATACTGCGGAATGTCGAGCATAGCGCCACGGATGGCCTTTTCAGCATTCTTCACAGATTCCGGATACTTCTGATTCTTCTTGTACCAAGAGGAGTTGCGGTCATAACGCTTCACGACTTCGTAACGGTGAGCCTGAGCTTCTTCGAACTTCTGCTGGACAATCAAGATTTCAATCATGGCGATATCGGCGAGCGGAGCGTCGATATAGTCCGGGTTGATGTTCATCAAGCGCTTGAAGGACTGGACAGCTTCTTCGTTACGGTCATGGTCCTTGTTCTTCATACCGATACGGTAGTAAACGGAATCCTTGAACGGAACCTTCTTGTCCTTCAAGAAAGCTTCAGCTTCGGCAACACCACCACCTTCGAGGTCGGAGAAGGAGGCTGCCATGAAGTCCATAGCTTCACCACGCAAGTCAGCAGGATATTTACCCTTGTCTGCACCGACGATGTAATCGTAGTACTGCTTGGCTGCGATTTCGTATTCAGCGGTGTTGTAGTAAGATTCGGCCAAGTGGTACATGGCAAGAGCCGCTTCCTTACCCGTAAGGTTCTCGAAGCCGGTCACTTTCTTGTAAGCACCGATAGCGTCCTTGAACTTGCGGTTCATGAAGTGGTATTCAGCGATACGGAGCCATGCCTTCGGCACAAGACCGTGATCCGGGAAGTCCTTGACAAGCTGCATACGGAGCTTGTAAGCCTTGTCATCTTCGCCACTAGCTTCCTGCACAGCTGCGGCCTGGTAAATCACAGTCGGAGCCTTGGCTTCTTTCGGGTACTTGTCGATGTATTCGAGGAAGTAGCCCAAAGACTTCTGGTGATCGGCCTTCGGGAACTGATTTATGTTAGCGCACTTGGGCGGCTTGTTGTCGCGGTCGGCGCACCATGCGACATCCTCTTCATACTGGGCGTTCTTGTCGAGGAACTGCTTTTCTTCGAGCTGGAACTGGTAGTGACCGAGCTGTTGCAAAGAGCTAGCGCAACGATTGCTGATTTTACCCTTGCAGCGTTCAACCTGTTTTTCCCACTGCGCAATAGCATCGCGCATACCCTGTTCGTCAAGGCCACCAGAGCGGCAGGCCTGTTCAGCCTGGTTCTTGAGAACTCTATAGGAGCTGGCGCACTGTTCATAACCAGAGTTGCCTTTTCCAATGGATTTACACTTTGCGTATAGATTCTTTGCTTCGGTCGTTTTTTCTTTACACGGATCCGATGCAGCAAAAGATGTTCCGACTAAGGAGCAAACAATTGCCGAGACGAGCATTAGATTTTTCATCGTTCTCTATCCACCTATGATTTCATATAATAAGGGAAAAAACCCGTATTTCTACAGGTCATCTCCCAATTGTTCAACGTCAGACGGCAACGCAGGTTTCGATCCGCCGCCAGCACCGCCCATCTTGGACAAGAGGGTGGCCTTAGTAAAGCCAGCATCATCCAAAATACGCTTGCGGTTAGATTCGAAGCGGTCACTCTGGATAGATCTCTGCATGAACGATGCGTAATCTTCAATAGCTTGGTTAGCCTTGTCGAACGTCGGACGCAAAGCTTCACGCTTGCTTTCCACACGCGGAGTCGGCAACTGACGAGCGAGATCCAAAGCAAGAACCTGAACGGAGTCGAACTGGGTCTGCATAGCATCATACGCTTGGCGAGCACTGTCGCGAGAAGCGACAGACACAATCGGCTGTTCCGTGCGCTTTTCAGCCTCAGTCAAAGCATCGAGTGCGTTCTGGTAATCTTTCTTCATGAAGTAGCAGTAACCCACCACGAGATAAGCTTCAGACACGAGGAAGGATTCCGGGAGGTTGCTGATGATCCATTTTGCAGGCTTGATAGCGTCATCCGGTTTGTGAACCTTGAGGAAGGACCATGCAATACCGAGCATAGCTTCGTCGAACACCGGAGAACCCTTCTGGACCTGGCCATACATCTGAGCAGCTGCTGCGATGTCCGGCTTTTCACCAGAGAAGAAGAGGTGGCCGAGCTTAACCTTGGCGGCATCCTGCAAGTCGCGTTCGGACTGGTTGGAAACCGGCTGTTCCGTAATGTCGCGGAAGCAGTTTTCGGCTTCGTCGAACTTGCCCATGCGGCTGTTAGCGATACCCATGGTATAGCGGGCATAGAAGTAGTTTGCGTTACCCGGAAGAATTGCGGAGAGCAAGTCAACAGCTTCCTGATAGAGACCCTGTTCGAACTTGATCTGGCCTGCAACGTAGTCAGCGTCAGCCTTCACGTCGCTTTCGCCGAACTTCTGGGCAATGTTCTGATACTTGGCCATAGCTTCCGTATATTTGCCTTCCTTATAGTCGATGTTCATCAACTGGAAGTGATACTTGGCGCGCTGGTCGCTCTGCGGATAACGCTTGATAGCGTCTTCGTAAACGTTCTTAGCAGCCTTGTGCATACGGAGGTTTTCGAAAGACTTTGCCTTGTAGAACGCAGCCTGGTCCACCAAGTGGAATGCCGGGTACTTGGTCTGAACCTTACCGAAGGCATAAGCGGCTTCGAGGAACTGACGGTTCAAGTACAGACGCATAGCAGCACGGTAGTCGTTTTCAGGTTCGATCTTCAAGCGACGATAACGTTCTTCACCAATCTTCTCTTCACGAGTGTCACCGAAGCGGCTGGTCAGCTTGACAGCCCAGACAAAGCCACGGTTCTTCTTGGCCCAGAGGTCATCGTGAGACATTTCAAGATCAAGAGCGAGGTAACGGAAGATGCTCACATCCTTCACGTTAACCGTTGCACCGATGACCGGATAGCCTTCCTTCGTGAAACGAGCGCGAACGCCGAGGTGAGAAGAGAGGTAGTAGGTCAAGGTGAAGCTCATTTCAAGATTGGAACCCTTACCACCTTCGTCAGCATCGTGGATGATGTCGATCAAGGAGAGTTCTGCCTTCATTTCGAGGAGACGGTTGAAACCGCGCCAGAAAAGGGAGAGGTTGAGGTTCGTCGGAATCTTGTAAGCGTCCTTTGCAGTCATAAGAACGAACTTGAAGCTACCATCACCTTCAGCTTCGCTGATGGCCGGTGCAAGGAGGTTCTGGACGGCAACGCCAATGAGCAAGTAACCATACTTCGAAGAAGCGAGCGGGTTCCAGCTCAAGCCCACGTCAGCACCGACAGTAAGCTGCTTGAGTTCATCAAACTGGTTGATGTACAAGACAGAGAGGTCGATACCGAGAGAGAGGAAGTGCATGAGCCTATAGGAATAGCCGAACAATGCGGCAATTTCGGTATAGGACTGGCCACCTTCAATGGAAGCACCGTTTTCGAAAAGGGAGATGCCCCAAGTGTGCTTGTAGTCAATCGGATATGTCAAGCTGACATATTCCTGGCTAGCTTCACCACTAATGGTGCTAAAGAATGCAGCGCTGAATTCAAGCTGATCAGTTTCAGAAATACCAGCGGGGTTCACGTACATGGCAGTGTTGCCACCAAATTCTGCAAACCAATCATTCTGCTGATACTTATTCGGCGTGTAGGTTGCCTCAGCGAACAAAGAAGTGCTTGCTACGGCAAGTCCAATTGCGGACGTTTTGATGAAACTCTTATGCAACATCACCTACTCCTTTACTTAATATCCGTGCGGATGAATTCGATACGACGATTCTGCGCACGCCCTTCAGGTGTTTTGTTGGAAGCTACAGGCTTTGTATCGCCCAAGCCCTGCGTTGTCATACGGCTTTCGGCAATGCCCTTTTCGACAAGGAAGTTTTTCACAGCGTTTGCACGGTCTGCAGACAAAGTCATATTCTTGTCCTTGCTACCGATGTTGTCGGTATGACCAACAATGTCAAACGTAGATTCCGGGAAGGTTTCCATGATATCGACAACCTTCATCAAGGAGACGTAGGAGTCCTGAGTAATCGTGGACTTACCGGATTCGAAGTTCACACCTTCAAGAACGAAGACTTTCTTAGGCGGCTGCGGAACTTCGTCCGGGCAACCATCGTCGTCCTTGTAGCTGTTGAGCGATTCTGCCTGTTCTGGGCAGAGGTCAACACCCTTACAGATGTGAGCGAAAGTAGAAAGCATACCCTTGGCTTCGACCCACGGATCGCAAAGACCGTCACGATCGTTGTCAGCATCCGGGCAACCATCGTCATCCTGGAAGCCGTCGAAGTCTTCGGCTTCTTCCGGGCAGTTATCGAAGCCCGTGCAGGTACCGGCATACTTTTCGCCAAGACCTTCTTCAGAAACCCACGGATCGCAAAGGCCATCGCCATCGGTATCCGGATTACGAGTTTCCTGAACGGCCTCTTCTTCCTTCACAACTTCCGTTGCGGTAAGACCGATATCCAGTTTACCCTTACCGCGCTTGATCATCGGCGAGGTGGACTGGCAGAAGAAGTTCGGCTTGCCGAGAGACGGGCTGATGAACTTCGGGTCCAGAGACACGTTCGTGCGGTTCACCTTGATGAACTGGTTGAACGGGTAGTAGTTCTTGTAGATGTTGTTGTACTCCACCTTCGTCTGACCGGCAGCCGGGTCAGCAAACACACCGTAGTAGTGGTTTTCCATGAAGATGTTGTTACGGGCGATAATGTTGGTCGGGCCCTTCAAAGCAAGGCCAGAGTAGCCGTTGCGGAGCACGACGTTCTGTTCGACGTAAGCATCGAGCGACTTCGCACCCCAGGCGAGAATGCCGGACCAGCGGTTGCCATAGACCACGTTATTGCGGAGCCAAGGCAAAGAAATAAAAGCACCGATACCCGTTGCGTGGTTATCGATCACATAGCAATGATGAATGTAGGGAGCTGCGTTTTCGCAAAGGATACCTTCGAGACCGTTCCTCACTGTGAAGTGCGACATTTCTGCGCCCGAAGTACCCATGACGGTTGGACCTCTGCGACCACCATCAATGATGGTTGTCAAAGGATCCTCGCCCTTGAGGACAACACCCATGATAAGGGTGATGTTTTCATTGTAAACACCGCGTTTGACAAGGATTGTATCCCCGGCATCCGCATTTCCGAGAGCATCAGCAATCTTCGAGAAATCGCCCGGCACATTGATATTCCTGGCCATGGCGGTTCCAGAAAGAAGCATCGCCCCGGCCGTAATTAAGACCAGTTTCTTTAGGGTCATACTGCTACGTTTCTCCAATCATAGAACACTTAAATTCGTTAAACATACGCTTGCCAGTTTGGCAAACACAAAACCCATGTGGGAATATACCTTCAAAAATGACTTTAGTCAAATGATTTTCTTCAAAAAACGCCATTTTTCGTGTAAAAAAAAACACAGGTATAGCCTTTTAGGGAAAATTTATCTGTCAGTCCTCGCTACGAAGACCGTCCTTCTCCTCCTCCTTCTTTGCACCTTGAATTGAAACACGGATCTCTTGGCAGGTTTTTTTGATACTCTGCAAGACCTTGCGGGCACGCGTGCCAGCTGACTTGTTACCGCGTTCGAACTTTTCGTATTCGCGCTTGAAATTTTCGATTTCTTGTTCAAGATCGTTCACTAAACTCATAAGCAAACTCCAAAAAAAGATGCTTTTTGGAAAATAAATAAAGTTTTTGCTAAAAATTCGCCGTTTTGCAAAATTACGTTTACGTTTACAAACTATTACATAGGTTTTGGACAAGTCAACAACTTATTAACAGTGTGATAACCGCCACAGATTCTCAAGAGCCCTCCAACCCGCCTCTCCGACATTTTCGGAGAAATCATTCACGAACATTGCGATGTGAGACTTGATGACTTCTTCGTCATCGATTTGCGCTTTTTCGACGATAAACGGGGTCACCGGATTACTTCTTTGGCGGGCTATCCGCAGGCTGCGACGAATTTCATTCTCGACAGATTCGATAGCCGCAAAACCAAGTTCCTTCCGAGCAACCGCAATACCAAGCGGAATCGGGGCCCCTGTCTCCTGCTCCCAGAAAGCGCCTAAATCCTGCAACAGGTGGAGACCATCGCGTTTCCACGTAAAACGGTGTTCGTGGATGGTAACGCCCTGAGCAACGGTTTTGTTCAGCAACCCCTGATAGACCTCGTTAAACAGCGCATATTGCAATTTAGGAGCATCTTTATAACAACGAGAATACCAGAACTTAAAAAGGAGCGCTGCGGTCGTATTTGCGCCAGGGAGCGTCGTCGAAAGCGCCGAATCGAACGCATTTCCCGATGAAGAGAGCAAAAGCGGGCCGCAACCGTAGCCGATAGCGCCTCCGCAACCAAGGCAGCGGTACGCTTCGGCTATCTGCGGATAGACTTGCGCGCTAATTTTAGCGACATCCAGTTCGCCACGCAGCACCATTTCGTTGAGCGTTTGCACGTCGGCGTACGTAACCTTCCATTCAAATGGGGAATTTTCAAGCCCGTGAATCAAGGCCTCGTAAATGAAGGTGTCGTTAGGGCAAGTGGAAATACCGAGAGAGAGTTGCATAGAGGTATGAGGTCGCGCCTACGGCGCTTTGAGGTATGGGGTGTGAGCGAAATGCAATAAGAAATGCTTGTGGTTAGTGGTTAGGAATTAGAAATTATGAATTAAAAATTAAGAATGAAGAATGAAATTGTCATTTTTAATTTTTCATTTTGCAATCCTGTAAGAAATTAGTAAAAAAAGCCCAAAGCGATGCGCGTTCAAAGGGGCTTTAGCCCCGAACTCATAGCCTCCAGAGAGACCAATTGCGGAGCAAAGTCAACGATTCAAAGACCGTTTACAAGCGAATTCAGTGCTTTTAAAGCATCGTCGATGCGCCAGGTGGACTTGTCGCGGGTGGTGGCCAAGTTGCTCACGGCACGGACTTCGAAGCAGGGCATGCCAAATGCACGGCAAACGGAAAAGCAGGCGGCCCCTTCCATCGATTCCACATCCACATCGAAGTTCTGGACGCGTTCTGCAGCCATAGCGGCTGTACCCGTGCAGCAGTTGACCGTCAGGCCAGAAACGGCCCTTAAACGCTCTAGCCAGGCAGGAACATAACGAAGCGGCGAAGACTCGTAAACTTGCACGGAATTGCTCAAATCTTGCGAACTCGCAGCGTTGCAAACTTTATGCCAAGGCGTAAACGAACCATCCCGTTCGGCAACGCCCAAATCACCTATTCTCTCGGAATCCACACGAACAACATCACCAATATTCAAGGAACGGCCAGGATAGGCGCCGCAAATACCGGCAAGAACAACATGCGTAAATGGGCCTTCAGCAGAAAACCGAGAAAGCAATAGAGATAAGTTTGTTGCAAACTCAAGCAAGCCAACGCCTAGAACAACAGCAAAGCCTCGGCCTCCAGCCAATTCAACGATTTCGCCTAAACGAATATTTTTTTGAACAAAAGACCTGCATTCCGGGAACGTTCCGAAAAATTCCACATTTGACGCAAAGGCAAACAAAGGAACAAAACGTTCATCCATCAGCGAGGCCTTTATTCGAGGCGTTCAACCTTTGTCGCCAGTTCGTTTTCGAGCTCGACAACGCGGTCCATACTCAAGTTCCACGGACGTTCGACTTCACAACGGGCACAAGCGACAGCGGTTGCCTTGGCCAAGCAGCTTTCAAAGCTGAGTCCCTGGTCGCAAGCATAAAGCCAACCGGCAAAGAAAGAATCTCCGGCGCCAATATCGTTTTTCACATTGATTGCAGCAGGCTGCAACTGGATACCTTGGAACTTCTTTTCGACCAAGCGGAACGCACGGACAGGAGAATCCTCATCGGTCACCACGAGGTTCTTGATGGGAAGGCGTTCAAGGACAGCCATAGCCGTCATCTTCCAGAACTGCGGGCTAGACTTTACAAGCGGAATGCTCATGCGCTCCAGCAACTTGCAATATTCCGACATGTTTATCTTGAGAAGTTCGACGCCTTTCGCAAGAAGTTCGTCTATGTCATCTATGGCATCCACGAAAACGTGCTTGCCGTTAAAATCAAGAGAATTGAACATCCTCACGTCAAAACCATGCGGGAAAGTCCCACAAAGAGCCACATACTGCGTCGAATCCCAATGGTCAATCAGCGTTTGTGCAAAATCATCGTTCTCGGACGAAGCGAGAGACGGCGACGGTTCCACAAGTTCCGTGGTATCTCCATTACAGGCAATCGTCGTGCAGATGCGGGTATTTTCGCGAATCCAAACCGGGACCTGCTGAATGCCGCAGACCGAAAGTTCGTCAAAGATTTTCTCGCCGTTCCCGGCACCGAGGAAGTGCATCAGACGAGGAGTTCCTCCCAGCAGTTGCAAAACACGGCAGCAGTTGATTCCCTTGCCCGACGCATATTCCTTGACTTTGGATATGCGATGGACTTCTCCCGGAACAAACTTGTCCAAGAAGAAGACTCTCTGCCATGCGGGATTGAGACCGAGAACTAAGATTTCGCGAGACATAAGACGCCTTAGAAATTCACCTTGTAGAACTTGCGCTTGCCCACCTGGACCACCAGCTGGTCGCCGCCCTTGATTTCAATCTGGGACTGCGGGTCGGCAAGTTTTTCGCCGCCAATTCTCACACCGCCGTTCTGCACCATGCGGCGTGCTTCGCCCTTACTGGCAAATGCCTTGATATTCACGAGCAAGTCGAGAGCGCCATACGTACCGGCATCGACGGAACATTCGGCAGCATCGCTCGGGATGGCATTACCGCTGTGGATTTCGCGTTCCTTGGCAGCAGCGGCCTCGGCGGCTTCTGCGCCGTAGTACTGCGTCACGATATCGATGGCGAGGCGATGCTTCGCATCGTTGGGGTTCATCTTGCCTGCGGCGATGTCAGCCATCATCTGCTTGATTTCTGCAAGCGGAATATTGGTCAGAAGTTCGAACCAGTTTTCGACAATGCTGTCGGCGAGGCTGTAAATCTTGTGGTACATCACGTCGGCGGGTTCATTGAGGCCCACGTAGTTACCGATGGACTTAGACATCTTGACCTTGCCGTCGGTACCGAGGAGAATCGGCATAAAGAGACCGATTTGCGGTTCCATGCCTTCGAAAAGTTGCAAGTCGCGACCGCGAAGCACATTGAACTTCTGGTCGGTTCCTCCCAGTTCCACATCGCTCTGGATGGCGACGGAATCGTAGCCCTGCATCATCGGGTACATGAATTCGTGCAAGCTAATAGGCGTATTTGCCGTATAGCGGTTGTGGAAGTCTTCGCGTTCGAGCATCTGGGCCACGGTGAACTGGCCCATGAGTTCGGTCACCTTGCTGAACGGGAGCTTACTGAACCATTCGCCGTTGTAGTGGATTTCCACCTGGTCGCGGCGGACCACCTTGAAGAACTGTTCCTGGTATTCCTTCGCGTTTTCGAGCACTTGTTCATGGCTGAGGCGAGGACGGGCCTTGTTGCGGCCGCTGGGGTCGCCAATCTGTGCCGTGTAGTCGCCCACGATGAGCACGACGGTGTGGCCCAAATCCTGGAACTGGCGGAGCTTGCGCATCACGACCGTGTGGCCGAAGTGAACATCCGGAGCCGTTGGATCCACGCCCATCTTGATACGGAGAGGCTTGCCCGTCTCGTAGGACTTCTGGAGTTTCTTTTCGAGTTCATCTTGCGGCACGATATCAACGACGCCGCGCATCAAAATTTCAAGCTGTTCTTTAACAGGACGGAATTGCATTTTAGGTATTATGTAAGTGGTTAGTGGTTGGTGGTTAGTGGTTAGGGAAATTACAAGTTTAAACCGCTAATCACTGGAAGCCCATGTAGAAGGAATGGATAATCATAACGGGGGTAAAGATAGTAATTTGGGAACGGAGCGTAAAATTTAAGGAATAGCAGGCGCGAATACAGTGCATAAAAAAACCGGCGTATCGTTAATTTTATTTTACTACCATAAAATTCATTATTTTATTAATATTTCGCCATCAATTATATAAACAGGAAAAACAAATGAAAAAGATCCTTTTAATTTTCGCCATCGCAGCAAGTTACGCATTCGCTATTTCCGCACCGAGAACCCATGACGGTTTCTTCTTGAACGCCACGATGGGCCTTGGATATTCTTCATTCACTGAAGAAGTCTCCGGAGTCCGTGCTAAGCTGACATGCGAAGGGATTGCCTATGATACCGGCTTAAAAATTGGCGGAGCCATTACTCCAAACTTCATTCTGCACGGAACAATTGGCGTCGACATTCTTTTCTCTGATCTTAAAGCTTCCTCTGGATATGAAAAAGCAACTTTAAAACATGATGGTTTCAACATCGTCATGATTGGCGCTGGCTTCACCTATTATTTCCTGCCACAAGACAACATCTATGCGAGCGCCTCTATTGGCGCAACCGATTATAGCATCACCATCAATGGCGACGATCTCAGTTTTACTGACCTTGACGCAGGCTTGGGTTTCAACATCACGCTTGGAAAAGAATGGTGGATGAACAGCGAACTTGGTCTAGGTATAGCATTTTCATACACCCACAACTCTGCAAACGGCAAAGTCCGTGATTATAAAATTGAAGCAAGCAACAACACATTCGCCCTCGTAGCATCCTTGACTTTCAACTAATCATTAGATAAAATTTCTAAAAGTGCCTCTGTGTCAAACATGGAGGCATTTTTTTACCGGTCCATTGAATTTATACAAAAGGAGCCCAATCATGAAGAAATTTCTTTTATTCATAGCCTTGGCTGTGAGTTGCGCACTCGCCACATCGGCCCCGAAAACCCACGACGGATTCTTTCTCAGTGGCACTTTCGGATTCGGCTACGGAAACTTTCTGAACGAATTCCAAGCAAACGGTGTCAAAATGGAGAGCAAAGGCGCCCAATTCGAAACAGGACTTAAAATTGGCGGAGCCATTATCCAAAACTTTATTTTGCACGGGACTATAGATATAAATGGCATATTTGATGACATTAGATTTTCCGACAAGAGCGGCAACGAATCAACATTGACAATCGGTAACAACAAATCATTCAGAAGTATCTTTTTAGGAGCCGGCATCACGTATTATGTTCCCGGTGCAGCCAACGTTTTTTTCAGCGCTTCAGCCGGCATATCCGATTATACCGAAATATGCGTCATGGGCGAAATCGTTACCAATTATGACCCTAACTTTAGCTTTAACTTATCAGCAGGTAAAGAATGGTGGGTAAATAACGAATTGGGTATCGGTGTCGCACTTTCGTTCAACCACTATTCTGCAAAGAGCAAAATTTTCGATTATGAAGGCAAGGTCTCTTTCAATTCGATTTCAGCCGTAGCAACGTTTACATTCAACTAATCCTCAAAAAAATAAGAAAAGCCTCTATGTTTGACATGGAGGCGTTTTTTTACTAAAATAATTTTTAGAACAACCTCTATTAGAGTTTTTATGACAAGATTCAAATTCCATTTTGCAAGCATCGCCTTGATGGCAACAGCACTCCTATCCTGTTCAGACGACACAAGTTCTCCAACCCCCAATGGGCCTGAAATTCCGCCTCCTTCCAGTTCCAGCATAGAGAGCTCTAGTTCCAGCATTGTAAGCTCCAGTACGCAAGTCAATCACAGTTCCTTCCCCGTTTACGAGCTGAAAAACGCGCCCACCCCCAGTAAGGGATGCGGAACGCAGTCCACCCTGGAAGCCATAAAGGTCTTAAGCAACGGCACCTCCAAACTCTACAAGATGCAGAGTGCCGGCCTTCAGCGCGAATTCTACATGGATTTGCCCGAGAACTACGACAACAACAAGCCCTACAAGATTCTATTCGCCAATTACTTTATGGGTTCATCCCCAGAAAACATCGCATCGACAACCGACAACCTGTCCTTCCTTTCGCCGTATTACGGACAAAAGAAACTGGACGCCGAAGGAAACTACATCTTTGTTGCCCCGAAAGGAGAAACCGATTACAATATTTGGCGCCACGATGACGACAAGGACCACGTTTTCTTTGCCGAAATGCTGAGCCTCCTGGAAGAGAACCTCTGCATCGACACCTCGCGTGTATTTGTCACGGGTTTCAGCTTCGGAGCCATGTTCAGCAACTCGCTGGCCCAGGATTTCCAGCACCGAATCCGCGCCGTGGTTACCTATAGCGTAGCTGACTACAACATCTATATGCCCGAAAACAAAGGCAAGCCTATCGCCTGGATGGAAGTTCATGGTATCAGCGACAATTTGTGTCCTTATGACAGGTTGGACAACGCCATTACCCGAATCCTAAAGAATAACGGTCCCGAAGACGGCAACGGGAACTTTACCGACGTCAGCGACGAAATCGGGGTTATGGAACGATACACCGAAGACATGGGCAAAACACACGTTTGCTACAATTTCAAGAAGGTAGATCCGCGATTCCCTGTCCGAGTCTGCACTTGGGGAGGCGCCCACGATTGGCTCGCATCCGACAACGGCAGACCAGCAGACACCTGGGTTCCCCAAGACGTCCGCAAATTCATCGAACAGTTCTAGAATCGCCAAGACAACAACAGTCGATATCGCAATTTGCGACTTACTTTCCGAAGCCAGCGAGGTCAATGCCAAGCTGGTTTATTTTATATGTCAATATGCGAGGCGTGGTAGATAGACTGCGGGCGGCCGCAGCGATTTTGCCCTTGCTGCTCTTGAGGGCATCGCAAATGATATCGCGTTCGTAGGCCTCGACCATGCGCTTGAAATTTCCTGAAACAGGAGTGTCGCTTGTTTCGGCAGTCTGGAGCGTGGTCGGGAAATGATGCGGGTAGATGACGTCCTCGTCGGTCACGAGGACCGCACGCTCAATGCCGTTTTCCAGTTCGCGCACGTTGCCCGGCCACGGGTAACTCATGAGCATGTTGATGGTCGTGCGCGCAAGGCGGCGGACGTTCTTCCCGACGATACGGCAGTAATGCTCCACGAAATGGTCCGCCAACAGCACGATGTCCGTCTTGCGGTTTCTGAGAGGCGGCACGTAAATCGGGAAAATGTGCAGCTGGTAATAGAGATCCTCGCGGAAGGTTCCCTCTTCCACCATCTGCTGTAGATTCTTGGTGGTGGCCGCAATCACGCGGACGTTCACCTTTTTTGCGATGCGGGCACCGATGCGTTCCACTTCGCCCTGCTGCAACAGCCGCAAGAGTTTCACCTGCAAGTTCGGCGAGAGTTCGCCCACTTCGTCGAGGAACAGCGTACCGCCTTCGGCCTGTTCAACGCGGCCCGGCGTTTCGGCAACCACGCCAATCAAGGCACCACGTTCGATACCGAAAAGTTCACGGTCCAAAACGGATTCGGGCATCGATGCGCAGTGAACGCGGACGAACGGGCCCATATTGCGGTCAGAGCGGTAATGGATGGCCTCGGCCACAAGGCCCTTGCCAGTACCGACCTCGCCCACAATGAGCGCTGGCAGGGGACTACGGGAAACTTGGTCAATCTGCGCGTACACGCGCTGCATCTCTCCGGAACGCCCGATGATGTTGTCCGGCTGGAAACGGTCCTTGAGTTCCAGCGTGAGGCGTTCGTTTTCGGCCTTGAGGATTTCGTTCTCTTCGCGGGCTTCACGACGGAGCTTGACCGCCGCAGCCAACATTTGCGCAATAATTTCCAACAAGCGAAGTTTCTCGGGAAGTTCACTCTCGACGGGATTTTGCACGTCAGCACTGAAGGCGCCGATTACTTGATGTTCCATGATGACGGGAACGCAGAGGAAAGCCTTGTCCTCCGTCTTGCCGCGACCTGTACGGTCCAAAAAATCCGGGTCCTTCGCCACGGAGGGAATAATAATCGGCTTACCCGTCTCGACGACACGGCCAGTAATGCCCTCGCCCACTTTGTAGCGGCCCTTGCGCGCCTGGCGGCTCGAAAGGCCTTCCGCAATTTCGATGGAAATTTCGCCGGTGTGGCGGTTGTACAGGGTAAGAGTCGCATGCTCCACGCCCATTGTCGATTCCACCACTTCCAAAATCGGATGCGCGACGCTCTCGAAATCGAGCGTCTGGTTCAAGATGGAACTAATCTTGTAGAGCAGTTCCAGTTCCTGGATTTTGGATTGAGCGGTGGGCATGGACTAACAATATAAATTTTTAGAACCATATAAAAAGGAGATGCCCGGTCAAGCCGGGCATGACAATACGGGGTCTTAGGGGCAGAGCCCCTAGGCGAAAGGGTAGCGGCCCTTCGACATGGTTCGGCTGAGCTCACCAACCGAGCTCAGGGACCTTTGTCGCTGAGACTGTCGATGGAAGCGAGGGGAAGGCTTTCCCCTCTTAATATTACTTCAAAGCTTCTTGCACAAGAGCGGATGCGCGCTTGGCGTCAAAACGGCCCTTGACCTTCGGGGAGAGTTCCTTCATGATCTTGCCCATGTCCTTCGGGCTAGAAGCGCCAGTCGCGGCCTTGATTTCGGCGATGAGGGCCTTGACTTCGTCTTCGCTCATTTCGGCAGGCATATACTTGCGGTAAAGGGCAATGCAAGCTTCTTCTTCGGGAATCTTGTCCAAGAAGCCACCCTTCTTGAGGATTTCGATGGATTCCTGTTTCTGCTTCACGCTCTTGGCAAGAACGTCGATACACATAGCATCGGTAATAGTGTCCATGATTTGAGCCGGAGCGGCACCGGCCTTCATGGCTTCGTTCTTGATATCAGAATGGAGCGTACGGAGCGTTCCGAGAGTTCCGGCATCGTGAGCCTTCATGGCAGTCTTGATGTCGTCGAGAATTTTTGTCAAAAGTTCACTTGCCATATTATTTCCTTCGCGGATGCCCGCGTTCTAAAAACACCTAATGAGTCATCGGCAGACGCCGACAACTCATTAAATTTTAGCAAAAATCCGATTGGAATTAGTAGAGACGCTTGCGGTTCTGGTCAGCAATCTCTTTGAGACGCTTGCGACGAGCAGCCGTTTCAATGCGCTTCTTTTCTTCGGAGGGCTTTTCGAAGCGCTGGCGCTTCTTGACATCGGAAATGATGCCGTTCTTTTCGCAAGACTTGGTGAAACGCTTGAGTGCGCGTTCGAAAGGTTCGTTGGACTTAACAATAACGCCGATCACGATAATCCTTTGGTTAAAAATTCAATTTTTGGATAGCCAAATATATTTAAAATTCCAAAATCCGTCAAGGGGAACATTTTACCCCTTATAGTCCATTGCCAACATCGTAATATCGTCAAATTGCGATGCGTTCCCCACAAAAGCGTCAATTTGCTGTTTGACGAAGCGGCACGTTTCCTTAGTGCCGCCACTGCCACCCTTGGCCAGAGCTTCGAGTAGCCTGTCATTTCCGAACAGTTCGTCACGCCCGTTCGTCGCCTCGGTCACGCCGTCGGTATAAAGGAACAGCATATCGCCGGGAACAAGGTCCAGCGTCTGCATCTTGTAATGCGTGTTATCCATAGCCGCCATGACCATCCCCGCCTTGCTCTTCGCAAACTCGACCGAGCCATCCTTATGCCGAATGACAGGCGGATTATGGCCAGCCGATGCAAATTCCACATGCCCCGTCTTCAAGTCAACGAACCCCATCCATATCGTTACAAACATGTTCGCCCTGTTGCGTATAGCCAGTTCGTGGTTCGTATTGTCAAAGGTTTCGACAACGGACTTCAAGTTTTTCGCCATGGTACGGAGCACGATTCGCGAGACCATCATGAACAAGGCCGCAGGCACGCCCTTCCCCGAGACATCACCCACGACAACACACAGGCGGCCATCGTCAAGCTTGAAGAAGTCATAGAAATCGCCACCGACTTCCTTTGCCGGACGAAGGAACGGAGTCAGTTCGTGGAGAGCGTCGCCGGAATCCTCTTCTTCTTCGGTCATGGGCAAAAAGCCCAGCTGGATATCTTTTGCAAAGTCCAGTTCGCTTTCGATGCGGTCCATGTCCTTCTGCTTTTCAATATATTCCTTGAGCGAAGTGCGCATGTTCAAGAACGCCCATGCAAAATGAGCAATTTCGTCACGGCCCGAAAGATGCGGGATCGACACGTTGAAATCCCCCTGCCCCAGTTTGGTCGCCGCAGCGGCAAGTTCGTTGAGCGGACGGGACACCCTTGTCGAAATCACGACAATCAAAATCAGCATAACGACATAGCCTGCAACACAGAACCATACGAACAGCTGTTCCACCGAGCGCTGACTTTCCATATATTTCTGCGCCGGCCACACAATCATGAACGTCCAGCCGTTCGATTCCATCACGTTGAAATAGATGGCGGCTTCCGTTTCATTGGGAGTACGCCCCATGAATAGTCCCTTTTTCATGCTACGTATGGTCTTTTCGAAATCGGACGCAGCCCCTTCAATTCCGCGCGTGAGGCCCGAAAGAGTTTCCTTGAACACGATATCGCTTTTGGGATGGGCAATCACCGTACCGTTTGCAGACAAGATAACAACGTACCCCGAATTGGACACGGGAATCGAAGC
The DNA here is from genome assembly GCA_017965445.1 of Fibrobacter sp. Classification (GTDB taxonomy): domain Bacteria; phylum Fibrobacterota; class Fibrobacteria; order Fibrobacterales; family Fibrobacteraceae; genus Fibrobacter. The sequence goes on along the minus strand of JAGCPZ010000048.1, from coordinate 45,011 downwards.
GACCGTCTCCTCGAGGAACGCAATCGACATGTCAATGCAGAGGACTCCCGCAAAAACAGTATTCCCATAAGCATCCTTTTGGTAAATGGGAGCCGTGTAAATAGCTATCGGTTCCTGAATAAAATCACCGACAAACGGTTCCTGCCAAATACCGGCCTGCAAGTTTTTCGTGGTCGTGTACCAAGTTTTGTCGAGATAGTTCTTGCCCTTCATCAGCTTGATATCGTTCCCCGAATACTGTGCGAGGAGCATCACCTCCTGGTGCCATTTCGCATTGGGCGCCATACCCGGCTCGTAAGCGACCACGACAGCCATCACTTGCGGAATCGACTGTCTCGCGTCAAAGACGGCCTGGGTTAAAAAGTCCTCCAGTTCCTTGCCGGAAAGCATCTCTTTTCCAAGCACTTCGGCGTACTCATCGCCCAGTTTTTTACCTTTTTCAAAGAGCTTTTCGATAATCGCCACATTCGCAAGGCTGATTTCCTCGCCCTTTTGCGTCAGCAACGTCGAGAATTCAGTTTTCACACGGGTACTGAGAACCCCAAACAACACGGCAAAAACGATGCTGAACCCCACCAACGTCAGCATCGACTGTTTGAACGCCAAACCATGTATATTGAGTTTCACAAAAAACCTTTTTTCCCGCTATAAGCAAAAAAACTTCTTTTTCAAGTAGAAATATATGAAACTTATTTGCACATTAACGAGACGCTCCCGAGAATTTTACCGAAATTTTTTCAAAAAAAATTCGTTCGATCAGGCAAAAAAGAGAAACACCTTACGAGCACATAAACATTTGAGCACTAAATTTACAAAAATTCCACGATTTTGCACGGTTTTCTTTGTAAAATTTCATTAATTTTTACAAAAATAAATATCCATAACTTGCGAAGTATCAAAGACTTATGTATATTCTTTGTAAGAAAATCCCATTTAATTCCGGAGAAAAAATTTTTAATGTGGAGTTTAGCCATGAAGCTGCAATCGGTCTCACTCATCGGGGTTATCGCCCTGTCCTGTTCACTACTTTCGGCATGCGGTAGCAAGGAAGAAGAACAAAAGACTCCGCAAGCAGAAGCCACTCCCGCCGCAGAACAAAACGCAACAACCGAAGCCGCGCCTGCAGAGGAAGAACCGGCACTCGTCCCCATCCAGTCCCTTAGCGAAACAGAGGAAAAAAGCGCTCCCGCCGCAGCACCCACCCCGGTATCGTCAAACATCGAACAGGGTTCCTCGGGTCCGTTCGTCATCCAGGTGAGCATCCAGCCTTCTAGAAGGGCCGCCAACAGCGTTGTGAGCAGGCTCTCCGACCAAGGCATCAAGGCCTACGTCGCCGAAGTCGAAAACCCGGGTGAACTGGAAGGTACGTTCTACCGCGTACGCGTGGGCTACTTCTCCACGATTGCAAACGCCCAGCAGTTTGGCAAGGAAGTGCTTGCCCCGCAGGGTTACGCCGGCTGGGTTGATAACCGCAAGAACGACCGCATCGGTCAGCCAGGCGCAAGCGAAGACATGTAATTTCACAAAAGCAACGAACTGAATATGAAAAAGACTCCGCAAAACGCGGAGTCTTTTTGAGATGTTTCCATCATCAGATGAGCATGTCTATTTCGCCGTTTTTCAGGCGGCGTTTCTGGTCTTCGCACCAGGCCTTGTAATAGTCCTCAAAGCCGTCAACGCCCCAACCAAACTCATCCTTAGCCTTCTTGGTCACCACGACGGTTTTGCCGGAACATTCAACCTTGTACAGCGGGTCGTTGGAATCTTCGGCCTCTTCTTTTTGATCTCTGCATTCCTCGGCAGCTTCTTGGGCGTCGGTAAACGTCATCTTCCGAACACCTACCGGTGTGCCGCTTTCAAACGAAATAGTCTCCTCAAAGCCAAGTCCCTTATAGGACTGGAGGATTGTAACAGCTTTGCCGGAACGGGATACTTCGCATTTATAGCCGCCAATGTCAACAATCGTGGATGAGGGATCGGTGGACGAACCCGGATTGTTTGAAGTTGAATAGCTCTTTGCCCAGGCTTCGAAATCTTCACAGTTCTCCCTGAAGTCAGCTTCATATTCGCTCAGGTCGCCCTCATCTACTTCTTCAACAAAAATCTTGTTGCCAGAGCAGGTCACCTTCATGGAGCCATCCAGCCAGTGGCTTGCCTCCTCTTTATTTTTTTGACACTCGTCAGCGGCAGTCGCGTTGTCGGCATACCAGTATTCCGACGTGATGCTAGAATAACGCGAACCGTTATTGACGGCGGTCGAGATATAGGTCCCCACACCGGGCAAAATCTGCTCTGTGGTTACGGAATTAGCAGTCGTAGTAACCGTGCAAGACGGCTCGCCAGCATTGACGACTTGACTATTTGGATTACCTGGATTTTGAGGATTTTGGGATTCACCACCAACCGGATTGTCAACAGTCTGGTTTCCAGTATCCGGCGTAGATGGGGTATTGCTGGATGTCGGGCTACCTTCGTCACAAGCAGTCATGGCGAACATTATCGCCGATGCAAGAATAAGCTTTTTCATATAAATAAATCCATTTTTAAATTAACGCATTAGGCTAGCTGTCTAAACTTTTACAAAACTAAATGTCGTAAAAGCCTTCATACATGTCATCAAGTTCACCGTTATTATAAGCCTCTCGAAGAGCTTTGCAAAAATTATCGGCAACAGCATCAACATAAAAATAATCTTCGTTGCCATCTGTAATCGTTGTCATCGAAACAGTCTTGCCAGAACAAGATAGTTGATAGGATCCCTCAGGATACCCCGCAGCCGTCCGTTTCGTAGATTCGCATTCATAATCAGCCCGTGTTTGAGTCGGATATGTATTCTTCGAAGTTGTCACAGAAGAAACATCAGATCCAGTCCCTTGCAAAGACGCGGTTGTTTCGAATATAAAATTCTTGTACGAAAACGAGATTGCAATGGATTTGTCTGTCCGGCTAACATTGCACTCGGGCTCGCCCTTGGAATTATTACTTCCATTATTCGCTGTAGAATTATTTTGTCCTGACGATGAACCATACCGGGCATCGAACTGGAGGCACAAATCTCTAAAGTTGCTTTCGTGGGCACTCAACGAACCTTCATCTATTTCGCTTACATAGATTTTATTGCCAGAACAGGACACTTGATACGAACCATCTCTCCATGATGCGGCTTCTTTCTTCTGGTCATTGCATTCCTTATTCGCATCGGAAGAACTTGCATACCAATATTCCGAAGAAATCGTCTTATATCTACTGCCAGCATCAGTGACTGTCGAAGTATAGGTAGCCTCACCTTCCAAGGCCATGCTGACAGTCACAGATTTAGCGGTAGTAGTCACGTTGCAGTATGTCTGTCCCGAATGGGAAATTACATCCTGTTTACCATTCTTGTTCGAATTGTCGTCCGAAGATTCAGCACTGCTGCTATTGTCACAGGCGACGAGGCCGAACGAAGCGGCAAGCAAAGTTGTCAAGAACAAATGCTTAAAATTCATAGTATCTCCTTAAAAAAATTCAATCACATCCATTTTTGATAATTACGGCAATATGCCTTATATTCTATTTCATAATCATCCAAATCTTTTGTAGGATGAATTGCGTGAACTACAATGCGATTATCCGTACGAACCAAGTTTAGAATTCGAAATTCAACATCATCGGCATACGATGTCACAATGTCATATTGAAAATCGGCTTCTTCCGAATTTATATACAAGCATTCATCGAAAAATTCGGCCCCCAATCCTTTTGGAAAAAAATAAAAGATACAGGATTCTCGACCGGCCAGGCTCGATTGTACGAGCACCAGGCTATCATTTCTCAATACGTTGCATCTTGTTACATCAAGCCAATTAGAAAGATCATCCGAATGTTGCGAATAAGACCATTGCAAAGCACTGGAGTTTTGCGGCCCTTCATTTTGGGATTGCACGGCACTGCCACCTGTAGAATCGGCAGAATCAGAACAGGCGACCATGGCAAACAAGAATGCAAATGCGAGAATAAAATTTTTCATATAAATACGTTCTTTGCTATTCTAGTTCGCCACGTTCGGCAGCCTTACGCATTTTCGCACACCGTTCTTGTCGGTATGCTTGATATTCATTCGGTTCCAAATCATCGCGTTCAACAAAATAACTTACAACAGTATTACCGTCGCAATCTACACGTTCAGATTGGTTCTGATTGGAAGAAGCTTCTTCCTTTTCTTCGGCACACATTCTTTGAGCAACGGAAGCATCCGGATATGTGACTTTTTCGGTAATGTCCGCTTTTTTGCGACCATCATCGTCCAAAGACACTTCGATGGTCACTTCGTGAACTATACCTTTATATGATTCAGTCACATGAACACTATTGCCGGAGCGACGGACATCGCACTGGAATCCGCTTTTAGCGCCTTCACTTGAAGGATTACTACCAGTATCGGAATCACAAGCAGTCAAGGCAACCAAACTAAACGGGACTGCAAGTGCAACTACAAAAAACAAAAATTTCAGATTCACGGTCTCTCCTTTTCAAACTCCTAAACGGTCCTGCAAAAAACAAAACATGTTCAAGCAAAACCTTTAAAACAATATAAATATTTTAACACAAAAAAAAACACTGGTAAAAAAAGAAACAGCCTTGTTTGCCAAGTTTCCTGATATTCCTTTTCATATAGGCTTGCCTCAAATTCTATATTTGGGGGTATGCCTACAAAAAAGCCCAAAGTATTTGTCGTGCATCTCGGATGCGCTAAAAACCAGGTCGATGCGGAAAACCTCGTCGGCGAAATGCTCCACGCTGGGTTCGTCACTTGCGATTCCGCCGCCAAGGCGGACTACGTCCTCGTGAACACGTGCGGTTTTATTGAAGCCGCGAAGGAAGAGTCCATCAATGCGATTCTCGCGCAGGCGAAGGCGAAAAAGGCGAAGCAGAAGCTGATTGTCTCGGGTTGCCTGAGCGGCCGCTATGGCGAAGAGCTGATGAAGGAACTGCCCGAAGTGGATTTCTGGGTCGGCACGTACAAGCCGGGCGAACTTTTGAAGAAGATGGGCATTGTGGCCCCGAAGGGCTGTGAGGCAGAGAATCTCGCCCGCATGAATCTGGGCGGTTTCCCGCACCACGCTTATCTGAAAATTGCGGAAGGTTGCAACCGCCGTTGCGCCTATTGCGCCATTCCGCTGATTCGCGGCAAGCAAGATTCGCGTTCCATCGAAGATATCGTAGCCGAAGCGAAGGACCTCGAAGCCCAAGGCGTCAAGGAAATTACTTTGATTGCACAAGACACGACTTACTTTGGACGTGAAAAGGGAAAGAAGGGCGGAACGCTTACGCAACTTTTGCGGGCCCTCCTCGACAACACGAGCATCCCGTGGATTCGCATGCTCTACTGGTACCCGATGTTCGTGGATGACGAACTGTTGGACTTGATGGCAAAGGAACCGCGCCTCGTAAAGTACGTGGATATGCCTATCCAACACGCCAGCGACAAGATGCTGAAACTCATGAAGAGGAACTACCGCAAGGCGGAACTTGTCGAACTTTTGCACAAAATTCGCGAACGCATCCCGGGCGTGACGCTCCGCAGCACAGTGCTTGTGGGATTCCCCGGCGAGACGCACGAGGACTTCGAAGAGCTTATGGAACTGTTGCAGGACGTGCAGTTCGACCATCTGGGCGGGTTCGTGTTCAGCCCCGAAGAAGGAACTCCGGTAATGTCGATGGACCTCCCCGCCGTGGATGAAAGCGACGCCCGCGCAAGGCTCGAAGCGGTGACGGACTTTCAGGAAGAACTTGCCGCCGAATACGCCGAGAACATGATTGGCAAAACGGTCCGCATCATCATCGACCAGGTCGCCGAAGAAAGCGAATACCACTTCTACGGCCGCACGGAAGGCAACTCGATGGAAAACGACGATATCGTGAAGGTCATCGAAGGCGACGGCGACGTGGGCGAATTCCACAACGCACTTGTAGTCGATGCCGAACCGCATGAGCTTGTAGTGAAACTCGTCGACTAGCGAGTTACTAGTTACTAGTTCTGAGTTACTAGATTAAAGTAAGGCGGCAGTGCCGTGAGCATTGAGATCGGGCCTTCGGTCCTTTGAGTTTTAATTATCGAGCCTTTGGCTCCAAATTATTACTCATGGCTCATTGCTAATAGCTCAAGCCCCATCGCCTTTTTACTATATTAACCGCACGAAAACGCACACGCCCGTGTATCACAATGGATAGTGTCCTTCCCTCCGAAGGAAGGTATTCCGGTTCGATTCCGGACATGGGTATTAAGACAACAAAAAAGCCCGCAGTGTTGAACTGCTGGGCTTTTTTGCTTAAACGCTTAGGCGGATTATTTGGCGTTCTTGCGTTCCTTTTCACGCAAACGGCGACGCTTTTCGGTATCGTCCGGGAAGAATTCCGGGAACGCATAACCGATAGTCACACCGAACACGATACCGGTCTTGTCCATACCGTTCGGCTTGTTCACGACGCGGGATGCGTAAGTATCTTCGGCTTCGGTCCTGGAGTCCACGGTCTTCTTGAAGCTGGGGTTCTTTTCCGGGGCCTTGCCCAGTTCCGGTGCATAATACATGCCGAAGGAGAACTGCAAATAGTACCATTCGTTCGAGAGATAGGACACCAGAATGTCAAACTGGAATCCATTTACCGAAATCAACTTACGGAGATTATTTTCATCCGGTTCCATGTCATGGTCGTAGTAAACCGTACCGTAAGAAGCGGACAAGCCCAAGTGGATAGGAATCTTCGGAAAGAAGTAGTAGTTGAGGCCAACTTTATAGCCCGTACCACCTTCAAGTTCCATGTAGTCAAACTCGTTGTCCTTGACCTTCGGCAAAAAACCGAAAGAAGCAAAGGCGCCAATATGCCAACGCGTGATATACTCAGCACCGATACCCAAGCCCACGCCAGTCTCGCCCATGAACGGCATACGGGAACCAAGACCGATTTCCATAATGAGGCGGTCTTTCAGCCAGTCGCGGCGGCGTTCCGAGTTCGCGTATTCATCGGCACGCTGGTCTTCTTCGAACTTTTTGCGGGTAAGGAAGTCCTGCTTCTGGGCGGCACTCATGCCCGCCGTAGAAACTTCGACATTTTCCTCTTCGTCATCATCGTCGGCAGAAACCGCCTGGGCGGCAGGAGCACTCTCAGGAGTTGCAGCAGCCCCGTCATTGGCATCCGTCTCAGCAGGAGCGGCTACTTCTGAGGCTGGGGCCTCCGGAGCTTCAACCGTTTTTTCTGCGGCAACACGGGCCTTTTTAGATTTTAACGCCGCCCTACGTGACTTTGTAGGGGCAGCCCAAGCAACCAAACATGCTAAGCACACCAGCAACAACAATTTTTTCAGCATCAAAAGCCTCTAATAGAAAACTACGCTTGGAATATAACTTTTTATCCCTGTTTTTTATCAAAAACTTCATGTAAAACTTGTGTTTTCGTTTGATTTTACATTTTCGTAAGATTCTAGTATAACTATTGAGCCTTTATTAACTTAGCTTTGATAGAACCGAGCGCAATTTCGCACTCCATGAGCACCGGAATTCGCTTTTCGTCGTCGGTAAACCAGATGAAAATTCGCCCCTTGGAGTTGAAAATGCCGTCGCCGTCGAGCACAGGTTCCACCTTGACCGTCTTGAACGTGCCCAAATCGGTCTCAATCGTTTCCCGCCCATGGATGATGACTTTCAGTTCGTAGCGTTTTTTGCCGCTTACAGCAGAAAAACGGGAGGTTTCCCCCACTTTAAGCGGCATGGTGCGGACAAGATAAAACGCCGACATGATGCTGTGTTCGAGTCCGTCGATGGTCACGGAGGTATCGGCAGAGCGTTTGACCGTGTGCTTGACCGGGTCCTTGAAAACCGTATCGGAAAGGACGGCTTTCTTGCCGTCGCGGTCGAATTTAATGAGCGACTTGTTATGGAACTTGCCTTCGTGGAGGGACTTGCGGAAAATATCGGTCATGAGGCCTTTGTTGTTGACAAGCGTATAAACGGTATCGTAAACCGGATAGAACTTGTTGACGGTCTTATTGGCGGTCGCGAACGTCAAAAATTCCGTTTTGCCGTCCTTGCGCGGCTTGACCTCGAGAGTGGCGTAACCGGCCGTGATGAACCCCCAGCGAAGTTCAAATTCAAGGCGTTCGCCTTTCATCCAAGGTTTTTGGACTTCGGGAAGGGTCCGCCATTTAGGGAGCGGGGCGCTGGAGCTAGACGATAAGGATTCAGCAGTTTGCGAAACAGGGGCCTGGGCAGAAACAGACTGCGGAATAGCAACCTGATCAGAAAGGGACCCTATAGCGGACTGCGACGAAAGAGCGGTATTTGAAGACGAAGAAAGTACGGCCGTCTCATCGGCAAACGAGACCGTCAAGAGCAGCACGAGCTCGAACAATAAAACGTTTTTTAAAATGCGATAGAACATAAGCACAACATAGGCTAAAATTTAAGATAACGACAATATACAAAAGTCGTGATTCGTTAGACGAGAGACAAGAGACGAGAGACGAGAGAATTATGACAAGACGAGTGATTAGTGGGATAAGAGGAATGACAACGAAGCAAGGTGAGGAAAATCACACTACTTCTTCGCTGCTATAAACTTCGTCGTAACCGCTAGCGAATCCTGTCTACCAAACTGATCGGTGTAAATCAGCGTCCAAGCAATGGTCGTATCCGTTTTCAAAGCTTGAGCACTAGCATTGTACAAATTTACTTTCCGTTTATCCACATAAGCAAAAGGATATCGATCGTGAACTTGATCGATACAAGCATTCATAACATAAATTGTTTGTGACGAACTGAAGGGAGACGGATAATAACTGGACGATGATTGCGGAATCGTGGGGCTACTTTTGAAAGACATTCCTTCAGGAAGACCCTTCGCTTGAAGCTGGTAATTGCTAAGAATTTGACCGCTGAGATAGTCTTCCGTTTTATAGTCCAACTGAGCAAAAGCTGCACGGAAGGCCACAGAATCCAACGCTGGGATATCATATATAGGCATTGCATCCGTTATTTTATTCGGGCCATAATTGATAAATAGCGTTTTCTCCGTAATCTTTGGAGGGTAGTACGTCGATGCAGAGGGGCACCTAGAGCAATCATTTTTCGAATAGCAAACAATTTGAGTAGAGCCGATGTAGCAAAGCCCATGTAGAGTGCAATTCCCCTCAAGGGCTAAAGTCACCGTGTCCAAAATCCCGTTTTTCATCGTAGGACGAACAAAGCTGACACGGTCATATTCCCCATTGGCATTGAGATTTATGTAGCTGACATCCGCTGGCAACGGGACATTTCCGTCAGAAAGAGATTCTTTACCAATGAATTGAACCTCACGGCCAGCAATATAGCTTTGGCTTGAAGCGCTTGTGGTAACATCGAAAACTTGATATTTGAGTTCAGCACCCGTCTCAGCCACGGAAGACGCGGGCACAGATCCGCTAGAGACAGAAGCAGAAGAGACTAAAGCCATTTCGCTAGAGATAGGAACTCCATTGGAGATAGGGACTTCATTGGAGAGAGGAACTCCATTAGAGAGAGGCTTGTCAGAACTAGCGCTAGAAAGAATTTCGCTGGAGCCGTTGCCAGAAGAAGTCCCCTGCAAATTCTCGGCAACACTTGATGAAAGATTGGATTCGCCAGCAATCGGCATAATCGGTTCGTTCGAATCGCTCGAGCACGACAACAACACCATCAGCGGGATAACACAAGACAGTTTTTTCACCATTTTTCCTCCTAACAAGATTATTTTTCGTTGTTGACTTTAATTAGCCGTATTTTATTTGGCCGCAAACAACCCTCTTCCAATAGATTCAATATACATTTTATTTAATACGAAAAAACGCTGGCGGAAATGCCAACGAACTTTATATTGAGCGAAACGCCATTATTTTTCTTTCGTCTAATCTATATCCCCCAGGCTCTTGCGGTAAGCAATGAGCTTCTCGCGGACAGCCGGATCTGCGATGGCGACGATGTGGGCGGCGAGGTAACCGGCATTCTTGCCGTTGCCGATGCCGACTGTTGCCACCGGGATTCCCGGGGGCATCTGCACGATGGAGTGCAGGGCATCGACGCCGTTGAGCGGGCCGCCGGCGCAGGGCAGGCCAATTACCGGAAGAATCGTGTGCCCTGCGAGCACGCCCGGGAGGGCTGCAGCGAGGCCTGCGACACCGATGAGGACCTGGAGGCCTCGCCCGGCGGCTTCGCGAGCATACTTCGCGGTGGCGTTCGGGGTGCGGTGTGCGGAGAGGATGTTGAATTCCCACACGATGCCGAAGCTGTCAAGCACCGCGGTAATCTTATCTACAGTTTCCTGGTCGGACTTGCTACCGGCAACGATACCGACCTTTGCATTTTCTTTCAAATCCATTTGCGTATCCTTTTAAACTAATCCCTTCAGGCTTGGATTGCTTCGTCGTTTCACTCCTCGCAATGACGTTCAAAAAAACACGTCATTGCGAGCGAAGCGAAGCAATCTCTAGTCAATTTTCTTTATTTTGCGAGTCTTGCAAGGCCCTTCTTGCCGATGTCCTTGCGGTAGAACTTGCCTTCGAACTGAACCTTTTCGCAAGCGGCGTAAGCGATGTTCAAGGCTTCCTGGAGCGTTGCACCGTGACCGACCACGCCAAACACGCGGCCACCGTTCGTGACCAGCTTGCCGTCCACCATCTTGGTACCGGCATGGAGCACCTGGGCGCCGTTCTTTTCGGCTTCTTCGATACCTGTAACAACCTTACCCTTTTCGTAGGAACCCGGATAACCGGCGCTTGCAAGCACCACGATTGCGGAGCTGCCCTTCGGAGCCTTCGGGGCACCGAGCTTGGCGAGTTCACCCTTTTCAGCAGCATCGAACAAAGCGAGCACATCGCCGTCATAGAGCGGGAGCACAATCTGGCATTCGGGGTCACCGAGGCGGCAGTTGTATTCCACGACCTTCGGGCCCTTCGCAGTCACCATGATGCCCACGTAGAGCACACCCGTGTAGGGTTTGCCTTCGGCAGCCATGCCCTTGAGGGTCGGTTCGATAATCGTCTTTTTCACCTCGTCGAGGAGAGCGTCCGTCACGACCGGAGCCGGGCTGTAAGCGCCCATTCCGCCAGTATTCGGACCCTTGTCGTCATCAAAGACGCGCTTGTGGTCCTGGGCAGAAGAGAGAATCACGTAGTCCTTGCCGTCGCAAACCACGAAGATGGAGGCTTCTTCGCCGTCCATGAATTCTTCGATCACGACCGTCTTGCCGGATTCGCCAAACACGGCCTTGTCGCCGAGCATTTCTTCCACAGCGTCGTTCGCTTCCTTGTCGGTCATGCAGACGATAGCGCCCTTGCCCGCAGCGAGGCCCGACGCCTTCACCACGATCGGAGCCGGGTGTTCGGCGAGGAACTTCTTGGCGGAGGCGAGATCGGTGAAGGTCTCGAAGGCTGCCGTCGGCACGTTGTACTTCTTCATGATATCCTTGCTGAAAGCCTTGGAGCCTTCGAGCGCGGCAGCAGCCGCAGTCGGGCCGAAAGCACGCAGCCCGCGACGGCGGAATTCATCCACTACGCCAGCGACCAGCGGAATTTCGGGGCCGATGACCGCGAGGTCAATCTTTTCGGCAACCGCGAGGTCAGCGATCGCCTTCGGGTCGGCCACATCCACCGGCACGCACTTGCCGAGGTTTGCCATGCCCGGGTTGCCCGGAGCGCACACGAGAGTGTCACACAGCGGCGACTTCTTGACTGCAAGAGCGATGGCATGTTCGCGACCACCGCTACCAACGACGAGAATATTCATAAGCGAGTCCTTATACTTGTACGGGGGATAATTTAGAAAAAATGCATTATAAGAAATTTGCCAACATACAGAATAATGTATAATTAGAGTTACCCAAGCCCCTCAACACGTCACCTCTGGAGAAAATATGAAAAGAACTCGTTACTGGGCACTCGCAATCTTATCCATTATCGCCATATCAATTTGCGGCTGCGCACCAGCAATATCCTATCATGCTCTACCCAGCATTTCCCAAGAAGCAACTTCAGCCCCCGAAGCATGTATTTTCCTTGCCGTTGACGATGCAGCACATTATAACGGCATTCACAACGCCATTGGCATCAGAAATGACAGTTTGTATTTTGAATACAACATCTACAAGAAAACAGATGACAGCCAAGATTATCAAAAGTACGAAACCATTCACATTTCCAAAAAGCCACATGACTTGAAAGCGATGTTTTTCCCATACCGAGACAAGAACGGCACTATCAATGACCGCTATATAATAAAGCCGATTTCCAACAACGAAGAGTTAGACGCAATTCCTTTAACATACTACACAACCGATTCAACCTACTTCACACAAATTGAACATCGTTCAATGGAATCGTCCAAAGCAGATACACGGCTTTACAATCTAATTCTTTACGTCGAAAACGTTTCAAAATAAAACTACTTCCTCAGATACTTCGTGCCGCGGCCGGCGCCGACTGTCGTGTTGCATCTTTTTTTTTGCATAATTACTCGTAAAGCTTATGCAAATTTATAAAAAATGTTTTCAGAATTGCCTTTTTGCCGACGACAACAAATCTTCCGCAACCAGCGGAAACTTCGAGCTTTATAAGATCCTCTGATTTTGTCATAGTGGCTCGTTGAAAAAAGAAAACCATTTTGCCGACGTTGGCAAAATGGTTCTCGACAATCTCTGAAACCTTAGCTCTTTGCTTTACTTTTTTTCTTTAATTTTCCGTATTGCTCAATAAACTGTTCCTTTTGCATTTCAATCTCACGGGCCAGAATTTCCTTAGACGGAATGTAGGTCAAATATTTTGCAGCATACATACGTTTATTTATTGCAAGTGTTGAAAAACGAGCGACATCGGCATTAGTGTCTGAACAGAGAATTATGCCAATTGTCGGGTTATCTCCTTCGGTCTTTTTGTAAGTGTCGTAGAGCTTGAGATACATATCCATTTGCCCGACATCTTCGTACGATATTTTTCTTGTTTTCAAGTCTATCAAAACAAAACATTTCAGCATGTAATTGTAAAACACCAAGTCAATATAATAGTCGTCATCTTCTGTATGAATATGTTGCTGACGACCAACAAAAGCATAGCCTTTCCCCATTTCCATCAGGAATTTTTGCAAGTGATTCAAAATCGCATTTTCCAATGTTGACTCAGTCACCGCTGCATCCTGATTTACTCCAAGAAATTCTGCAATCAAAGGATTCTTGATAAACTCCGAACGCTCCTTCTGATAATCGGCCGTCATTTTTTTCATTTCCTTGACAACGGTAGCCCTTTTAGCCTTGGGCGTTTGCATTAACCGATAGTAATATTGAGACGCAATATTCCGCTTTAGGGTGCGATAATCCCATTGCTGTGAAGCGGCTTCCTGCATATACCACGTTCGAGCATCGATGTCAGTGACACGCATAAGGCATTCGTAATGACTCCACGATAATTGGGTAGGCAGAGCCTGCCTTATTTCCTCACTTTCAAAAAGGGCAGGCAATGCCTGCCCTTTTGCAGCAATCGCTTTCTTAAACTCTACAGGCAGAGTTTGAAATACCTGTAAATCCTGAAAATTAAGATAAAATTTCCTATAACTTTTTAACGATGCGATCGAGAAACCCTTTCCGAATTCAGCAGTTAAATTTTCGGAAGCCGCTTCAACAACATGTTTCCCATAATCAGCCCTCGCCTTTCCCTGCTGTTCCTGTTCCACAATTCGCCAGCCTAGCAGCCAATTGCAGGCAACCTGCATCAGATTTGCCGCACGAAAACTCATATTCCGTGCCGTAGAAACGATGCTCTTCAAATCCGTTATGAAGTCGGCGTTGAGGTTCGCGTTGCTCTTTGACGAAGTGGTTTTCTCTTTAGACATAGTGACTCCTTTGAAAAAAAGAAAAACATTTGATAATCATCAAATGCCTTTCGGAGCCTGCACTATTAGGAACCGCAGCTGAAATGTAGATAATATTGGGATTCTGGCAAGGGGCTTAAGGAAATTTTACACTAGGCTCAGCCGCAGTTGTTCGGAATTTCCGAACAGCTGACGAGACTAAATTTTTTCCAGTTCGTCTCTCATGGCGGGGCGATTCTTGAACCGCGACAGCCAAGATATTTTCAGCCGGTTGACTTCCGGGAGGCCGCCTTCGTACTTGAGCAGTTCGCCCGCGTCGCGGTAAGCGATAAGGCCATCGTCGCGATACCTGCGGAGGATGCTGTCGAACTGGGCATTGAGATCTTCAAGTTTTAGTGGTTGCATAGTTAGTCCCTGTGTTATTTTTTTTCAAAGAATATGTTCTGTTTTTATTTGCTCCGTTGGGGACTGTTTTACCTAATTCTCATCAATCGCCACATATTTCTGGATTCGACTATTCGGCTTATCTGGAATGGTATAGCGTATTCTTTTGTTAAGCAATGGCTTGAGGTACAATTTGTCAAAACTCTTCCGGTCAGACAACTTCAAGAATGCCATCATCTCCTTTTTAGACCGAGGGATTCTACAGAACAAGACCAGTTCATTGCATTTAGTTTGTATATCATCTTGGGGGGCGACTTGGGGGGTGACTTGGGGGGTGACTTGGGGGGTGGATTCAAATGCTTGATTCAACACATAATACGCTGTTTCTAGCGAACGACCCTTTTGTTCCAAAATCCCTAATTCTTTCATGAATCCGAGATTTTCATCAGCAAGGTTCATTTTAACGCCAATCAACTGTGCATAGGCAAGCGTATCTACAGCGCCAACTTCGCGCGCAAAAATCAAGGCAATCTGCTGATCCCGCGACAGAGAAACTCCGCTATACCGTTCAAGCCAAACATTATCTTCTTCATTAAAAAATTTGTGCAATAGCAAACGAATCGTGAAAGTGTCGCTTTTTCTGTTCGATTCAAATGTGGGCATAGAGAGCCCCGCCTCCATTGTCAAACGACGCATAGTGCGGATTCCTGTTCCCTTGAATTCCGCAAGATTCGTCTCATGAAGAATCGACGCGATCAACTGATTTCGCGTATCGCTCCCCGCTGTACCAATATCTTCCTGCGGTTTCAAGGAATAACCCGAATTAATAATCTCAATTCGATTATTGTAGCGAATAATTTGCGTCGGGCGATTATGGTGATACGACCTATGCATGACGGCATTCACAATCGCCTCCCTTATCACTCGTTCCGGCAAGTCGGGCTTTGTCGTTGCATGAATCTGCCCTTCTTTCAACGAAAAATTCTGCGGCAAATCAGAAAGTACAGCATCAATCATCCTGTCTATTTGAAGCATAAGCGGGCCCATGAATTCTATTGCTGAAAAACGTTCGTCAACATCTTCTACCCATTCATTGCCACGCACGCGAATATAGTCCGTCCGCATCAGTGGATAAAAGCGCCTTAAAACCTGCTTCGTTCCAAAAAGCATAATTCCCGCAAAAGTCAAATTGCCATTTGGCGAGAGGCACTCCAGCGATATCAAAAGATCCCTGTCGTTGTAGCCAAGTTCTTCAGCTT
Source organism: Fibrobacter sp. (assembly GCA_017965445.1). Lineage (GTDB taxonomy): Bacteria > Fibrobacterota > Fibrobacteria > Fibrobacterales > Fibrobacteraceae > Fibrobacter. Next base: position 29,521 of record JAGCPZ010000048.1, on the reverse strand, counting down.
TGGGATTTACTTCCTTACGACACCGTCGATAATATTTGACAGCTTCCAAATCAACATCTTCGAAACTTGTATTCTTGATGATTGATGAATCGAAATTCGTGTTATCTTGGTAGAACGTGTACAAATCCTCCTCGGTACAACGCTGATCGCTAGAACCAATACGACGCCAAGCACCCTGTGGCAAACCCCTGCTTTTGAAATATACGGGTTTCTGCACACTCGGAAGTTCCGGCACAAAAATCTTCAAAATATTCTTGCCTTCAATCTGTTCCACATCAATACGCGGACGAACTGGAAAATTGAACATAGTCGAACACTGCGTAGAAATGTCAAGCTGAGCTTTATCCGCATCTGCAACGCCCTCAACATAAAAACGGTTGTCCCGACTCCTGGTATTTTCGCCGATGCCAAGCAGAATATAGCCCCCACCCAAACCAGGCTCATTGCTAAACGAACAGACTGATTCCATAAGTGATTGAGTGGAATCGCTTTTACCCTTGGCTTCAACCCACACGCTTTCATCAACAACACAAAGCATGTGAAACAGCTCTTGAGCTGAATAAATTTTCATCAGTAGCACCTCCTTGAATATTAGAGGCGTCCCCTTATTCCAAAATCACGGAAAAAAAAGACGCGATTCTCCATTTGACAGAGAATCACGTGCTGCATTAATGTACCTAATATCTAAAAAGCTGGCAAGGGGGACAGGAAAATTTTACATAAGTAGCTGCTGTGCAAATTTTCCACACGTGTGGAAAATCTCTTGACAAAATGCAACTATTTTCCGAGGCTTTTCAATTCCTTCCTATCCTTATTTTTCCAGAAGGTGAGGCCGTTTCGGGCGCCGCCGGCAACGAACGCAGCCGCCATTGACGGGGAATCGCATTCGATATCCTCGCGGAGTGTTCCATCAGCACCAACAGAAGCGTTCTTTCGGACATTCATCCAACCCGAGCCACGGAAGTCATATTTCAGCGAAAGTTTGCTGCCGGCAAGAAGGACGAACTGCGAGCCAACACGCCGGACTTTTGCGATAATCGCCCCGCCTTTCGCGAAGTGATACAACATATCATTATCGCCATTTTCAGGATACGTCACCGCCGATGTCTTGCGAGATTTCTTTTTATGCTTTTTGGGTCTCGATGGTTGTTCCGCGTCGTCACTCTTTTTAAGCAGGGCGTTCCACTTTTCTTCGAGGAATTTTCCATCGGCGGTTTTCCAGGTGACCCAGCCGTTCGTCGTTGTGCGCGATGGGCTGATTTGCTGGATGCAACGCAAGGCAGAAACGCTGGCCGAAGAAACGATTCCGTCCACCTCGATTCCGTCGGAACAGATTTTTCCTTCGAAATGCGTCTTGAGTTTGCCCTTCGGGCCGTAATCGAAATGCACGACATCGCCCACGTTCAAAAGCCCCGCCTTCACAATCTCGTACAAAGCGTTGCTCTTGTCCGTCGTCTTCAAGGATTCATTTTCCTGCGTCAATTCCAAATCCGGGAAGTCGTAAAGCACCTCGCCCTTGCCGTTCATATATTTTTCGATATGCTGAATTTGCACATCGACCTTCTGCATCGAAGCCCATTCCTCAAGGTCGCTCGGGGAATAGTCTATCGGCAAAGAGACAATCGGGTCCTTTTCCAGAATCTTCTGGACAAAACCGTGCACATGAATTTGCTGGATTTTCAGGTCGGATTCAAGAAGCTTCGAGAACTCCTTCTGCTTTCCGATTTCTGCGATGCAAAGTTCCGCAATCTTGTTCTTCGTCTCGCGATTCATCACCGCGACAAGCTGCTTACTGATTTGCGGAGCGATGTGCCTCCACGTTTCGTGGTCGCCACGTTCCACCTCCAAGACGAACCACCGATTCTCCTTGAAATCGACGATAATGCCATCGGGAATCGTCCCCTTGCCGCCATAAGTGAGAATCTTGCTTTTCGGCAGCAAGATGGAATAGTCCCCGAAGAGAAGCTTGAAGTTGTGGGCGACAACCTTCTCGACCTCTTCTTCGGTCTTGAACTGAACTTTGGAATAGAATGCGCCGGAGGAAGTGAAGAGCATGGGGGGGAAGTACCTTTATTACGTCGTTATTTTCAGTGAATGCATCCAATCGACTATTTTTATTTTATCCGATAAGTTTCAATACATTCAAACAACAACTTTTTCATACCATCATTACTCAAATACTCTTGAACAGCATCGTACTTAATCCTATACCGCTCACAGCCAACGGCTTGACCAGAAGAGCATGGGAATCGAAATGTCTTGCAAAAAACGGGTTTACTTTCATCATCCCAGTTATACGAATTATCGCCACTATACTTGCAAAGAAAGCAGTTTTTCACATTTAGTTTCTTTAATTTGAAAACGGAAATGGCGGCTTTGAATTGTTCCTTATAAGTAGGGAATCCTAATTCTTGTTCTAGTCTTGATATTGGGATAAGGATATATTCAACGATAGCTTGTTTCTGTTCTAAAATTTTTTTTCTAATATCCGTAATTTTATGTTCACTCAATGGCATGCAGCGACCATTTTTATAAATGACTACAGCGTTAAAAAATTGTCTCTTGCAATCTAATTCATTTTTCTTCTCAAAATTTAAGAAGCGGACTTTAGAACCTTCTTGAATCACAGAGCGTTCTTGCCACGGATATGTATCAGAATCTAGATTGATTGCATATTGAACAACATGCTCGGCATCATCATATTTGCTGGTTTCTGACAACATCAATCCAAACTGAAATCGTATTTTCGTTTTTTTACTATTCGTAATAATTAAATCTTGTGATAAATTCTCAATATTTTCTTTTTTTATGAATGCATTGAATATTTCTGCCAAATCAAGCCGATCGTATCCTGAAGGTTTAACGCAGTGTCCTTTTTCTAAATGAGGACAATTTTTTGACTCACATATTTTTGTACATGAATAAACAAGCTCAACAGGCTGTTCATTTTTCTGATAGTACTGAAAATAGTCTAAAAAATGTTGTCGAACTTTATCAAGACCTTTTAGACAGATTGGTTTTTCCGCAAGTATTGTTGAATTAGGAATATTAAAACATTCTGCGAACGCGTTGTCTATTTTTATATCGTCATCATTCAATTCAGGTTGTAAACACTTTAAATCGGATTCCTCAGAAAGGCTTATTTCTACAATAGGAACTTTGGAATTTATCTTTTCATCACTTGATTCATGTTTTACAAATATTTCAATATAAACTTTTTCGCCATCATCATTAGTTAGTATGATATCTGGCTTCAAACCGGTATCGGGATCATATTTTTCTACTTCATAATGGTTGAAGTGAGGAAAAAGCTCGAATTCTTCGTATTCCCCCTCATTTTCAATGCAATGATCTTTTCCTAAAGGACAGTCGGGGTTTACGCATATTTTCGTTTGAAGAAAATCAACCAACAATCTTTTATTTGTTTTCTTTGCCAATTCAAACAAATCGACAAACATCTTTTTCCCGACTTGATGCAAATATGTTTCGGGATTGCAAATACAACCTGGAATATGCCTAAAATGACGTTCACGCTGTTTTCCAAGAATCGCAGTCAATTCATTATTGCATCCAAAGCATGTAAAGTTATGAACCTTTCTATACGCATCAGTTACATCACTGATGTTTTTTAAAGAGCCATCATCGCTTTGCGCGTATTGATAAGTAATCATGAACGACTTTAATCACTCGCACCTTTTTCCTGGTTACATTCAGAGCATAGGAGTTGCCCGTTTTCTATAGTTGTTTTACCGCCCTTACTCCATGGCTTTATATGATCTGCTTGGTAATTATTCCAGCCACACTTTTTCCCACATTTTTGACAAATACCGTTATACTTTCTATAAATAACACGACGCTGAACCTCATCAAACAAACGTTTAGGATCTTTTGGACATAATTTCTTGACATGTTGGAACAAATCTTCCATAAGGAAACTATTACGATATTTAAGAGAATCGGCTCCATCTGTACTATTTGTAGTTTTTTCATGATAGGTCACAAAAGCCGGATTTTGTTCTTCTGCAGGCTTTAAATCTTCTTGAGCTCGACGCACCTCAAAATCAACAAACCAATCAGCAAGCTCTTTTTCACGTCCTTTAATTACATAATTTTCCATTAATTCAGAAATCAAAATATAAAGAGATAGTACATTATATCGTTTCAATTCCGGAGATTTTTCCGGAAACATTGTGTATAAAAAATTAAGAACTCTTTTTATCTGATTTGCTGTTGAGGACTTTGAATTAAAGTCTTTTTGTTCATCATACATTAAATTCAAATCGTGGTCTTTGACGTTGCAAATGTCGCCACGAAGTGTGAGCAATGTCATTTGAGCAGCAATATGCTCATATGTGAATCGACTATTATCAAAATTAACCGAACTGAAAAAAAAATGCTTGGACAATTTACAAATAAAGTCGCGCATTTTGCCAACACGAGCATGGCGTTTTTCCTGGGCTTTCAAACTAGTTCCATTCTGCAAACGAAGGAACATTTCGCGAACTTCCTCATCAGTTGAGTCTTCAATAATAGCTACATCCAATGCATACTGCCCCAATTGGATCATCTGCTCCGGCTCAAGATCTTTATATTTTCTCTTGGCTATTTCTACACCATCGATTGGATCTGCATCTTTGGCCAAAGCGTATTTATTGTCCATAAAATCCCAAATTGCTCTGAGTCGTTGTTGACCATCAACAACTTCATATTTTGCCGGTTTTTTGCTAATTTTATGCCAGTAAAATTTGGGAACATCGTATCCCCGTAAAATGGAGTCCATAAGCATCTGCTTTTGTGCTGTTGTCCAAACAGCAGGGCGCTGATAGTCCGTATCGGTATTAATACGTTCTTTAAGGTTAAAAGTAGTTGAAAGAGGCCAAGGTTCTTTGTAGATGTCCATTCTATTCATCCTTTTAAATTATGATCATGCATGAAATATATTTGGCAACGCCATCATTTCAACTCTTTAACAAATGTCAGCTCATTATTTGCCATTCTACTGGCAAAATATGAATCATCTACAGGAAATCCATGAGGCCCAATATTTGTCCCAGAAACAACATCAAAGTATTCCAGCCCAACTAACGGCATATAATCACCTGGATTATATGCAGAACCAACGTATGAACCATCAGACCACGTTGTATCACTAGGATGAACAATATACTCCATTTTCCCGTTCTGAGCACTAAACGCACTTACTGAATACTGTCCTTCATCAATCCATGTTTTTAATTTCTGCGGGTCTGACAAATCTTCATTGAACACCGAAAAATATCTACAAGCAGACGTGGAACCATCGTATGTATTGACGTTGTGCTTATCATCTTTTCCATAAAAGGCGTTTGCCGCCAAAGCACTTTTTACATAATTTTTAAATTCATCCTTTGTATTGGGATATGATGACATAGAAACTCCTTTTTTATTTCATTTCTTTGACGTGGGTTTTAATAAATTCGCGTTCTTGCTTAGATAGCTTATATTTATTGAAGAGCTGGTTGTCAATATCTTCAATAGATTGAGTCCAATCAATGTCGTTGTTTGAAGCAAAATCCTGCATCGGGACATATTTCCATACTTCACGACTATTATCTTGAGTAACTTTCAATACGCCCAACATGACTCGTGCAAACTGAGTCTTTATGTACTTTAAGCATGCTTTCGCCTCTTTTTTACTATCAAAGCACCCAAAACTTATAAAAGATTGGGTATATCCCACAAGGGGGTCTCCCACAAGGGGTGTTGATAAAGCTTCTCCCATTGCTCCGGTGCCATTACTTTTGGGCAGAAGCACTTTGTAATTCATAAAATTGGCATGTTCGTCAAGATATTTTTGTGGTAGGTATCTATTCACTCGTTCATTCTTTATTAATCCAATTATTTCAGCATCTCCGTCTTTCTTTTTTGTTTCTTTAAAGACATCCAGTTGTTCGAAAATAGATGTAGTTAAACGACGTTCTTTTCCATTGCTACCAACAATTTTTTTATACTTTGGAAAATCCTTATAAAGTTTTTTCAAATCAAACTTGTTTTGCGAATAAATTATAGAATCTATGGATTTAAAATTCGCATCTGCAAGGACATGTTCCAAAATACATTTTACCTCTGCATAGGGCGTATAAGTAACAATTTTTTCAAATATTTCATCTGCATTTCGCAACATTACTGCAACGCCACCCTTAATATCCACCGTCGGAAACACATCAGTACTTTCCGCCCAATATTGAACAACTTTGAAATGTTCATCGTTCAATACCTTCTCATTCCAGTCCTTTGGTGTCTTACCCGCATTGAATAAATATCTTCCCGGCGTAATTAGAGAAACAATCTTCGATAGTTCAAACGAGACATCCATAAACTCATGATAAATAGGATTATCACTCGTTCGTACTGTAGTTATTTGATATGGAGGGTTTCCTACTACTGCATTGAATTTCATTTCATCCTCTTTAGTCTTTTTGATGGTACCATTCTTCCAGAAGGTATTCTTGTTTACGGCATTCACAAATTTTTCAGGTTCTTCTGAGATAACCGTTTCTAAATCCTCAAAATATTTTGCATTCACACGACCAGTTCTAAATCCCATCAGCGTACGTTTGGTTATGCTCACCGCCATTGGAGTCTTGCAAACAACAAAGATATTATCTGCGACAACCTTATCCCACAATTTCTTCTGCATATCAGACGAAATGGTATTCATTCGCTCATGAATCCGCTTAACTTCATTCCTATAAATTGTATAAGCCATATAGAGCGGATAGAGACCCGACTTACTATTGATTTCAAGAATCCTGCTATCCACGTCAAAGACATCTTTGGTAATTTTTCCATTGTCTATAAAACGCGGATTCGAAAGAATATTATTGTCTTCAAACGAATCATCAAAGAATACAAATCCTCCCAAAGCCCCTCCAATATGCATATTCACCACGCGCCATGGAGTGAGAACCGTTTCTTTATCTGGATTCCTAAAATTATTGAAAATATCTGCTACACGTCCTATACGTTCTTCTACAGAAAGCTGATCTGCTGCGCGGGCCATTTCCCGAATTCGTATTCCAGCTTCCCTAAAAATATCCGCCTCATAATATTTCTTGAATTCATTAAACTTTTTCTTGGTGACGCCACGAGGCATAAATTCTTTCCACGACACATCGTCAACCAATCTTGTAAAGTTATCAATTGTAATCTGTTCGGTTTCATTTTGTAAATCCGCACCATAAATCATAAGCGGCATACGGATACTTATTCCCCTTAATATTGAAATAGCTGTATCGCGTACTTTACGAGCCTGCATTCTTTTTTCAAGAAGCTCCTTTTCTTTTTTAGTGAGCTCCTTTTTTTTCTTTTTACCGCCTTTACCTACTAATTTCTCATATTCCTCATCAGTAAGGCCCATATTATTAACATCTATATCTCCTGCCTTGGGCATTGCCTTAGTTGTTCCGATGATTTTCTTCAATTCATCAAACGCTTTAAGAGCGTTCTTATCCAATTTCAATAATTCATCATTATATAGACATCCGTCTTCAAAGCCATTGCGAACCACTCTTTCCACATACACGCGTTTCAACTGGCCAAGCATTTTGTCCACATCGAATGTCTTCATGCAAGTACCATCAAAACTTATTACAGGACAGAAATTCAAAAAATCGCCCATGATTATTCGATCATTAGTAGTAGTTCTTCCAACACGTGCAGAAATTTTAGCAGTTTGGGCAAGAACCTTCAGCGTGCGATCAGGAGCAAAATCAAAGACGAAACATTCCTCTTTCACACGGCCATTAATAGTAGCCGGAGACTGAACTCGGAATATAGTTTGCATATAGTTTGCAGCACCCGTATTGGCTGTTCCCGCAAGCATAAAGACCGCAGTCCATTCGGGTACGGTTACTCCAGTAGTCAGTCTACCACAGCTAAGTGTGATAGTGTATGTTGCCTCTGGATCGTCGCCAATGGCTTTGCGGACTTTTTTTAGAGCCTCCTCATGTTCCTCTTCCTCATCTCCATCACCAGCCACATTCACAATATCAAAATTTCCAAATACTTTATGTTCCTTTAGCATTTTGGAAAGAGCCTTTGCAGCAGCAACACCTGGAACCATCCAAAGAGAATGTCTGAAATTTTTGCGAAACTCTTCAGTAGAATAGGGATAGTTGCTCTTGTCATCTTTTTTGCATATTAAATTAAGGAAAGATCGTACATTTTCATAATGAATAAACTCCCCATCATCATTACAACGGAAGAATTCGTAAAAATTAAACGCCAAGTCGCTATCGCTGAAATTCGCAACCAGTTTTCCCAAATCAAAAGTATAAATATTCAGCTTTGGCAAAGAGGAATAAGGGTTCGGATCACCAAAATGCGTTAAATCCCACTCAGCCTTCGCCTTCTGCTCCATCACATAATCCCATGTGAATATTTCTGATTCTTCGTAATCATTCAGCAGATTGAAAGGCGTACCTGAAAGTTTAAGGAGTTTTGTATCCTTCTTAACCAACTCGTTTATAACGGCTTCACCCAATTCGGTCTTTGTTCCTTCATGAGCCTCATCAACAATTACACAATCCCATTTGGTCTTAAAAATATCCTGATTCTTATCAAAATTGCCTCCGACACGTTCAGATCCACGCAAATCCTGCATGCTGGCAAAATAAACATATCTACCGGCGCCCTTTTGGGCATTTCGCTCAAGTAAATTGAACGTATTCCCTTTATTTTTAGAACCATACTTAAAATAATCGTCCCGGTCATAAAAGATTTTCATGAAATCTTCAAACCAACCTTCATTCACAACTGGACGATGTGTCAAAATCAGCGTGCGTTTAAAATTACAACGTTTAACAACCTCAAGTGCAGATAGCGTCTTGCCAAAGCGCATTTTGGCATTCCAGAGCATGTTGTTGTGTTTTTTAAAACGCTTAACCGTTTTCTCAATAGCGTCAATTTGTTCCGGGCGAAATTCTACTGGGCTTCGATCTTGTGTGATTTCACCAGCATCAAGAGCTTTGCGACCTTCCTTAACCGCAGTTATTGCTTTTCTTACGGTTTCCAAATCCGTAATGAACCATTCGTCCGATTTCGCTTCTATGTTGAAGTCTTTTTTGGCAATACCGCTACGTTTCAAGACCTCATGAACATCGTTATCCCGAAAACCAATAATTTTCTTCGTTTTTCCTTTCGTATAAAATGCGATCTCTGTGTGGAGAAGTTCATACTTCACCCCTGCAGTTCTAGTATATTGGTTTATCCTTTCTTTTGCTGCTTTATTCAAAGCAGGGCTATTATTGCTTATATCGCCAAAATCTGCAAGCGACGCATCACCTACTTTAATGCACCCCTTATGGGCTTTATCAGGTATGCGAAAAGCATAAATGACTTTGAAAAACGATGTTTGATAACCCATATCGTCACCTCATTGTATCTATAAATTTGATAACCCTGCCAAGTTTCTTTGTACGCGGATCGATTTCATTCCAATCCTTAATTTTGCAGTAAATGCCATTGTGTTTTTTTATATTATTTTTTGTGCATCCTTCACAAATGGTTTTTGTAACAGTGTCTCCACTGAACAAATCCAATGAATGCGTTTCTTCTTCCTTGCAAGAATTAGGAACAACCCCTTTAAGGCCATCCATTTGCCAAAAATTCCAACTGATAATCTCAGCAAAACGCTCAAGCGTTTCAGGCTCTAATTTCTCACCAGGGAATTTGATATTGAAGTAGTCTAAAAGAGAAATAAGAAGCGCCTCACGGGCAAGAAGCAGATTGTCTCCTTGCCATTCAAAACCATATGTGGCCTTATAAGCGCGTTCCGCCCATTCGAGCCACTCTTCCTTAGTCTTACTATTTTCACCGACCACACGAAGCTTACGATCCAGGATGCCAATACGATTTTCTACAGAAATAAACTCACCCGTCGTCGCATCATATCGACTTACAACGTAGGGGCCTTCACCACAAGTTATTTCAAGCCGATTATCACAAACATATGCTTTCCAATCTTTCCCCTTAGGAAACTGAATTGATTTTGTTGTTGGTTTCCAACTATGGGAACCATCTTCGCCATCTATTTCGGTATTGAAAACATTCTTTCGGCCAAACCAGTTCTCGTCAATCTGGTTGTTCTGCTTGTTACACACCCAACAAGGGGTAAACACCTCGGCCATGTTCTTGATTCTAGCCGTCTGTATCGCTTTACTTTTGACAACACGAGGTTGCACAATCTTACCGTGTTTCCCGGTAATTAGCTCGGGTTTTATCGGCATAGAATAACTGTAATCAAGTCCATGCCGTTTATAGTTGTCGGTTGCCCAAAAAATAGGAACATACACTTTGGAAGTTGACCTGGTATGATCCTGCAAAAGATTCCTCAATACAGAAGGAGCGAGACTATCAACAAAATCTTCGCTGATATCCACAACCTGAGTTTTAGATGCTGTTTTTGTATTCTGATCAGTGCTATTCATTCGTAGGAAATATACCCTAATTTCGTGTCACAAGAATGACAAGAACGGCTTTTTTCGCATATTTTCAAAAAAATAGACAAGCCTATTGACAAACAAGATTTTCGAGTTTATATTTAGTGCACAAGTGTATAGTCTTTGGTATTTTTTCCGCTTGTATGCCAGAGGAGTTGACGATGAAGAAAGATGTTGCGGCCAGTGCGGCCGGGGCCGTCGCGCCGAAAAAGCCCGAATTTTCCCTGATAGACGAGGATTTGCTCAAATCGCGGATGTACTTCGTTCTATCCGCTAAGGCTCGGTCATGCCAATTCAAGCAAGCTTGATTGTCGCGACACTCGCCAATTGCGGATTTTACACCATCCGCGGGGTAAAGGTCATGCTCGATGCCGATTTGGCGGAGATTTACGGGTATAGCACGAAAGATTTTAACAGACAAGTCAAGAACAATATCGAAAAATTCGATGAAGATTTTCGGTTTCGGCTGAATTCAGAGGAATTTGAAATCTTGAAGTCCAAAATTTCGACTTCAAACTGCGAAAATTCGCCGAATTTCGACAATTTTTATAAAAAAGGAAACTTGAGGTCCAAAATGGACCTCAAGTGATGAGAGCAAAGTTGAACCGCACGGTATCTTGAGGTGCAAATTGCACCTCAAGTTGGGGTGGCGCCAGGTACGCTCCCTACGCCTTTACCGAGCAGGGCATCTACATGCTCATGACGGTGCTCAAGGGCGAGCAGGCGACCGCACAGAGCAAGGCCCTCATCCGCCTTTTCAAGCAGATGAAGGACTACATTGCGGCGGAGAACGCGCCGGATGTTTCTGCGGGGATGGTCGCACTGGCGACGCAAAGATGCCGGCAACAAGATTACGACCATCATGCAGCTGGAAGATATCGCGGGGTATCGTGCACTGTTCGAAAAGTTGTTGCAAGAGGGGGAATGATCACCGCTTTTACTTTTTCTCCATCGAAACCCACGTGTGGCCATTTTCGAAGCGTTCCGTATGGAAAGTGCGGAAGCCTTCGCGCTCGTAGAACGAAACGATACGTCGAACTTCGCCACAGGTGAACAGCCATGCACGATTGTGGGACATCCTCTTCTGGATCTCACGAAACAGGATTTTGCCGTATCCCCGCCCTTGGCATTCCGGCTGCACCATCAGGCGGCCGATATACAGCGAACCATCTTCCACACGCCCGCGGACCGAGCCGACAATCTTGCCCTCGTCAGAGAGCATCTTTAGTGTCGTGTATTTCGGAAAGTCTTCGCAGGCCTGCTCCAGAGATTCCTTCAAACCGGGGGCATCGAGCCAATCTACTTCTGCGGCAATGGCAAAGAACGCCTTGTCGTGCAATTCCAAAAGCTCTGGAACATCTTCTATGTTTGCTATTTCGATTTTCATTTGACGAATCCAATCCGTTTAACCATCATTTCCTCAAATTTCTATTCCCCAAAATAAAAAATTTATTAAACTTAAAATACATTCATCGGGGGCAAAAATGTCAGATCAAGTTTACAAGATAATTCCCAAAAGTCCATACACGAAGGTTTCTCAGGACAAGTTAAACGCAGCAAAGTCGTTTATTGAATCTACGGTTACATGCGATTGTGTCGATTTGGAAGTCACGGATAATCCGGAGTTTATTGATTGTGGAAGCAATCTCGTGAATATAACGTGCCCTAAATGCGGAAAAGAAATAAGCTTTGACTGGTGGAATGAAGCTATGGGTATCGCATGTGAAGATGAATTTAAAAAGCTCGATATTACCCTGCCGTGTTGCGGCGAAGCTTCGTCGCTTAATGACTTGAAATATGATTTTAAATGTGGCTTTGCTTGTTGCAGTATAAATGTTACGAATCCCAAAAAACTGATAGACGATGACGAAGCGTTAATTGAATCTATTCAGAAAATCTTAGATTGCGAGATAAATGTGATAATCGCTCATTACTAATGATTATAAAGAATGATATATTTAACAGCATAGATAAATGATTGACTGCAGCGACGGAGGGATATGCGAATGGGAAACTGTAAAAATGTGGACGAAATAAAAACGTTGTTGTCAAGCATGAAAACGACCGACGTGAGAAAAGCCGCAAAGTTCTTGCAAAAAAATTTGATGCCGGAATTGGAAGATTTCGTTATAGATGCGTTGCAAAATGAGTTGTTGCGGAATCAAAAATCTTGGGAAACAAAGTGTGAATTAATACACTGTATCGGGATTAACGATTATAAGAAAGCCACGCCGTTTCTCGAGCAAATCGCAGAAATAAATGAAGAATTCGATACGATTACGAATGTCGCTGGTAGAGCGTTAATCAGAGTCAAGAGAAAAGATAAATCAGACGTTTCCGAGTTGCTCAAAAGATTAAGCACAATGGGTTATTCTTTGGGATATGGCATGCTCGACGCTCTTGGATATGATAAAATGCAACCCAACAACGAGGACATAAAGACTATAATTGATGCGGTTTGGGATTTCGGGAAAAATATAGGAAAAGGATTTTGCGACCCCCGTTATGGATTGGTGGCGGCTTGTGCGGGGTGGGAGCCTAGTCTTGTGAGAGATTTTTTGTTGCATTGCATTGCTACAGGTGATGTACCTGTTAAATATGTAGCGGAAAATTCCTTGAAAGGCAAGTATGTAAAGCTGAGATAGAAGAACTGTAGAATTTCCATTTTAAGAATTAAGGACAAAAGATTATGGCAAAGAAACGCAAGACGCTCCCAGAAGATTTTCAGGAAATTATCGACAGCGGCGATATGGACAAATTCAAGGCGGTATTCGACAAATGCGAGGTGTCCGCCACAGCACGCAGCAGAACGACAGAAAATGCATTTTCGTTCAAAGGTCTAACTGAGGAACACGTCGCATTCCTTGCCGAGAATGGCATCGATTTGAATGCGGATTGCGGTTGGGGCGAAACGCCAGCGACGAAGCTTGCAGCCGACGTGAATCTACTAAAATGCCTAATCGCACACGATGCCGATATCAACTTTGCAGCCGACGCACGTACCGGAAATGCGCTCTTTGCCAACGCACGCAACCACAAGGCGCAAGCAGTAGAGAACCTCCTCGCGTGCGGAGCGGATCCCGAGTCCTGCGGCGGTTGGGATAAATATACGGCCCTTGACGAATCACTCCGCTCATGCAACAATGCGAACATCGTAAGCATGGTACGCATAGCCAAAGCTCTGCTTGCGGCAGGCGCAAAGACTTCCGACAAGACCAAAAGTTTTGTCACGAAAATCGGCGAGAGTTTTGAATTCTATCGTTCGAAATTTGCACGTGAACGAGTGGAAGAGTTCAGCGACGCTCTTGATGAACTGTACAAAATTTTCAACGTGACGCCAATGCCAAGGCGAGAACTCCACAACGAGAAAAAGCCGATAACCGTGAAAAGTTCGACATGGCAAAAACAGTTTGACGAGCTTTGGGAACTCCTTGTCCCCGGCAGCGGCCATGCGGACACGGTGCAGGGCGAAGTCATACGCGTGATAGGGCGTATCACGAACGAAATCCTCGATAACGGCGGAGCCAACTGGGACGAAGACTACAGGAAAATGGCGGCCTCGCTGCCAGCGTATTTCAAGACAGTCGGCGGAGAAACCGCGGAAAAAGCCTGCGCTCTCGCTGAAACGATAAGCAACAAGAGCAGCAAGGAAACGCTCTATCAGCTGACCGAGTTGGCGGTGAAATGGGTGCTCGAAAACAACGAGCCTAAAGCTCTTGAAAAAGTCGATTATAGCCGCTGATAATAGGCGTTTCTATTTTTAGATACTTTGTCCTAATTCAAAAGCTTGCTTTAGCGAGTCGCCACTTTTGACATCGCCTTTATCCTTTGCACCACGCACGAGCACACGGCCCATATCTTGCAGCTTGAAGAACTTGAGGCAAAGTTCATACTGCGTAAGGATGCTGTCGAACAGTTCCGGGAGCGAGGCGGCACCCACTAAAAGCAAAGCCATCTTGTGGATGTGAAACGTGTCACGAATCGGATTGTGGAAGCGGTCGATGACGGTTTTCAGTTGAGCGCTCAATCCATAGAAATACACCGGCGAGGCGATGACGAGCATTTCGGCTTTCGTCATTTTCTCATAGACGATTTGCATGTCGTCTTTCTGGCAGCACGCATGGTCTTCGCGGGCAAAACACGAATTGCAACCGATGCAAGGATTGATTTTGTAATCGTGAACGGAGATGACTTCGACATGGTGCTTTGGCGAAGCGCCTTTGACGAATGCATCCACCAGCAAATCCGTATTGCCGCCCTTGCGCGGGCTACCCGAAAGAATCAGAATGTTCATGTGACACCCATAACAATATAGTCTCATCATAATTTACTAAATGCAAATGAAACAGAGCTTTCTGAAAATAACCTAAAACGTTTTTTACAACAAAATGATTGTATATTTTGAAACAAAATTTAATTATAGCCAATTAAGGGTAAAAAAATGGATGAGATTGTAGCAACGTCAGACGAAGTAACAACAATAAATCTTGCGACAAGAAAGAGAAGATTTTTCGCATTTTTAATAGATGCCTTAATCATCGTTTTAATCGGTAAACTGCTCGGTTTGTTATTCGGAGATTTTTTCATTGAACTTGGAGATCTCGGAAAAATCGTAGGCTTCATCGTAGTCTTATTTTACTTCGGAATTGGCAACAGCAAGATTTTAAACGGACAGACAGTCGCTAAAAAATTGCTCAAAATCCGCGTGGTCGGCAAAAGTTCCGAAGCAATTTCTGTTCAGAAAAGTTTCTTGAGAACCATCCCTTTTGCCGCTTATATTTTGCTAAACGGTTTGCCGGTTTCTGATTCTGCGGACCTTTACCCAAGCCTCATTCTCGGTACAATCCTATTTTCCATTCCAGTTCTTGAAACTTACTTTGTCATAGTCAACAACAAATCCTTACAGTCATTGCACGACATGATAGCAAAGACATTCGTCGTCTCCGTAAAAAGCGAAGGAAACATCAACATTGCCAACCAAAAAGTATATCTTTATGCGGGAGTCGCATTGCCAATCCTAATTTTAATTGTAACCATCGCAGGCAGTGCTACTGTTTCAAATAAGCTCATATATGTCACGGACATGCAAAAGATTATTAGTGTTGCTAGTCACGAACTGCCAATTTCAAGCATATCAATGTACCGCAACAAGACAACGACCACCAATTTAAATGGAGAGACAACCCAAGTCAAGCTCATAGAAGTCACCGCCGCCAAGATTAACAAAGATGAAAATGATACTTTATTAGCTATAAAAATTGCAAAAGTCATTTTCAATTCAGGTTTTAAATTTGAAGATGGCGAAACTCTTTCAATCACCATTATTTATGGTTACGACATTGGCATTGCAAGCAATTACTTTTCGAATAAATTCAACGATTCCATCGAGAATTGGAAAAAAGTCGTCCCCTTCGCTGACTTAGTCGGCAAACAAACCCAAGAAAAGCCTAAAGTTGACGAGGAGTACGAATTCTTGTGGAGAGCTGTCGCTAGGTCCCAGCATATTGTTTCTGGCGTACTTCACGTCGATACGAATAAAATCAACGAAATCAAGCAGAAAGCAACAGAACGCATCGAAATAAACTTCGTCATTGACTCCGTTTATAAAGGGGATATCTCAGCAAAAGAAATCGTCATCAGAAAAACAATCTGCGCTGGACAAGAAACCGGGATTCACTGCTACGATTCTAGCTTATTCAAATACAACAATCAAAGAATCATTGCGCCTATAAACGAAAGTACTTCCGATACAAACAAGTATGCATTTACGGGCAGTAACGCAAAATCTATTTTATTAGAAACCGAGGAGAACAAAACCAAAATTATAAGTGAAATAGCCAAGCAAAAAGATATCATCGACAACAAGCAATACAGCTCCGTTTGCAAAATCGCACAGCATTTCACAGAAGTCAAATCAATCATCGAAGACATGCTGGTTGATTCAACTGCAAAACGCGCCTATGAAAGTCTTGAGAAATTGGGAAAATCCTCCGCCGCAGCCATGATTTGCCTGATGGACGACCGAAGAGAACTCGCGGTGCCTCTCATCACGCTTGCATATCCCCCTGCAAGCAAAAACGTGAAGCAATACACTCCAAAGCAAGTCGTGGATGTTCTTGCAACGTTCCTAAGGCAGTTCGCCAGGAACGATTTCGGCTACATTTACAACGGAGCAAGCGAAAAACAAAGAGCCAACACGGTTAACGGTTGGCGCATATTTTTGTGGCACATTGCCCACTGATTATAATTTCTAGAACCGCCGCGAATGCTTGCAGTACTCTTCGTATTCTTCGCCGAAATCGCGACGGAGGCGTTTTTCTTCGCTCAAAACCTGCACCATCATAATGGCGAGGAAAGCCACTAGCACGACGGCGGCTTGCCAGGTCCACAGCCATACGGCAGCGCCCGCGAGGTAAATGAGCGTCCCGGTCAGCATGGGGTTGCGGTTTATCTTGTACGGGCCTTCGACCATCAGGTGCTTTGTACGCGGCGCTACTTCGTGGCCAAAAGCATCCATCGGATTCCCCTTACCGCGACTACGCATATAAACAATAGTCCATACGCTCAGCACGAGGCCAATAAGCATCACGATAGGCGCCACGACACAGCGCCACGCATCGACCGGCCAAAGCGCGGGCACCCCCGACGCAAGCCACATGATTGTCGGAATCAGGCAGACAAAGAGAATGCCACCCAACAGGTATCCAAAGAAATCGCGCACACGTTTCATTTTCATAGGTCCTTACTCATTGTTCAAAATAAGAATGATGTTTTGATATCAAGATTCCAAATACGTTCATCAAAAGCATTGCCAAAGTAAACTTTCGCACCTAGGGATGATTGAACATGCTTTGTAAACAAATAACTCGCACCGAAATACTGGGCAAATATGTAAGGGAAATCAAAAGCTAAAGAACAATCCGTAGTCCCATCCTCATAACACTTTATATCGCCATAGAGCCAAGGTGAAAAGGCCGATAAAGAATAGGATAAGGATAGTTTTTTTGTTGGGAAAACATTTAAGTACGCTCCAAAATTACCATTAAGTTTCCATTCAGAACAATCGTCGCAATATATGCTATCAATCCATGTCACATTTCCTCCGGCCATGTTTCCTTGCTCCATATAATTGATTTGTTTCACGGAGTAGTCAACATGAGCATATCCAAATGAAGCAAAACCACCAACTTCAAAATAATCGCTATTAAAACCTACTGATGAGCGTATGCTGGGATAGGGATTAAAGGATGCTCCAAATCCAATGAGGATCCGCTTTACATTAAGAAAATAATCTATCGATCCTGTTACCGGGAAAGTCTTGAAAGCATAGCTAAGGTCGGCTTTTATATTCGTATCTTTAGGACATTCCGAACAATCTACATACAAATGACTATTTTGCGTTTCTTCATACTTGTTTTCTATTCCATGCAATTGCAAATATCTATTGTTATAATTACGAATGGAAACATTCGCCTTCCAGACATTGGTGGTATCATTCCCTATGGGGTACGCAACTCCTGTAAATGTTTCAGGTACGAACGCCTCAAAAGTTCCCTTTTCAATATAGGTATAACTGCACCCTGTAAAAAGAAGCGACAAAAAAAAGAAAAAAGCAAAATATTTGATCGTTGATGTTTTCATCCCTTCTAAAAATAGTTTATTTTCAAAAGGAAAATTCAAAGATTACCGTCTTCTGAATCCGACGATTTCGGCGTCGGTGCCGTTTTTGCCATATTCGCTCACGAGAATGTAGTGTTCAACGTCAGCACCTTCACGAGCCCCTTCACAATCGGCTACCGTAAATGATAATAGAGTTCATTGAAGCACCGTCCTTTCTGTCCCCGCAATTTAAAAACTAAATTTACGCCCGTTTTCAAGGTACTGCATGGCGGCATCAAAGACGAACATCGATATGCTGAACGGGCCCCTCGGGAGAAAAATCCTGAGGTTTGCCATCCCTATTGCCTTGAGCAGCATTTTCCAACAGATGTTCAACCTGGCGGACGTCGCCGTTGTGGGGCAGTTCGCGGGCGACAAGGCTTTGGCGGCCGTGGGCGCGAACACGTTCGTCATTAACATGCTCATCAACCTGTTCGTCGGGATTTCCGTGGGCGCGAACGTGGTGGTGGCCAACTCCATCGGTGCACGCAGCTACCGCTCCGTGACCCGCAGCGTCCATACGTCGGTAATGGTGGCGTTCTTCAGCGGGATATTCCTCTCGTTCGTGGGAATCTTCTTTGCAAGGCCAATTCTCGAACTGATTTCGACGCCTCCGGACGTTTTGGACATGGCGGTGCTCTACCTGCAAATCTACTTTGCCGGGATGCCCTTCGTGATGATCTACAACTTTGTCTCCGCCATCCTGCGCAGCAAGGGCGACACAAAGCGGCCGCTTTACGTGCTCATGGTGGCGGGCGCCGTAAACGTGGTGCTGAACCTGATTCTTGTGGCGGGTTTCGGCATGGATGTGGCAGGCGTGGCCATTGCGACGGTCATCGCCAACGTCATCAGCGGAATTACCTTGTTCTACATGCTCTTACATGAAGTGGGTCCCTTCAAGCTGGAATTCTGGAAGTTGCGCGTGACGCCACTCTTCTTGAGCCGTATTTTGCGCGTTGGACTCCCAACGGGGTTTCGCGGCGTCGTATTCTCGTTCAGCAATGTGTGTTTGCAGTCGGCCATCAACAGCCTCGGTTCTGCGACGGTGGCGGCCTCATCCATCGCCCTCATTTACGAGTTTATTGTGTATTACTGGCTGAGTTCATTCTCGCAGGCCTGCGTGACTTTCGTGGGGCAAAACTTCGGCGCAAAGAACATGGAACGTTGCCACCGCACGGTCCGCTGGACGCTTCTGCTCGGGTGTTCGTCCACCATCGTATTGAGCGCGCTCTGTTGCATTTTTGCAAGACCCATGTTGAGCGTGTTTACGTCCAATACCGAAATCATTGAAATCGCATCTATCCGCATGTACGTTGTGGTGGGGCTTCTAGTAATTAATGTTTTCTTGGATGTATTTTCGGGCGCACTTTCTGGAATGGGCAAGTCCCTAGCTCCGGCGCTCACCTGTATGGTAGGAGTCTGCGGCATCCGCATTCTTTGGGTAATTTTCGTGTTCCCCAAATACAACTCGTTCGCCTCGCTGATGGTAGTTTATCCCATAAGCTGGATTCTCACGATTTCGGTCATCATGGGAATCTATTTTTACAATATTAAGCGGCTAAAATAGATCCTTCGCACGCTACGCGTTCAATAACTGCACTGGATCCTTCGACTCCGTGCTACGCACTTCGCTCAGGATGACGCCCAACACGCTACTTCAAGAACAACGAAAGTTTGCCGAAATCGAGTACGGTGATAAACACGAAGAAGCTGATAAAGAACGCCGCCGCGACATTCTGGATAATGGATTGAGTCTTGAGACTCAGAGGCTTGCCGCGCACTTTTTCAATAGCGAGGAACATGAGGAGTCCGCCATCGGTAATCGCAAGCGGCAAGAGGTTCATCACGCCCAAGTTAATGCTGATGAGAGCGAGCAACATCAGGAAATCCTGAAAACCGCTCATCCAAACGTTACCCATGACAGCGACAATAGAAACCGGACCGGAGAACGCTTCGACTTTGACTTGGCCTTTGAACAAACGCTGGAAGTAGCGGAAAATGCTCGTCGTCATTTTCCAGCTGGTCGCGCACGTTTTTTCGAACGCTTCAATCGGGCCGCGACGCACAAGATGCGTTTCGCTGAACATCACGTAACCCATCTGGATTCCGACAATGTAACGGTCGAATTCTTCGCTGTAGGCCGGAGTCATTTTCACGTCAACTTTTTTTCCATCTCGCTTCAATGTCACGTTAACTTCGGCTCCCTTGGAACCGTCAATAAGGCGTACAACGTCTTCGTAGCGGGAAATATGTTCTCCGTTGATTTCAAAGATGGTATCGCCGCGCATGATTCCCGCTTTTTCGGCCGCAGAGCCTTCTTTTGGCGGCAAGCGCACGATGACACGGTTACGCGGATAAATACCGATATCGCCGATGCCCATCTTGATGGGTTCCGACGTCGAATCTACAGCCGGAATCACGAGTTCTTGCGGGATAACCTTGATAGCGAGAGGTTCGCCACCACGATGCACTTCAAGCGTTACATCCGCACCGAGACTTACGCCAATCTGTTCGCGGAAATCGTCCCAGCCTTGAGTCGCCTTGCCGTTTATCGCCGTAATCGTATCGCCCGGCTGAATCCCCGCAATTTCTGCAGAAGAATTCTTTGCAACAAATCCAATAATGAGGTTCTTGCTGTCAGGTTCCTGAACGCCGACCATGTAAAGGAAAATCAAGAGGATAAAGGCAAAAGCAATGTTCACGAACGGCCCTGCAAATGCAATCGCGGCACGAGCCCCCACAGACTTTCCCAAAAAATCATCTTCGCTTGGAGTTGCGCCTTCTTCGATGCTGTCAGGATTTTCGCCGGCCATAGCCACATAACCGCCAAAGGGAATTGCCGAAATGCAATATTCCGTCTCCCCCTTCTTAAAGCGAAAAAGTTTCTTGCCAAAGCCGACCGAGAAAGTATTGACCTTAACCTTATTCCATTTGGCGACCAAAAAATGGCCAAGTTCATGAATCGTGACAAGGAAACTCAAGGCCAACAGGCCAAGAACAAACATCAACAAATTGTTCAATACACTCGACATCATACAACTAATTTAGTAAAAAACGGCGCTCCCAATTTCAAAATGGAAACGCCGCTTTGCATTCTATGAATATGAGAAAACTTACTTGATTCTATGGCCTTTCAAATCAAAGCGCTTGCCGTTCTTTTCGATGAAGAGTTTCTGGTCATCGAAGCGCAGACGTGGCTGATAGCTTTGGCCATTGCGATCAATCGGTACGACACGAATGGCGTCCGAAGCCTGCGAACTGGAAGAAACAGCGGTTGCGGAGGAACTCGAAGACACGCCCTGCTTTGCAGACGATGAACTCTGTGGCACGATCGAAGAAGACGGCGCCGTCGCGGAACTCGAAGCTACAGAAGAACTCGACACAACCGACGAGCTGGAGGCCACCGAGGAACTGCTCTTTTGTTCGGAAGAACTAGATGCAGGAGCATCTTTTTTGGCAACGCCGGAAACCGCAAATTCAGGAGCGTGACCCGCATTGAGTGCTTCAATGGCGCCCGCAAGATAAGCGAGAGGTGCGTTCCAGTTAATAGCGACTTCGTTTGTGGCATAACTGCACTGCTGGTCGGTGTAGGCAGTTGCCGCCTGCCCCGTTCTGTAGTCATCGCACTTCCATTCCGCCTTGGGGCCAACATCTTCGCCACCCGGCTGCGGACCACCCACAAGCATTCCCGGAATTGGCTCTTCTACGTTATCCGATGTACTCGGGCGATGATGCGGGTGTTTCGCATATTTCGAGCCGTAACCGGTTACAAACGACATATCGAGCGGGTTCTTGCCGAGCAGGTAATCAAGAACCTTGACCGCAGCCTTGTAATATTTCTGTTCACCAGTGAGGTAATAGGCATGCAAAAGCCATACGCCCTGGTTAGATGCGACTGCGTTGGAACCCCATACAAAGTCATCCTTTGCCATGACAACGCCAAAACCTTTTTCTGCACGATTGGCGAACTCATTCGCCGTACCTAAAATTTTCTGTTTGGCTTCGTTCGCATCGCCACCGAACTGCGTCTGGTGCGTTGCCTTTTCGTATGTTGCAAGTCCCATAACGTCGCCCCAGTACGAAATGTATTCCGTCGAGCCCGACTGCTTATACGAAGCATCGCCAGTCGTAATGAACAGTTCCGTACCGGCTAAAACTTTTTCGTCATTCGGTGTCGAATCTTCGTACGTGCCCGTCGAAACACCGCTAGGATTCGCTGTAAAATTCTGGTTCGGATGCTGTTGTCCCCAAGCAAAAGCCTTCTTGGCTGCATCGAGGCACTTGGTTGCATAAGTTGCATCAAACGGTTTATAGATACGAGACGCCATCGCCATTATTGCAGCAAAGTCAAAAGTGGCCGCCGTACTTTTACCGATAACATAAAGCTTGGAATTATCCTGCGCCGGCATCACATCGCCCGGGAAACCGAGAGAAGTGAGTTTGTGATAAACGCCGCCATCGGCCGCCTGCATGGTGAGCATCCAATCCAAGTTCCACTTGATTTCGGCAAGCAAATCCGGGAGCGAGCCTTCGGCGGGGATGTTCCACTTGAGCGTCTTGAAGTACGCCGGGAAATGTTCATACAGCGAAAGGAGCGTGTATGTCGTAATGCCGGAGTTTACGATATAGCGGCCATAGTCGCCTGCATCGTACCAGCCCTTACTTGAATTGATTGTGCCCGAAGCGCCCGTGGAATTGTGGAGTTCAACGGTTGCGTTCGTATGGCCTGCGGCGCGGCTCCACTTGCCCGCGTACTGCTGTTCCAACGCCATAGACGCACGTTGGTAATAGAACCACTTGATGGCAGCCTTGAAAATTTCTTCGTATGTCTGGGATTTCACCACGAGATCGGAACGGAGAACATTGCCGCCTACCTTGATACTGTACTTGCCCGCTTCGGAAAGTTTAGAGAAATCGACGAGCTGGACATTCTGACCGCTTGCATTCCAAAAAGAGGCTGCCTTCGGTGTGACGGAGAGCACAACCTGACCTGCGGAATTTACGAAATCCACATTGCCGTTCGCATCGACGAGGGCGAGTTCCTTGAAATCGCCTGGACGGTATCCGATTTGATTGATGTAGGCAGTCGCCGCAAAGGCTTGGGCGACAACGAGCGTGGCAAGCACCACAGGCTTTAAAACATGATTTTTCACAAACATCCTCGCACTAAAATTGGCTATTATCTAGCTCATATAATATAGAGCCGTTTTGACGATTATCCCACCCGTTGTTGCGTTATTTCACAGAAAACTGTAGCAAGTGTTTTAGCAAAGGAACCGACCCCTGCAATCAAAACGAATCAATGCTATGGAAAACGGCACCCCTTGCGGAGTGCCGTTTAGATTCTATGAATATGGATTTTATTTCTGTTTAGGTAGGTGTGTTCAATAATTCTACTTGATGCGAATACCCTTCAAGTCAAAGCGTTTTCCGTCTTTCTCAATGAACACCTTCTGGTCTGCAAAGCGGAGGCGGACGGCCTTGCTTGTGCTTACAGGGGTTCTAGAAGAGAACGGCCTGAGCGCCGAGGTACCACCCTTTGCCACGCCATCGGCAGCAAATGACGGAGCGTAACCGGCATTCAAAGCTTCAAGTGCGCCAGCGAGGTATGCAAGCGGAGCATTCCAGTTGATAGCCACTTCGTTCGTCGCATAGCTACAGCGGTCATCGATATAAGAAGTTGCGTTTGTCTTACCCGTTCTGTAATCCTTGCACATCCAGGTATCTTTTCCGATATCTTCGCCACCCGGCTGAGGGCCACCTACGAGCATTCCCGGGACAGGCGGTTCAACACCATCAGCCGTACTTGGGCGATGGTGCGGCAACATCGGGGACTTTGTTCCAAATCCAGTCACAAAGGACATATCAAGCGGGTTTTTACCGAGCAAGTAATCCAGGACCTTCTTGGCGGCCTCATAATATTTCTGTTCTCCCGTCACGTAATAAGCATGAAGAAGGAACACTCCCTGATTGCCCGCGACAGCGTTCGAGCCCCAAACAAAGTCTTCGCTAGACATCACGACGCCAAAGCCTTTTGTGGCGATATACGCATATTCACTGGCAATATCCGTAAGCATAGTCTTTGCGGTTGCGGCCTCTGCACCCGCTTCTGTCGGATGGCTTGCAGCACCATACACAGCCAAGCCATACATTTCCGGCCATGCGGGAATAATACTCGTTTCGTTTGCATTAAGAGTCGGCTTGTAAGACTCATCTCCCGTAGAGATGAAGAGTTCCATACGGGCAAACATCATTTCATCATCCAACTTACCGTCACTATACGTGCCCGAGCCCACATCTCTCGGGTTGTTGAATATCATATTAGGATTTGCAGCACCCCAAGCGTAAGCCTTCTTGGCAGCTTCAAGACACTTGTTCGCATATGCTTCATCAAACGGCTTATACACACGATAAGCGGCAGCCATTACACCAGCAAAGTCCAGTGTAGCCGCAGAGCCTTTTCCGATAACATAAAGTTTAGCTTTATCGTCCGCAGGCATTATGTCACCTGGGAACTGGAGCGTTGTCAACTTATGATAAACCATGCCGTCTTCGGCCTGCATGGTGAGCATCCAGTCCAAGTTCCACTTGATTTCGGCGAGCAAATCCGGCAAATTTCCTTCGGCGGGAATGTTCCACTTGAGCGTCTTGAAGTAATCCGGGAAATGTTCGTAGAGCGAAATGAGCGTGTAAGTGGTAATGCCGGAATTCACGATGTAGCGACCAAAGTCACCCGCATCATACCAGCCCTTGCTTGACGTCATCGTTCCCGTTCCCGCGGATTTGTGAAATTCCACAGTCTCGTTCGTGTGTCCAGCCGCTCGTGCCCACTGGCCCGCATACTGTTCTTCCAAAGGCATCGACGCACGCTGATAGTAGTACCACTTCAAAGCGGCCTTGGCAACATCTTCAAACGGCTTGTCCGCAATTTTCAGGTCATTACGCAGAACCTGACCACCCTGCTTGATGCTGTAAGTACCGGGAACAGTCAATCCTGAAAAATCGACAAGCTGAACGGTCTGTCCACTCGGTTTCCATTCAGATGCGGCCTTCGGCGTCACCGTGAGAACGCTCTTTCCAGTCGCATCGACAATCTCGACATCGCCCGAGCCCTCAAACAATGTAAATTCCTTCGGGTCCGTCGTGCGGTAGCCGACCTGGTTGATATAGGCCGTCGCCGCAAATGCAGACGAAGCTAACGAGAACGCCGCAACAGCGATTGAAATATGCTGTTTCAAGCCGAACTTAGACATAAGACACTCCTTGTGAAAATCACCAAACATAATCTACCCTAAAAAAAAAAGATTGCCCATTTTTTGTTGGACAATCTGGTTACAACTGTACCCAATGCGCTATTTCCGCACGAATCGAATGATATTCGTCACACCCGAAGACGCTTTCACCTTGATTCCGTACATGCCGACCGGCAAGGCCGACAGATCAAGTTCCTTGCGGAAAATACCGCTAAACTTGCGGGAACCGTTGACAGAGACAATCGTATAGCGGAATACTTCTGATTCACCACGAACTAGCAACCGATTTCTACGGATTTCGACCCCAAAAGAACGGCCCGAAAGCAAGGGCAACGCGATTGTCGAATCCTTTGCGGTGGAATCTTTTACCGTAGTATCCTTTTTTGACGTATCAGCAACCACGGTATCCTTCTTCGAGGTATCCGCTACCGCAGTAGTGTCCGCAGGCTTCACAGCAGCCTTCTTTGCCTCGCGAGCCTTATCCAGGAAGGCGACCGCCTTGTTCAAATTTTCCGTCGAGTTCATCTTGTCGCCGCCATGGGAACCGCCCGAGACCTTGACAAATTCAGTCACTACGTTGTGATGCTTTAGCGAATCATAAAGTTCCTGACTCTGTTCAATGTTCACGACGTTATCGGACGTGCCATGGAACATGATAACCGGCGGATCGTCGTCGCTTGCGTAGTAGGGCGAACTGGCGACCATCCACTTGTCCTTGTTACCTTGGCGTTCTACACCAATGAAAGCACCTTCCATTGTTCCGGAGCCGCCCATGCTGATGGGGTTCATCGTGTAGATGTCGGTCGGAGGAGACCAGAGCACGGCTCCGTCAACGCAGCTGCTGAAAGACGTAAATTCACCGAGGTCGCCGACAAGGTCAACCGTCACCGAGCCGGACTTGCCCTCTTTCAAACCGCAAGTCGTCGCCGTAAGGCTCGAAAGATGACCGCCCGAAGAGAACCCGGACACGGCCACGAAATTCGTGTCAAACTTGTACTTGGCCGCATTGCCGCGGACAAAGCGAACCACGGCCTTGATGTCGTGCAGCTGCGCCGGATACTTGGCATCATTTGCAGCACGGTGGTTCGGAGTCACCACAGCATAGCCCGCCTTGACATAAGCCGCGCAGATGGTGCTCAAATCTGCAGAGCCTTTCATGTTATTGCTGCTCCAGGCGCTGCCGTAAGTATGGATGACCACCGGATATGAATCCTTAGCCTGCTTAGGAATGTAGATGTCCAGCGTATGATAGGTTTTTCCATCACCTACGTAGTTCACGTCGGCCGTTTTATCGGCATCTGGCACACCGCCACTACCTTGAGGCCCACCGAATCCGCCGCCCCATTGTGCAAACGACAAGACAGCGGTGAGACCAACCGCTATGATTAATTTTTTCATATATACTCCAAACAACAACGTTTCTGGAATTAGGAACGTTTTATAAAAATTTAAGCCCAAAATTAATTTCAAGCCCTAATGTAAACTAATTTTTGTTGTTGTGATTTACAACCGGAGCGCTTTTCAACGTTTCCCTACTCAATGAATTGCCCATCTTCATTGCATAATCCAATGAGTATGCTGTTGCCATCGGAATCTACTTTTAGCAAGCCATATTTGGCTTTTTCGAATTTTTTTGCAGAACCTTCCTGGAAAAAGTAGTTGTCCGCTCCGATAGTCAACCTTCCCTTATGTCTCGAATAACGGACTATAAGTTCTCCATCGTTCACATCCTTACCGTCCTGAAAGCGTACAAATTCCGCCACCCTGTCGCTGCCCACTTTTACCACGACGTAACCGGATTTAGAATCATAGCTAATTTTACGCGTAACTTCAAAATCTAACGCCATATAGTCGCCCTGCATAAGCGAGCGTGGGTCAACGGGCGCAAGGCGCAGCAAAACTTCAGTACCTTTAGCAATCAGCGTTTCTTTTTGGATTACCGAAAAGGCAAAAAACGCGAGCACCAAAATCAAGTTGACGGCCAATACAATTTTATATTTTTTGCTCATTTGGTGACTCGTTTAATAAAGTAAAACATCAGCAGGAATAACGCTCCCGAAGCCAGCAGCAGATACGACTTGTTTATCAGCAACATATCTAAATCGTAGTAGAACTTTGCAATTCCACAAACAAAGGCTGCAGAAAAAATAACCAAGCACGCATAGTCGAGAATCAAAAACGACAAAAGAATCCCCACCATCGGCAATGCCATAGCAGGATACATCGCCGTAGATACACAGCATAGCAACACAAGTATAGAACCACCAATCAACCTTTTGCCCGTAACGTATTTACGCAGCAAGGTAAAGGCAATAACGAAACTGGTTGCAGCAAAGACTATTGTAAAAACAGTATTGTCGCTTTGAATAAACTTCAAAAGCACTACTGATACAGCGGCGGTCGCAAACCTGATGGTTTTCAAATAATCTCCAATCGCGGTCGAGGCAAACCAATTATCTTTGATGGTCGCGGCAAATATACCCATATAGGCAACGATAATCGCAAAACAGGACATTTCGATATTGCCATCTTTCATGGCACGACCAGAGAATAAATGGTCAAAATACGAGAAGAAAATGAGCGGCAGTACTACCGAAGCATAACAGAGCAGCATCTGCCGGCATAAATGAATCTTGCTCAGCGCAAATGATAAAAGGGCTACCACAAATTGCAGCACCAGAGTCTGCGTCAAGAAATCGATTCCCGCGATATACCCGAATGTAAAGCCGATGATAAACAGCGGATATGATGCCAACAGCGATTTTACTTCTTTGTCCTCTGACTCATCGCTTCGCGAAACCGCAATTGCTAAAATAATCGCAATTACCGAAAACACAACGTACACAATCTTGTTGTCACGCACATTAATCGCCACTATGCCAACCAACAGTGCGGCAATGATTACTCCACCCAAACCCATCACAATCAACAAGGGCCAAGGCAAATGTTTAGATTTATGGCTGTTATTTTCCATTGTCAATTACCGATTGATTTGTTGACGTTTCAGATTTTTCTTTTTTCCACTTTTGGTATTGTACTGCAATAGCAAAAGCGGCTCCTATTGTGGTTGCTGTACTCAGTATCAAGTGAAGCAATAGTCCACCAAATTCATGTGTGAGACATTTGATAAACACGCATTCCAGCACAATCAGCGCACCTACGAACAACATTGAATATAGCCATATATTTTTTTGCCTCAGCGAATACCATATTGTAGCAACTGTTACGACCAAAGCCATCAGAAGATTAAGCGCAGTTATTCCGCCATTAAGCATATCCGTTTCACGAAAAATCACAAGGCACACAACAAACACCGCCATACCAAATTCAATCACAAACATATTGCTAATAAACCAAGACGGCGGAGCAGACAAATTCAGCAGATATTTTGGAGCAAAAATAAAGAACGCTGTCCACACCGCGCCGTAGAGCATCAGCAGAGTCAGAAACCAACTGTTATCTGGAAATAGCGGAATTACGCCCATCGACACAAGTGCAATAAAAATCGCCCAAAGCGGATAGAAATCAGTGACATACACCCATACTAAGATGCAGCATGCCCATGTGAGGAAAAATACGTAAGAGTCGGCCGTGGTCTGATAAACCTGTCCGAATATAGCCCAAAACACGCCCACAAGCCCACACAGGACAGACAACGTGATTTTGTAGGTAAAATCGCTCATTTTCACTTTTATAGCCACAGCAAAAACGGCAAGGATCAACGCGACGGCGATGCCCATTTTTACCCAACGATGCATCAGCGCCCAGTTGTAGGCAAAAAAGAAAATTATGCCCGCCAACATCAACCCTGAGCCTAACGTCAGCGTAAATGCCTGCACGAATCGCAGCCACGCTTTAGCATCGGCGGTTTTGAGGTTATCGCTCCCTGATAATGTAATTAAATCTTCCATATTTGATAGTCTTTTTGAAGTTATTTCTAAAGATATATCTTTTTCGTGGAAAAATTCATTTTCGTAAAAAAAACAAACCCCGGCACTGAGCTGACCCCAAAAAGTTGGACGGTTTAAAGTTAAAATTAAATTGAGTTGTGAGTCCGGTATTGCACCGGGCTCATTCCTTTTAGGCGCAGCTTTATCCGGTCGTTGTTGTAGTATTCGATATAGTTCC
>JAGCPZ010000047.1 GCA_017965445.1 Fibrobacter sp. | reverse complement strand
TCGCCTTGGTGGGCCGTTGCCCCGCCAACTAGCTAATCGGACGCAAGCTCATCCCGTACCGATAAATCTCTAGTCAACCCTCCATGCAGAGGGCCACTCTCCTGGACATTAACCGCGCGTTGGCACGGGTATTTCCTGATATGGGGCAGATTGCTTACGCGTTACTCACCCGTTCGCCGCTCGGCATTGCTGCCTCGCTCGACTTGCATGTATAAGACACGCCACCAGCGTTCGTTCTGAGCCAGGATCAAACTCTTCATTGATTTTCTAAATAGTCTGTCCTGTTTTTCGTAAATGGCGATACCTAAAGTATCGCTTAAATCTTCGGCTCGGTCATGCCCAAGCAAGCTTGGTCGCGACTCTCGCCTCTTGATTAATTGACTTCCAAGAAATTTTCTTGGGCCGTCACTAAGCACATCTCCGATTCCTTCAATCTTCCCGAAAGTCTCGCGGGCTTTCGCTTTTTCCTTTGTTCTCGGCTTTCGTTTCTTCGTTTCGGCCTCGTCTCTCAGGAACGGCGCCAATTATAGAATTTTACGATGACTTTGCAAGGGGTAAAAGTGAAAAAATTTCACTTTTTTTCACTTTTTTCGAAAAAAAACGGGATGTACGCCGCGGCACGACAGATTATTCACATTCTGTAAACAGAAATCTTTTTGGCAGGGGGCGGAGGCCGGGGCGCCAAAACACGAAAAGCGACTGGATCCTTCGCTCTGCTCAGGATGACGGGGTAAAATTCAGGGTGACAAGAGTAAAAAAAGGCAATTCCGGCATCCCGGAACTCGTCCGGGGCAGGCTCAGCCGGGGTGACATAAAGGGGTGACGAGACAGCAAATGCACAAAAAAATCCCGGGAGCAATGCTTCCGGGACAACATTTCAAATAAATTCGTTCTTACACAGGACTAGTAGGTCTTTGCCTTGTCTGCAGCCAACTGGTCTGGATCGCAGTATTCGTGCTGATCGTTGGGTGTGCTGCTGCAAGCGTCTGTGGTGATAAATTCACCGCCCTTGTATTTAGACCAGTCTGACTGGAACAGAATCTTGGTTTCAATAGAAGTGCTAATGGTCGTAGAGTACTTGTCGATCAAGTACTGCGGGCACTCCACCTCTTCCCACTGATAGGTCGGATTGTCGGCAGCCATAAACCAGTCGGCAAACCAGTGACAGCCACGGAGCAAGTTCGGATAGTTGGAGTCACCAAAGGCCGCATCGCACATGTCCTTGACGCAACTCTGGTAGCATTCCAGCGTTCCATCATAACCGCACTTTTCTCCGTTCTGGCAATATGTCAAGAAGCCGCCGTAGGTAGCACCCCATTCAATGCCAGGCTTGGTAATTTGAAGCTGCAATGCATTGAAGATGCCCGGTCCGCCGCCCGGAACCATAAGGTCGAACTGGCCAGGCTTCACGTCGTGACCGATGTTGGAAGCCATCACGATGATATGCTTACCCTTAAGAGCCTTGTGTGTCCCCTTGGGAGCATTATTGCCATCGGCATCCTTAAAGCTACCGTCATACTGTAAATGGAAACACTTGCCACACGAAGTTGTCGCATCGCTACCAGCAACGAAAGCATATGCCAAAGTATCATTCACAGCTACAGGGGCCATGTCGGTACAAGTGAAGCCGCCACCAGATGCAGGATCTGCTTCCTGACATGCATTTGGTGTATTCTGGATACCGATCCAGTAGCGTTCCAAACCCTTGCTGTAGGTGAACGTCGGAATTTCAATGTCGTTGATATTGCAGACGCGTGCCGTATAATGGCTAGCCGCGTATTCTTCCTGAGTATTGATCTTGGGCTTGCCTTCGGCGCCATCGGTACTCGTCTGGGAGCAGTGAGCCTTACAGGCGTCCCAATAGCGGGTATTCCAACCACTGGTGCCATTGCCAAGAATATTCTTGAGCGTTGGCACAGGGTACAACTTAATGTCTTCTTCGGGATTGCCAACAGTCTTGACAGGCCCATTGCTGCTAGAGCTTTCAACAGCAGAAGAACCCGGAGTTGCGCTAGATGTCGGATTTACAGACGAACTAGACTGAGACGGATTAACGACGCTGGAGCTAGAACCCGGAACCGGAGCAACCACGCTAGAACTCGAGGGCTGTTCAGAACCGCCACCCATGCCCGGATCAACAGCAGAACTCGAGGACGCACTAGAACCGCCAATGGCCGAGCTAGAACCCGGAATCGGAGCAAATGCGCTAGAACTGCTAGAAGTACCCGGGTAACCCGAATCGCTCGACGTCGGAGCCGCAATCGGAGATGATGCGGTAACGGGGTCATCGGAGCAGGCGCTGAACATTGAAAAAGCACCTGCAGCCAATAAAGAACTCAGTAAAAGTTTTTTCATATTTTTCCTTTTCACACCTCGTCAAAAATTAGATTTTATTCCAACAAAAGGCACGAAAAAAAGTTTTTTGAAAGCTGTTATGTGAGTTGTAACAAAAAAAGGCCGCACTTGCGTGCAAGCCTTTTGGTTATTAGCTATTAGCCAATAGTCATCAGCCTTAGTTAGGCGCCAAAAGCGCGATTACTTAAACCAATGACCAACTACTAATGACTAGTCGCGGAACTTCACCTGCTTGGTGCCGGCGACGACTTCACCGATCTGCGTCCACTTTTCACCCTTAGCTTCGAGGTGAGCGACGACTTCAGCCTTGTCAGCCGGGTCGATGAAGATAAGCATGCCCATGCCCATGTTGAACGTGGAGTACATTTCGTCCTTTTCAACAGAGCCAGCCTGCTGGATGAGCTTGAAGATCATCGGAGGATCCCACGTGGTGCGGTCGATAATCACGTCAACGTTGTCCGGAAGGATACGCGGGATGTTGCCCTGGTAGCCCGAACCCGTGATGTGAGCAAGGCCCTGAATCTTCTTCTTGTTGCAGAGGTCGATGAGGCTCGGGTAGTAGCTGCGGTGCGGAGTTGCAAGAGCTTCGCCGATGGACTTGTCCATGCCGT
>JAGCPZ010000046.1 GCA_017965445.1 Fibrobacter sp. | reverse complement strand
TCAAGCAGGAACTGAGGAACTATATCGAATACTACAACAACGACCGGATAAAGCTGCGCCTAAAAGGAATGAGCCCGGTGCAATACCGGACTCACAACTCAATTTAATTTTAACTTTAAACCGTCCAACTTTTTGGGGTCAGCTCAACGGAGGCGGGGATGACAGGCTTCGAAGACGATGTTGTCGGCCGTTTTTTCTACAGATTGTCGATAATCTCGTTGAAGGCCTCGACGGGGCGCATCCACTTCTTGAGGAGTTCAGCCTTCGGAATGTAGTAGCCACCGATATCGGCTGGTTGCCCTTGCTGTGCCGCGAATGCAGCGACGATTTCGGCTTCGCGGGCCTTCAATGCATCGGCGACCGGAGCGAACTTGGCGGCGAGTTCCGCATCGTCCTTCTGGGCGGCGAGAGCCTGAGCCCAGTAGAGAGCAAGGTAGAAGTGCGAACCACGGTTGTCGAGTTCACCAATCTTGCGGGCCGGGGTACGGTTGAATTCGAGAATCTTGCCGTTGGCGGCATCAAGCGTATCGGCCAAGACCTTGGCCTTCTTGTTGCCGTCCTTCAGAGCGACCTGTTCGAATGCAGGCACGAGTGCGAAGTATTCGCCAAGAGAATCCCAGCGGAGGTAGTTTTCGGCGAGGAACTGTTGCACCTGCTTCGGAGCAGATCCACCTGCACCCGTTTCATAAAGGCCACCACCAGCCATGAGCGGCACGATGGAGAGCATCTTTGCAGAAGTACCGACTTCGAGAATCGGGAAAAGGTCCGTGAGGTAGTCGCGCATCACGTTGCCCGTCACGCCAATCGTATCAAGGCCAGCCTTCGCACGCTTCATCGTTTCGACGATAGCCTTGCGCGGGCTCATAATCTTGATGTCGAGACCGTTCAAGTCATGTTCCGGCAAGTAGGCTTCGACCTTCTTCTGGATTTCGCGGTCGTGGGCGCGTTCCGGGTCCAGCCAGAAAATCGCTGGCGTATTGCTGAGGCGTGCACGCGTCACAGCGAGCTTCACCCAGTCACGCACCGGAGCGTCCTTCGCCTGGCACATGCGGAAAATATCGCCCGCTTCTACATTCTGCTGTAAGAGCACTTCGCCCTTGCTGTTCACAGCGCGGATAACGCCCTTGTCCTTTGCGACAAAAGTCTTATCGTGGCTGCCGTATTCTTCGGCGCCCTGAGCCATGAGGCCCACGTTCGGCACGGTGCCCATGGTTTTAGGGTCGAATGCGCCGTTCTGCTTGCAGAATTCAATCGTTTCGTCGTAAATGCCGGCATAGCAGCGGTCCGGGATGCAGGCAATCGTCTCTTGCAGCTTGCCTTCCTTGTTCCACATGCAGCCGGAATTGCGAATCATTGCAGGCATCGAGGCATCGATAATCACGTCGCTTGGCACATGCAAATTCGTAACGCCCTTCGCAGAATCGACCATGGCGAGATCCGGGCCTGCAGCGAGAGCTGCGTCAATGGCTGCGCGAACTTCAGCCTCGCGAGCATTGCCTTCGAGGCGCTTGAACAAGTCACCAAGACCGTTGTTGGCATCGATTCCAAGTTCCTTGAAGAGGTCGGCGTACTTCGTGAACACGTCCTTGAAGAACACGCGAACAAATGCACCGAACAGCACCGGGTCAGAGACCTTCATCATCGTGGCCTTGAGATGCACGGAGAACAGGAGTCCCTTGGCCTTGGCTTCGGCCATCGCATCGGCGATGAACTTTTCGAGAGAGGCCATGCGCATGACGGTCGCGTCGATGATTTCGCCCTTGAGGAGCGGCTTTGCGGCACGGAGTTCCGTTACGTCACCGGCTTCACTGACAAATTCAATCTTGAACGTGTCGGCTTCAGCCATCGTGATGGATTTTTCGTTGCCATAAAAATCATCAGCCCGCATGCTCGCGACATAAGTCTTCACGGATTCGTTCCATACGCCGTTGCTATGCGGATTGTTGCGAGCAAAGTTCTTGACTGCGTTAGGAGCACGGCGGTCAGAGTTGCCCTGGCGAAGCACCGGGTTCACGGCGGAGCCCTTCACCTTGTCGTAGCGAGCGCGGACAGCCTTTTCTTCGTCCGTGGCAGGAGCATCCGGATAGTCCGGGAGTGCATAACCGTTCTTCTGCAGTTCAGCAATGGCGGCCTTGAGCTGCGGCACCGATGCAGAAATGTTCGGGAGCTTGATGATGTTCGCATCCGGTTCAAGCGTGAGCTTGCCGAGGAACGCGAGGTCGTCCGTTACCGGCTTGCCCGCAAACGTCGTACCTGCCGGGAGCGTATCCGCGAAAGCGGCCAGAATGCGGCCCGGCAAGGAGATGTTCTTGGTTTCAACATCGATATCAGCAGTCTTTGCAAAACCGCGCACGATGGGCAAAAGGGATTGAGTCGCCAAGAACGGCGATTCGTCTGTAAGGGTGTAATAGATTTTGGTATTCATACGCCGTAAAAATAGAAAAAAAGAAGGTCAGCCCCGCTTTTCGCAAGGTTGACCCTCCCCTCCTGATGGTGTCAGTTCTTTTTAGAAGGTGAAATTAGTCAACACCAAACAGCTTTACATATTCGCCATAATCGTACACATTAGTAACAATCCACTCACCGTACGGCTCTATTTTTGCAAGAGATTCCGGCTTGTCACAATTCCACTTGTCGCTCACATAAGTTTTTCTCACAATGGGGCGATTCAAAGCATTCCAATCAGGTGAATCCGCCAACAACATTATAGGATAGTGGACAGTTGTATCTTCTGGGCAATTGCCGCTTCTCACAATCTCCGTCACAAAGAATCCATTTTCAGTAACATAGTCCATTATATGCCCCTTAGTACCAACGTCTTTTAAGACAACTAAGTAGTAAATGGAATTTTTCGAAGAACGATACGTCCTAAACTCATCCAACCTGCCCGGGAATTCAGCCAACTTGGGGAAGAACGTTGTCAGTAACGAATCCGGCAACACATAAACGCCCTCTTTGCGGAATGCATCTGCAACTGGAGTTTCCGGCAATGTGTTATAAGCTAAAGCCCACCCGAAAAGTTCATCATCTTTTCTTTCTTTATAATAAACTTTACCACTCTGATCAATTTTGACCGTACTATCGATTATCGAGAACTGCCATTCATAAGCATATGTTGAGTGCTTTACAGTCTTACCCCACTCCCTTTCAGCATCGGCAACTCTGTTCAAACTATCCAAATACGTCTGATCCGAGAAAGGATAGATTCTATTGTAATTTTCGTCATCATAAGGAGCGTATTTTACGGAATCTTCAATGCATAGGCTTTGATACTTTTCAATATAAGAATCCAATACTTGATCTGGGGTTTGATTTTCAGGGGCAAAAGATGCACAAACCACTTCCAAGTCGTCCTGGCTACACCCATCGCCTAAATCCCAGAAGAGACCATTTGACTGAGAGCAAGAGTCCTTAAATTGCTCCAACGCCTCGGTACATGAAACGCCATACCCCCAGAAAGAATTTCTCATCTTCCTTGAACCTATGGTATTGAGTACGACAGGAATTCCGTCAACATAAGCAATTTTTGTGGTATAGATGGTTTCATTAGGATGATTATAGAAGTAGTCTTCCGCAGCCTCTTGTGAAGCACATTTCGGTTCCGTATCAGAGAAGAACGTACATTCGTGATCATCATCGTACGACATTGCGCGCACTACACCCTTTCGATCCATTTTGTTCACCTGAGAAAAAGTCACAACATCACAAACTTTACGTTTATCCTTGCTTGGATAATGATATACTTGGTCGTTCTTTACACTCCACGGAAGCGGATGAAGATATTGATTATAGAAAGCATTTGCATCGGAAGCAAGGGACTTGTTTACAGAATCAAGAATACCTTCTAATGAATCCGCTACTGATGGATCCATCAGAGCGACGAGCGACCTTGCCAAAATGGCTTTCTGCTCATCCGTCAGCGCAGATACTGGCGTAGAACTCGGCTCGGTGGTCGCGCCAGTGGTGCTCTGTTCACTCGAACAAGATACCAAAATGGTCACCAAACCAGCCAGGATTATTTTATTCAGTTTTCTCATCTTAGTCCTCCTTCCCTTTCGTAAGTGGGAAAAGTTGTAAATTTAAACGATATACTTTATCGTAATTTTTTTCTTTGGCAGCAATGGCAACCACCTGCTGTCTGAGTGTTTCAAGCTTTTGAACAAGCCATTTGTACGTCGCTTCGGACATACCAAGCGTCACACCGGCGGTATGACGTTTTTCCGGCGGAATATCGTCAATGGCATCAGTCGCAAACTTCGACATCTGTCGGTTCATGGAACGCAACGCCAAAGGAATCGCCTCGGAAGATCCCGTCACGACTTTTTCAGTCTGTACGTAGGTATCCTCGCCGATCTTTTTCAAGAAATCCGCATGGACCATAAAGTCCAGGGCTTGGCGAACTTCGGTCGCGCTCACGACCGGGTAGCAGTTACGCGCCAGTTCCAACGGCTTTGCGCCAGGCATAATCGGGGCCAGTTCCCGCATCACCGGGTTCACCCACGATTCGAAATACTTGAACGCTTCGCCATCGACGACCCGCAAGCGGTTTTCTTTCGCGATTTTCTGCATTTCGTTGAACGCCTGGATTTTCTTGGCGTCGCTCTTGGCATCGCCAAAACGCTCCATCGCAAGGAAATAATCGCGGTCGGAACCCGCAAGCTCCATAGCCGTAGCGATCTTTTCGACACCCGTTTTGCTCAGGCGGCTTTTCCCCTCACATACGAGCTGGATGTAGTTTGGCGAAGTGAACCCCGCCAACTTGGAGAACTCGCGCCACGAGAACAAAGAACTGCGTTTGCGTTCTTCGTAGAAGTCGCGCATGTATTCTCGATAGTCTTGATATTCAGTTATTGGTTTCATACCTATAATTTAAACTAATTTTTCGAGCTACGCAACAAAATTTATTATACAAACGTTAATTTTTTAAAGAATTTTAGTAGTTTTTACACTTTTCTAAAAATTTTTGAAAAAATATAATACACCCCGTATCATAAACAACCCACGTCATCCTGAGGGCGTACGCCCGAAGGATCCAACAAAGAAATATTGCCGCACCTATTGTCTATAGACAACGCTTAAAAGAAATTCATAGCAAAAATCGGCCTATTATAATGTAGATTATAGAAGTAGTGTGGGAAAATCTTCAAAAGGGTTAGAATGAAGAGCTTTTGGTTTGGCAATTACATTTTTCTTATAGCGACAATGGCTGTCGCGACATATTCTGTGGCGGCGAGCTATGTTCCCCCGGCGACGGCGGTATCGAAAATCAATAGCTACCGTGGCTATTCGGAGCTGACTTCGGCAGCTTCCGGCATGGACATTGACCAGTACACCTACAACATGACGACTTGGCAAATCGCAAACGGCGGTTTCGACAAAGCACATGCCGACAAGTACAAAAGCGCCTACGCGGGCGGTGAAAAATCCAGTTGGCGCGCGCAGGGCGGCGGCGATCTCGGCACCATCGACAACAACGCAACAATTCAAGAAATGCGACTCCTCGCCGTGCGTTACAAAGAAACGACGAACGCTTCATACAAGGCAACGTTTAAGACGAGTTTCAACAAGGCCGTCAACTTTATTTTGACAATGCAGCGCGCCAAGGGCGGTATTCCGCAAGTGTGGCCCAAGCGCGGCAACTATTCCGACCAAATCACGCTGAACGACAACGCCATGATCCGAGCGATGGTAACCATGATGGACATCGCGAACAAGACGAGTCCGTTCGACAGCGACATCATCGACGATGCCACCCGCAACAAGATGAAAAGCGCATTGGACAAGGCTATCGACTTTTTGCTCAAAGCGCAAATCGTAAACGACGGGAAACCCACCGTCTGGTGCGCCCAGCACGACACAAACAGCATGGCTCCAGTTGGCGCACGCGCTTACGAACTCGCCAGCAAATCCGGCAGCGAATCCGCAGGAGCCGTATGGTTCTTGATGAACTGGCCCGAACAAACCGAAGCCATCCAGAAATCCGTCAAGGGAGCCATCGAATGGTACAAGAAAACCCGCGTCACCGGGCTTTACTTCAACAAGAAAGCAGGTACGTTCGAAAAACGCGACGGCAATGTTCTGTGGTACCGCTTTTACGAAGTCAACAACGACAACTACTTCTTTTGCGACCGCGACGGCGCTAGCACAAAAACGCAAGACTTCACCAGAATCAGCGAAGAACGACGCACAGGTTACCAGTGGGCAGGCGACTACGGTACCGCCCTTCTGAGTACAGAAAAAGCGTACCTCGAAGCGCTCGCCAAGATGGACGACAACTACGTTCCTCCCCCGCCGCCACCGGCAATGTGCGGAAGCGATACGTGCAAAGCCTACATCGATGGCGTAAACTTCATCGACATCCAAGGCGTCAAAGAAGCTACAAACACAGGCTTTGTCGGCGACGGCTATGCGAACGTCGATAACTCCACCGGAAGCTACGTGACCTACGGCGTCACGGCAACAAAAGCTGGGAAATATACTTTGTACTTAAGCTTTGCAAACGGTGGTGGTGGCGCCCGCGGCTTCAGCGTTACGGCAGGCGACAAGACGCTCCTTGCCGACGGCAGCATGGAATCCACAGCCGCATGGACAACCTGGAAAGTGCAATCCATCGAAGTGGAACTGCCGCAGGGCTACAGCGAACTCAAGTTCACAAGCCTTTCCAAGGACGGCATGGCAAACATCGATTACATCGGCTGGACAAGTAGCGACCTCAAAGCCGGCAAAGTCGATTCCGGCACAACGTCCATTTCTGTTGCCCGCAAGGCACCCCAAAAGTCCACAAGCCGCTACTTTATAGACTTTGGTCGCAACTCGAACGGCGCAGGAGCTTACTTTATGCGAGGAAACGGAAAAACATTTAAAATAAACGGAAGAAACGCAAAATAGGAGACTCAGGAACAAAATGTATTCAAGAAATAATGGATCCCCTCCGCGTTGCTCCGAGGATGACTAGTGCAGGGTTCAGAATGACAGTTTTCCTCTTTCGTCATCCTGAGTCCCCCGGAACATGTCCGGGGTAAACTCCGACGAAGGATCCAGTCAAGCCCCGTTAGGGGAATGACAAAACCAAAAACGTCATTGCGAGCTGAAAGCGAAGCAATCCAAGAATTAGAATTGAGGTAATATGTTGAATAGTTGGTTTTACAGATTCTTTATTTGTTCATCGCTAGCATGCGCAGCGACCGCCTCCGCCATTACAAAGCACGGTTTTGACTTTGTGTTAGGCGTCGATGGAGACTTCAAGGCGGCCATCGCGAAAGCATCCTCTTCAGGCGCAAGCGAATCCAAGCGCTTTATTCTCTTCGTCCCGGATGGCGAATACAACATCACCAAGGTCACCGGCGATGAACACGGCAAAACAACGTTCAGCGGTTCCAACATATCCATCATCGGGCAGTCCGTTGACAAAACCATCATCTGGAACACAACCGATACCGAAGGCATCAGCACCACAGCAACGCTGTACTTCCCCAGCAACAAGAACATGTACATGCAGGACATCACCCTGCAAAACAGAGGCACCTATAACTCTGGCAACGCCGCCCGGCAAGTTGCCTTGCAGCAAAACGCAGGCGATAAGTTCATCTACAAGAACGTGCGCCTTTTAAGCGGACAAGACACTTACTACACCAAGAAAGGCCGCACCTACTGGGAAGGTGGCGAAATCAATGGCACCGTTGACTTTATCTGCGGAGGCGGTGACATTTTCTTCGAAGGCACCAAGCTTGTGATGACGCGAAACGGCGGCTACATTACAGCATCGCAAAATCCGGATGACTGGGGCTACGTTTTCAACAACGCCATCATCGAAGTCAGCAATTCCAGTTTCAACAAGACGTTCTATCTCGGACGTTCCTGGGGACACGCCAAGACCATATTCCTGAACACCATCATGCGCGCAGAGCCCAGGGCAGAAGGCTGGGGCCCCGACATGAACTCCGCCCCCGCCATCTTCGGCGAATACAACAGCAAGAACGGCAGCGGTGGCGACATCAACACAAGCCAGCGCAAGACACGCTTTGACGGAGGCAAGGATCCATCGACCGCAACAACGCTCAAGACGGTCTGGAACGCAAGCGACGCCGCCAAATACACGCTCAAGAACGTCCTTGGCGGTAGCGACAACTGGGAACCGAACAAACTCACAGCCCAAGTCTCTGCCCCGAAAATTTCACAAGAGGGCGCAAATATCATCTGGAGCGATGACGAAAGCGCTATTTGCTGGGCCGTCTTTGTCAACGGCAAGTACCACAGCAACACCACATCCAATTCCATCGATGTCGGCAACATCGCTGCAGGCTCCAAAGTCACTGTCCGCGCCGCAAATTCCATGGGCGGACTTGGCGCCTCCTCCAACGAAATCACCGTCCTCGAAGCAAACGTCACCTACTATAACTTGACTATCAATTCATCCATCGGAGGCACAGTCGTAGCCGCCCCCAACCGCGATAAAATCGCCGAAGGCACATCCGTCACCATCACTGCGGAACCCGCCACAGGTTGGAAATTCGCCGGCTGGACAGGCAAAAGCGCAAGCGACGCAGGTACAGCAAACACGTGGAAAACCACGATGAACAAAGACATCGAACTCGGCGCCATATTCGACGCCAAAGGCACAACCACCTTCCAAGCCGAAGACGGCATCATCGATAACGCCATCAACGAAAGCACCAACGCAGGATTTGCAGGCTTAGGCTACATCAACTTCGGCACCGGAAAATCTAGCGTCCAAATCCCCGTCTATGCAGAATACCCCGGCGAATACACCATGGCCATGACATACGCCAACGGAAGCGGAAAAGCCCGCAGCCTAGCCATCGCGGCCCCCGGCACATGCACCGCCGGAATCGACGGATGCAAAGGCGCCAGCATTATTTCGTTCGAAGCCACCGACAACTGGACCACATACCAGACAAAAGAAACAACCATTACGCTCCCCAAAGGCGCAAGCTATATCACCTTCGCCATCGTTGACGGGAACGACGGTCCGAACCTCGACCAAATCAAGCTCACCGAAAAGAACGTCGAAAAGCAAGACTCGTCCACGACCATTCTACCAAAAGTTTCACGTTTCAGCACGGCTGCTGGTGAAACCCGCATCTACGACATCAACGGCAAACTCGTGCGACACACCCACGGAAAAGCCAATACTACAGGCCTTGCCCCCGGCATCTACATCGTAAAGACCACAACACAAAGAAATCACAAACAAAAAATGGTCCAAGTCCACTAGAATTTGTTAATTTTATGGCATGCTTGGAATCGAACAGAAAAAAGGAAATGACGAACAGCTTTGCGGCAGAATGATTGCCTACGCAAGAATTTTGCCCTCTCCGGACGCCGAACCCAACGAAACACCGTTTGACGACATGATCAAAAACGGTCTTTTGACATTGGAAGGCGACTTTCGCCAATTTGCCCATACGCCAAGCAAAAGAGAAGTCAACCGCGCCGTCGATGCAAAACTCAACAACTTCCTCGAAACGATGGAAGAAAACGGTGTGGAACTCCCCGAGAACTTAAACGTCGATGCCATGCGCGAACGCCTCCATGAACTTGCGAACATGGAAGTCATCCCCATTCCCGCCCGCATCGGGAACTTCAGCAACGAAGAAGACATCCTCAAAGAAGATGCGGACATCTACTACATCGGCGAATTTATCGGTGCAAACCAGGCACATTACTGCCTCACCACGCTCCCCATCTATTACCAGGCAAAGTATCGCGAACAAGCTAAGCGTAGCGAAATGGACATGCTCAACGAAGTGCTCTCGCAATTCGAAGAAGGCGACTTCGTAGGCACCGAAGAAATCCAGAAGGATTCCGAAGAACTCTTCCCGAAGGGCCTCACGCTCAACACATTCATGGGCGACCTCTCGAAACTCCTCAATGTACGCGTCATACCGTTCTTGCTCGCCTGCGAATCCGACAATGAATACAACACGCAAATCCAGCTTTTCTACACGTTCATGAAGGGATACCCCGACCAGAGCGACATCAAGCGAATCGACAAAGCCTTACGTGAACTCCGCAAACAAAGCGATTCCATCGCAGCCCGCAACCTGCTCGAACTCAGCTGCAAGCGCATCAACGCCATCTACAACGAAGATTCACAACTCGCTAGCGAACTCGCCAAGCAAATCGAAACAATGGAAAACGTGTAGCATAGATATTGCAAAAATGCATACGAAAAGTCCCGGATCAAATCCGGGATTTTTTAGGTCAACTTATATAGTTCCAACAGTTTTTGAACCTTTTGAGGAACTTTTTCAAATTCTCGTTCATATTTTTTGCGAGTCGCCCATTCCTTCGGGAACATACACAAAGCCTGAATCCAAGCTTTTGCCAACGCCCCGCAGATAGCGAACTTCGACAACTTTTTGCCATCACCGGAAGAACCAGGGACTCCACCCTTGGCCATGTTCACGTAACGTACAAATCCCCGGACAGGCAATTTCAAGACATCGCCCAGCGGCAACAGACGCACCGCCGTACGCAAGCGGTTCCGTTCCGAATAGAAAAGTTTGCGTGGCGAGTAACGCACCGTCGTCATGGAGCGTTCATGATAAACTCTTGCATCAGGGCAAAAGACCGTCTTGAACCCAGCTAAATTGTGCCTAAAGTACCATTCAGTCTCTTCAAAGAACAAGAAAAAACTCGCATCCATTTTGCCAGCCGCTTCTGCCGCCACCTTGCGGAAACTCATCACGGCACCATAGCAACCGAACACTTCTTTCTCGCGCACATCCGCTTGCGATATATCCAAGCCGCTCGCCTCGTTCTTGGCAAACAAATCCGCGCCAAACAACACTCCCACGGCGTTCACCACACCGCTTTTTTCCATCACCAAACTTGCAACGGAACCCGCTTCGGGATGTCGTTCAAAGCACGAGAGCAAATTTTGCGCCCACGCAGGATCGAATTCCAAATCCATGTTGCAAAGCACCTGGATATCGGAATCCATGTTTTCTAAAAGCCCATTGCAGGCTCCCGCATAACCCAAGTTATTCGGACATTCAATAATCTTGCAATCGACCCCAGAATCCCTCAAATGTTGAACAGACTCGTCAGTAGAAGCATTATCAAAGACAAAAACACGAACAGGATTTGTTTGTGCCTTCAAACTTTTGACGCACTTCGTCAGTTCATCACCGCCATTATAGTTAATTATGCCAACATCTATTTCCATAATTATCCAAAGCAAAAGGAACAAAAAAGGGACCGGCACGGTCCCTTCAAATATAGATTAAATGCAAAGCAAATTACTACAATCCGTAGTAACGGATATAGTCGATTTCGCCGACAAAGAAACGGTTATGCTTTGCCTGCATCATCGCATCGTAACCAATGCCAATGTCATATCCCAAAGCGGACACGTCACCCTTTGCGGCAGCGCTTACCACAAGGTTATCGTTCTGGAAAACCTTGATGGAATCGGCAGTGCGTTCTACGCGAATCTTAGTCCATTCGTCAAGAGCAAGCTTGTCACCTTTATAGAGATTCCATTCCGTGCCATCAACGTCTTCGTCACGGAAGTGAACCGTAAGCACACCATTGTCGAGGCGAACAATCCAGCCAGTGCCATAGCGTCCAGGAGGTTCAGCCACGATGATGTTCTGCATTTCGCCAAACTTGGTCGGTTTCACGCGAGTTTCAATAGCAAAGGTATTGCGCTTGAACGTCTTGGAAAGCGGAACCACCAAACCAGACTTGCCATCGAGAACAACCGTCGTATCGACAACTTCTGGTTCACCCACCAAATACTTCGTGGAGTTATTAGCCATGCGGTCAAGGCCCACAAACGTAGGCTCGTTGAATTCCCATGCGACAAGCGGCTTTTCCACCTTTTCGGTCACAGAACCTTCTGTAAAGGAACCGAGCTTGCCAAAGCGAACATAATCCATTTCACCTATAAAATAGCGGTCATGGAAATTCTGCTGCATGCCGTCATAACCAATGCTCCAATCGTAGGCCATTTGGGTCAAGTCACCCTTATAAGCGGCAGCAACCGTAACCTTGCCATTTTGGAAAAGTTTGACGCTATCGGCACTGCGTTCCAAGCGGATGTCGTTCCATTCATCGAGAGCCATGCGTTCACCCGGGAAAACGCTCCAGTCATCGCCATCCTTTTCGGCATCGCGCAAGTGGACCGTCAAAACGCCTTCGTCAATGCGGAGCTGCCAGCCGTCAACGCCCCTTCCGGGAGGTTCGGCCACAATAATATTCTGCATAGTGCCAAACTTGGTCGGCTTTACGCGTGC
The DNA here is from genome assembly GCA_017965445.1 of Fibrobacter sp. Taxonomy (GTDB): domain Bacteria; phylum Fibrobacterota; class Fibrobacteria; order Fibrobacterales; family Fibrobacteraceae; genus Fibrobacter. The sequence continues at coordinate 32,682 of JAGCPZ010000046.1, read as the reverse complement.
TTCCACGACAAATTCGTTAATCTTGATTTTAGAATCAAGCTTCACCGAGAAACCGGACTGACCATCAAAAGCAGCGATTCCTTCAACAGCGGAAACCGCACCTTCGGTCACGGTCGCATTGTGCCCGTTGCCAGTCACATCAAGGCCAACGTTTGCGGAATCATTAAAGTCCCATTCGGCAATCCAAGCCTTATCGAGTTTTAAGGAATCGCCTTTTTCGACTTCAACGTCCCCACAACCTTTCGGCAAAGTCTTGCAAGTCGCGGTGGTATCAACCACAGATTCAACCGTATCCTTGATATCCTTCACGACTTCTACGTCAATCTGGTCGATTTTACCATTTTTGCAATGGCACTTGCCGGATTCTTTCTTATCGAAACCGATTGTAATCTTACCTTTCACCGAGATTTCGGTGCCATTACGGAAAGCCCCCTCGATTTTGCCGTTCACCACGATGACAACAACCGATTCGGCATGCTCCACGCGGATATTGTTAAGTTTGTTCTTATCACAAACTTTATCCGTTTCAAACTTTTTCCATTTGCCATTCGCCTTGTCGCGCCAAGAATAAACAACCGCCCCATTTTCTACTTGAACAATCCAAGCGGCACCATCGCCATCAACGCCAGCCGAGGCAACTGTATAAGTGGAGTCGTCCTTAACCGTCACATCGGCGTTGACTGCAATATTGCCATTTTCAAGCGTAGAGTCAATCGTAACAGAAGCGTTTTCAAGTTCTTCAGAAGTCGAAGCGTCAAATTGACGAGAATCAACGACGGAACGCCTGTAGAGGGCCATATGAGCCTTAGCGTCCTGTACATTGACTACAGCAATACCTTCAGACGGAACCTGTTTATCACCAGCCGAAACCGGAGATGAAAAATCATCCGAATTCGAGGAACATCCCGCAATTACACCAAACGTTGCCAAAGCAACCGCAGGAATTAAATATTTTTTATTCATGAAACCTCCTTTCACTAAATAAGAAAATAATAATTTTCCACTGAAAAGACAAGAATTTATTTCTTTATTTTGGTCAAAAAACCGTACTGGAACGGGATATAACTGAGGTGACTCAAAATATTCGGCATAAATTTCAACTGTTTGCGTATCCCCACGATACGTTCGACTTCAAGGCCATTTTCCTTGGCAAAGCGGATAAAGCTCTTCTTGGTCCAAAAAGTCTTGTGGTTAATGTCTAGAACACCCAAGGCCTTTTCACCTTGATCCACCTTGACATACCGGAAATCACGCGTGATGATAATCTTGAGAATATTCTCGACACAGATAAAGTTTGGGAGAGACAACAAGATATGTCCCTCCGGAGTCAAGTGATTCTTGCAAAAATTGATTAAATCCACAGGATCATTTACATGTTCCAACACGTCACACATGACAATCAGGTCAAACTTTCGGTCTTCTTTATAGTCTTCGTATAACACATGATGGTATTCGTTGAAACCGCCCGGAAAGTTATCCACAGTCTGGCAGTCTGTTCTTTGTTCAGGTTCAATAGCCACCTTATAGGAATCTTTCGGGTAAATAACACAGTTCTTGCCAGAACCGGCCCCTATTTCCAAAACACTTTTGGCATCTTTAGGAACCAACATCGCAATATCATAACGAATTTTATTCGGATACATAAAAGCCTCTTTTTAATCAAATATAATTTTTTCTGTAGCCAAAATGCTATTTTTAGGACAATGGCAACCGATAACACAAGCAAGAAGCTTTTTATCAAGCGAATTATCCAACTTTTTGTTAGCGTTGGCGGCTTCGCCTATATTTTCCACAAGATTCCTTTCGCAGATGTCATCCAGAACTGGAACGTCAGCATGACCCCCTGGATTATGGCGATGCTAGTCGCAGCAACTCTTATTATGGTCATACAGGCGAACCGCTGGAAGGGACTTTCCGTGCAGGGCCCGGAGATTCCGTTCAAGACATACTACGCCTACACCGCTATGGGGTATTTCTTCAACAACCTGCTTCCGACCGGTTTCGGCGGCGATGCCGTAAAGTCGCTCGCCTTCGGCAAAAAGTTCAACCAGACAAGTCAATCGGTTTCGGCGGTATTGCTCGCCCGCATCCAAGGGCTACTCGCCATGTTCCTTTGCTTTTTCATTGCGCTCCCCTTTGCACTGAACAAGGCGGAAATTCCCTTAAGTTACACGATTATCATGACCGTAGCGCTCCTCGCCTGCATGGTCTTTATCCTGCTCTGCCTTTTTTCGGACAAGTTCCCGATTCCCCATTTTGTCACGGATAAACTCACCTTCATCCCCAAGTTGCAAGCAAGCCTTTCCATTTATAGGAAGTACAAAAAACAGCTCATTCTTTCGTCGCTGGACTCCCTGTGGATACAGTTATTGACATTGTTTATAGCCTACGCTTATTTCAAGGCGGTCGAGGTCGATATCGACATCAGCATTTTGGTCGTATTCACGAGCATTACCATAGTCGTGTCGATGCTCCCGATTTCGCTGAACGGCATCGGCGTCCGCGAAGGGATTCAGGTTGCCTTGTTCACCGGGATTCTCGGAATTCCAGCCCCGGTCGTGCTGGCCGCAGGCCTGCTGGGCTATATTCCGTTGCTATTCCAAGCCGCCCAAGGCGCAATCGTGCTTATCGCCCGCAAAAAATAGTCATCCGCAAGCACCTTATTCATGCCCGCCACCGAGCACATGTCATGCCCGCCACCGAGCGGGCATCTCCTTTTTATACAAAAAAAGCCCCGCCGGAGCGGGGACTTTCAAGTTCGCTTTTCGAAGAATTATTCTTCGGCGAGGGCTTCCTTGTATTCATCGACTGTCGCGATGTACTCGTCAATCATGTCCTGCTTGGAATCCAAGTGGGCCAAAATCTTTTCGAGGTGTTCCTTGGAGAACACGGTCTTGAGCTGGCGGCTAGCGTGACCCTTGTAGCCCCATTCCTTGAGGATTTCGTCGGTCACCACGAAAGAATCGTCCAGCGAGACAAAGCGCATGGGGCCATAGACAGCCCAGTTGTGTTCCATCTGCATGCATTCCGGTTCTTCCATTTCAGGGTTTGCCATGTAGCGCTGCACGTGGCGAGTGCGAACATCCTTAATCTTGTCAATACGCATGTAACCCATAATGAGGTACTTGTTGCGCATTTCGGAATCGCTCAAACCTTCATAGCGGGTGCCAAATAGAATGTAACGGCTCTTGCTCTTCACAATCGTGTTGATTGCCTTTACATTGTAGCAGCTCATCAAACCATAAGTGCTGGTTTCGTAGTTCGGTTCATAGAGAAAGCCCTTTTCATTTTCGTTCAGCTGGTCGCGGACGGGCATTTCGGACTGGTGGCTAGTTTCCACATAAAGCAGACTCCCCGCCATGTTGCCGCGGTAGTCTTGCCAACCTTCAAGATTGATCTGTGTTTTTGGCATTTTAAAAATCCACTCAATAGTTAAAAGTTCGAAATTAAAAAGAATACAAGCGGACCGAGTACGGTTCGTCAGTAACAAGCATCAAAATACAATTTACAGATTAAAAAGTCAACGACTCCGCCGAAATATCTTCCATTCCAAAGCGAAAAGCGCCTTTTTTGAAGAATTCTGCGGTATCTGTAGTCAAATATTTAACATTTCCACCCTTCGAAAGCCGTTTTTCCATGTCCACATGCCGACGAAGATAATCGAGAGTCTTGTCGGCGACAATATCGCCCTGGACAATCAGTCGGACATGGGGTGGAAGTGCGGCCCGAATTTCGTCTTCGAGAAGCGGATAATGCGTACAGGCCAACAAAACCGTATCGATTTCGGGGTCTGCCGCCAGGAGCTGTTCGACGTCCTTTTTCACAAAAAAGCGTGAACCCTCGGTTCCGCGCTCGCCGTATTCCACCAGCGGGACCCACATCGGGCAGGCGTGCTGCGTCACGTGCAGGTCCGGGAAAAAATGGCTAATTTCGAGGACGTAGCTGTTCGAGGACACCGTCCCCGCCGTCGCGAAAATGCCGATGTGCCCCGTTTTGGAAAAGTTGCCGATTTCTTCGGCGGTCGGCCGGACAATGCCAAGTACGCGGCGGTCCGGAAACTCCACCGGAAGCACCTGCTGCTGGATGCTGCGGAGCGCCTTTGCCGAAGCCGTGTTGCAGGCGAGAATCACCAGCGGGCAACCGCGGCGGAACAGTTCGCGCACAGCCTCAAGCGTGTAACGGTAAATCGTCTCGAAACTGCGGGAGCCGTACGGAGCACGCGCATTGTCGCCCAGGTACAGGTAATCGTACTGCGGGAGCGTGTGGCGGAGCTTCTGCAGAATCGTAAGCCCGCCGAAACCGGAATCAAACACGCCGATCATACGCACTTTCCATCATATTGCGGACGTACGGGAGCAGTTCATGGCGCGGGTCCATCGCATCGCCACCATTGGTTTTCTTGAATTCAACCGTATCTATCGGTTCAAGAATCTTCATGTTCACAGGATGGTGCTTGGAATCCTTGCGGTGTTCCCAAAGCAGGTCGGAACCTTTTGTCACTATAGGCAATATAATAGCATCCGCATCAACAGCCAGCCTAAAACAACCGCTCTTGAAAGCGACCATGCCATCGCGCTTGCTGCGAGTGCCTTCCGGGAAAATGAAAAGCCTTAGCATTTTGCCCGATTGGATAGCCTTTTGAATAGCCGCAGCTCCACCGCCTTTTTCCCTATCGATAAAGACACAACCCAGCTTATGCATCCAGAAATTCAGAATCGGGATGCGCTGCAGCTGCGTCTTGGCAATGAACCCCACAGTCCTCTGCAAGGCGAGGAACGCCAGCGGAATATCCAAGTACGAGCGATGATTGCCCATCACGAACACCGGGCGGGTCCAATCGACTTTTGCAAGCTGCGCCTGGTCTTCAATAGTCAAATCGACACGCAAAACCTTCATGCAGAACCGGGAAAAGTACTGCACCTTCTCTTCAATCCAAGAATCCAAGTCTTTGCGACGGAACATATAGACAAAGGCTATTTTTATAATATACCTGAACATAAAGAAAAAGATTCTCGCCACGGCATATATCTTAAATAAAATAACGGGCATATTTATATCGACCTTTGAAGTTTCCCTGGGCAAAAAGCGAGACTGTTTAAATTTCGCAAGGCGCCCTTTCCAATACCTATGTTTGCAATATAGTAAAACCAAAAAAGATTCTGCCCGCGTCACCCCGACATAGAACAACCGACGCTCCTCATCAAGCTGTTTTTTGCGCTGTGCGCGGCTACCCGAGCACGAACCCGGCGTAAGCCCCTCGGACATTCCCGCGTAATAGACCACCGCATACTGGAGCCCCTTGGACGCATGGACCGTTTCCACATGGATTCCGTCTTCGAGGATTTCGCCACCGTTTATGACGCCAACCGTCTCTGCACCAACAGTTTCTGCCCCAACAGTTTCTGCACCGGCCTCTACGTCCACCGCATCCCCTGCAACAGGGAGCCGGGCATCGCGAAGCGCTTCCTCGTAATAAAGGCGCTGGCGGTTATAACGCACGAGAATTGCAAAATTTTTCCACTGCAAGTCGTAACTTTCGCGGAGCAGCTTGATGGATTCGATAATTTTCTGCATTTCTTCCACAGGATTTTCGCTGACCCATATCTCGGGTTCACGATTTTCCTTGAAAATGGGCGAGCCTCCCGAACCAGACATATTGCCCGCCCGCAAGACTTTCCGCAAATGGATGGGCTTGTTTTCGAAAATGCGATTCGAGAAATGCAGGATGTTTGCCACCGAGCGGTAATTCCATTCCAGACGGATTAGCGAACTTTCCTTGAAGTCATCGCGGAAGCGGTTGATGTTCCCAATGTCAGCACCGCGGAACCCGTAAATGGCCTGGTCGTCATCGCCCACCACAAAAAGCGATTTGCGTTCACCGAGCAGCGCCTTGACAAGCCGGTATTGCGACGGGTTGATATCCTGGTATTCATCCACGAGAATTTCCGTCCATTGATTCTGGAAATACATGCGTGCTTCATCATGATTTTCGAGCAAATGAATTGCCTGATAAATAAGGTCTTCAAAGACGACTTGCCCAGATTCCAAAACGCGATTACGCAAGGGTTCTAGCTTTTTCAGGAGCTTCGCAGGATGCGCATCTGAAAAAAGTTCTTCCCGCGAAAATCGGAATTTTCGACCGCCGACTTTCGCCAGTTCCTGCATAAAGGACTTGTCCGCCGACTCCGTCGGCACCGGCATTTTCTTGAAACCGACAAGTTCGTATGCAGGGCAAGAACTGTAAGCCTCCGCTGTCATCCCGGATTTATTCCGGGATCGCCTTTCCATAGTGAGCATAACAGGCACTTTCGACTTGAGGATAAACAGCGCAAGCGAATGGAACGTGCATAGTCTCACCCCCGCATTGGGGAAAAGCTTTTGCACACGTTCCCGCATTTCGGTCGCCGCCTTCGCCGTAAACGTAAGCGCCAGAATTTTCTCTGGCTGAACGCCCGACAAAATCCGGTACTGGATTCGCTTGGTCAAAACCGAAGTTTTTCCCGAGCCCGCCCCCGCTAAAATCAAAAGTTGTCCATTCTGTTCGTGGTCGTGCAGTACAGCCGCACGTTGGTCGGAGTTCAACCCCGCAAGAATATTTTCTATATCCATAAAAACACAGCGCCCCTTAAGCGCAAGTTCATATAACAAACGGATATAGTAAACGATTTAGATAATTACCGAGACTTTTTCGGCCCCATCAAGAAGACGACTGCGCCGAACAAGCTCAACAACAAACTTACAAAATAAGCAAGCAGTTGGATTACAACCGATTCAAGACCGGGCACTCCAGCCCGTGCAAAAAGCGACTGCGCCAGAAATTCACGCGGGCCGAACCCGCCAATCGAAATCGGGAGTGCGCTTACAATCGCAACAAGCGGAATGTAATAGAAGTACCACGACATCGAGAGGTTCACGCCAACGGCAATCCCGCAGAAAAAGTGGACGAAGATGCGCAACGACTGCGTCACCATCGAAAGACAAATAATATTCACCCAAAGTTTCTTGGAACGGAACTTCTGGAAACGCTCAAACATACGGAGCAATCGCGTCTCGATTTTTTCGGGCAAAATTTTCGCAGCGAGGTCGCAAAAGAACTTGCCAATTCGACGGCTCAGGAGTCCGGCAAACATCACGCAGAAACCGATAAAAATCCAAATGGACGGCCAAATGAACGCACGCTGTTCAGGATCATGCACAAAGAACAATGCGCCTACGGCAAGTGCAAACAACGTAATAAAGAATAGTCCAAACAACCGATCAAACACCGTCGCCGTAAAGCCTGCACCAACGGTATCCTGGCCCCCCTGCATGCGAATGTCATAGACCTTCTTGACGTCACCACCGACATTGCCCGGCATAAAGTTGTTAAAGAACAGTCCCACATAATAAAGCTTAAGGAGTTCGCCATACTTCATGCGGACACCCTGTTTTTCAAGCAGGAGTTTCCACTGGCAACAAGCGGTAAAGTTCGAAACAGCGAGGCAAAGCAGCGCCAAGAAAAGCGGAGAGACACTATTCTTCTGGAACAGGTTGTACAGGTCGCCCACATCCCATTCCGGGTCGCTCACGATGTTCTGATAGACAAAGTAAGCGGGAACAAGCGTCACCACCAGTTTCAAGCAAAAAATAATCAGCGACTTATACTTCGGATTCAATGTCATTTTCGTACGCGCTCCTCAACCGTACGTTGCAACAGCTCTAACGTTTCGCATGCAGATTTATCCCAGCTGAACGATTCGGCATAACGCTTTGCCGCAACCCCGAGATTCGCACGCAATTCGCCATCAGCATAAACTCTTTCCATTGCTTTTGCGCAAGCGGCTGCATCTCCCGACGGGAACAGGATTCCCGTTTCGCCGTCACGGACGCTATCGCGCAAGCCAGGCACATCAGAGGCAATCGTCGTCTTGCGAAGCTGCGCCGCCTCCATCACAGTCAGGCCCCAGCCTTCCTTGTAGCTCGTCTGCAACAACGCTAGCGAAGACGAAAGCAGTTCGTACTTGCGGGCCGCAGGAACAAAGCCCGTCATTTCCACCTTGCCGTCAAGTCCACGAACTTTGAGCCATGCAGGGAGTTTTTTCAAAAGCGGGCCATCGCCGACGATTTTCAACTGCACTTCGGGATGATCCTTCGAAAAGATTTCAAACGCCTCAAGCGCCGTCCAAATTCCCTTATAGCGGTGCACGCGCGAAAGCCAGATGAAATAAGGCATCTGCGCATTTTCATTCGATTCACGAGAGTCCGCGCATTTATCATACTGCGCTGCCGCCGGAGGCATTTCCGAACCGTTGTAGATTACGGAGATCCGGCATTCATCCACGCCGATTTCGGCAAGTTCTTTCTTGGTACTCGGGCTCACGACGACAAACGGCTGAGTGCGATAGAAGAACGGAATAATCCGTTCAAAGAACCAGACGCCAAACGCAATCGGGAAAACCGTTTCCGAGAAAATCGACTTTCGCCACAAATGATGCATCTGCACCAAAAGCGGCTTGCGAACGAACCAGTGGGCAAAGACAGGCAACTTGTTCAAATCTTCGACGACGACATCAAAGTTGAACTCACGGTCAAGCTTTTTCAAGTTCATCGCAACCGTCAACTGGAACGTCAAATCACCGCCTTTGCGGACAACTTGAATTCCATCGACAATCTCGCGATCTTTCGCGCCAGGGAACATCGTCGTAAACAGGACCACTTGATGGCCCATTTCTACAATCTTCGAGAAAATGCGATGCAGATGCTTTTCGGCGCCACCGGCAGCCGGATGCATGCGATCCCGGTAATTTACGACAAGGATGTTCAACCAAGCCCCTTACGGTTTTCGGCCGATAACGCCAATACACAACTGCGTGTAATGCATCGCCGGCACAGACTGGAGAGAATCTAAAATCTTGTCCTTAATCTTCTGATAAGCAGTCCCGTCAAGCGGATACTTCGGGAGTTCAACACCGAGCTTGAAGCCAAGTTCGCGAAGGATTCGATAGAAAAGGTTCGGGCGCATCCAGTCACCATACGCATAGACGTATTCAAAGCCAGCATCGCTCATAAGCTTTTTGAGCTGCGGCATCGTGAACTGCTTTTCCCAACCGGCAAACCACTTGTCCATCGCAATCAAAATATGCTTGATAATCGTATAGGGATGAACGGTCTGCGGCACATCGCAAAGGCAGCAACCGCCGTGCTTTACAATGCGGAAATTTTCCTGAATCAGCGGAAGCGAATCCTTGAAATGCTCGGCCAAGCCCTGATGGAAAACCAAGTCAAAAGTGTTATCCGGGAACGGCGACTTGAACGCATCGCCGCGGACCAAGTGCAAATTTGTAAGGTTTTCGCTTTCGCGGAGAGAATTGACGATTTTCAGGCTATTTTCGGCGTAATCGAGAACATAGACATCGGCGCCCAGGCGAGCAAGTTCGGCACTGTCGCGGCCGGTACCTGCACCGACCTCGAGCACCTTCAAACCTTCGAGCTTAAAATTCTTCTTGATAGCTTCTATAATAGACGGCGAAGACGGATAGACCTTGTCCATGTCGTTCTTGCGCTGCCAAAAACGGTTCCAAACAGATTGATCGGGTTCTTTAATCGACATAACGAGGAAAATATACGAAAATGATTAGACAAGAGACTAGAGACGAGAGGCGAGAGAGGCTAGTAAATAGTGGTTGGTGGTTAGTCATTGGTCAACAGTCATTAGAAACTTCACATCTCAAAATGAAACACAGGATTACATTCAGCGCCATTTTTTCAGAATGGGTGACAACATTTGTAGCATTTTGCGCATTCTGTTTCGGCGCAATATTGTCACGTTTTAAAGAATTTGTTATATTTTTACGACAATTTTTGTAAAATCGTTCAGCAAAACCGGGGTACAACTTGATTTAAAACACGTAAAAAGGCTATTTAACGTCCTATTTGTAAAAAATTTGGAAAATTTTACACAATTGGCACGCAACTTGCTTTAAAAAAGCGATATTATAAGGGCAAGGTTTTTAAAATGCATATTGATTCTACCGATACCACTCTCAAAAGATACTTAGAAGACATCCGTCGTACCGCACCCCTATCCCGCGAAGAAGAACAGATTCTTTTCCAGAAAGCAAAAGAAGGCGACAAAATCGCCCGTAAAAAGCTGATTTCTGCAAACATGCGTTTTGTGCTCAAGGTCGCTATTCAATACCGTGGTTGCCCGATTCCGCTACCGGACCTGGTCAGCGAAGGCGCTATGGGACTTGTCCGCGCAATCGAATCTTTCGAACACACCCGTGGTCTTAAATTCATCAGCTATGGCGTCTGGTGGATCAAGGCTTATATTACTCGTGCTATTAACGAACAGGGTAACCTCATCCGCTTGCCGGCAAACCAGCACCTCCGCGTGCGCAAAGCTTTGCACGAGCAGTCCCGCGGTAAGGAAATCAACGAAGAAATCCGCGAACTTATCCAGATTGGTCAGCGCGGTGTTTCGTTCGACAGCCCGCTCAAGGCTGATTCCAAGGCAACATACGCCGAAGTTCTCCCAGATAGCGGCGCATCGAACCCGGAAGCCGACTCTGAAATCCAGAGCGTCGAAGCCCTCGCCCGCGACCTCATGGAACAGCTCCCGGAACGCGAAGCCAAGGTCATCACCGGTATTTTCGGCATCAACCAGGAAGCTCCGCAGACTCTGCGCGAAGTGGGCGAATCCATGAACATTTCCCATGAACGTGTGCGTCAGTTGCGCGACCAGGCTCTCCGCCGCATCCGCAAGTACAATAGCAAGGACTTCTTGCAAGAAAAGAAAGACGCGTTCTTGGCGGCGATTAATAAGTAGCGAGCCGAGAGTTGCGACCATGTTTACATGGTCATAACCGAGGCGAAGCACTTATGTATGCGAAGCATCAACAAATAGTCAAAAGTCAAAAATTAAACTTGTCATGCCCGCCGGAGCCTGTGCTGAGCGCAGTCGAAGTAAGCGGGCATCACCTTTTTATAGCAAAAGCCTTACTGGCAGGCGTTCAATACGTCCGTCACGATGCTGTCCATGAAAATCCAACCGCGGCCGACGAGTTTCAAGAATCCACCTTCAAGCGTTGCAAATCCTTTTTTGACCCACGGCTCATAGCCATCCGGCGAAATAACGGCACCTTCAGCCGCAAGTTTATTCAAGTCCAGCCCGGAACGTTGCCGCAGTGAAAGCCACACGCGCTCCGTCAAGATGTCGTCCTTGTCTAAATCGTCGTATGTCAGCGACGCGTCTGGCGAGCCCGCATTCACGTAATCACGCCAGCGAGGGTACATTTCCGGAGCACAGAAACGACGACCGTCAAAAAAGCTATGCGCACCCGGCCCAAAGCCAATGTACTCGCCGCGATTCCAGTAGTTCATGTTGTGCAAGCTCTCGTCGCCCGGTTGTGCAAAATTCGAAACTTCGTAACGCAGAAAACCTTTTTTCTCCAGAATCTCGACGCCACCGAGATACATCGGCTCGTACAAGCTATCGTCAATTTTTTCTTCGCCACGAGATACGCGACCGCCCAAAAGCGTCCTCTCGCCCACGTTCAAGCCGTAAAAGCTCAAATGACCCAGCGGGAAATCCGACAAACGGTCAACATCGCTCAAGAAAGAATCCACCGACTGCCCCGGCAAATCGAACATTAAGTCCGCCGAAACCTTCGCCTGCGGGAGCGACGTTAACAAATGAAGCGCCTCAAAACCGCGCTCCACCGTATGCCTGCGGCCTATGCGGTCCAGCAGCGTTTGCGAAAACGTCTGGAGTCCGAGACTAAAGCGGCGAACCCCGCACGAAAGCGCGGCCTGCACAGATTCTTCGGTACACGATTCCGGATTGAACTCCATCGAAACTTCGTCCAGTTCACGAACGCGTACGCCACACGCTTCGAGTACCGCAAAAATACGTTCAAGGCACGCTTCCGGCAAAATTGAGGGAGTTCCGCCGCCAAGATAAAGCGTCCGCGCTTGCGAGAGCGCCCCCTTATGAACTTCGTCAAAGACATGAATTTCACGCTCCAGCAAGCCCGCATACTCTTCAAACAGCCGAGCATTCGCAGGCATCACACGAAAATCGCAATAATCGCAAATTTTCGCACAAAACGGGACGTGAATATAAATACCGAACATAGACCGTATTTTTCTTTTCTAGCAAAAAATAAAATATTTTTGATTAATTCACCCACATTCCCCTTGACAAACCAAAAAAATAAAACTATAATTGGTTCACCTCGCGGGAATAGCTCAGTTGGTAGAGCACGACCTTGCCAAGGTCGGGGTCGAGGGTCCGAGTCCCTTTTCCCGCTCTAAAACAAAAAGCCTAGTGTCAAGCTAGGCTCTTTTGTTTTATACACAAAATTGGACGAGAACCCGAGAAGAGGGGCCGCAAAATTTGACTCGTGGGCGCAAGCCCGTGGAGGCAAATTTTGCGCTTGACACGAACGCAGTGAGTGCAAGCCCGAAGGGTCAAAGGCCAGCCGCGCAGCGGGGACTGGACTTTGACACTAAATTCTTTCGTGGGCGTAGCCCGTGGGAAGAATTTAGGATTTATCGCCTAGCGATAAGCCCGTAAGGGTGGCAAGCCAGCCTTGCGTAAGCAAGGTGACTGGCGTAGCCATCAGTCCCTTTTCCCATCTCCCGTCTCCACTCCAAAAAACTCATTATTTTCCCCCTTCCCCTTTACAACATGAAAGTTTATTTCTATATATGGTTCACCCCGCGGGAATAGCTCAGTTGGTAGAGCACGACCTTGCCAAGGTCGGGGTCGAGGGTCCGAGTCCCTTTTCCCGCTCTAAAACAAAAAGCCTAGCGTCAAGCTAGGTTCTTTTGTTTTATACACAAAATTGGACGAGGACCCGAGAAGAGGGGCCGCATAATTTGACTCGTGGGCGCAAGCCCATGGAGGCAAATTTTGCGCTTGACACGAACGCAGTGAGTGCAAGCCCGAAGGGTGAGGAACTAGCCGGGCGCAAGACCGGAGACTACCGACGTATCATTCCCTTTTGACGCCTACGGCGTCCGCTCTAAAAAACACCTACAAAGGTGGTTTTCTTTTTTTATATCGTAATCTGGACGAGGCCTTTGATGGTTCTTTCACTATTTAAGCCCGTTAGAAGGGGTAGCGCCCCTTCGGCAGGCTCAAGGACCTTGGTCCGCTGAGAATGCCGATGGAAGCGAGGGGGAGACTCCCCCACCATCTAATTTTTTAGAACGCCATTTTAACCCTAAGGTCGGCTACAACCGGAGTATCCGAACCAAGTATATCCTCATGACCGAACGCAGTCTTTGCGGAAGCTTGCACGCTAACATTCGGGGTGATTGCATACTTTAAACCGATATATGGATAGACCGCGGTCTCCCCCATATAACTTTTTCCAACATTTTCTCCATCTTCAGTGAACTTGCCGAGCAACATCAGAACATCGGCACCGACAAACGGAGTGAACGCACCTAGCTTAAAATCGGCCTCAGCGCCAAAATTAAGTCTAAACGGAGGAGTAAAATCATCATCCCCCTCCGTGTTCAAAGCAAAGCCCAATTCTGCGCCGAGATCAACAATTCCGAAGTTCTGAGAAAATTGAGCACCGAAATTGAAAACCCACGCATCGTAAATAAAGTAGCCATCACTTACAGGAACTGTGGCATCCAAGAACACATTCACAGATGGCGTAATCTGGTATCGCGCCATAAGTTTCGGATTCGAAAGTCCGTTATCGTTGTTCATGTTCAAATTCACATAGTATGGGAGCAACATGGCCAATTCCAAATTTGGCAAAATCGTAAAACGAGTGCCTAAATAAGGCGTAAGCTGCAAGAGATCGAATTCTCCCCGCCTGTTAAATTCAGCACCGACAATCATTTCACCCTTGTGATTCTCAAGGACAGGGAATTTATCCCAAGATGCAAAAGATGCTGTTGCACAAAAAGCCGCAGCAAGACATAGTTTTTTCAACATATAAATCCTCCCTTTTATTGATTTAATTCTGTATTTTATCAAGGAATATACAAAACAAGCAAATTACAGAAAAAATGATTACCAATGTTTTTAAGTAAATTTTTTTTGCATTCAAATGCAAAAAGCCCAGCTTCATCGCCGGGCATATTCTAGGGAAGAATTAGTTTGTTCTATTAATTTTTAAATGGGACGAGCACCACTTTTGCTTCCGTCATATCACGATAATTTCATATCGCTTAAGCGCGTTTTATCGACTTGCTCGAATTCTTCGATTATTTCCTTGCTGGGAGCTTTGGTGCAGAGGCTCACGACAACAATTGTCACGAAAGAGAGGATAAAGCCCGGCACGAGTTCGTAAATCTGGAAAATTTCGGCGGAGAATCCGGAAAGGTAGAATTTCCAGACAAACGTCGTGATGCCGCCCACGAGCATACCGCTGATAGCGCCTGCGAGAGTCGTGCGTTTCCAGAAGAGAGCGAGTAACATAATCGGGCCAAAGGTCGCACCGAAACCGCCCCAGGCAAAGCTCACGAGACTCATCACCACGTCGAGGAAGCTCTTACCGTGCTTCACTCCGTCGGCACTGGGAGCGCCCTGCATGGCAACAATCACTGCAACAAGCGTAATCAAGACGACCACGCCGCGGCTCACCCACATTACTTCCTTGTTGCTCGCGTTCTTGCGGAACAAGTGCTTGTAAAGGTCGTTACTGAACGCAGATGCAGACACGAGAAGCTGCGAGTCGGAAGTGCTCATGATTGCAGCGAGAATGGCGGCCATGAGGATGGCGGCAATCGCCGGATGACAAAGCGCCTGGCAGAGAATCATGAAAATGCGTTCCGGGTCATCAACGGTGATGCCGTGAACGGTCACGTAATAGCGGCCGAGGAGAGCAATCATAATAACGGCACCGAGGCAGATAATCACCCAGGTCATAGCGATACGGCGAGAATCCTTGATTTCTTCGGCGTTCTTGATGGACATGAAGCGCACGAGAATATGTGGCATGCCAAAGTAGCCAAGTCCCCATGAGAGGCTAGAAATCAGTGCGATAAGCCCAATGGACTTGCCCGTCGTCGCATTCGTGAAAAGGCTCATTAGGTACGGATTCTGGGCGTTCACAGCGTCAATCGTCGAGGCGAAGCCACCAGAGCCGCTCATGATCATCAGCGGAATCACGAGGACCGCAATCAGCATCATCGAGGCTTGGATAAAGTCAGTCCAGCACACAGCAAAGAACCCACCCATGAACGTGTAGCTCACCACCACGACCGCACCAAGGATAAGGCCCGTCGTATAGCTCATGCCGAAAATCGTTCCGAACAACTTAGCGCAGGCGACAAAGCCCGAAACCGTGTAGAAGAGGAAGAACGCGAGAATGAAAATCGAGGCAATCACGCGGATGATTCCCTTCTTGTCGCGGAAACGGTTCGAGAAAAAGTCTGGGAGCGTAATCGAATCGCCGCAGAAATGGCTGTACTTGCGCAACCTGCGACCGACGATTTTCCAGTTAAAGTAAGTACCGATAACAAGGCCAATTCCAATCCAAGCTTCGGAAAAACCGCTCACGAAAACGGCACCTGGAAGGCCCATCAAAAGCCAGCCACTCATGTCGGAGGCCTGGGCAGACATGGCGACCACCCACTTGTTCATGCCGCGGTTGCCGAGGTAATAGGCGTTCAGGCTGTTCGCCTTGCGGGAGAAATACGCCCCAATGCCAAGCATCATTAACAGATAAAGGATAAAGACAACTAACGTCATGTGACCTCCGAATTGTTTTTTATAAAGTTAAAAATAATATTCTATAAATAAAGATGATTGCCAGAACAAGACTTAACTGGATTCTTCCGACCCTTGGTCGTCAGAATGACGAGACTTCGGAACAACTATATTTCGCGAAGTTGGCGGTTATAGACAATCCGCTTGCCCTTCACGCCATCCGTTGCACAGACGTGATCTACAGGCGGTTTGAGCAAGTTCGCGACGAGGTGCGCGGCAACAGTCTCTGCTCGCACCGGACGGAAATGCGCCGGAACCCATTCCGGATGCGCCCCGAAAAGCTTTTGCATCAGCTCTTCGCCAAAACGCTTGTCCTTGTGCTTGCCCAACAGGAGCGACGGACGCACGAGCGTGAGCGTTTCAAAGCCCATCATCGTAAGCCCTTCTTCAAGCTGCCCCTTCAATCGATTGTAGAAGAACGGCGAATGGGAATTCGCTCCCATGGCGCTGATACAAATAAAATGCTTCACGCCCTGCCGTTTGGCAAGCGCCGCAAGCGTAAGCGGCAATCGCAAGTCGATTTTTTCCTGCGCAGCCTTGCTCCCCGCCTGTTTAAGCGTCGTTCCTAAGCAACAAATTACGGCATCGCAACCGTCAAGGTTCTCGCAAACGCTGGATGCCCGCTGTTCTTCGGGGCGGGCATTCAACAACGCATCAAAATCGACGGTATCAAACTTGAACTTCGAGGCTCCCTGCAAAACACCTATGGCCCCTAAATCAGGGACCGAGCGCACCGGGCAATAAACGCTTTCGGCTTCGTCCAACTGGGCTAGCAGCTGGACAACATTCTTACCGACAAGTCCTGTAGAGCCAAGAAGCGCTATTCTCATTGAGCTACTGATTCATCAACTTCGTCTCTGGGAATCATCCAACCGACTTCATCACCACGGACTGGGAGCGCGGTCACGGCTCCGGCTTCATCGACAATCACGGCAATGCCCGAGAGGTAATTGACCCAACGATATGGATCTTCAAAAACTTTCAAGTTGATTGTCCTGTTCGAGACAAAGGCGACCAGCGGTTCAACAAGCATGTCGTGGCTGACGAGGATGCTTACACGTTTCCACTTCGGCATGTTCGGAACAATGACCTCGCTCAAGAACTGTGTACCACGCGGGAAGAAATCGTGGAAGTAAGTCGAGAGCGTTGGAGCCAAGGCTGCCGGATAATCAGCACCATAAGAATACATGGCAATAAACTTCGGGTTACCACCTCTCTTGGATACATACGCATCCAACGTATCGCTAGGCACCGTCAAAAAATAGCTACCATTGATGCCATCCCACGTTACGACTTCGACGTTTGTTTCGCCACGGCCTGCGGCAATGTTCTCGCAAGTCGCACGGGTACGCAAGAAGTTTGTCGAGGAGTAATAGAACGGTTCGTCACCCACAAGCTTAGCACCAAGCGCCTGAGCCTTCTGGATACCAATCGGAGTCAAAGAAGATTCCGTACCCAGATTATTCTTTTCGCGCTTGGAATGGCGAATCACAAAAGCAATCTTGCTCGTCTTCGGGACTGCCTTATACACATCACCCATGTCATAGAAGCCGTCGGCGTCAGGAGCCAAAGCAAGCGTGCCCGGAGTCGTCACAAAAGTGAACGTTCCGTTATTGACAGGCGGAGTTACGGCAGAACTTGCAGGCGTCGCCGCATCGGACGAACTCGCCGGAGTATCAGGGCCAGGAACCGTTGCGCTCGAAGCAGGAGCAGTAGCACTTGAAGTCGCGCTGGCAGGAGCACTTACGCTAGACGAAAGCGGATTATCGACAGGCTGATTTTGCTGCACACTCGACGAAGAGACTACACCCGGATTCGGAGCGACCGGAATAGCACTGGTAGAGTCGTCACCGCACCCGGCAAACGTGCAAAGCCCAACGAAAAGGGCACCCATAATGTACTTAGCGGGATATTTTTTCATTCTAAAATTCCTTAATGACTATCAATTGAAATTTAAATTATTCCCTAAAAATTTCACGTAAAAGTTTCATAAACACCGCTAATAAGCGTCAAAATTCCATGAATCCGCTCATTTCAGCAAACTTCAAGCGGTTTTCCGCAAACGCGTACCTATAAAACAGTAAAAAACAAGGATTTATAGGTACCCATACCTCGTTTAAAGCGGATTTTCCAACGTCAACAGCACGGGGGAACCTATAAAAACCACCTAAAACAGACTTTTATAGGTACTCAACAAAACAAAATCAAGAAAATTTCTATTAGTTTATACAAACATTTCGTAAAACGTACCTATAAAAACCATTTTTAACAAAATTTATAGGTATCCACACCATCTTTTTTGATAAAAAACGTATATTATAGACAATCCCGGCTTCCCCCTGATACATCCAGAATGAGGTCGCCGGGTGATCCCTTGTTGATGTATAGCCTGGGTGGTCATTTTTTAATGAGGCTGGATGTTATCTAGTAAATATGGGTTCATTGTTTAGCGCCTTGGAAGACGAATGTTTTCAAGGCGGTCTTCCAAGGTGGTTGTGCCGATTCACACAAAAATTTTGGAGATAAACAATGAAAAAATACACAATCCGCACGGAACAACCGCGCGACTTTAAAATCGTCGAAAATCTCACCCGAGAAGCATTCTGGAACGTCTATCGTCCCGGCTGCGTGGAGCATTTTGTCCTCCACCATTACAGGAACGACCCAAGCTTTATCCCGGAACTCTCGCTCGTCATGGAAGTTGACGGACAAATTATCGGACACGTGATGTACGCGTGGTCGAAAATCGACGCCGACGACGGACGCAAAATCCGCATGATGACCTTCGGGCCCATCAGCATCCATCCGGACTACAAACGGCAGGGATACGGCAAGGCACTCCTCGACTATTCCATGGAACTCGCACGGGAGATGGGCGGCGGATGCCTGCTCATCGTCGGAAACATCGGATTCTACGGCAAGAGCGGATTCGTCCCCGCCTACACCAAGGGCATCCGATACGCCGACAACCCGAACAGCGACGCGCCATACTTCTTGTGCAAGGAACTCGACGAGGGATTCCTGAACGGAGTGACAGGTTCGTACAAAGATCCCGAGGGCTATTTCGTAACCGAGCGAAAGCCCGAAGAATTCGAGAAGTACGAAGCAAGCTTCCCGCCTAAGGAAAAGCTAGTACTCCCCGGACAACTGTAATCGAGCGCTTTTCCCGCAATAACGAGATGCGCGGCGACGCAATCGGAACGCTCCGGAAATGCGCGGAAAATAGCAAAGGCAGCTCGCGAGATGCGGGCTGTTTTTTCAGGCATCAACATAACCAAAATTTTACATTAATGTTTTTTGTTCGTTTTTGGGGCAATAAAAGCACTATTTTACAGCCAAAACCACATCAATCCCAATAAACACAAGCATTCCGCGAGATTTCCGCCTCAAAGCTCCAACCCCTTGCATGAGAGATTGCAGTGAAAATAATTTAAAGCCACAAAGTAAAACAATTCTCTCAGGAGCAAACATGGGCGTATTCATTTCTCTCCACGCATCAAATAAGATAGACCCAGTACAATGGGAAAAAGCATACGAAGAAACACTCATTCTTGTAGATAAGTTTAATCTTATTGAATTTCAGGAATTTGAAAAATTCGATTGTAAATACACAGCGGCAATCAAAAGCAAAGAACGGGAGTGCTCTTACGGAATCGGCTGGAAAACTGTAGGCGATGGCGTTTTTATGGCTACCGCCGAAGATTTCTTTTTACCACGTGATATCGGGAAAACAAAAGAACATGAAAAATACTGCGACCCACTAATGTACATCTATGCTCAAGAAGGAGGCATCGAATTCGAAAACCCATATGTAAGGGGGCTACATTATCTTTGGGATAGTAAAACTCAAGGTGAACCATATCATACCGCGCTCCTTGCCATAGCCTGTCTTTTGGATGATCGCTTGAATGGTGAGGTGGTATGCGGCAGTGACATTACCTACGGACAATGCAAACACGCCGTAGAAGTGGCTAATAAAATTCTGAAGAAAAAGATTGGCATGCCTTTGCGTTGCCGAATAGAAGACCTTTATAAAAGGGTCCGCCAGTTACCCCTCGACGCAGACCAAATGCTTGATGCATTTGCTGCAACGTATTTGGGGATAAAAGATGAACAATACTATAAATTTGTCGAAGAGCACTTTTCTGACGAAGAACAATATCTTTTCGTCAAAAAGAAGATGTTCGGCGACTACTTGGGAACAATCGGTTATGCAGATAACATTCAGGAGATTCTATCGTATAACATTCCCATTTCAAAGATTTGTTCAGCTTTTTTAGAAATGGAACCCGAAAAAAAGAAAATTAAAAATGATAGCGAAGATCCTTTCAAACATTTTATCAAGGACATCCTCGACACAAACATTTATTTGCAAGAAAAGGATATGCGCGATTGTCTGAAAGCAAATGAGAACACCGCAGAAATCATGAGTGTCGAAAAACTTCTAGCTGGCGTCATGTTCTTGTCCGCACGCAATCGCAGCGTTGCCCGCTACATACCTTTAGAAAACTTAAAATCTCAACTAATTTCGGTGCTCGGGGACAAATGCAATGTATCCGAAATCATCGATAAATATTTCGAAGAAAAACAGAAACAACTGGCGAAAAGAAAAAAAGACTACTGCACAGAACTAAACGATGCTCACGATGCACTTAATAAAAAAATTGAAGAAACAAGAGAAAAATATGACATAAGCGATTCTGAACATTTTATTTTCTATGAAAAAGGAAATTCGCTCTCTCCGGAAATACAGAAAGTTATTAAAGCGGACACAGCATTTTTCAAGGGAATTCTGCAAGAGCCCACATTTTCAGAACTTTATCAGAAAGATTATAAAGAACAATGTCGCTTTCTTGAAATGCAAAACCGATCACTCAAGCTGATGAACTCCGTGTGGCTTAAAATTTTCGAAGACATCAAAAACAATCCTGACAGCTTTAAGCGATACTATCCCATGGTGAGAGTCAAAATCACAAACAGCACAACTCATAATTTCATCAGAGCCTACGTAGAAAACGATGATTTCTATGAAATGAGCCAAACGATTACACTTCAGTGAAAATATCATGCACATCGATAAATTAGAATCTCAAAACATCGATTTCAAAAAATCATGGCACGATGAGTATTTAAAATGGGTTTGTGCTTTTGCGAACACCGAAGGAGGAACGCTCTATATCGGAGTAGAAGATAACGGCAAAGTCTGCGGAGTCAAGGATGCCCACAAATTGAGCGAAGATATTCCTAATAAAATTCGCAATTCAATGGGAATCATTTGCGATGTAAATTTGTTTAATGACAACAGTCTCCATTATTTCGAAATAAAAATTGACAAATATCCAGTGCCAATAAGTTACAGAGGACGCTACTACAAACGTTCCGGTTCAACCGTTCAAGAATTAAGCGGAGTAGAAATCAACAAGCTTACGCTTTTTATGCAGGGACGCACATGGGATTCTATTCCTGTTCCTGAAATTACAGAAACCGACTTGGATCCTAGCGCTTTAAGTCTATTCAAAAAGAAAGCGATAGAATCACAACGACTCGATAAAAAATCCATAGGAAAATCAGTACAAAACCTGCTTCAAAATCTCCGTTGCACAGAAAGAAATTTTATGACAAGGACAGCAATGATGTGTTTTCACCCAGATCCAGAAAAATGGGTTACTGGAGCTTACATCAAAATCGGCTTTTTCGCATCCGAAGCAGATATTCTGTATCAAGATGAAATTCACGGTCCTTTATTGACACAGGTTGAACGGGCGATGGACTTAATTTTTTCGAAATACATGAAAGCACTCGTAAGTTATGAAGGAATAAATCGTCAAGAACGATTCTTTTTTCCTCCTGATGCTTTTAGGGAATTGTTGTTGAATGCAGTAGTCCATAAAGATTATACGGAAACAGTTCCCATTCAAATCAAAATTTACGCAGACCATCTTTGGATGTGGAATCCGGGAAACATGCCGGAAGAAGTGAAAATAAAAGACCTCTTCAAAAAGCATGTGTCCAAGCCGCGTAACCCCAACATTGCCAATGTATTTTTCAAAAGCGGCTATGTAGAAAGCTGGGGACGCGGTTACTACAATATTGAACTTGCCTGCAAAGAAACCGACTCCAAATTACCAAAACCAAAAGCTACTTTTGGCGGATTCGTTGTTGAATGCCTCGCCAGCGACCAATATAAAGAGCTAGCCAAGAAATGGAATATAGACGGAACAAACCCAACTATAAACCCAACTATAAACCCAACTATAAATCAAACCCAAAAGAGACTGATTCTTTTACTTCAAGAAAACAGCACATACACTTACGATGATCTAGCAAATAAAATCAACATAAACAGATGGTCCGTTTATGACAATCTCAACAAACTTCAAAAACTCGGTCTAATCCGCAGAATTGGAGCTCGCAAAAACGGTTATTGGAAAATTTTGGAGAAATAAAAAGCAATCCGCCTATAACCCCATCTTTAAAACAAACATGAAGTGCATTTTTTGCACATCATGTTTTTTCAACACAAATATTGCACCTTTGAACTCAAAAAAAGAATTTGCATATTTTGCAAATTCCTAAAAAATTTTTCACATAACTATGACTTTCAAAATAAGAAACATCCCTATTCTCACAGGCTTTGCAGCATAATCATTTATTCAAAATGCAGAAGGACACGAGAAACATCCTCGTCATCAAAAGCTCAAGATATCATTTGCCCAAATTGACGAAATGGAAGTTCGCAAGCGTTCTTATTTAAAAGAGCATAACGGGAAAAATCCGTTTAGTTTTTGAACCTATGAAAAAATTGCACAGGTTCAAAGCGTCACAGCACATATTCCCATCGGTAACCCTAGTCTTTTACACATTCTGAAAAGCCTTACAACTAGCCTTTACAGAATTAACATATTGCAAATCCCGTAAAATTTTCTAAACTTTCATTGGAGAAATTTTAACATCAGAAGGGTATTTTTATGGCTAAAACTACCAAGAATGCAAGTGACATTACCGTGCTCGGTACCGATGCGGAAGCTTTCCGCAAGGCGTTTACCGACCACATCCACCACACGCTCGCCCGCAGCAACTACACGGTGACGGACCACGAAAAGTTCCTCGCCGTGGCTTACGCCGTGCGTGACCGTCTTGTCGATCGCTGGATCAAGACGCAGAACACCTATTACGAAAAAGACGTCAAGCGCGTCTATTACTTGTCCCTGGAATTCTTGATTGGCCGTACGCTCGGCAACTCCGTGTTGAACCTCGACGTCGAAAGCGCCGTGACGGAAGCCCTCGACGAAATCGGCATGACGCTGGAAGAACTCCGCGAACAGGAAGTGGATGCGGGTCTCGGCAACGGTGGCCTCGGTCGCTTGGCAGCTTGTTTCCTCGACTCCATGGCCACGCTCGAACTCCCGGCCACCGGTATGGGTATCCGTTACGAATACGGTATGTTCAGCCAGAAGATCGTGAACGGCGAACAGGAAGAACAGCCGGACAACTGGCTGCGCCTCCCGAACCCGTGGGAAATCGCCCGCCCGGCAAACGCCATCAAGGTGCCGTTCTACGGCTACGTGGTAAGCTGGATGGACGAAAACGGCCGCCTCCGCAACCGCTGGGAAACGAAGGACTACGTGCTTGCCCTCCCCTACGACACGCCGATTCCGGGTTACAAGAACAATACGGTGAACAACCTCCGCCTCTGGAGCGCCAAGTCCGCCGACGATTTCGGCCTCAGCTATTTCAACAACGGTGACTACATCGCCGCCGTGCAGGACATGGAACTTTCCGAAACGATTTCGAAGGTTCTGTACCCGAACGACTCCTCCATGAACGGTAAGGAACTGCGCCTCAAACAGCAATACTTCCTCTGCTCCGCTTCGTTGCAGGATATCATCAAGCGCTTCAAGAAGCTCCACAACAACGACTGGAAGCTCTTCCCGGAAAAGGTCGCTATCCAGCTGAACGATACGCACCCGGCAATTTCTATCGCCGAAATGATGCGCATCCTCCTCGACATCGAAAATCTCGAATGGGACGAAGCTTGGGACATCGTGACGCACACATTCGCCTACACGAACCACACGCTCATGCCGGAAGCTCTTGAAAAGTGGCCGGTCAGCTTGTTCGAAAAGCTTTTGCCGCGTCACCTCCAGATTATTTACGAAATCAACGCACGTTTCCTCCGCATGGTTTCCATGAAGTGGCCTGGCGACAACAACCGTCTCGCCCGCATGAGCCTCATCGAGGAAGGCGGCTGCAAGATGGTCCGCATGGCTTACCTCTCCATCGTGGGTTCGTTCGCCGTGAACGGCGTGGCAGCGCTCCACTCCGACCTCCTCAAGACGACGCTCTTCAAGGACTTCTACGAACTGTGGCCTGAAAAATTCAACAACAAGACGAACGGCGTGACGCCGCGTCGCTGGGTCCGCAAGGCTAACCCGGCTATGTCCGAACTCATTTCTTCTAAGATTGGCGAATCCTGGGTCAAGGATTTGGATGACTTGAAGAAGCTCGAAAAGTTCGCCAAGGATGCCGCTTTCCAGAAGGAATTCATGGCGGTCAAGAAGCAGAACAAGGAACGTCTCGCCAAGTACCTCAAGGCAACGCAGGGTGTCGATGTTGACGTGAACACGTTCTTCGACGTGCAGGTCAAGCGCATTCACGAATACAAGCGCCAGCTCTTGAACATTCTCCACGCCATCCACCTATACATCCAGGTCAAGGACGGCAAGGAAATCATGCCGCGCACCATCATGATTGGTGGTAAGTCCGCTCCGGGTTACTGGATGGCTAAGCAGATTATCCGTCTTGCAAACGCAGTCGCATCCATCATCGACGCTGACCCGGATTGCAAGGGCAAGCTCAAGATGGTGTTCCTCGAGAACTACCGTGTGTCTTTCGCCGAAAAGATTATCCCGGCTGCAGACCTTTCCGAACAAATTTCTACCGCCGGTACCGAAGCTTCGGGCACGGGCAACATGAAGTTCGCTTTGAACGGCGCTCTCACGATCGGTACGCTGGACGGCGCCAACGTGGAAATGAAGGAAGAAGTCGGTGACGACAACATCTTCATCTTCGGTCTCACTGTTGAAGAAGTGACGGACCTCTTGGCCAAGGGCTATCGTCCGCGCGACTTCTACGAGAAGGACGACGATCTGCGCCGCGTGATTGACTTGATCAATTCCGGATTCTTCAGCCCCGACCATCCGGAAACCTTCAAGCACATTGCTGAAAAGCTGCTTTCCAATGACCCGTACATGCTCTGCGCCGACTTCCGCAGCTATGTGGATATGCAGAAGAAGGTTGCCGAAGCATACCAGGACAAGAAGCACTGGGCAGAAATGGCAATCCTCAACGTCGCTCGCATGGGCAAGTTCAGCTCCGACCGTACCATCAAACAGTACGCTGAAGAGATCTGGCATGCCAAGCCGTGCAGCATTAAGTTGTAAGAGGTTGTGAGGGGTGAGGTCGCTCGCCCCGCTCGCTCTGAGCTATGAGTAGTAAAATAATCACAGCTTCGCTGTCTGACGAGACAAAACAGGCTATAAGGACCTAAAACCTGAAACCTAGCACATACAACCTTTAAAAAGTTCCGCGATGAAAATCGTGGACTTTTTTTTGTTCTAAAAAATTTTATTCTAAAAATTGTATATATTTTGTAGCAAAAAAGTAGGAGAAACTATGATACCCACCGAAATCAAAAAAACGGAAGACGAATTTATATCAAAACTGACCGCAAACGGAGTCAAGTACACTCTAAAAGAAACGCTTGACATCGGGAACAACATAAAAATCTATTCCATCCGTCCGGACTACGACACTTACTATTACCAGACCAAGACAACGAAGAAGAGTATTTGTCTGCACTTTACGGTCGGCCACATCAAATCCGACATCAGTTCGCTTTCGGCAAAGGGCAATCACGTTTCTGTCTCTTACGTAGTCGATCGTTCCGGGAGAATTTACGAACTCTTCCCCGATACATACTGGAGTTACCACCTTGGCGGCAATGCCGTCGGCAAGAACGAGGTCATGTCGAAACAATCCATCGGTATCGAAATCAGCAACTACGGTCCGTTGACGTTATCTGGCGAAAACCTGCTAGACGCTTACAACAAAGTTTATTGCAAACTTTCGGAAAGCGAATACTATTACAAGCATCCCTACAAGGGACACGACTACTACGCCTCGATGACGGACATCCAGACCGAAGCGGTCGCCGCGCTCGTCAAGTACCTCGGCAGGAAGCACAACATCCCGATGAACTTCATGGAAAACGACGAACCGTTTGCAAGTGGCGAAAAAGCAGTCGCGTTCAAGGGCGTTTTCTACCACACCAATGTGAGAAAGGACAAATTCGACTGGCCGTTCGGCCCGGCACTGAAAGGTATCATTGCGGCATGCAACAACGAACTGCCGGACAAAGTCGAGAGCAAATCCGACGCCACCAAGACGGCCTCCGTCAAGGCAGAACCCAAGCCCGAAACAAAGATTGAAATTCCACCTCAAGAACAACCGGAGCCTCAGCCGGTACAGCCAGAAGTGCAACCGGAAGCTAAGCCCGTTCAAAAGACCGAGCCCAAGCCCGCCCCCAAGCCTGCATCTACAGCAAGCCAGGCCAGCAGCACTACAGGCAAGAAATCCGTTTTCCAATCGATTATAGACGGCTTCTTGGGTCTATTCCGCAAAAAGAAGTAATCCGTCATTCTGAGTAGCCCCGAAAGGGGCTTACGAAGAATCCAGTTAAATCTGCGGCCGCCGTCGCAGATTTTTTTATACAGTCTTGACAGTCGCCAGCTTTACGGCGTCCGCGGCACATTGCGCGGCACGGCGGCCCCATTCACCACAGGCGCCAGCCATCAGCTTCAAGAAAAACTTGTGTTCATTTTCAAGGGAATCAGAGACGTGGATGACGTCTCCGTTTTCATCGTAATGCGCAAGGCTCACGGAATAGCCGGAAGCAGAACGTCCTGCAACGCGGGCAAATTCAACAGAGACCGTCCGCACATCGATACCGCTATTCCTGTCCACGATAAAATCGAGTTCCGCCCCGGCAAAATTTCCTTTCACAACATTTATCTGCATTTGCGCTCGGTCACCATTTTTAGATAACGAGAACTTCGAAACTTTCAAATCCTCATAGCGGAACATCGAAAGGCTAAGGCTCAAGTCGTGGACCATCAAATCCAGCGCAACGTTGACATCGCGGCAGCGTTCAGAAAAGCGGTGTTCGCGACGAAATTCCAGACGGAACGGAGAAGTCGCCGCATCAGCGCGCCCGTTCCCAATTTCCATCATGAAATGCTTGCGGAAATTCAGGAACACCGGGTTAAAGCACTCGGACTGCGCCACAAAAAGAACAACATCATTGCGAGATGCAATATCGACCAATTCTTGCGCCTGCTCGCCCGTTATCGCGAGCGGTTTTTCCACGAATACGGAAATTTTCCGTTCAAGACAAAGCTTGGCATACTGGTAATGCGTCAACGCCGGAGACGTAATCACGGCGAAGTCAATTTTTTCACAAGACAAAAATTCATCCACTAAAGAACTGCGGATATTCCCGTCGCTTTCCAAATCATTCAAATCGAAAATTTTCAAGAAACGCACACTCGAATTTTCAAAAAAAATCCGATGGCGTTCACCCATGGTGCCGTTCCCAAACAAGACAGCCTTATATAATTTTTTCATAAAAATCAACTCCTCACTATTCAAAAGCACCATATTATCACGTCCATTTAATTTAGCATTCACCACAAGCAATTGCAAGCACCACCCTCAAAGTTTTATATTTGAAATTGGAATAATCAAGGACGAAGTCCCGCTATAAAGAGGTTTTATGGATATCAAGAAAACGAACGCCGCGCGCATTTTAGACAGACAGAAAATTTCATACGAACTAATCCCGTACAAGGTTGACGAAAACGACCTCGGCGCACAGCATGTCGCAGACAGCTTGGGAGAAGACATCAATCAAGTTTTCAAGACTATTCTTGTACACGGCGACAAAATCGGCTACCTCATTTGCGTAGTGCCAGGAAACCTCGAAGTCGATTTAAAAGGGGCTGCCAAGGTGAGCGGCAACAAGAAAATCGATACCGTTCCGCTCAAGGACCTCACCCCGCTCACGGGTTACATCCGCGGCGGTTGCAGTCCGCTCGGGCTTAAGAAGAACTTCCCCATTTTCATTCACGAGACAGCGATGCAGTTCCCGTACATTTACGTGAGCGCAGGCGAACGCGGCCTCCAGCTGAAAGTGGCGCCGGCAGACTTGGTCAAAGCGACCCGCGCAACCATCGGCGTCATCGCCAGAGTCCCGCCCGAAGCCCCGCAGGATTAATGAACCAGATTACTTCACCGTAAACCAAATTACTTCACCGTGACGCTACGGATAGTTCCGCCCTGCTTCACTAGGTAAACACCGGAATGAAATCTTGCCTTGATCGCCGCGGTCAGGGCCCCTTCATTTTCCGTTTCAAAAGAACTGAGGAACCTGCCCTGAGCATCAAATACGAGCAACGTATTGTCAGCAATCGTCGCTGAACGAATTACAGGGATAGCCGAGCTCGCCGAACTGCTGGATTCCGGCACGACAGTAGAACTTGACGATGCAACGGAAGAACTGGACCGCGCTACAGATGAACTGGACGCAGCAACAGAGGAACTGGACGCCCCCTCGATATAGACCTTGGCATAGGGGAAATCGTATTCGCCCCTAGCCTGTGCGCCATTAGAGTTGCCAGCCTCGCCAAGAATCTTGGCCTCGTGCATCTTGCCCATTTTCATGCCAAGTTCTTCCCACTTTTTGAAGTGTGCAGTAATGTCGATGGTACCGCAATCGCGCTTGCTCGTACGGACGCTGAAATATTGCTTGAAATATTTGCCGTCGCCATCAATGGAATAGGATGTTCGGTCTCCCTCGTAAACCGTATAATCGGCTCCATCAATTTTAAACACGCCGTGCTTCTTTTTGGAATTTCCCTGGGCAACCCAGTCACCGGGCATATAGTCACTACCGGTGTTGTCCACGATGTACCATTCCACCAGCGGTTCACGAGTCCAGCCGTAAATGCCGATGTAGGAATACTGTATTCCGGAAAGATTTCTCTTGACCAACTTGAAATCCGCCTTCATGTGTCCAATTTCACCATGAGTCTTATCGCTATTGAAAGATAGGCCCGCACGGCATAGATAGTCCTTGGCGCCGGTCATCTTGCAGTTGAAGGAACCGTCGTCATAGAATGTCGCGGAACCACCGTTACCGCCTTCGTTCCAGAGTTCGTAACCGATACCGTTGTCGAACGAACCCACGGTATTCGTAGTAACTTGCCTGCTTGTTCCGCTATGGGCGGCAGTTTGACAAAAATCCTGAGCAAAAGTATTTGCAGTCAGGGCACAAGCGGCGATTAAGCCGAATTTGAAAATCTGTTTCATACAAACATCCCTTTTTGAGAAAATTTACAACATTAAACAGCTTTTGCGAGGAGACTACACCATGCGCATTATTCCAAGTTGGAGTATTTTGTACCTTGAAGCAAAATTATAGGCTATATTTAGAGAATGTTCAAGAAATTCGCAGCATCCTTTATCATCGTCACGGCAGCAAGTGCGTTTTTTTCCGCATGCTCCGACGATTCGTCTAACGCATTCGCCCCAGTGAGCACCGCAGAATCTTCGTCCATGAATGCCCCCACGTCGTCGTCCTCGATACTTTCTACGATTTTGTCATCCTCGGAGCGAAGCGGAGGGGATCCATCCAGTAGCAGTTCCTCACGTCATTCCGGACTTGATCTGGAATCCTCTAGCAGCGTAGATGGCGGGTCGACGCCCGCCATGACGAGTTCTTCATTTACATCGTCCTCTTCGGCCGTCATTCTGAGCAGCGATAGCCGCGAAGAATCCAGTAGCAGCACCCCTTCACCTTACCTCTGGAACGACGAATTCGACGGCGACGCAATCGATACAAACAAATGGAGTTTTGAAATCGGCACGGGCGCAAGCGGCTGGGGCAACAACGAATGGGAATACTACACAAGCCGCAAAGAAAACGCCTACATCAAGGACGGGGTGTTGCACATCCGCGCGCAAAAAGAAACCTATGAAGGGCAAAAATACACTTCCGCACGCATGCTCACCAAAGGCAAGTTTGCGTTCAAGTACGGCACAGTAGAAGCTCGCATCGCCCTCCCCGTCGGTAAAGGAATCTGGCCTGCATTCTGGATGCTCGGTGAAAACTTCGACACCGTCGGATGGCCCGCCTGCGGTGAAATCGACATCATCGAAGCGGTCAATGCAGAAAACAAAATTTACGGTACCAACCACTGGGCGAACGGTTCCGAATACGCCACGTACGGCAACAATACCGGCAATTATCGCGACCAGAAATATGAACTCGATATCACGCAATTCCACACGTACAAATTCACATGGGACGAGAAATACATCCGCATGTTCGTCGATGATTTCATGTACCACGAAATTCTAATTGAAAACAGCACAGGCGACACCGAAGAATTTCACAAGCCGTTCTTCTTCTTGCTGAACGTCGCTGTCGCAGGCAACTGGCCAGGATTTGAAGTCGATGACTCCCAGTTCCCGAACGAAATGCTTGTGGATTATATTAGAGTTGTGAGCAATGAAGAGTGAGCCCGGTCGCCGAAGGCTCCAGAGCGGTTCACAGTAGTTCTTTCAAATCCACGCGTTTCACTTCTTGAGGCGCGTTTTTGCCATCGTTCTTGAAACAAACCGCATAACGGTATCCATCACGCAAGTCTATTTCACGGAACGTATATTCCGGTCGCTCGCCATCGTGATAAAGCGAGATATTCTCATTTTCATCAACATGCAAAGCAAACTTGTCCGGCATAAGCGACATGCCTCGCCCAGTCACTTTCATATAACATTCCTTGAGCGTCCACAAACGGTAAAACGCCTCGGACTGTTTTTCGAGAGAATCAAAATGCTTAATCCACGCGGATTCCTCGGGTTTGAAAAAACGCTCCGCAAGCCGCCCGCGGTCGCCCTTGATAATCTCCACATCGCACCCCACGTCGAATGGAGAAAGCACGCACATCACACGCTCGCCCGAATGGGACAAATTAAAATGCACATCCGGGAAATCCACCAAATACGGTTTTTCATTTTCGCCGTACGCCACACGTTCATCCGCCCCGGCAATGCCCGCATCCTCGCAAGCTTTGTGAAGTAAAAGCCCAACACCTAGCGACTGCATTTTTCCCTTAGGGAACTTGAACGACATCGCCTTTTTTTGCCGATAATCAGGAACTCGCTTTAACAAGTTTTCAAAAACAGAAGAATCCTTCAATACAGAAATATCGGCAATATAAATGCGGGTTGTTTCGAGCATAAAAAAAATATATAAATCTAATTTTTCCAAATTTATTTATGTAGATTAGAAACACCAAAATTATGCAAGGAGAATTTCTATGGCAAAATACAAATGCGACCCCTGTGGCTATATCTACGATCCCGAAGTTGGAGATCCCGACAACGGAATCGCCCCTGGCACAGCCTTTGAAGATTTACCAGAAGACTGGGTTTGCCCCATCTGCGGAGTCGGCAAGGACATGTTCGTCAAGGAAGAATAGCGAATTTTAAACAAAATAATTAAACCGAGTGTATAAAAGTCACTCGTTTCATACAAAATCGCAGGCTCAAACCGAGTCTGCGTTTTTTTAAATGTCATCCCCGCGAAAGGATTGTCATCCCCGGCTCGACCGGGGATCTCCTAAGTCGCGAGATTAGCGCACAACCTTGCGGTCGTCTTCGGTCATCTTGAGGAAGTCGGCAACCTTCATGCTGCCTTTATCTCCCTCTTTACGGCGGCGAACAGAGACGACGCCATCGGCAACTTCCTTCTCGCCCACGATAAGGAGGTACGGCACCTTCTGCAGTTCGCACTGGCGGATCTTGTAGCCGAGCTTTTGACGCCTTCGGCGTCAGCGGCGGCGCCTCGGTCATGCCAAAATGCAAGCATTTTGTCGCAACGCTCGGCTTGCACGCTACTCGTTGCATTCATCGACTTCCACGCAAAAAAACGTAGGCTCAAAGAAAGCCTACGTTTGCGAATGTTATTTCCTTATTGATTAACGGACGACTCTTCTGTCATCAGCGGTCATGTCAATAAAGGCCTGAACACTCATCTGACCCTTGTCTCCGTCCTTACGTTTGCGAACGGCAACCAGGTTGTCAGAGGCTTCCTTTTCGCCTACAATAAGAATGTAGGGGATCTTTTGAATTTCACACTGACGAATTTTATATCCCAACTTTTCATTGGACTCGTCAGTTTCGACCCTAATTCCGGCGTTCACGAGCTCACGTTCCACGGACTTCGCGTAGTCAACGAACTTTTCGGAAATCGGGAGCACGCGGGCCTGAACCGGAGCGAGCCACAGCGGGAAATCGCCCATGAATTCTTCAATCAAAATGCCGAGGAAGCGTTCGATGGAACCCACGGCCGCACGGTGAAGCATCACCGGAATGTGCTTCTGGTTGTCCTTGCCAACATACTCGGCGCCGAGACGCTGCGGAAGGTTGAAGTCCACCTGGATCGTACCGCACTGCCAGTCACGTCCGAGGCTGTCCTTCAGCGTGAATTCAAGCTTCGGGCCATAGAAGGCGCCTTCACCCGGGTTCAAAATGTAGTCGAGGCCAGCGAGCTTGGTGGCTTCGGCGAGGGCGGCTTCAGCCTTGTCCCAGATTTCGTCAGAACCCACGCGCTTTTCTGGACGGGTGGAGAACTTCACCACGATATCGTCGAAACCGAAGTCGTGGTAGATTTCCTTCACGAGGGCGCAGAAGTCGGCCACTTCGCTTGCAATCTGGTCTTCGGTACAGAAGATGTGGGCGTCGTCCTGCACAAAGCCGCGCACGCGCATCAGGCCGTGCATCGTACCGGCAGGTTCGTAACGGTGGCACTTACCGAATTCGGCAAGGCGCATCGGAAGGTC
>JAGCPZ010000007.1 GCA_017965445.1 Fibrobacter sp. | reverse complement strand
TGTGGAATTAATCGCGGAGTGCAGGGAATTTGCCCTGACGGCTGGCATTTGCCGACGCTCCATGAATGGGGATTGTTGAGCGTAGCTCTGGGGAACGCTGGCGTGGCCGGAGATAGCCTCAAGGCGCTGACTGGCTGGGATTACGCCGGAACGGCTGACAATAACGGCGTAGATGCCTATGGATTTGCGGCACTTCCGACCGGAAGGATGGTTTCTACATCTAGCTGGAGCGATGTTGGTTCTAATGTTTATTATTGGAGTTCCGAAGAGGATGGTACGTATGAAGCGCAATATTCGAATATAAACAACATTTATACTAAATTCTATTTGTACCAAGGTTCAAAAAAATATGGACAGAGTGTACGTTGCATCAAGGGTGATCCTTCGACTGCTGCGATTAAATCTTCTTCAAGTTCTAGCAAAAACGATGAGTAAATAAAACTTTTAAGTAAAGAAAAATTCCCCGCGGCATGTTTGGCCGCGGGGTTTTCATGTT
Organism: Fibrobacter sp.; assembly: GCA_017965445.1. GTDB lineage: Bacteria > Fibrobacterota > Fibrobacteria > Fibrobacterales > Fibrobacteraceae > Fibrobacter. The sequence continues at coordinate 57,685 of JAGCPZ010000007.1, read as the reverse complement.
CTAGGAACATTTCTTTCATGTTCTAAAATGTTGAAATTTTGCTAAAAATACAAAAAGTGGTAAAATTTACTTAAAAACGCAAATTTTATGTTCTGAATTGCAAAAACAAACCTATATTTGATACCATGAAGGATATCGTTGAATATACAGATTACCGCAAGTACATCCAGGATTACTACGACGAACGCAAACGCACTTCGGCGTTTTCTTGGCATGCGTTTGCGCAAAAGGCGGGATTCTCGTCGGATGTTTACTTGAAGTACATCTGCGAGGGCAAGAAAAACTTGAGTGTCGGCTCTGCGGGTTCTGTCGCGAACGCCATGGGTCTTGCCGGTTTCGAACAGACTTATTTTGTTCTGATGGTCTCGTATGCCCATGCGAAGGGGGACGCCGCGAAACGGGCTGCTTTCGAAGAACGCTGTGCGCTTGCGAATGCACACAAGATGCGCGTGCTTGGAAATGACGAATTCGATTATTTCAAGTCATGGAAAAATCCTGTGTTGCGCGAACTTGCCCCGCACATGCCGGGGGCGAAACCGCTTGAAATGGCACACGCCTGCGAACCGTCAATCACTGCAGCGGAAGTGACCGAGACTTTGAATTTGTTGACAAAGCTGAAGCTCTTGAAGAAGGACAAGGACGGAAACTACAGTCAAACGGACAAGGCGATTACGATGGGATCTGTAGATGCCGTGCCTGTGGCGGCGCGTGATTTGCAACGCCAGATGGGCGAATTTGCAATCAAGGCTATTGACCTGCCGCTTTCCGAACGCAGCATGTCCGGGTTCGTTTTGGGGCTTACGGAACGTTCGTATGGACGCATCCAGAAGGAAATTGCTGATTTTTACCGTCGCGTCGTGGCGATTGCGACTGAAGAAGACGAAACGGAGCGCGTGTATCGTTTGAATATGCAACTGTTCCCGATGAGCAAACGTCTTGAAACAAAAAATGGAATATAAATTTGATAACGAGGATTGAAATGAAAAAAGGTTTGTTTAAAATTGCTGCGGTGGCGTTGCTTTTGACGGCTTGCGCCGGCGATGATGTCGCTGGCGGTGCTTCGGGCGATGCGGGCGTTGTAGCCGTGAAAGATTGGGAAGTGGCTGGCGTTTCGCAGAAGGGCCCGTTTGTCACGGGTTCTGCGGTGACTGTGCAGGAACTGGACGGCATTACGCTCAAGCAGACGGGCAAGAGCTTCAAGGGCACCATCAAGAGCGACAAGGGCGACTTCGCCATCAAGGATATCAATTTGGAATCGCAGTACGCCATCCTTGAGGCGTCGGGCTATTACCGCGACGAAATTTCCGGCAAGAAATCTTCGGGTACGGTGACGCTCCGTGCACTGACAGATTTGAGCAACCGCAAGACGGTGAATATCAACTTGCTTACGCATTTGGAATACGAGCGTGTGATGTACTTGGTGACCGAAAAGAAGAAATCGATTGCGGAAGCGAAAGAACAGGCCGAAAAAGAAATCTTGGCTTCGTTTGCTATCGAGGGCGAATTTGCGGAATCCGAAGACTTGAACATTTTCAAGTCGGGCGACGGCAACGCGGCGCTCTTGGCAGTGAGCGTTTTGATGCAGAGCGATGTCGATGTGGCGGGGCTTACCGAACGCATGGGCGAGTTCAGCATTGCGCTTGCGGAAGGTGGCAGCTGGGACGATGCCGATACGAAGACAGCTATCGCGGACTGGGCCTGCGACGTGGATCTCAAGGGAACGATTGCGAATGTGCGTAAGAATGTCGAAAACTGGAAGTACGCGGATTCCGTGCCGTCATTCGAAAAGTACGTGACGAACTTCTGGTGGGACAATTACGGTCTCGGTGTCTGTAACGATAAGCGCAAAAATGAAACCAAGCGCAATGTGAACAAGTTGAGTAAACTTTATGATGAATATTTTGTTTGCGAAAAGGGCCGCTGGCATATTCCAGATGACGGAAAGTCTTCGAGTTCGAAAACGCCGAAATCTAGTAGTTCGGGTACAGCAAAATCATCGAGTAGCAAGAATGTCGAGCCTGCCGAAACGTCGTCCAGTTCCACAAAAAAAGGATCCAGTTCTTCGGGAATTTCTTATGGCGTTCTGAAAGATTCTCGTGATGGACAAGAATATAAGACTGTTCAAATCGGCGATCAGGTTTGGATGGCCGAAAACTTGAACTATGCCGTTGAAGGTAGCCGTTGCTATGACAACGACAAGAAAAATTGTGAAAAGTTTGGCCGTCTGTATAATTTGGAACAAGTTTTAGATACTACATCGCAGGCGTTTGAACTGGGACTGGATAAATTTAGGCTCCGTAGTGATTTCCATCCTCGTCAAGGCGTGTGCCCGGATGGTTGGCATGTTCCGGAAAAGGCTGAATGGGATACGCTATTTGCATTTGCCGAAGAAAACGGCGATGGAGAAAAATTGTCGTCTAGTTTGTTGGCGTATGACTGGGATGATTACAACGAAAAGCTGAATGCCTCGAACAAGTTTGGATTTAATCTTATTGGAGCGGGAGCGTGCCATGAAGAAAGTGGATGCGCTGGTTTGGATACGCTTACATATATGTGGACGGCGACTGTTGTTGAACCGGAATATGTTATGATGTATTCGTTTGGTGGTCCTTTAGCTTTGCTTTTTAGACAAAAACCGTTACCTTATGCTTATACCAATATGTATGTGACGGAAAAACACTATGCGTCTATACGCTGTGTTAAAGGCGAAGGTAAGAAAAGTCATAATCCTGAAAAGCCCATCGTTAAATCCAGTTCTTCGAGCGTAAAATCATCAAGTTCAATCGCTTCGTCTAGTTCGTTTACATCATCGAGTTCTATTGCGGCCTCGTCAAGTTCTGTTGCATCATCGAGTTCCATCTACAACCCGTTTGATACGGATACGGTTCCGGATCTCCCTGCTGAATTGGCTTTTTTGGATTCGAATTACAGGAATGAAGGCTATACGAGCATGGGTGATGGTAAACAAAAGGTTTGGTTCTTTTCAAATAAAACGTCATTTGGTTCTTCTGCTAATCGAGATGTCGCTGCAGCGGAACTGGTGAATAATCTCGGGAAAAAGGGATTCTCTTTTGAAGGCGCCGTGGAGAATGATTCACTGACTACGTCATCTTATGACGATACCTCCTATGTCTATACGATGCAGAAAAATAACTTTGTTTATAAAGTGGCCGTGACAAAGCGTTCGTATGCGGATTTGCGCGTGTTTAGCTTTGGCTTTGATATAAAAGTCGTCGTGTTGAAGGATGGCTTTGAAGAGCTGCCATCGACGGATTTTAACTCTCTGCGTTTCGAAACGGACTTGCCGGAAGAAATGAATTTCCTCAATGATTTTGCGACTCACAAAAGCAAAGGCTCTTGGAACGACAGCTTGCGAAGCACTTATTGGCTTGTGTCATGTGAAGTGGATAGGGAAGATTTAACGACAGCGACGATGGACGATCCGCCAAACGAAGAAAAGATGAAAGTACTTGCAGATAGTGTGGAAAAACTAAAATTCGTGCTGAAAGAAAAAGGATTTGTCCTGAATAAAGTAGATTCTACTGAAAAGCCGACTTATTACTATACCTATGAAACGGATTTGGCAAAATACGAAGTCACTGTAATCGTAGATGCTGCTAAGATAGGTGATGCGGTGATATTGGGCAACTGGTACTACGATTATGCCTATAAAATCAAAATTGTGACTTATTATAAGAAAAGTGCAAAGAGGTTGAGGTAGGCCTATGAATATTCGCAAACACTGGAAAAAACTTTTACTTACGACGACGGCGTTCTTTTGGACGAGCTGTACAAGTGAAAACGAGGCCGTGTTCCCGACAATAGGTCAGGACACACCGCCTGCTATTCATCCTGAAGTGAGTTCTGAAAGCAACGGGGAATCCGTTTTGGCAAGCAGTTCGTCTGTAAATGAGGCCGAGACTAGTTCATCCGAAACGATTTCAGAAGTTAGCTCTTCTGAAACCGCTCCAGAAATCAGTTCGTCCGAGGCGGCGGCAAGTTCTAGCAGTGTTGTGGAATCGAGTTCTTCTAGTTCGCTTGAAAAAGTTCAGTCCAGTTCGAGTGTGGAACTGCCGACACCTTATAGGCTTGCGTATGATACGAGTGTAACATGCAGAGTCGAAACGCAGCAAATTCAGGTTAGTCTTGGAAGTAACCCTACTGAACTAATGGATAAATTAAAGAACAACAAGACCCGTACAATTGAAGAACTTGACCGTATGGAGGAAGACCTTGAAAGAGCTGTTGAAAACTATGGCGCTCTTTATGGAGTTAGCTTTGCTACAATGGCAAAGCGTTCGTTCAAATGTTCAGACGGTTATACGTATGAAGGCGAATCTCATGTCGTAAAGGACAGTGTTATTTATACATACGATGATTTCTATGAAAAATACCCAAGTGAGCGCCCGTCTCCTTATTGCCAGAAAGATGATTTTGTTTCAAATGGTACGTTTTTCTTAAGTGGGCCGGATAAACAAGCTGTTGGAGAAATTAAAGACAAGTATAATGACGCAAAAATTGTATTGATTGACAGCGTGAAAAAAGCAAAGGGTGGCGGACTATCGGATTCGCAAAATGCGTGCCTCGATTCAAACGTCCAAATAATTCCCACAGGGAGCGAATTTGTCGCCACAAAACAAATTTGTGACGGCGATACTATCGTCAACCCGCGTTACCAGGCCAAGCTCGATTCCAACAAGGCTTTTATTAATAGACAAATCGATAAATGTTTGAATGAATAAAATTTTCATTGGTTTATCAAAAAATTGAATGTAAATTTGATAACAATGATTGAATTGAAAAAAGGTTTGTTTATAATTGCCGCCTTGACATTGCTTTTGACGGCTTGTGTGGGCGATAATATCGCGGGTGATGACCTCGCGGGCGGTTCGTCGGATACATTTATAAATCCGATGACGGACTCCCGTGATGGAAAAACATATAGGACCGTTAAGATTGGTAAACAAGTCTGGATGGCGGAAAACCTGAACTATGAAACGGAAAAGAGCTATTGCTATAATGATTCCGTCGAATATTGCGCAACGTATGGCCGTTTTTATGAGTGGAATGCGGCGATGAGAGCTTGTCCTGAAGGTTGGCATTTGCCCCTTATAGCTGATTTTAAAACTTTAGTGGATGCATTAGGAGATTCTGCAACGGCAGGGCGTATGCTCAAGTCCACGAGTGGTTGGTTAAAAGATCTCAATGGTACAGATGATTACGGTTTTACTGTGCTTCCTATTGGTGGTAGGTCTGCAAGTGGAGAATATATAAACAAGGAGTGGCTTTCGGATTTCTGGAGCTCTACTGAGAATGGAGCCAGATATGCGTACGTGATGCACACGGGCGCTTACTCCAATATTGTACAATTGGATTTATATGAAGGTAAGAACAACGCATTTCCTGTCCGCTGTGTCCAGGGTGAAAATGATTCGTTGAGGTCATATATTCTTGTGGAAGATTCGGCTGTATCTGCCTGCAAGACGGAAAGCGCGGATAATTGTGAGTATGGAACGTTGACCGATAAGCGTGATGGTCAAGAATATAAAACTGTGAAAATTGGAAAGCAAGTGTGGATGGCTCAAAATTTGAACTATGCAGTGAAACAAAGCTTTTGTTACAATGACGAAGCAAGGTACTGCGCAAAATATGGTCGTTTTTATACTTGGTCTGCTGCGTTGAATGCGTGCCCCAGTGGCTGGCATCTGCCTACGCGAAACGAGGGCATGACATTGTACAATTCAGTAGGTGGTTACGATACGGCTTCAAAAATGCTCAAAACTGTCAATGGTTGGACCAGTAATGGAGCCGGTACGGATAGTTATGGCTTCTCGGCCTTTCCGGTCGGTGATAGGGATGAATATAATGTCTATGAACACGAAGGGATCTCTACGTTTTTTTGGACTTCTACACAAGACGAAAACAGTGAAAGATCCGCTGCCTATATACATTTGTATTATGGTGACGATGCTGTTTTGCCCTCGGCTTCTAAAAAATACGGTTTTGCAGTCCGTTGTGTCAAGGATTAAATTTTTACCGGTTTAGCAAAAAGGTGCATTAGAGTGCCTCCATCCAGCGGGACATAAATACGTTATAGACACTGTAGGATTTTCCGCTTAAATCGCTTTGTTCTAATAGCAATTCCTTTTCGACAAGGGCGGTCAGGATTTTTTTTGCTGTTGCCGCGTTTCCGATTTTATACTTTATCAAAAAATCGGCGGCGGTCGGCTTTTTGACTTCGCCTTCTTTTGCGACGGCAACAAGGTATTTCCATTGCTTGTCGGTAATCAGATTGCGACGTTCGATGAAGTTTGGAATCTCAAATCGCATGATTCTCGAAACCGTGACTTTTACGTCTTCCAATGAAACTTTAGCTGCGGAATCTGCAAATACCTGATTGCACACGAACTGCGTGTAATAGGTGTGCCGTTTTGTCCAGTCCAAGATAAAATCAACGGCGTCCTCGTCAATGGTTTTTCCGGCTTTTTTGAAAAGTCCCGTAATGAACTCCTTGTATTTTTCTAAATCGATTCGGTCGATATAGACGGTTCTGGAACTTTCGTAGAAAGGGTGTTTCGCGTTTGTGAACATGTCTGCCATCAAATGCTTTTTGCTTCCGCTGAAAATAAACTTCACGTGGTGTAACTGTTGGATGTATGTTCGCAGTAGTGCTTCGACGTTTGTTTCTTTAAATTCCCTGATTTGCTGGAATTCGTCAATGGCGAAAACGATTTGCTTTCCTTGCTTTTCGAGGAAGTCGAAAATGGATTTTAGTGTCGGTTGTTTTTGCGAATCTGTCAGGAATGATAGCGTGACCTGCGGATTTCCGGAAATCGGGTCGTAGCTGAGCAGGGGTCTTGCGTTCTTGAGGGCGTTGAAGAATTTTTTTATCAAAGAATCGCTTGCGAGGTTGCTTACAACGGCTTCGGATAAAATTTTGATAAAGTCATCCAAATTTTGTGCCGAGAAAATATCGGCATATATGCATATGAAATTTTTCTCGCGGAGGTCTTCGAATGTTCTGAAAATGAGGCCCGTTTTTCCGTAACGTCTTGGTGAAATAAGCGTCACGTTGGAGCCGTTTTTTAGGAACGATGTTATATCATTCAGTTCCTGTTCGCGGTCGCAGAACAGTTCCTTTGATGTGTATGGTTCCAACAAAAACGGGTTTGTCATTATAGCCTCACTATACCTTTAGTATTTTACTTTTAGTAATATACCAAAAGTAAAGTGGAATGTCAATAGAGGCCGTTTACTGTTGCCGCGTTCTAGGTTTTGTATTCCTGGAATACTTGTTTTGTATTCTGAATTTTTAAAATTTGTAAAAATCGTCAAAAATGGTAAAATTTGACTAAAAACGCTAATTTTGTATTCCAAAATTTTTTAAAATACCTATATTTGAACACATGAAGGAAATCGTCGAATACACGGATTATCGCAAGTTCATCCAGGACTACTACGATGAACGCAAGCGCAGCTCTGCGTTTACGTGGCGCGATTTTGCCCGTGATGCCGGTTTTTCGTCGGCGGTTTACTTGAAGTATGTTTGCGAAGGGAAGAAAAATCTGAGCATAAATGCCGCTGGCTCGGTCGCTGCGGCAATGGGTCTTGTCGGGTTTGAACAAACGTACTTTGTTTTGATGGTTTCGTATGCCCATGCGAAGGGGGACGAGGCGAAGCGTGCCGCGTTCGAGGATCGCTGTGCTTTGGCGAGGGCGCACAAGGTGCGTGTACTCGGGAACGAAGAGTTCGATTATTTCAAGTCGTGGAAGAATCCCGTGCTGCGTGAAATTGCTCCGCACATGCCGGGGGCGAAACCGCTCGAAATGGCGCATGTTTGCAAACAAAAGATTTCGGCGGCGGAAGTTTCCGAGACTCTCGATTTTTTGGTGAAGTCTGGCCTCTTGAAGAAGGACAAGAACGGTAACTACAGCCAGACGGACAAGTCGCTTTCGATGGGGCCTGTGGATGCGGTGCCGGTGGCGGCTCGCGATATGCAACGCCAGATGGGGGAGTTCGCGGTGAAGGCTTTGGACTTGCCGCTTTCGGAACGCGACATGTCGGGCGTGACCATGGGAATTACGCGTCAGGCTTACGAACGGATTCGCAAGGAAATTGCGGATTTTCGCCGCCGCGTTGTGGCGATTGCTAGCGAAGATGATGAGACGGAGCAAGTCTATCGCTTGAACTTGCAGTTCTTTCCGCTGAGCGAACGGCTGGATCGCAAAGAAAAACTTGAAGGTGAAGAGGAGTTGGAAAAGTGAGGAAAAGAATGTTTGGGTTCATCAAGGGTGTGTTTGTTCAGGTTGCTGCATTTGCCTTGGCATCGGCTTTTGTGGTGGCGTGTTCCGATGGCGATAAGACTGCTGGCGGCACCACGGAAGACGCGGGAATCATCGCGGATTTGAATGTAGTGGGACTCACGCAGAAGGGGCCATTTGCAAAGGGCTCTGCCGTGGCGGTGCAGGGCATCGATTGCCAAACGATGGAGCTGACAGGCGAAAAATTTACGGGTAGCGTCAAGAGCGACAAGGGCGACTTTGAAATCAAGGACGTTAATTTGTCCTCGACATGTGCCGCGTTCGAAGTGAAGGGTTATTACTTCAATGAAGTTACGGGCAAGAAGTCTTCGGAAAAGATGACGCTCCATGCATTGACCGACCTGAAAGACCGCAAGAACGTGAACATCAACTTGCTCACGCAATTGGAATACGAACGCGTAATGAATCTTGTGACCGAAGAGAAAATGTCTTTTGCAGAAGCGAAAACGCAGGCCGAAAAAGAAGTGCTCGCCGCGTTTAGCGTGAAAGCGAAAGACGGTGAATTTGCGCAGTTTGAAGACTTGAACATCCTGGAAAAAGGCGATGACAATGCGGCACTCTTGGCGGTAAGCGTGATGGTGCAATCGGATTTGAAAGTCGCAAAGCTTGTTGAACGCGTGAACGATGTTGCCGCAGACATTGCGAAAGACGGTTCGTGGGACGACGATAAAACGAAAACGGAAATTGCGGAATGGGCCGCGACTGCTGACAAAAATGGAGAACTTGCAAACGTTAACAAGAACATTGAAAAGTGGGGCGGTTCAGGCGAAGTTTCTGCGTTTGAAACTGTTGTCGAAAAGTTTGCTGAGAATGTCGCCTCGGACACTGTTCCGGGAACGTCTAGTAGTTCGGTCACTTCGGCTAATTCGACAGGCTCATCAACCGGCTCAGTGACCTTGAACTCGTCCTCCTCCAAAAACGTTCTGAGCAGCGGTAGCCGCGAAGAATCCAGTGACAGTAAGAAAGTATCTTCGTCTTCTTGGACTGGTAAATTAACTTATGGTACAGGGGAATATTTGAATCCAAATATCAAATATGATTCCATCATTGATTCCCGCGACGGGCATGTTTACAGGACTGTTAAAATAGGTAATCAAGTTTGGATGGCTGAAAACTTGAATTTTGAAACAGAGAATAGCTATTGCTATGGGGATACAACAACGACTTGTGACGAATACGGTCGCTATTACAACTGGGCCGCGGCAATGGATGCTGCTGGCGTGTATAGCTCGAATGGAAAGGATTGCGGCGATAATAAGAGGTGTGCACCGACTTATCCCGTGCGCGGCGTTTGTCCTGAAGGTTTTCATTTGCCCGATTCGACGGAATGGAATACGTTGATTGCCGAGGTGGGTGGGAAGCCTGATGCAAGTACAAAACTGAAATCGTTAAAAGGTTGGTATAATGATGGTGAGGCCGCAGGCACTGATGATTATGGTTTTTCTGCGGCACCCGCTGGCGGTAGAAACGATGGAAGCGCATTCAATCGTGAAGATTTTGAGGCGTATTTCTGGAGTGCTTCTGAAGATGCTTTTTCTTCTGCTAAACTGATGAATCTTCATTATATCGCTCATATGTCATCATTTGTTTGGAGCTATCCCAAAAAGAATTTCTTTAATATTCGTTGTGTCAATGATGAATCTTATGTTCCGACGGTTCCGACTTCTAGTATAAAATACGATTCCATCGTTGATTCACGTGACGGGCAGGTCTATAAGACCGTAAAAATCGGAAATCTAAATTGGATGGCGCAGAATTTGAATTACGAGGCTAAAGATAGTCATTGTTATGACGATTCATTGAAATATTGCAATGTGTATGGCCGCCTTTATTCGTGGGCTTCGGCTATTGATTCGGCGAAGCTTGCAAATGATAAAGCGAATCCTCAAGATTGCGGTTATGGTAAAACCTGCAAACTCCCGGAGGTTGTTCAGGGCGTTTGTCCGGACGGATGGCATTTGCCAACTTCAGATGAATGGAGTGTCTTGTTTACTGAAGTTGGAGGTCAGGGGACTGCGGCTAAATATCTCAAGTCAATGATGAAGTGGAATGGAACGGATAGCGTTGGTTTTTCTGTGTTGCCTGCGGGTTCCTCTACCCAAAATGGATATAGATTTTCTTCTGAAGGCCGCGATGCTTATTTTTGGACGGCGACGGCGACAGAAATTTATGATGGTAATGACGCTTATTTTGTACATATGGAAACATCTAACTCCTATGTATTCTTGTATTCAGTAGAAAAAACTAATGGCTATAGCGTTCGTTGTGTCGAAGATGGAGGCGTTATTGCCTCAACTGTTCCTGACGAAGGCTTTGATTGGAAGCTCTCAAAAGAAGCTTATTTGAATTCAAATATCCAATACGATTCCATAGTCGATTCCCGTGATGGACAAGTTTACAAGACCGTGAAAATCGGGGACCAAGTGTGGATGGCTCAAAATTTGAATTATTTCGATACCGCTACAACTCCGAGTCTTAAGGGGAGTAGCTGGTGCTATGGTGGTATGTATGATATGCCTGAAGAGTATAAAGAATATGAAGGCCTTATGTATTATGAGGGTGAAATGATTGATGCATGTGCCGTTGCAGGGCGTTTATATACATGGGCGGCTGCGATTGATTCGGCTTCGCTTGTGAACGATCCGAAAAATCCGCTGGATTGCGGCATGGGTAAAAATTGTCGCTTTGAACTCCCAGAGCCGATTCGTGGAATTTGTCCTGAAGGTTTTCATTTGCCGACGGACGATGAATGGAATGTCTTGTTTACCAAAACGGGCGGCAAGGATAATTCTGGCAAGGCTCTCAAGTCGCAGATGGGTTGGAAAAATTCTGGTTATGTTGGAGTTGGTGGTAATGGCACGGATGCCTACGGCTTTACAGCAATGCCGGTAGGCGGAAGGTTAGAAGGTTCGTTTGACGACTATGGTGTATATGCCTTCTTCTGGAGCGCTTCTGAAGGTGGTTCTGATACGGCGTATCGTAATCGATTGGGGAACGGCTATGATGCTTCGGCGTTGTATGCTTATAGTAAGGCAAACGGCTATTCTGTCCGCTGCCTCAAAGACTAGTTAATAGTAGGTCGAAGTCCGTTAGTTGTTAGTCTATAGTCATTAGATGGAAATGCGTATGAAATTGAATAAACTATTTAACGTCATGGCGGGCTCGATCCGCCATCTGAGTGCATTCGTTGCGTTTGCTGTTGTATTGACGGCTTTTGTGGCGTGTTCCGACAGCGACAAGACTGCTGGCGGTACCACGGAAGACGCGGGAGTCATCGCGGATTTGAATGTGGCTGGACTCACGCAGAAGGGCCCGTTTGCAAAGGGTTCCGCCGTGACGGTGCAGGGCATCGATTGCCAAACGATGGAGCTGACAGGCGAAAAATTTACGGGTAGCGTCAAGAGCGACAAGGGCGATTTTGAAGTCAAGGACGTTAATTTGTCTTCGACGTGTGCCGCGTTCGAAGTGAAGGGTTATTACTTCAACGAAGTTACTGGCAAGAAGTCTTCGGACAAGCTCACGCTCCATGCATTGACCGACCTGAAAGACCGCAAGAACGTGAACATCAACTTGCTCACGCAATTGGAATACGAACGTGTAATGAATCTTGTGACCGAAGAGAAAATGTCTTTTGCAGAAGCGAAAACGCAGGCCGAAAAAGAAGTGCTCGCCGCATTTAGCGTGAAAGCGAAAGATGGTGAATTTGCGTTGTCCGAAGATCTGAACATCTTGGAAAAAGGCGATGACAACGCGGCATTGCTTGCCGTGAGTGTGATGATGCAATCGGATTTGAAAGTTGCAAAGCTTGCCGAGCGCGTGAACGACGTTGCCGCAGACATTGCGAAAGACGGTTCGTGGGATGACGATAAAACGAAAACGGAAATTGCGGAATGGGCAGCAACTGCCGACAAAAATGGAGAATTTGAAAACGTTGGCAAGAACATCGAAAAGTGGGGCGGTTCAGATGAAGTCTCTGCGTTTGAAACGGTTGTAGAAAATTTCGCAGACAGCAAAAAGGGAGCATCTAGTAGTTCGGCCACTTCGGCTAATTTGACAGGCTCATCAACCGGCTCAGTGACCTTGAACTCGTCTTCCTCCAAAAACGTCCTGAGCAGTATCAGCTCCTCCGTCATTGCGAGCGAAGCGAAGCAATCTAGTTCGTCCCGTTATTCCGGGCTTGACCCGGAATCCAGCAGCGGTGCTGTTAACTCCTACTTGAACCCGAATATCGATTACGGCGAAATGACCGACTCCCGTGATGGACAAGTTTACAGGACCGTGAAAATTGGCAATCAAGTGTGGATGGCGGAGAATCTGAACTACGAAATAGATTCTAGTTTCTGCTATAATGATTCAGCAGAATACTGTGCGAAGTATGGCCGCCTTTATACTTGGGCTACGGCGGTTGGCAATTCGGAGAGTGAATGTGGCTATGGAAAAATTTGCTCGTTACCGTCGGGGAATATTCAGGGGGTTTGTCCTTCGGGTTGGCATATGCCGAGCAAGGCGGAATGGGATACTTTGTTCAATGCGGTAGGTGGACAACTGACGGCGGGTAAAATGCTTAAATCTACATCTGATTGGATTCAAGATGGTAATGGTACAGATGAATTCGGCTTCTCGGTGCTGCCTTCCGGCTATGTGACAAAGGGTGGCTCTTACTCCTATGCGAAGTATTACGCTTACCTTTTGAGCTCTACGGAATTTGAGGAGCATGATGGTGCTGGTGCGTACGTGGCGACTATGAGTTCCAAATACGACTATGTGAATTTGGATTACACTAATAAAAGCTATGGCTTCTCTGTCCGTTGCCTTAAGAATGGTAGTGAAACGGTTCCGGAATCTAGCAGCGGCTCTGCGGAATCTTCGTCGAGTGTTACTTCGTCAAGTTCGGTTGCTTTGGCGACGCCGTGCAAGACTGAAACCGAAGACAATTGCGATTATGGAACTTTGACCGACTCTCGTGACGGACAAGTTTACAAGACTGTTAAAATCGGCGACCAGGTTTGGATGGCTCAGAATTTAAATTACGCCTATTTGCAACCTACTGTAGAATGGGATTCCAGCAGTTTCTGTTACAATGATTCGTTGAAGTATTGCGAGAAATATGGTCGCCTTTATACTTGGGCTGTTGCAATGGATAGTGTGGGGGCGTGGAGCGAGAAAAGCAAGGGGTGTGGGGACGAAAAAAATTGTTCGCCGACATATCCGGTGCAAGGAATTTGTCCTGAAGGTTGGCATTTGCCAGACACAACGGAATGGAATGTCTTGTTTACTGCGGTAGGAGGAGCTTCTTCAGCTAAAATTAATCTAAAAACTAATAGCGAAGGTTGGGGACGTAACGATTCTTTCGGCTTTTCGGCAGTACCTGGTGGTTACAGGAATAGTCGAGGGGGGTATAAAAATGCGGATGAACTTATTGAATTTTGGAGTTCTGCGGAATATACTTCGAGTGGTGCTCGTACTCGCTCGTACCACATCCTTTTATACTATGACGATGATGAGTATAATCAACTTTTGTACAATGATTACAAGGCCTACGCGCGTTACGTCCGTTGCCTCAAGGACTAGGGTCTTCTAAATTCATGGAGAGAATCTTATCTGTAAAATATTGAAGTGCGGAATATTTGATTTCTGGGGAATCGAGATTCGATTGTGTCTTGATTGAATATTATTTCCTCAAATAAAAAAGCCGCTATTTATACTTTCATATAAATAACGGCAAATGTTGGTTTTTCTTTTTTGTCTCAGGTGGCGACCTACCACCCTGTTTCATCAATTTGGTCTTTCTTTTTTATCTCAGGTGGCGACCTACCACCCTGTTGCTGTTGTTAATATACAAATATTTAAATCGGGAGTCAATAGGGGGCGACGGGGCCTCGCTTGTAATTGCGGGGCTTTTTTGTATTCTTAGGACACATTTTGTATTCTAGAAAATTGCATATTTCGTCTAAAAATGGCTAAAAACGTAAAATTTGAACCGAAAATGACAATTTTTGTATTCCAGTATTTTTGAAAAGCTATATTTGTATTCATGAAGGCGATTATTGAATATACAGATTATCGCAAGTTCATTCAGGATTACTATGATGAACGTAAACGCAGCTCCGCTTTTACTTGGCGTGAGTTTGCTCGGAATGCCGGATTTTCGTCGGCAGTTTTTTTGAAGTACGTTTGTGAAGGGAAAAAGAATTTGAGCATCAGCGCCGCAGGGTCTGTCGCAAATGCCATGGGCCTTGCCGGTTTCGAGAAAACATATTTTGTTCTGATGGTTACGTACGCCCATGCAAAAGGGGACGAGGCGAAGATGGAAGCGTTCGAAAAACGCTGTGCATTGGCCAGAGCGCACAAAGTACGCGTGCTTGGTAGCGAAGAATTTGATTATTACAAGTCCTGGAAAAATCCGTTGCTCCGTGAACTCGCTCCGCATATGCCGGGAGCAAGGCCTGCCGAAATGGCTCGTGTGTGCAAACCGAAAATTTCTGCGGCGGAGGTTTCCGAAACACTCGACTTTTTGGAAGATGCAAATCTCTTGAAAAAAAATAGAGAAGGAAATTATGTGCAGACGGACAAGTCCATTTCTATGGGTTCTGTAGATGCTGTGCCACTTGCAGCAAAGGATTTGCAGCGCCAGATGGGCGAGCTTGCTGTGAAAGCTTTGGACTTGCCGCTTGCGGAACGCGCGATGTCAGGTGTTGTGCTCGGGCTTACGGAGGAATCCTATGAACAGATTAAGAAAGAGCTCTTGGAATTCCGTCGCCGCATTATCGCGATTGCTACGGAAAGCGACAAAACGCAGAGAGTTTACCGCTTGAACTTGCAACTGTTCCCGATAAGTGAACGGCTTGATCAATGTGAAGATAAAGAGGAAACTGAAGTGTCTAGATGTCATCCCGGACTTGTTCCGGGATCAGTTGGCTCAAGAATTGAGTAGAAAGGCCTGAGTGACAAAGACAAAAGGAATTTTTATGAATTTGAATAAACTATTTACTTTTTTATTTGCGATGATTTCGAGCATTTTTGTGGCGTGCTCGGATTCTGAGGTTGCTGGCGGTTCGTCGGACGATGCCGGCATTTATGCCGTCAAGGATTTGGATGTGGCGGGCGTTTCGCAGAAGGGACCGTTTGTGACAGGTTCTATTGTGAGTGTGCAGGGCGTGGATTGCAAGACGCTAGAGCTGACTGGTGAAAAATTTACAGGCAACGTTAAAAGCGACAAGGGCGACTTTGCTATAGATGGCGTCAATCTCAAATCTTCGTGTGCGTTGTTCGAAGTGACGGGTTATTACCTCAACGAAGTGACGGGTCAAAAGTCCTCGGATCCGATAACGCTTCGGACGATTACAAATCTCAAAAATCGTAAAAGCGTGAATGTCAATGTTCTTACGCAATTGGAATATGGTCGTGTCGAGAAACTTGTGACCGAACAGAACGCTTCTTTTGCAGATGCTAAGAAACAGGCTGATAAAGAAATTCTTGCGTTGTTTGGCATTGCGGACGGAGTAGCCGAATCCGATGAATTCGAAGATTTGAACATCTTTGAAAAGGGTGATGAAAATGCGGCACTCCTTGCAATAAGTGTACTCATGCAGGTGTCAAGTGATTCTGACAAAAATATAAACGTTATGAATCGCTTAGAAAAAATTGGAAGTTCCATTGCGAGAAGTGGCGAGTGGGCTGATGATGAAATGAAAGCGGAAATGGCGGAATGGGCTAATATGTTAAGAACGAATGAGCAGAGGAAAAACCTTAGTAATAACGTTAAAAAATGGGGCTATACCGATGTAAACGATAGATTCATGGACTATATAGATAAGTTTGCAGAACTTGCCCAAGCCGATAAGAATAAAGATTCGTTAGAAAATTTATCTGCAAATTCAACGGCTGACGATAACGGATTATCGATTGACTGGAGCATTCCGAAAGAAGCGCATTTTAATCCTGATGTAGAATATGACTCTATTGTTGACAGTCGAGATGGACAAGTTTATAGGATCGTTCAAATAGGAAAGCAAATATGGATGGCTGAAAACCTGAATTACGCGGATAGTGTGCAGACTCCGAGCCTTTTAGGACGCAATTGGTGTCATGAAAATAAACTAGAAAGGTGCTCGGTTGCGGGTCGTCTTTATACTTGGAGCGCGGCTATTGATTCGGTAAAATTGGCGAATGATTCGGATGCTTCACAACTTTGTGGTTATTTAAAAAATTGCAGTCTTCCTGTAGAAACGCAGGGTATTTGCCCTGAAGGATGGCATTTGCCTGATACGTCAGAATGGAGAGGGTTGTTTAATTGGGTTTACGATGAAATGGTTCAAGCTGGAAAGGCAATTTCGTCAAATGTTGGTTTGTATGAAGAAGACAAGGGACCCGATAATTATGGTTTTTCGGCGTTTCCCGTTGGGGGTGTAGATCCTAGTATAAATCATTTTAATGATGATAATAGGACTTTTTACTTTTGGAGCCTTTCTGAATCACAGCGTGATAAACAGTTGGCGTATGTTGTCGTTTCGTATTTGGGCAATGTTGGGTTTGCCGATTATTTTAAAAGAAGCGGATATTCTATTCGTTGTGTCAAGAATGGTTCAGTTGCTTCGGCTAGGGTGTCTTTACCGGCTTGCAAAACGGATACAGAAGATAACTGCGAATACGGAACATTGACGGATTCACGTGATGGACAAGTTTACAAAACCGTAAAAATAGGCGACCAGACCTGGATGGCTGAAAATCTGAACTATGCCGACAGTATTTTAACACCGAGCCTTTTGAAACGTAGCTGGTGTTATGATAATAAAGCTGAAAATTGTGAATCAAGGGGCCGCCTTTATACTTGGACAGCAGCGATAGATTCCTTGAAACAAACGACGGATGCGACAAATTCTAGGAACTGCGGTTATGGATTGACTTGTGGTTTGTTCGAAAAAGTGCAGGGCATTTGTCCTGAAGGTTGGCATTTGCCTGATACAACTGATTGGCGGACTTTGGTGATGTCTGTAGGTGGTTGGAGCGGAGCGGGAGAATTGCTCAAATCGCAAACGGATTGGCTTTACTTTAAGGGGGCGGATAGTTATGGATTTTCGGCATTTCCAGGAGGATTCAGATATCTTAGCGGTACTTTTAACGATGTTGGTGGTGGCGGCTATTTTTGGGCGTCAACCGAAAAATCGGAGGAATCTGCACGCCAGGCCTACAGTATTTGCATGGCGAACAACGATATAGAAACGTATAGCGATGGCTTTAAGGATAATGCGTATTCTGTTCGTTGTATCAAGGACTAAAATTAAGGTTAATGGAGATGAAAATGAAATTCAAAAATGTTATTCAGGTTCTATTGGCGGTGCTCGCGGTGTCTGCATTCGCTGCAAACGGCACCATGAAAGGCGACGGCTCTGCCGAAAATCCTTTCCAGATTGAGGATTACGAAGACCTCAAGGCGATAGGCAAGGGCGCTTATCTATACTCTTCGGATTACGTTCTGACAAAAGATATCGACGCTTCGGCCTCGAAGAAAGAAAACTGCAATGGTGATGAATGCAGGGGATTTTCGCCGATTGGACGCAATAAGGATGCCGCGGATAGTACCTATTTTAGTGGAATTTTTGATGGACATAATCATACTATCCGCAATTTGTATGTTCAGGGAATCGGAGATGAGCTTGGATTAATTTCACTTTTGCGTGGCTCTGTGAAAAATGTGAAATTAGATAGTGCAAATGTAATGGGCTCGACAACGTCTTCTAGGTATGTTGGAGGTGTTGTTGGATTTGCGAGGGGAACCATTGAAAATGTTCATGTGACAAATAGTTCTATTCAAGGTCAGGTGTATGTTGGTGGTATTGCTGGAGCTCACCATCAGAGTGATTCTCATATGAGTGATGTTTCTTATCAAGGTGAAGTCAAAGCTGTACGTATTGTAGGTGGAATTACTGGATCTTCACATACTAATATTTTTAATGCATCTGCAAATGTTCGTATTGTAGTTGTTTCTGACCGTGAAGGGGGACGCGGGTCGTTTCAGGTTGGAGGTATTGCTGGGTATGCTGAAATAAGTATTGGGGATAGCCGTTCTAGCGGGGTGATTGTTCCGAATGCGTTGAATATAAGTTCTGTTGGTGGTCTAGTTGGCGAGTCTAGAAGCGATATTAATCATTGCACATCGTCCGTAGATTTGCTGAGTGTGTCTGATTCGGGTAAAACGTTCGTTTTTGATGATCGCATTGGAGGTCTTGTTGGAGATAATCGTGATCCAATCTTTTGGTCGTATGCAACGGGAAATGTTGAAGGAATTTCTAATGTCGGTGGATTGGTTGGAGCTAATTCGAATAAGATTTGGTTGACCTATGCGCAAGGAAGTGTGAAGGGTGAAGAATATGTTGGTGGCCTTGTTGGTAGGAATACAACTGAATCATATGGAAATGTTCATGATTCGGGAAGTGTTGAAATAAGTTATGCTGGCAATAAGGTTGTCGGAAAGGATGTGTCTGGTGGTCTTGTGGGGTTCAACAATGTTGATTCAAGTAGAATTCAAAGCTCTTATTGGGACAAGGAATTGTCTAACTTGGATTCGAGTGACGGTGGAACAGGACTTTCTACAAAAGAAATGATGACGATGTCTTCTTTTGTGGGGTGGGATACCCTTGGTGGTTGGAATTATGCATATTGCAACAATAAAGCATGCGATGGGTATGATACTCTTGACAACTGCTTGTGTAGATATAAGTTCTTCCCTGTATGGGGAATTGATGAGGGAAAATCTTACCCCTATTTCAGTAAATATGATTCTGCTGAAGTGTATGCCACGGAAGCATATAATGGTATAATTTATACTAATCCTCAGAATCCCGTTCACATTCAAAGTCAAACGCTTGCCAAGGTGCGTTCTTTCGGTGCAAAGTTCGATGGCGGTAATATCGCACTCCGTTTTGAAATCCCTGCGGCTGCTGCGGTAAAGTTCTCGCTTGCGGATATGCAGGGCCGCGTTGTCCGTGCGTTTAATCTCGGGAACCGAACCGCCGGTACACATTTTGAAACTCGTTCTGTCGAAAATTTGCCTCGTGGCCGCTACGTCGGTGTGCTGCAAGTGAACGGCAAGGCGACCGAAAAGACGATGCTCTTGAAAAAGTAAATTCTTACACCTTCGAAGAAAGGCCCCGTAATTGTGTTGCGGGCCTTTTTCTTCGGTACTGTAAAAAACAAAAAATCCCGCGAATAATCGCGGGATTTTTGCGGGTGGATGACCGGACTCGAACCGGCAACATCCAGAATCACAATCTGGGACTCTAACCAATTGAGCTACATCCACCATGTAGCGAGACCAAATATAAAAAAGCCACCCCAAATTTCAAGGGATGGCGATAACTTTTTTCCAAAAAAGCCGTATTTGCGGCGCAAACGGTTACTTTTTCTGCATGATTCTGAGGAAGTTGGCGCGTTTGAAGTCGTTCCTGTGCTCCATGCAGAAGCGCGGGTAAACGTATTGCTTCGGGAAAATGCGGATGGTGAAGGTGTTGTCGCAACCGTCGAGGCAGCACTT
Organism: Fibrobacter sp.; assembly: GCA_017965445.1. GTDB lineage: Bacteria > Fibrobacterota > Fibrobacteria > Fibrobacterales > Fibrobacteraceae > Fibrobacter. The sequence goes on along the minus strand of JAGCPZ010000007.1, from coordinate 37,831 downwards.
GAATTCCAGGTCCATGGCTTCGGCGTAGTTGTGGCGGAAGATGATGTTCTTGGATTCGATGTTCTCGATATCTTTTTTCTGCTTCTGGCGCTGCTTGATGTCGCGGTGCAGTTCGCAGTACTTGGCAATCGGGTGTCCCCAGAATTCGCGGCCGCAGCCGGGTTCCTGGCAAACTTTGAGCTTGATGCGCTTTTTCTTTTTGTACTTAGGTAATTGCATAGTGACCTCGATTAGCTGTAAAGATAATAAAAAATGGTCTTTTTGTAAAAATATCGATTTTGCAGGGGGTGTTTTGGACCAAATTTCCGAAAAAAGCGTGTTATATAAGTAGGAATCTAAAAAAGGAATGCTTATGAAACGTTTGAGGATTTTGGCCCTGGCGGGCCTGTGCGCTTGCTTTTGGGGTTGCATGTACGTGAGCGGGTCGGAGGAGGGGGAATCTCCCATGCGGCTTACTGCGCTTGACGTGGGCCAGGGGCTATCGGTTCTTCTGGAACAGGGGGGACGGTTCGCGCTTTACGATTTCGGGCCGGATTCGGTGGGGGTGGTGGATTCGCTTGTGGCGCGCGGGGCGGATACGCTGGAATGGGTGGTGCTTAGCCATTTTCACCGCGACCATATTGGCGGTTTCCTGGAACTTTTGGGGCGGGGCGTTTTTGTGCGGCGGCTTTACGTGGGGCCGGATTTGTCGAGCGGTTTTTTCCGCGACAGTGTCTATCGCGTGGCGGCTCGGTTGGCTATACCGGTGGATACACTTGAACGCGGGGAGCGGATCTGGCTTGGCGGGGCGCGGTTTGACGTGCTTTGGCCGGCGGACTATGCGAAGGTCGAAGGGAACGGGGCGAGTTTGGTGCTGCTGGGACGCTATGGTGCAGGGCGTGTGCTGTTGACGGGCGATTTGGATTCGCTTGGCGAGCGGCGATTGCTGGAGATGAACCCGACGCTTTCGGCGGAGCTCTTGCAGGTGGCGCATCACGGGTCGGCTGGGAGCAATACGCTCAAGTTCTTGGCGCAGGTGGCGCCAACGTATGCTTTCGTGAGCGTGGGGGCGGGGAACAGTTACGGGCACCCGGTCCAGTCTGTTGTCCGCAAGCTGGACTTGGTGCTAGGGGATTCGACGAAGTTGTTCCGCACGGATTTGCAGGGGAGCGTACGGTTTGATGTGTCCCCGAGCATGGGGATTGTTAGGGATTAGGGGTGATATTGTGGTCCCTAGTCCGCGAATCCGATTCGTGCCTGGAAGTGGCATTGCGTCATGTCGTCGGCGTTCATCCCGAAAACGTAGGCGTGATGGTTCGTGTTCTTGAACCGCACGATGTTCACCTTGCTGCCAAGCGGAATTTGCGAGATGTAGTTTATCTGTATCGAGCGGATTCTTCTGGTCTTGAGTTCGTCGGCGTCGAGCGAGTCCATGACCCAATCGACATAGCGGCAATGGTTCACGTGGTTGTTCATGTCGAGGTCGCTGTATTTCGCCATTTCGGTACGCACGATCTTGGGCTCGATTTGCGGGTCGAGTATGTCCATCATTTCGGGGAGCGCGTTCTTGCCTTGAATGAGCGGAATCGGGTAGGGCGAGTTTGCCGGGTTTTCGGACTTGCCGGTTTTCATGTTCACCAGCAACCACGACGATGTCGCCTGTGCGATGGAATGCCCTTGCGCATCGAGGACGGAATAGTCCTTGAGATAGACTTTGTCCTTGATGATGTCTTTTGCCCACGTGGAGATGGAGAGCTTTTCGCCCCACACCGGGTGGTGCAACAGGCGAATCTTCATGCGCGTGATGACCGTGGTGTAGCCTGCCTTCATCATCTTCCAGATGCCGAATCCGTTTTGCTCGGCGTCTGCGATGGCGGTTTCTTCCATGAACAGGAATAGGTTTGAAAGCTTGAGTCGGCTGTGGTGGTCGCAATCCGAGAAACGTACTTCGAAATTTTTGGTAGTAACTTCCTGTTCCATGTTGTCCTCACAAAGTTTATTGCATTTTCGAGTGGCTTTCGTCACGCGTGAACTAACCCACCCTAATAAAAATGTATAATTTTTCTTGTATGAACGACTTCCAATTTCGCCCTAGTTTTATTCAGCTTCCTGCTTATCATTCTTTCGATGGGTCCCTTTGCCTACCGGGTTCCAAGAGTATCACCAATCGTGTTTTTTTGATATCCGCTTTGGCTGAAGGGACGACCACGCTCAACAATCTCTTGAAAAGTGACGATACCCGTTACATGGGCGAGGCGCTGCAGCGTCTGGGTGCGAAAATCGATTTTACGGACGACTATACCAATGCCGTTGTGGAAGGCCATGCCGGGCCGTTTGATGCACCGAGTCCGTCGATTGAACTGTTCCTTGGCAATGCCGGTACGGCGATGCGCTCGCTGACGGCGGCTCTTTCGCTTGGCTGGGGCAAGTTCATTTTGCGTGGCGAAGAACGCATGGCCGAACGCCCGATTCAGGATCTTGTCGATGCGCTCCGTACGCTGGGGGCTGATATCAAATATCTGGAATCGGAAGGCTATCCGCCGGTCCGCATCAAGGCGGACGGTCTCAATGGCGGTGACGTGAGTGTCCGCGGGAATATTTCGAGCCAGTACCTCACGGCGCTTCTGATTTGCGCTCCGTACTGCAAGACTCCGCTCCACATCCACGTAGAGGGCGAACTGATTTCGGCGCCTTACATTGAACTTACGCTCGACGTGATGAAGCGTTTTGGCATTGTCGTGCGTCACGATGACTTGAGGGAATTCTATGTGCCGAAGGGGCACTACAAGTCTCCTGGAAAGTTTTTTGTTGAAGGTGATGCGAGCTCTGCGAGTTATCCGCTGGCGGCTGCGGCAATTGCGAAGGGCAAGGTGCGCGTACTCGGTGTTGGCAGCGATAGCCGTCAGGGCGATGTAGGCTTTGCGAAGGTTCTCGAAAAGATGGGCGCGAAGGTGACGATTGGCCCGGACTGGATTGAATGTGACGGTCGCGGTTGCGAACTCGCAGGGATTGACATGAACCTGAACGACATCCCGGATGCGGCGATGACTGTTTCTGTGCTTGCGCTTTTTGCAAAAGGGACGACCACGATTCGTGGCATCGGCAGTTGGCGCGTGAAGGAGACCGACCGCATTGCCGCTATCTCTGCGGAACTGCAGAAGGTGGGCGCCCGCGTGGTGGCCGACATGGACACGATTACGATTGAACCGCCGGAGCAGTTAAAACCGGCAACGATTGAAACTTACAACGACCACCGCATGGCGATGTGCTTCAGCCTGGTGTCCTTGGGTGGCGTGCCTGTCAAGATTCTCGATCCTGCGTGCGTGAACAAGACTTATCCTCACTTCTTCGAAGATTTCGGAAGACTCGCTCAATGATAAAATCCCTGAAGAAAATAACGTGTCTTGTAAGTCTAGTCTTGGGCTTGGGCGCTACGCAGAGCGTGGCGTCGGACTCGCTTTCTGTTTGGGTGATGGATAATGGGCTTGGATCAAAGATTGCGTTGAATCGCCTTGTGAAAAAGTTCTATCGCGAGACGCATATTCCGGTGAAGTTGACTTCGCTCAGCTGGGGCGAAGCGTTCAACAAAATCACGAGGACCTTTGCGGATTCGATTTCTCAGGCCCCCGATGTGATTCAGCTGGGCTCGACGTGGGTTCCGCATTTTGCAAAGGCGGGACTGATTCGCCCGATTGATTTTTTGATGTCCGAAATCGATTCGACCCGCTTTTTGGGCGAAGGATTCCGCAGTTCGCATATTTCAGGGCGTCCGCAGACATACGCGGTTCCGTGGTTCATTGACGTTCGCGGATTTTTTGTAAACGAACGCTTGTGGAAGGAACTCGGGATCGACGACTCCGATGTCGAAACGTATTCGCAGTTCCTCGGCGTCTTAAAGACAATTGCAAAAGCGGATTTGAAAAATGACGAGGGAGTCAAGGTGACGCCTTTTGCCCTGCCCGGCAAGGATGACTGGACTGGCCATCAGTGTATGGCTCCGGTCGTGTGGGGACACGGTGGCGATTTTGTGCTGCCGTCGGGCAAGAAAGGGTACCGCAGTGCGCTTCTCGACTCGAACACACTAGTCGGGCTTGCACTCTATGCCGATATCATGGGCGATTCGCAAATGGCGCCTTATAGCTTGTCCGAAAATTCCGCGGACAACGCGAATGGCTTTGTGCGTTCGGAACGCGTGTTCCTCTACGGAACTTCGGAACTGATCAAGCAACTGGATAATCCCGAACAATCTGGAGGCCTTGCGGGGTCTGCTATCGCGAAGGATGGCATCAAGGTGATGAAACTGCTTTCGGGGCCTGCTGGCCGGTTCTCGTTTATGGGCGGTAGCCATCTGGCCTTGGGCAAAAAGAAGGATGCATCCAAGAACGCCATGGCGGAACGTTTCTTTGTCTATATGCTTCGTGCAGACAACATTGATGCTTACTCCCGCCAGGTGGGATTCTTGCCGGCGGATAGGAGCATTCTCCATATTTGGAATCGCGATTCCCGTTATTCCAAACTGGTCGCCGAACTGGAACATGGTCGTGTCTTCCCGAATATCCCGGAATGGGGCTCTGTCGAAAGCATCTTGATGGAACTGTCGAACAACATGGGCAGTTTGTTCTTGAATACGGCAAACCGTAAACTGCGCAGCGCACGCCTTGCGAAGCTGGTCTATGACGCCCATGTGAAGATTAATGGGGTCTTGAATCATTCTGAAACTTTAAACGAAGCGGAAATGTTGCATTGGATACAGCATTTCTTCCTGTATGAATACAATGTAATTTATCCGAAGAATTTAGCCGATTTTATTAGCCGCGAAGAGATGCCGATAGCCGGTGAAATTGTGGACAAGGGAGTTACTCCTAGATTCTTTATTATTGCAGCCGCGGGAATTCTATTTGTCTGTGTTGTCGTTGTTCTTTGCGTTGCAAGAAAAAGGAAAAGAAAGACTCGCCAATGAATAAGTTGTTCAAAGTTACTTCCCGGTTGTTGCCGTTTCTTGTGGCACCTCTGTTTGCCCATGTGAATGTTTCTTCGTTCAAAAGCTATGTAGATTCGCTTATTCCCGGCGTGCGTTACGGAATGGCTCTTCGCTCTGTCAAGTCGGGGCAGGAGATTGGCAACGTCAACGGGGATGAACAGTTTACCCCGGCAAGTACACTCAAGACCTTGACAACGGCGGCGGCGCTCCATTTTTTGCCACTGGATTACGGACCAAAAACAGATGTAACGGTTCTTGGTGACATCAAAAAGAAAACGTTGACGGGGGCGCTCAAAATTCGCGGCGAAGGGGACCCGAACATATCGGCCAGATTTTACGATGACATGTTTTTTGTCTTGAATTCCATGGCGGATTCCATCCGTGCGATGGGTATCGATACCATCAACGGTCATATCGATTTGGATACCAGCTATTACACGGGACCGTGGAAACCTGAAAATTGGCGTAGGAACTATTACGATTCCTGGTACGGGGCCGAAGTCGGGCCTCTCGGATTTAACGACAACTGCGTGACAATACGCTTTTGGCCAGGACGCCGTGGAGATACGGCAAATGTTAGCATCATTCCCGATATAGGTTATGTCAAGGTTGTAAACAACTTAAAGACCGTCAAGGGAAGGAAGAAAAAATGGGTATATGGAATTGACCCGGAAAAATCCATCATAACGCTTGGCGGTACGATGGGCGAAGGCGTCGATTCGGCGAGCATGGTACTCCCGATTCGAAATCCGGTGGGGTATTTTAGGGCGGCGTTCATGTATGCGCTGAAAAATCGCGGCATCGTCTTTAAAGAGAACAAGTCGAGCGATTCAAAGACAGAATTGAAAAAGTTCTCCTTCTCGGCGGCGCCTCTTTTGAGCATCCTTGACGAAATCAATCAGCGCAGCCAGAATTTCCATGCCGAGACGCTTTTGCGAAATCTCGGAGCGCAAGTCGCAGGCGAAGGTAGCGTTGAAGGCGGCCGCAAGGCAGAACGCAAGTTCCTTCTGGAAATGGACTTGAACCCGACTGATTTTGACGTATGGGACGGTAGCGGCCTTTCTCCTGAAAACAAGGTGCAGCCTTCTACAGTGGCGCACATGCTCGCGAAAATGGCACGGCACCCGAAGGGCCAATATTATATCAACAGTTTTGCTAGCCCTGGCGTTGGCTCCGGCGCAAAGCGCATGCAGAATTTGGACGCCATTTGGCTCACCCGCTTCAAGACGGGCTTTATCGCAGAAGTCTATGGCTTGGTCGGGTACATTTACACGATAGACGACGATACGCTTGCCGTTGCCATGTACTTGAACGGTACGAACGAAACTCCGGACATCAAGAGTAAAGATGTTCTCGATACACTTTGGATGAGAATCATCGATTATACGAACAAAGGTCGCCAATCATTGATGGAGATGAAAACCCTGTGGCTTGAAGCGCAGGGAATAATCGGGCTGAACAAGCGTCTCGACTATTTTTCGCAAAAACTCTTGGGACGCCCATACAGACTTGGGCCGATGGGCGAAGGCCATTTTGACCGCATTGACGATAAACCGTTAGTTTATTTAGACTCCGTTGACTGCATGACGTATGTGGAAAACGTTGTTGCGCTTGCCATGGCGAAAAGCGAAAAGTCGCTGTTCAGACAGCTCCAGCGCCTCCGTTACAAGGGCGGCAATATAAGCTATATGACGCGAAAGCATTACATGCTCGACGACTGGGTCGGTGAAGGAAAATACGCGAAAGTCGTCCCGATGGAAGGTGAAGTCTCGGTGACGCGCACGATGCCCAAGAAAGAATTTTTCAAGAGCCACAACCTCAAATATACGGGGAAGGAAAAACCGCTCAAGATTCGCTACATGCCTTTGGACAAGGCAATCGAAATGGCGAAAAAACCGTACACCGGGGCGATGAAAGTTCTCGGTGTGGCGTTCGTCGCTTCTTCCGACAAAATCGACGTGACGCACACGGGATTAGTCGTGTTTACGCCGGGGAAAAAGCCTGTTCTGCGCCATGCGTCTTCCATCAAGAAGCAGGTTGTCGAGCTCCCGCTTGCTGATTACCTCGCCACCCGCAAAATTCCGGGAATCACGTTCTTCAAGTTTATACAACATTAGTTTTAAACAGTCATCCCGGCGGAGCTGTATTTGAATTGTCATCCCGGACTTGTTCCTGGATCGGCTTATGCAATCCGTCATCCAAGCCATTTCACATTGTCATCCCGGACTTGTTCCGGGATCGGCTTATGCAATCCGTCATCCTGAACGAATGTGAAGGATCCAGTGACAGAACATGGACTGTGTTTACAACAGCGAGTCCAAAGCGACAATCGCGACGAGGCTGTAGTCGCCTTTTTTGTCTTCTGGTGCGGTTGCTTCGTCCAAGGCGCTTGGAGCAAAGACGGTCCAGGCGTCGGGCGCCCAGCCGTAGGCGTTCATGGTGAGTTCGTTACCCATGGCGATTTCGGCGGCTTCGATTTCTTCCCACTGGATGTTTCCTGTGGGTGCTCTGTAATAACGCAGCATGCCTATGGCGTCTAACATCTCGGGGAAGTTGTCAACAAGTTCATAGACGCAGTCCTTGTAGCTTTTGCCGCTTACGCGGACTACTTGGTATGTTCTGTTGTCCTGAAGAAACTTGGAAAGGTCATCGCGGTGCATGCCTATTTTGGCATCCTTGCCGAAGAACGTCTCTAGTTCGCGGAACACGTCCGAATCTTCGTCGAGCAACGGCGAAAGTTTCTTGATAAGCATTTTTATTTCTTCGGACATGCTTTAAAGATAAGAAAAATGTATTTTATAAGGGCCGCTTTAAATGAAGGTTTTTGAATTACCCCCGTTTTTTCGGGCGAATTCGCTGCTTAAAATTCGTTTTTTGCGGTGGTACTTACTATCTTTATGGCGAAAAAGGGCTCCAGGGAGGTACCTTGGGGCAACCGTTTCGATTTTAAAGATTAAAACGAAGGAAATATGGCAAATCGTGTAGTTATCGGCTCCCAGTGGGGCGACGAAGGAAAAGCCAAGGTTGTAGATTTCTTGACGCTCGATGCAGATATCATCGTGCGTTTTCAGGGCGGCGCCAATGCCGGCCATACTGTGGAAGTTGGTGACAAGAAGTTCGTCTTCCACTTGATTCCGTCCGGCATTATGCATCCGGACAAGATTTGCGTCATCGGTAACGGCGTCGTGCTCGACCCGATCCAGACTCTCAATGAAATTGCTGATCTCCATACGAAGGGTATCAACCCGGAAGGTCGTCTGTTTATCGCGAACAATGCTCATGTTGTGCTTCCGTACCACTCCACGCTCGACAAGGCCAAGGAGAAGAAGGCGGGCAAGGCTGCTATCGGTACTACGGGCCGCGGTATCGGTCCGTGCTATAGCGACAAGGTGAACCGTATCGGTGTCCGCGTGGGCGACCTCATGGACGAACGTGAACTCCGTCCGCGCGTCGAAGCGATGGCGAAGGTCCACAACGAAGAATTCAAGGTGATGTACGATGTTCCGGAAATCGACCCGGAAGTGGTCATCAAGGACTATCTCGAACTCGGCCAGAAGATCAAGCCGTTCGTCGCCGACGTGAGCGAGATGCTCTACAAGGCCGTGAAGGAAGGCAAGCGTCTCGTGTTCGAGGGCGCCCAGGGCACTATCCTCGATGTCGATCAGGGTACGTACCCGTTCGTGACTTCGAGCAACACGGTTGCCGGTTATGCAAGCTGCGGCGCTGGCATTGGTCCGACGGTTCTCGATCAGGTTGTCGGTGTCGTCAAGGCTTACACGACTCGCGTGGGCAACGGTCCGTTCCCGACGGAACTTCTGGACGAGACGGGCGACAAGCTCCGCAACATCGGTAACGAATTCGGTGCAACGACGGGCCGTAACCGTCGCTGTGGCTGGTTCGACGCTCCGGTGGTCCGCAAGGCGACTGTCGTGAATGGTCTCACTCACCTCGCTATCACCAAGCTTGATGTGCTCGACACGTTCGACACCATCAAGATTTGCACGCACTACTTGTGCGATGGCGAAAAGCTCGATTTGATTCCGAACCAGCTCTCCAAGGTCGGACGTTGCACGCCGGTCTATGAAGAGATGCCGGGCTGGAAGTGTGACACGAGCAAGTGCCGCAAGTTCGATGAACTTCCGGAAAACGCGAAGAAGTATTTGAATCGCATGGCGGAACTCGTTGGCGTGAAGATTGGCATGGTTTCTATCGGTGCCAAGCGCGACCAGAGTATCGTCGTAGATCTGGACTAATTTAAAACAAAAGGGGAAGATAAAATGGACGCATCCACAGTTGATTTGTTGAAAGGGGTTGAACTCTTTTCGGAGCTCAATGAAGAACAGTTGGGGATGATTGCCAATCTGGTAATCGTCAAAAACTTCAATCGTGATGAGACTGTGGTCTTGGAAGGAGACGATTCGGTGCAGGCTCTGTACTTGATCGCCACCGGTTCCGTGCAAGTCTATATGACGGGCATCGACGGACGCGAAACCATTTTGTCTTTCCTGGAACGTGGGGACTTCTTCGGGGAAATGTCGCTCATTGACGGCGAACCCCGGTCAGCCTCTGTCCGCACGGTGACTGACGCTAAGCTGCTTGTCATTCATCGGGAATCCTTCCTCAGCCTTATCCGCAAGACTCCGGAAATTGCAATGGCTCTCATGAGTGAACTTTGCAAGAGGCTCCGCAAGGCGAACAAGCAAATCGGTTCGCTTTCGACGATGTCTGTCTCGGGTCGTGTGGCGGGGACGCTCCTGAACTTGATGCAGGAACGCGGTGTACGTATCCATACGGACAACGGGAACATGGTGACGGTTATCCACAACCGCCCGACGCAGCAGCAGCTCGCGGACATGTCCGGCACGACGCGCGAAACGGTGAGCCGAATCTGCTCCCTGTTGGTGCGCACGAATGCCATTGCGATGACCGGCAAGGATATCGTCATCTTTGACGAGGACGTGCTTCAGGAAAAAGCAACCAAGGGTTAATCCCGCTAAATAGAATTGATATGAATAAAATAAAGTCGCTTTGGAACAAGGTTAGGCAAACCGCCATTTTCAAGGCTTTTGTCATCTGGATTGTTGTCGTAATTGTGCTTGTCTTTTTGGTCGATAAGCTTTTGATGCCTGCGTTTGCAGGGGCGTTCGCCAGTACGGGTACGGTCCCGAACCTCGAAGGGCTTTCGGAACAGGCCGCGGATTCCGTGTTGAAAAAAGCAGGCTTTAAGTACGAGTGGACTGAAGAAGGCCGCTACAGCACCCAGATTCCGGCGGGCATGGTGCTTGTGCAGATGCCGAAGGCTGGCCGCACGGCAAAGATTGGCCGCACGGTGAAATTGACGAAGAGTCTTGGACTTCGCAAGGTTGTCATTCCTGATTTGCGCGGCAAGAGCCAGAAGCAGGCGGATATTTCACTTGCCCGTGCAGGTCTTGTTCAAGGCGAGGTTATCAAGGGCGCCCACCAGAGCATTCCGCGGGGCGTCGTAATCCGCACTATCCCTATTGCGGGCGATACGGTACGCGTGGGCGATACTGTGCATGTTGTCATTTCTGCCGGAGTTACGACAGGCCGAATTTTGCTCCCCAATTTTGAAGGAATCCTCATGGATGAAGTTTATCCGCACATGGATAGGCTCGGATTCAAGGTGGGTTCTATCAAGCGCATGAAAAGTGAAGATGGTGCTCGTCCTGGTTCCGTCATCGAAACCTCTCCGAAGTATGGCGACTATTTAAAGCCGGGTTCGAGAGTGGACTTTATCATTGCTGACTAGGATTGTATAGGGAGATTTTAATGCATCGTATTTTGGTTTCGTGGCTGCTTTTTGGGGTGCTGGTGTCTTTGTACGCCTGCAGTTCTGCACCTGCGAAAAAAAAGAGCGATGTGCATTCGGCTACGTTGAATGCTGTTGATTCCGCTTTGGTCGAGAAAGTTGTGGCCGATGTTGCCGCGAAGCCCAAGGTCGAAGTCGATTTGGAAAGCGCCCATGAATTCTTCTTCCTTGCGAAGAATATGGAATTGCGCGGCGACAGACGTCAGGCGGATTTCTTCTGGAAGCAGGCCTACAAGGCTGACCCGACGAGCCGTTATTTGGGCTTTGGCGTTGCCGAACGCCTGGTTGCAGCCGGCGAAGATTCCCTAGCTCTCGTAGAGGCGCAGAAGGCTTCCAAGCTTAAGGGTAAACGCACTGCATCGCAGTATGCGTTGCTTGCCCGTCTTTACGTGAAGACAAACGAAGTCGATTCTTGCCGTAAATATTTTACGCTGGGGCTGGATTCCTCGCGCTATCAGGACATGGCTTTGCTTTACGACTACAGCTTGTTCCTCGAAGCGATTCGTGACGAAAAGGAACTTGTCCGCATTTACGACATGCTGTTGCCGAAGGTCAACTATATACCTACTTTGTTCCAAAGGCAGTTGTCGTTGCTTTTAGATTTAGGGCGCGATTCTGCTGTGGTTGATCTTTTTGGCAAGGCGCACGAGGCGACTGGCGACAAGCAGATGCTTCTGCAGAAAGTGCGCGGCCTTATGGCGATGAAACGCTACAAGGAAGCCATTGCCATCGTGGATACGCTTACAAGCGCAAAGTCCGAAGACGAGGAGATGACCATCATGGTGCTCTCCTCGATGCCGGGTGATAGTGCCTATGCCTTTGCCATGAAGAAGTATTATGAGGATGGCGTGAAGACGCCTGCGGTTCTCTGCTTTATCGGACAGTATGAATATGATGTGGGCAACCGCGATAGCGCGAAGGTCCACTTGCTTGAATCCGTAGGCAAGTTGCAAGGGCAGCCGAAATATGCGAACCGCGCCTACCTCGGTCTCGTGAACATCTTTGCGAGTGAACTCAATTATCCCGAAGCGATTAAGTATGCCGAAAAGTCCGATTCGGTGAGCAACGGCGATACTCGAATGCTGCTTGCGTCTGTATATGCGTTGGCGGACAAGTACGAAAAGGCTTACCCCCTGCTCGATTCGCTCATGAAGTTCTGGGGAACATGGACGCCGCTTCCCGGCGTTGTAGATTCTGCGAATCTTGCGCAGCTGCAGGCCGAAGCGCAGATAAAGTATTTGCAGATTCTCGACATCTATTCGAGAGCGCTCATCGGCGAGGCTCTGGATCTCGAGAAGGATGCGCGTGCAGATTCGGCAAAGGTGGCCCGTGCTCTCAATAACCGCACCAAGGCACAGGAAATGCTCGAAATTTTCTTTGCGAAAGATTCGACATATACAAGAGTGCGCCTCTCGATGGCGATGAACTTGGAACGCCTCAAACGCTATGATGAATCGTTCCAGCATTTTGAAACATTGCTGAAACAACCTGGATTCTCTCCGCACGAAACCGCCTCGACTTTGAACTATTACGGCTATTCGATGATTGACTTGAACCGTTCACCCGCTGAAGTTGAAAAGGGCTACAAGCTTGTTCTCGAAGCCCTCGCTCTCGAAAAGGACGGTGACGGCAAAGATGCCTATTTGGATTCCAAGGCTTGGGGCCTCTACCGTTTGGGGCGTTATGACGAAGCCTACCAGGCGATGCAGCTGATTGACAGCAAAAAAATGAGCCGCGATGACGTATTCTGGGAGCACATGGGTGCTATTCAGGCTGCTCTCGGCTTGAAAAAAGAAGCCAAGAAATCGTATAAGACTTTGTTGAAACTCAATCCCAAGCACCCCGCTGCATTGGAATATTTAGGCAAAAAGAAGTAGGTTCTTATGACCTTGGCGATGGCGAAAAAGAGCGCCCTTGTGCGGGGTTTTGGACGGGAATTGTTTTTGTTGGTGCTGCTGTCGCTTTTTTTGACAGGTTGCACTGGCAATAAAAAAACGACTTCTGCCACGGCGAATTCTGAACCTGCTCCCGCTGATAGTTTGAAGGCGGCCTTTGCCCTGACCATCCATTCTCCAGATGGAAAGTCGCAGGATTTGGATGCCGTTCTGTTTTCGGTTCCGAACAAGCGCTATCGCATGGAATTGACGGGCACGTTAGGAATTGGCGTTGCCTCGCTCCTCTGGCTTGAGGAAGGCTGGAAGATGGTGTTCCCTACGGAAAAATTGTACGTGAAGGGTGCCGGTTATATGGTCGGATTGTTTAATGATCCCTCGCTTCCGCTGGTGCATATTCATCAGGTGGCCGGAATTTTTGACGGGAAAGTCATCCCTGAGAATCTCGAAGAAATCTCGGTGCGTGATACTTTGTATGTGAATTCCGCAGGCGCCGATTCTGCTATTGTGAAAATTCATGAAGCACGTGATGCGCTGACCCGCCACTATACTTATGCCGAAAAAGACGGTGAAGTGCTCTGGCTTGCAACACTTGGTCGCGACGGCAAGGACGAAAAACTCGTCATTGAAGAATATAAGGTGTTCAGTGGTGTCAAAACTCCATCGAAAATTTCGTTTATGCGTGACGAGGCTACCTTCCTTGAAATTCGTGTGAAGCGCATAACCCGCGGAAAATCGTTCGGCATTGGCACATGGCGACTCAACATTCCCGTAAGTTACAAACAAATCGGTGGATAAACAAGTCAAGGTTTATGATTGAAGAACAAATTGATATTTTGAATAGCGATGGAACGCCGGCGGGGTATTCTTGCGGCAGAACAGAAGTCCACTCGAAGGGACTTTGGCATCGTACTGTTCACATTTGGGCTTTTGACACGCACGGGAAAATCGTCTTTCAGCTTCGTAGTCATCTTAAGGAAAACAATCCGAATCTGCTAGATACAAGCTGTGCGGGGCACATTACCGCAGGCGATGATAGCCGGAATGCCGCTGTTCGCGAACTCCGCGAAGAGATGGGTGTCGCAAAGCGCCCCGAAGATCTCGAATACCTTTTTGAAGCGACTCACGAAAACGTATTGAACAACGGGACGTATTTCGACAACGAGTATTATGATACGTACAAGATTGTTCTTACCGATGCCGAAGCTGCGAATCTCGTGCCGCAACCGGACGAAGTTGATGATTTTGTCTGGATGACTCCCGCAGAATTTATCGCTTTCCATGCGCAGAATCCCGAAAAGTTCGTGGAGCATCCCAAAGATTACGCCTGGATACAGTCAATACAAATTACACAAAAATAAGTTTAAAATAGTTTACAACGTTTTGCCTTTTATATAAATTTTTATTGGGTGTGGGGACCGATTGATTCCGGGATTTTGCCCGGAGGGATGGATTCATGAAGTATAAAAATACGGCCCTGGTTGTTGAAGGTGGAGGATTGCGCGGCGCTTATTCCGGCGGTATTCTCGATATTCTTGCCGACAAAGAAATCAAGTTTGGCGGGGCCGCTGGTACGTCCGCTGGAGCTACGCATTTATGCAGCTATCTTTCGGGCCAAGTTGGTCGTAACTTCCGCATCGACACAATCCATTCCAAAAGTCCTCGATACATGAGCTTTAGGAATCTGCTTTTCACGGGTGACTATTTCGCTTTTGACTATTGCTACAAGCAAGTCCCGTACAAATTAGACCCTTTCGACTTTGATAAGTTTACTGAAGAATGTGCAGACACGGAATTTCGTGTCTGCATGACGGATGTGGAAACTGGCCTTGCGGTGTATCCACGCATTACGGATTACCGGAACGAAGACGAGATGAACTACATTCGCGCTTCGGCGAGCATCCCGATTTTGAGCAATGTTGTCGAGATTCATGGAAAAAAATATCTAGACGGAGGCATTGCCGACAGCATCCCGTTTGATCCGTTGTTCAAAGGTGGATTTGAACGCGCCGTGGTCATCCTTACGCGCCCGCTTGGTTACCGCAAAAAGCTGAACAAAGGACTCCCGCTCGTCAAGCTGGCGTTCCGCCATTATCCCAAGTTCGTGGAAGCGGTTGCTACGCGCCACATCCGCTATAACCAAGCATTGGACAAGCTTGCGAAGCTCGAATCCGAGGGCAAGGTGTTCATTTTCCGCCCGAGCCGCCTTATCAAGATTTCGCAAATCGAGACGAACAAGAAAAAAATCGCGGAACTCTACGAACTTGGCAAGGAAGACGCGCACAACAAGATGCCGGAATTGCTCAAGTTCTTGGAAGGGTAATTTTTAGACGAGAGAATGCTTGCAAGGCTGACTAAACGGTGATGACAATCACATCGTAACTCGTTGAGGGACAAAAAGTTCCAAATCTAGCGTGAAAAAAGGCGTTTTTCGCCTGTTGTTGAACAATTTGCAACAAAAAACAACGTTTTCTCAACGGCATTTCTCAACATTTGGGCTGAACAATGGTAAATTTATAGTATGCCTGAAGTTTTAGACTATTTGGAATACCGTGAGTACTTGAAGGACTGGTTTGTCGAGACCAAAAAAGACAATCCTTTCACTTCGTACCGTTATCTTGGCCAGAAAACCGGTGTTGATCCGGCTTGGCTCGTCCGCGTATTTCAGAAAGAAGGCCACCTGAATGAGGGCACGCTTCCGGTGTTCATCAGAATTTGCGGTCTCGATGACCGTCGTGCCGAATATTTCAAGACTCTTTACAGGTTCAACAAGACCAAGGCGAAGCAGACGCTTTCCGAGCTTTACTACAAGCTTTTGGAACTCCGCTCGCTTGAAACGCGCGTGCTTTCGGAACCGGAACTGGCCTATTTTGGTAGCTGGGCTTGCGCTGCGCTTCGCGCCCTTATCGGCATCACGAAGGATACTAGCGACATCACCGGCCTTGGCAAGCATTTGAACCCGCCCATTTCGCAGGATGACGCCCGCAATGCGCTTGGCATTTTAAAGCAACTCGGACTTGTCGTTCCCGACGGCACTGGCGGCTGGAATATCACCGACCAGATTATCAGTACCGGCGGCGAAGTCAAGAGTTCCGCGGTTCGCAGTTTCCATAGGCACACGATGGAACTTGCGCAGGAATCGCTGGACCGCCATAAACCTGAAGAGCGTGACATTTCGAGCGTCGTATTTACCGCAGATGAATCCGACCTGCCCGAAATCAAGCACAAAATTGAGGAATTCCGCAGAGGGCTCCTGCAATTTGCACGCAAAAGCGAACGCGCCGATCGCGTATATGCATTGAATATCGCAATGTTCCCCCTCTCCGACAAGGTGGCAGACCCGGCAACTGGTCCTACCTCGCCCGAAAACAACGGAGGTGGAAAATGATTTTCAAAAAGAAAATATATATTAAGGATATGGACGTGAAGCAGAACAGAACCAGACGCATACTTGCACTGATTGCCCCGCTTGCAATCGGGTTTTCGCTGTGCGCTTGTGGTACTGAAGTCGCTGGCGGCGGTCCGAGCGGTACCGAAGCGGGTAACGCTATCACGGCACAAATCCTTATCGCGGACGCACCTGCAGCCAATGCCCGCGTAAAACTTGTGGAACAGGCAAGTCTCGATGGGCAGGGTTACATCGCTACTGCCAACGACGAGGGTGTTGTCACCATCGAAAATGTCGCTATTGGCAATTACACGATGGAAGCAAGCCTCAACGGAACGGCACTCCAGCTACCTGTCAATGTCCACGAGGTGAAAGATCTCGACCTGGGCAAGCAGACTTTGCAAAGGGCCGTCTATATCGGTGGCAACGTATCCGACTTCATTAAGGATTCCATTAGCGTAAACGAAAAGAACATGAGTGGCTTTGTCAAGTTCCGCGGTCTAGACCACTCCGCTGCCATCATCAATGGCAAGTTCGAAGTTTTCGGTCTTCCGGCAGGCAAGCTGGACATGGTGTTCATACCGAACGGAACCAAGCACGACACGTTGGATGTTCCCATCAAGGTCGCCGCAGGCGATTCGCTCACCACGCTCAAGCCGAAAACACAACCGAAAGATACGACTAAGAAGGATACCGTCCAGAAAAACATGACGCTTCTCGTCGAAGACTTCGAAGACGGCGACAACCATAACCTTCTCGCGTCGGAATACACCATCGGCGGATATGGCGGCATGTGGTCGCTGACATCGAACCCGAACTTCATGTTCTTCAATATAACTCCAGAACTAACGCCTCAAACCGCGTTGAATCCATTCCTCGCACTGATTCAAGACGACGGTAATGGAGGCAAGGAAGTTCATTTTACCGTCGGTTTCCCAGACACGGCGCTTTATAAGCAACAGTGGGTTTGTTTTGGAATGAATATCGGCAACATCGGGTGGAGCTACGATTTGAGTTCCGTTGATTCCATCGCTTTTGACGCATGGGGCAAGGGATCTGGAGAAATTCAGATTTCCGACGACAACCGCAAAGTTACGGACACGTCATCGCCAATTCCTGTATATACGGCTGGGAAATTCCCCATTGAACTTTCAGAGAAAAAGAAAACATACAAGTTAGCTCTGACCGATATTTTACCGTACGAGGCAGACCGCAAGAGCATAACCACGCTTGCTCTCGTATTCCATGCCGATGTGGAACTCCACTTCGACAACCTCAAATTCATCGGCAAGGACCTGCTGGATATTTGGAAGCAGCAGCAATAATGGCCGGTGCGAATTCAGTCACATCGAATCAAGAGACTCTACATAAAGATCTTGAAGAAGTTGTCCGCAAGTATGCGCGGACAACTTTTTTGCGCCCTATAGCAGGGCATACGCGAGAGGCGTTTGCTCAAGCGGAAGAGTTCGTAAAGAAGTTCTATGCGGATTGCGCGACGAGGAATGCCACGGAGTCTCTAACCGCTGCAGGAAATGGTGACCCCGAGATCCTTCGACTTCGCTCAGGACAGGCTCAGTGCGGGGTGACAAGTGGAATGTGTGAAGCTGACCCCGGCCCTTCGACAAGCTCAGGGACCTTTACGAAGGCCGTGATTCTCGATTCCGGGTGCGGCACGGGCGAAAGTACGATTCATATCGCCCGACGTTTCCCGAACATTCCCGTCATCGGGATTGACAAGTCTTTTGCCCGCCTCAACAAGGCCGGGAATCCAGTACAAACGGCGGGCGAAGACGTTCCGCGAAATGCATTCTGGATTCGTGCAGAACTCTTGGACTTTTGGAGGCTCGCGCTAGACCGTGTCAAAACCGGGGAATGGGTTATTCCCTACCATGCCATTTATTACCCGAACCCGTGGCCAAAGCAGAGCGAAGCGACGAGACGATTTCACATGCACCCGATTTTTCCGACGCTGCTTGCATTAGGCGGCGTGACAGAACTCCGAACGAACTGGGAAATTTACGCCCGCGAATTTGCTGAAGCCGCGAGGATTGTGTTGTCTGACCGCTCGGAGGCGGGAATGGCAATTAAGTGCGAGTCGTTCGCCCCTGCCGCTCCAGAAACCGCTTTTGAACGCAAGTACAAGGATGCCGGACAAAAGCTGTGGCGAGTAACTGTAAAAAGGTGATTCCGGATCAAGTCCGGAATGACGTAGGAACCGAGTGATGCATAAACATGCTTACATGTTTCTATATCCGAGGCGAAACAGTCATGCATCGAAGAGGAATGACAAGCGTAGGCTAGGATGCTTATCTAGTAACTAGTAACTTAGAACTAGTTACTCCTAACTATTTCCTGTCTTTCATCCAGTTGGCGACAAACTGCAGGTTTCGCGTAAAGCGGACTTCCATGTTGGAGCCTGGCACGATGATGTATTCTGTGAGTCCGTACTTGTCCGTCTTACTGCCCCAGTCATACGTATAACCTAAGCGAGTCCACGGACGGGCGTTTGGACCTGTGTAAATATTTTTGGCGTGGGCGTCGAACCAGTTCTTGAACCACATCATGCGTTCGGTGTTATCGGCGTCATTGCCTTCGAATCCAGTGCGCATGTCGTAAGCCTTCACGTCCGGGACATAAGCCGGTCGCATCAAGTCGTTCGGGCTCACCCACAAGAAAGCCATATGAGTTGCCTGAGATGTTCTCGGTTCGCCAAACAGCTGCTTGAATCTCAGGTCCCAGTTGATTACGCCTTCCTTGTGATCCTGGAACCACATAAGGAATTCCTTTTCGTTCACAACCCACACGACACTGTCGGACTTGACTGTTTCACCTTCCTTGTAAAAATCAGGATCGGACGTCAGCGTTACCACAAGAAGCTGCGTCTTGTCCGCGTTCCACGTTACTTTGTCGCTATAGTCATCAAGTGTCACGACCGTGAATTTTTCTTCTTCGAGAGCTTCGGATGCGTCTTTCACGGCAGCGTCGAATTTTGCATCTAAGATAGAATCTCGGTTGGCCATCGAGACGGTTTGCCCTTTGTTGTCGCGAATTTCGCAGAACGGAATGCTGTCGGTATTCACGGCGACTTCAGCTTTCGCAAATTGTTCACTCAGGATATCTCCGTTATAAGTAAACAGCGTATCGCCCTCCAAGAACGAAATCACGACTTTACAGAAACCTTTGTCTGGAATTACAACCGATGTGGGGAAGCGTTCGTTGCCAGAACCCGTCGTATCGAGTGACATCGTGTTTTCGTTATCACGGCAGCTGTATTTGTATTCGGTAAGCGTAGCAACCCCCGGCTGCATTTCGCTAAAGAACACGTTTTCTTGTTCAGTGCTAAAGGCTGGCTTTACGATAATGGACTTGCCGCCAAGAGTCATCGTGTGCGGGATTCCTTCTCCGCAATAATATGCCGGCTGGCGGAACACGCCAATGATACCCGTCTTTCCTTTAAAGTTTTTTTCGTTGGATACGCTATCGCCCTTTCCGAGTGCGCAACCGAACAAGGCAAACGCAATTGCGCCCATCCCCAGCAAATAAATCTTTTTCATTCGAGACCTCATCTTGCAAATGCAACTCCGTACAATCAATTTATTAAAAATATAATTAACTGTATTTTAATGCAGAAAATTTTCAACGAAACTGGATACGTTTTGTCAGCAATCGCCTTCCATCCACATCAAGTACGGCAAAGACGGAACGTTTTCGCCCAGAAACGTCAAAAGAAACAAATGTTTCCTTAAACATGTACGTACTAACAACATTTCCGAGTGCGTCGTAAAAACGGAGCGTCTTTTGGCCCGTTACAGGGACTTCGACAGCCAATTTTTCGTGGGATACATGCAGATGCACGTTGTGCGCCGCTTTCGGCAAATTGGCAAAATCTGTGGCCTTCGAACTGGACGAAGCCGCGGCTACCGATGATTTTGGGGCGACCGCCGAAGAGCTTGATTTTGCAACGGAACTTGACGAATGAGGCAAATCCGCAGACGAACTTGACACAACCTTATTTTCAGGGCACTTGTCAAGTGACTTGGAACGGTTGACCGTAAAGCACACACGGTCATTCCCGTCAAAGACGATGTTGTAAATACCTTGTATCGCAGCCTTGTCTATGTTATTGACAAATTCAAAACCAGTAAAGGATTCCTGATTTTTGCTTAGTACCGTTTTCACTTCGACACGCTGGTGGCTCTGATTACTATTGGGATCATTGCTAGCAAATGCACGTGCATCGTAATCGATGTACCAAATCAGGACGCCGTTCTTGCCTTGCTTACCGCTGTAAGACGAACTTCCCAATTTAGAATCAAAACCTACTGCAGGGCGGTACTCAATAATAAAATATTCGTTCTTGTTATTCGGATTCGATACGGCGTAAGCCTGCATTTCAGAAAGATTTTTCAATTCATAGACGCTGTCGGTATTTGCAAGTTCTGTCGGCTTGAGCCAACCCATCGCTTCGCGTTCGAATGCTGAAAATGTTGGAGGGTATCCACCATTTCCGTTGCGCAGCCCAAGCGCCATCACGTCAAAAGGTAAAGGCCCAATTGTTGCATAGCCATTCGCGTCGGCGCTGTACAAATCCACAAGGCCTATCACATGGCTAAACTCGTGAATAAACGCGCCAAGCATGGCAACGTCTTTTGTACTTGTCGCGTTCGGTTTATTTTCGGCCTTCTGCGAGACAAAAGCGTAATTGTTAAAGCTGTAGCCATTTTTTGAATAAATTTTTCCTGCGCTATATTGCAAGCTATACATGTGGTTGAAAAAACCGCTATTAATCTTGCTCGCCTGTTCCTTTGAAGTGGGATGCAGTATGACAAACGGAATGACTTTTTCGTACTTGCTTGCGCGGGCTTTAAAATCCGCACGTTCCACCATTACATCTATCGAAGACAAAATAAACTTACTTTCACTATTGTAATTGCTAAAGTTTTGAGACAACTTCACCGGATAAATGTCAAACGTCGGTTTGAATTTTCCACCGGAACTTTCGATATAGTAATCGCGAACGCTGCCGTAAACGCTATTTTCCTTGAAGCCTTCTTCGTTGAACAACCGGAACATAAACGCAGAATCAAGCGCCTTGAAGTCTGCAGTTTCTACAAGCATCACCGGAAAATAGCGCTCGCCCGAGGAATAGACTTCGGCATCGTTGTTGGAACGGATTTTCGACATTCCGTCGGGAGAAGAACGGAACGATTCTCCGGAGAATACGAGTTTCTCCATTCTGGTATTTTCTTGAAATTCCGAAGAAAGCGCCATTGGCTTTGCCGATTCTGCCTGGGCGGCAGAAGCAAAAAATGCGCTAGTACAAAGAAGGGAAGCCCAAAATCCCGATGACATTACAATCCGTTTCACATTGATTAATATACACCAAAATGCACAAAATAGTACCGTACATGATTGCCAAGTCGGGCACGACAGGCCCAAAATTGGCTTAAAATAGCTAAAAAAGGGAAAATACCAAATCTATCCACTGTTAGAACTTTATGCATGATTGAAAATATATGCATAAAAACGATAATTTATCGCCTAACCAACAAATGAATAAAATAGTGATGACAAAATCATAAATGTTTTTTTTATTCGTAAAGTTTTATTACATTTCATACAAATAAAGTGAAATCCTTTTGTAGGAGGTTGTATGAAAAAGAAACTTACAGTGCTAGGAGTTATTTTAGCAATGCTCTGCGCAATCCCTGCGTTTGCAGGAAAAGCAAGACTCTTCAGAGTCGTCATGAAAGATAAGTCTGAAAAGATTTTTCTTGTTGAGCAGGTTACCAAGATTTCTGTTTTTGCAAGTTCCCTCGATACCGAAGGACTCCCCAAAAGCAACTCTAGCGTGAGCAGCTCCAGCGCCAAGACCGAGGTCAGCAGTTCTAGCGTCAAGACTGAGGTTAGCAGCTCCAGCGCCAAGACTGAGGTTAGCAGTTCTAGCGTCAAGACCGAGGTCAGCAGTTCTAGCGTCAAGACTGAGGTCAGCAGTTCTAGCGTCAAGACCGAGGTCAGCAGTTCTAGCGTCAAGACTGAGGTCAGCAGTTCTAGCGTCAAGACTGAGGTCAGCAGTTCTAGCGTCAAGACCGAGGTCAGCAGTTCTAGCGCCAAGACCGAGGTCAGCAGTTCTAGCGTCAAGACCGAGGTCAGCAGCTCCAGCGTCAAGACCGAGGTCAGCAGCTCCAGCGTCAAGACCGAGGTCAGCAGTTCTAGCGCCAAGACCGAGGTTAGCAGCTCCAGCGCCAAGACCGAGGTCAGCAGTTCTAGCAAGAAGGCTGATGCCAGCAGTTCTAGCGCCAAGACCGAGGTCAGCAGTTCTAGCGCCAAGACCGAGGTCAGCAGTTCTAGTGCAAAGACTGAAGCCAGCAGTTCTAGCAAGAAGGCTGATACTAGCAGCTCCAGCAAGAATGCCGAAGTCAGCAGCTCCAGTAAGAAGTCTGAAACTAGTAGCTCTAGCAAAAAGTCTGAAGCTAGCAGCTCTAGTAAGAAGAAAGAAACCAGCAGCAGTTCCAAGAGCAAAGATGCCATCATCACTATGAATCCGAGGAATCTGCGAGCCACATGGAACGCACAACAGCAAGCCGTTCTCCTGTACAGCAATCAATCTACCACTGCTAAGATTTTCGTCTTCGACGCACAAGGCGTCCGCATCGCCAACTTGCACCAGTTCATTACGCAAGGCACGAACAGCATTCCTCTCGCTCCGCTCAATCTTGCAAACGGCAAGTATGTGTTGCTGGTCGAAGCTAATCACACCCACACTAAAAATATCATCACCATAGATAACGCAAGCAAGTAGGGGGAACACCATGAAATTACTCAAAAGTTTATTCATCACATTAACGTTCACGGTTCTCTCTTTCGCAGGGCAAATGACAATCAAAACCACAGCGGGAGATTTTAAGACAAATCTTGCGACTGTCGATTCCATGGCTTTTATAAAAGATGTGCAGCCCGGTAAAATCGATTCCCTTTACATTAAACTTATAGGAGAGAATCTCGTAACTCCAATGTCAACTACTCCTCTTGCGGGAATATACAACATTAAATTTACACCCTATCAAAATTCTGATGAAGAATCCATTACCATTCATGTGGGTCCCGGAGTTCTAGAAGGCGAATACAAAATCTTGTTGAAAGACATCGATTCGTTAGACTTTACTCATGTAATAGATGATGTCAATGATGCTGATGGGGACGGGCTTACTGACGTATATGAAATGTTCTATGGCGGAACAGACCCTCGATTAAAAGATACTGATGGCGACGGCATTAATGACAAGGATGACCCGAATCCAACCGTACCAGACAACCCCATAAATAATAATGAAGTCGATCCGTTCTTAGGATATAACTTATACGATTCTAATGGTGAAAAAGTAGGTTATACTACAGAACATCTTGGTTCACTAGCGGTTGCTATAGACCGCATTCCCAATACCCCTGTTACCGTTGAAGTATTGATGAGTACTGCAGTTAAATCAGTTACAGCATCTTTAGAAGGTTCCTCAATTGATGTCACTAAAGTTGATGATAAGACATTCAGATTTAAAATTCCAGCATTAACGGTGGCAAAAGATACAGAAGTCTTAGTAACTACGACTTCCGTAAAAGGCTCAATATTCAAAAATGCACTTGTCTTGTCTATACCAATAAATTTCTCTAATGAATTGCAAATAGAGCCCTCTTTCGACCTCAAATCGCTCTACGTAGGTTTCGTTCCGTCCACAATAGATGAGCGTATTACGGGATACGCCATACTCAGAGCCAGCGGGTCCAAGAATACAAATAATAAGGCCCTAGAAAACTTGTCCTTGACCACATCCGATAAGCCTCTTAAAGAATTACTTCCTGAAGGTGTTACGATTGTTGCAGAAATCGGAAACGAGGCTGTATCCACGCATTTATCACCAGATAATCCAAAATTTGCAATGTATCAAGAATATTTAGGAAGTGAATCGTCGTACTATACCTATCGTGTGGTCGCCTATGTTAAAGAAAAAATTGACGGGAAAGACGTATATTCTTATAAACTGACCAATACGGACACAAAAGGTACTGGTAAGGTCCGTGTTTATTACAAACTATCTAAATTTGGCACGCAATATATGTATCATTTGTGCCAGGCTGACATGAGAATTTTTGCCGATATTCGCAAAAGTACGCAATCGCGACCGGTCAATGATGCAGACTATAAGTACAATTACTGGTTCTATGACGCAGGAGGTTCAAAAGACTCTGGTATTCTTTGGGAAACTAAAGCGGATAAAAACAAAAATAATCTCAACGTCGTCAACATGAATGAAAACGTGTATTCAATAGATTTAAACTACGACGAAAATGTTGACATTTACATGAGAACCGATGCCGATTGTGGTATCGGAATAAATGAATCTACTACAAAGGGCACGTCTTTCCTTTATTCGGGCTTTGTACAATCGGTCCAAATACGAGACCTTCCCGAAAGTGAATGGCCGGAATATACCTTTACCTATGGTAAGGGTGGAGTGGAAGTTAATCCGCCAAATAATAATTGCGGCGGATGCGGCGACAAACCACATGCAGGTTGGAAATTCAAAATGTACTTCCGGTGGATTCAGTAAGCCCGACAAAACAGAAAACGTTTAAATTTCTATCTTTGGTGCGTAAAAACTAAAGAGGTCAAAAATGACGTTTGAAGAAATGTACGCACTGGCTTGCCAGCGCAAGAAGGAAATGCCGGAAGGCAAGGGCACCACGGAACTTTTCAAGAAGGGTCCGCACGGCATCGGCAAGAAGCTCGTCGAAGAAGCTGCCGAAAGTTGGATGGCTGCCCGTTTTGAATCGCGTGACGCCCAGTGCCTCGAACTTTCCCAGGTGCTTTATTACGTTGCTGTCATGATGGCAGAAAAAGGTCTCACCCTTGAAGAGGTCTATGCGAAACTATGATTAAGGTAGCACTCCCCAACAAAGGCATGCTCTTTGAACCCACGCAGGAACTCCTCAAGGCCTGCGGTTACAAGGCTTCGAAGCCCTACAAGACTTTGACCCAAATCGATACGAAGAACGGTATCGAATTCTTCTTTTTGCGTCCGAGCGACATCCCGATGTACGTAGGCCGTGGCATTATCGACGCTGGTATCACGGGTATCGACTTCAATGCCGAAGCCAAGAGCCCGGCTGTGAAAGTTTTGGACTTGCCGTTTGGCGGTTCCAAACTTTGTGCTGCTGTTCCGAACGAAAGTCCGGTGCAGTCTCTCGAAGAACTAAAGGACGCCACTATCGCTACAAGCTTCCCGAACATCGTGGAAAGCTACTACAAGAAGAAGATGGACTTCGTGGTGCTCGAAGGCGCTGTCGAAATTTCTGTAAGCCTCGGTGTCGCGAACGCGATTGTCGATGTGGTCGAAACGGGTACGACGCTCAAGCAGGCTGGGCTCCGCATTATCGGCGAACCGCTGTTCCGCAGCAATGCCGCCATTTTCTGCAACCCGCAAAAAACCGAACTCGAAGAAGTCAACACGCTTATCCGCCGCATCCAGGGCAAGCTCGTCGCGCAGACGTACATGATGATTGAGTACGACTGCCCCTCTGAACTGTTGGCAAAGGCTTGCGAAATGACACCGGGTCTCGACGCCCCGACGGTGACGAAGCTCCATGGTCGCGAATGGTATTCCGTGAAGGCCATGGTGCCCCGCGAAGAAGCCAACGCCATCATGGACAAGCTCTGGGATATCGGAGCAAGAAGCATCCTCCTGTTCGGCATCGAAAGCGCACGAATTTAAGAGCTATGAGGTCGCTCGTAAACTCGCTTTGAGCTCGCTCCGCTCTGAGGACGGTGCTACGCACCTTTGGGTAATTGCGCTCATACCTCAAAGGGAGCCCTTGAGCTACGCGATAGGGCGACCGAGCCCATACCCCCTACTGCCCATGCATTCTCTCGCTTACTTGGCTCGCCAACCGATTTTCGACCGCGATGGAAAAACCTTCGCGTACGAACTGCTGTTCCGCGATTCGCCGAGCAGCGATACGGCTATTATCGCAAGCGACTTGCAGGCGACGGCACAGGTGCTAGAGAACATATTGAACAGCATCGGGCTCACACGCCTTGTCGGCGAAAGCAAAGCGTTTATCAACTGCAGCCGCGAAATTCTTCTCGACAACTTGTTCGGACTTTTGAATCCGGACCGTTTCGTCCTCGAGATTCTCGAAGATGTTCCTGTCGATGAGAATCTCATTCGTGCGATTCAACGCCACAAGTCCCTCGGTTTCGAACTTGCGCTCGACGACTTTATCATGAGCGACGAGTTCGTCAACCGTTTTGAACCGCTGTTCCAATACGTCTCCTACGTCAAGATGGATTTGGTCGATAACACGCCCGAGGCTATGATAAAGGCTGCGCAGTTTTTCAAAGAAAGAAACATCAAGTTGCTCGCCGAAAAAGTCGAAGACGATGAAACGTACAGACTTTGCGAAAAGGCGGGGTACGACTACTTCCAGGGATTCTATTTTGCGAAACCGGAAATCGTAACGGGTCAAAAGATTGACGCCACTTCGGCCGCAATCCTCGAGATTATCAAGCTCCTGCGCACTCGCCCGTCACTCGAAGTCCTTTGCGACAAGTTCGACAAGCACCCCGACATCTCGGCAAATCTTTTACAGTTCGTCAATTCCGACATACGGACCAAGCCCGCGATTGAAAGCGTCAAAGGCGCAATTGTCTGGGTCGGCATGAAGCATATCCAGGAATGGCTGACGATTATGCTCTACGCCCATTTGGACACACAAACCGCACCCGAGGTGCACTAGGCCTCACCTTATGAATATCGAACCGCAAAGTCTGGAAAACTTGATTTCTGAATTCGCCTCTCTCCCGGGGATAGGCTTGAAAACGGCACGCCGTCTCGCTTATCACATGCTTTCGCGCAACAGGGGCGACGTGGAACGCTTTGCCGACAGCTTGATGCAGGCCGCCGAAAAAGTCCACCCGTGCCCGCGCTGCCATGCATTTACCGACGAAGAAATATGCCCTACATGCAGGGCCCGCGAAGGCGCCAAGTCCATTTGCGTCGTCGAAAAGAATTCCGACATTTTGCCGTTCGAACGGTCCAGTGTCCACAAGGGTCTTTATTTTGTCCTCGGTGGGGTTATCTCGCCACTTGATGGCATTGGCCCCGAAGCGCTCCATTTGCCGCAACTCGTAGAACGCATCAAGCAAGAAAACATCGAGGAACTCGTCCTTGCCTTGGGCTCTAGCCCCGAAGCCGACAGCACGGCCCTCATGATTGACCGCATGCTTGATGGCGTGAACGTCAAGCGCACCCGCCTTGCCCGCGGAATCCCGATGGGCAGCGACCTGGAATTCATCGACGAAGTCACCATGCTCCGCGCTTTCGAAGGGAGAGTTTCGCTATGAGTACAAAAGAAAATATCCACCAGGCTCCCGTCGAAGTGGGCGGTTACACCATCCGTTCGGCAAAATTCGTCAAGGCCGCGGTGAACCTCAAGGGCCTCCCCGAAGAACGCCTGCCGCAAATTGCATTCCTCGGACGCTCCAACGTGGGCAAATCTTCCCTCATGAACGCGCTCATGGGCCAGAAAAAACTCGTAAAGGTGAGTTCTACCCCCGGAAAAACACGTGAAATAAATTTTTTCAAAGTCAATGATGAATTTTTTCTTGTAGATTTACCAGGTGTAGGGTTTGCCAAGGTCAACAATGCAAAGCGCGACCAGATGTCCGACTTTATTCGTGAATACGTCGAAAAGTGCAAGGACCTCAAGGGGCTCATCTACCTCGTAGATATCCGCCACGGAGGAACGCCTATCGACATTGAAACTGTCGAAAGCATCCGTGCTACGGGTTGCCCCGTCCTGATTGTCGCTAGCAAGCGTGACAAGGCGAACCAATCCGAACTTGCCAAAGGGCTCAAGGATATCCAGCAACGTTTGGAACTGGACCATAAGCCTCTCTGCGTAAGTTCGCTGAAAAAATTTGGACTTGACGAACTTTGGACGGAAATTCTGGAAGCAATACACAGCGATGGAAGAGAAGCGACTTAAGAATTGGCAAAAGATGACTCCGGTCGGGCGGATTTTCCACTCGCTTGGCATCTTTATCCTGAAACGAAAGATGGGGCAATTGTTCGCCCTGTTCTTCCGTACAATTGCTTCGCTCTTTGCTAGTAACCACAATTTCAGGAACGATTCCAGAAACATTATATTGCAGACGTTCTTTA
Organism: Fibrobacter sp.; assembly: GCA_017965445.1. Taxonomy (GTDB): domain Bacteria; phylum Fibrobacterota; class Fibrobacteria; order Fibrobacterales; family Fibrobacteraceae; genus Fibrobacter. The sequence goes on along the minus strand of JAGCPZ010000007.1, from coordinate 9,543 downwards.
CGGGTATCGAAATATTCCCGCCCTTGTTCACCGTCGCCACATTGTTCGGGACCGTCACCATCATCGAAGTTATCTCCCTCACAGGCAAGATGGGCATGTCGGACTTTGTCGGGAACCTCATGGTGGTTGCCCTTATCCGCGAATTGGGGCCTATTCTCACTGCATTCCTCATTGCAGGGCGTACAGGTTCCTCGCTCACCACGTACATCGGCGGCATGGTCATCAATTCCGAAGTCGATGCTCTTGCGACTATGGGCATCAACCCGATTCGTTACCTTGTCATGCCTAGTGTTATCGGTGGAACGATTGCGACCATCATCATGAACATCATCTTCAGTTCAAGCGCTATCGGAGCCGGATTCCTCGTCACTAAGGGAATCATATTCATTACAGGAAACGCTCCCAACGTGCAAATCACCTGGAGCTACCTCTCCGCTGAAATTTTAAAAGCACTCACTCTCCCGGATTTTGTCTTTGCTATCGTGAAACCGCTGGTCTTTGGCATCATCATTACGACAAACGCTTGCTACCAGGCTCTCAACATCCAGAGGGATATCCGCCAGGTTCCCAAGGCGACATCCCGTTCCGTCATTACGTCTTTCCTCTATGTTGTTCTTGCTGACGTCGTGCTTTCGGCATTCTACCTTATCAGTTACATGCAAAACCTCTCGATGATGATTTAAGGCGGCACCATGTTAGACGAAGCGTTGAGACTTGAGGATGTCTATCTTTCGACAAGCGAACTTTCGGGAACGCCGTTTTCGGTCCCTAGAGCCGTAAACTATTTTGAAAATATAAAGGCAAGCCAAAACAACGAAGATAGGCCGCTTATCGCCGGTGCAAACTTGACGCTGAAACTGGGCGAAACGATTTGCATCGGGGGCCCGTCTGGCAAGGGAAAAAGTGCCATTCTTCGCTTGATTGCTGGGCTTGCCCGCCCGCTCAAGGGCCATATTTACTATTTCGGCGAATACATCCCCGCAGAACGCCTCACTGCACTTGAAGTCGCCAAACGGCAAGTCGGGTACGTGCTCCAGAACGCAGCTCTCATCTCGAATTTGAGGGTGATTGACAACATCGCGCTCCCGCTCCGCTACCATAGAGTCGGCACCGAAGCGGAAATCCAGAAAAAAGTCAACATGGCCATGGACTTGATGCGCGTCCGCAACTTCGCGACGATGTTCCCGCACCAGTTGAGCGTGGGTATGCAAAAGCGCGTTGCCATCGCAAGGTCGTGGGCCATGGACCCGAAACTCCTCTTGATGGACGAACCGACCGCCGGTCTCGACAACTACAACCGCCGAAACTTGTTACCGCTGATTGACAACATGAGAACCATGTTCAAGACGTCCATCATCATCGTGACTCACGACCTCATGATAGCGAAGGAACTTGACTGCAACCTCGTTTTCCTCAACGACAAGAAGCTTACTGAGCCGCACTCCTTTGATTACTGGCTCCATTCGGATAACGAAATTTCGAAGGACCAGTTCCGCGACCTCCAAGCCAATTCGAATTACTTTTAACCCCGACTTTTAAAATATGTTTCTCCCTTTACCAGACGATTTTCATGCCCATTTGCGCCAGGGCGAACTCATGCCCGGCTATGTCCGCGATTTGGCAAGCCAGTTTGGCCGCGCCATCATCATGCCGAATACCGTCCCCGCCATGACAAGCGCCAAGGCGATTGCGGATTACAAGAAACAGATTCTCGAAGCAGCAGCATCTGTGCGCCCGGACTTTGAACCGCTCATGACGTTCAAGCTGAATCCGAATTACACGGAACAGGACTTGAAGGACATGATGGAAGTCGGTGTTGTCGCCGGTAAATACTACCCAGCGGGCGTCACGACGAACAGTGCGGACGGCATCAGTGACTTCGAGGCCGTTTTCCCCGTCGTCAGTATGATGGAAAAACTAGGTCTCGTGCTTTGCGTCCATGGCGAGGAACCCGGAGAGTTCTGCCTCGATCGCGAGCCCGCCTTTATCAAGCGCGTAGAAACTCTCGCCGCGAAATTCCCGAAACTCCGCATTGTTTTTGAACATCTGAGCAGCGCAAAGTCCGTTGAAGCCGTGAAAAGGCTCCCTGCAAACGTCGCCGCCACATTTACCGTGCACCACCTGATGATGACATTAGATGACATCGTCGGCGACGCGCTGCGCCCGCACCATTTCTGCAAGCCGCTCCCCAAGCGCCCCGAAGACCGCAAGGCCATCCGGGAAGCCGCTTTCAGCGGGAACCCCAAATTTTTCCTCGGGACAGATTCCGCCCCGCACCAGCAAGGCAAAAAGGAATGCCCTTGCGGAGCCGCTGGCGTCTATAGTGCACCCGTTGCCATCCCGCTTTTGGTGCAGGAATTCGACCGCGCAGGCGCTCTAGACAAATTGCCGGACTTCATCGCTGGTTTCGGCGCCGATTTTTACAACATTCCTCGAACGACGAAAAAAATTGAGGTTGTACGTGAGAAGTGGAATGTCCCCGCCGTCGTGAACGGAGTCGTGCCGCTTGCCGCCGGGCAAACCCTTGAATGGAAGTTAAAATAAGGTGTTTCATACAAAACTAGTCGCATAAAGACAAGTTTTTTTGGACAAAAAACAAAAAAATTTTCCTTATTTATTTTTTTTACTTATATTAAAAAAGCAATTCAACAGATTTGCGTTAAACGCATATACCATTCAACTCGGAGGTTATAATAATGAGTTTGGTAAAAACAATCGGTCGTATTCTTCCGATAGCTATCAGTTTCGCAGTCCTTGTAGCCTGCGGTGACAAGAAAGAAGACAAGCCCGCTCCGATTAAGCAGGCAGAACCCGCACAGGTCGAAACCCCGGCTCCGGAACCAGAACAGCCGGCCCCGTTTGATTTCTCCAAGTACGCCGCCATCAAGAACAATTCTCCGGTATTCCTGACCACCCGTGCCGAAGTTGAAGCATTTATCAAGGATGCATTCGCCAAGGTCGAAAAAGGCGAAGCCAACGCGATTATGTTCCCGAACGTGAGCGCCCTCTTTGAACTCGCCAGCGCAGAACTCAGCAGCGAAGGCCGCGCCATTATCGCCGAACTTGCTCCGAAGTACGCACAGACCAACCAGGAAGCAACCTTCCTCGTCGAAGGCTACACCTGCGACTTGGGCTCTGTACCGTTCAACGATGAACTCTCCCAGCGCCGCGCCGAAAATGTCAAGGCCGAAATCGCGAAGTACATCCCGGCTTCCAAGATTACCGCCAAGTGGTACGGCAAGCGCATGTTCAAGAAGTTCAAGTTCGATACCAAGGAAGAATACCGCCGCGTGAATATCCGCATCCAGTAATTTTACTGCAATTCGGAAGTTTATATAAGGCATCCCCGGCACGTCCGGGGAATTTTTTTATCCCCCGCAGAAAGCGAACGATGCCACCGTTCCCGCTATAAACAGGAAAGGCATGATTATCACCAGCAGCGTGATGGCGCATACGTCATCCGTATCGCCTGCGCCCAGAAGGGCCAAAAGCCCGAAAACAATGAGAATAGTCATCAGCATAATTCCTCGCTGGTGTAAATATACATACGGATAGTGTCAGATTATGACAATTTATGATTGAGACATTTTTAGGCAATTTTTGAGTATTGTGGGGGAGGTCTCCCCCTGGCTTCCATCGTCAGTCCCAGAGACAAAGGTCCCTGAGCCTGCCGATGGGCCGCGCACCCCCTCGAGCGGGGCTCAGACGCCGCCCCGCAACGCCTGGCTTGAAGTAAGCTTCGGACTTGTTCCGAAGGCGTCGTTAAGATGCTTTTTTTACGCATCAGGTTTTTACTTCGTCAGAAATAAAGTATTTTAAAAGAGTTATATGACCACGACCATTGATTATTACGATAAAAATGCTACGGAATATTCCGAGAGCACCATCGGTGTTGATTTTTCTGCGACGCAGGAACGATTTTTGCGATATATCCCGTCGCATGCGAAAATATTGGATTTTGGATGTGGTTCTGGTCGGGATGCCAAGTATTTTCTTGATAAAGGGTACGACGTTGACGCTATTGACGGTTCTAAGGAGTTCTGTCGATTGGCAAGTGTCTATACAGGCATTACTGTCAAGCAGATGCTTTTCCAAGAACTTGCTTCAGTAAATGAATATGATGGAATTTGGGCTTGTGCTTCTATCCTTCATCTACAGAAGGACGATTTAATTTTGGTGTTGCATAAAATGGCTACCGCACTCAAGAATACGGGTGTGATTTATGCATCATTCAAGTACGGTACTTTTTTTGGTGAACGTCAAGGCCGCTACTTTACAGATTTTAATGAAGAACGACTAACTGAAATTCTTGCACTTGTTCCAGAATTGCAATACAGAGAATTCTGGATTTCTTCGGATGTCAGACCGGATAGGAGCGACGAAAAATGGCTGAATGTAATTCTTTCCCGCAAAGCTTAGCCTTAGATATAAGCTCGCCCTATTGCAATCAACTCGACATTGAGTGTTTTTCGCTCATGATGAAAGATCCGACGTATTGCTACAAGTTTTACTGGCTTGAAGCGATTGTCAAATTGATTGATGAGGATGTGAATGAAGCAAGTTTTGATGCAATTATTGATGAAATGATTGCGAATGCTTGGTTCACGGTTCGCGAATACCACATTCACTTGAGCGGCATGCTGAAGGGCGAATTTCGCGATGCGTTGGAACTGGCTGTTGTTAAATTGGCTGAAAAGAGCGGATTGCAATCCAATGCATCAAAAATTGAAATCAAGAACGCAATCAAGGAATTTAGCGGAGATATCAAGAAATACAAAATCGCATTGACAAAATATGTTCCCTATCGGGCCTTGGCTGGATTTTATAATCGCTACGAACAAGGATGTGGAGAAAAAGTCAACTGGAATAGTTCCCAATCCATTGTTGACCATACGAAGAAGGTTAATCAACGTATTTTACTTCCATACATTTTTGATGCAAATCAGCAACTGAATCGTACGGTTGTTTTTAATCCAATATGGAAACAATACATCCAGGATAATTCGGTTGCAATTCTCGGATGGATTCAGCATGAAAAGTCAAAATGGCTGCAAGTCAACAATCCTGAAGTCCCTGGCATTGTGTATAAGCTTTCTTCTATGGATGCAAGTGCACGAAAACTGGAACATGTTCGCAAATTATGGGATTACATTTTAGAGCGCGAAAGAATTCTTGACATCTATACAAATAATCCGATAGATAAATCAAATTACGATATAGATCATTTTATACCATGGTCTTTTGTGATGAATGATGAACTGTGGAATTTGTCTCCGATGAATTCCTCCCTTAATTCTTCTAAGAGTAATCGTCTGCCTCATTGGACTTTCTTTAAGCGTTTTGCATTGAACCAATACGAAATGTATCGTCTGATGTGGAATGACGATTATGTTCGCAGTAAGTTTGAAAAATGCTATCGCGATAATCTCCACTCGATATGGGCTGAAACGGAACTGTTTAGAGCGGGAAATAGTGAAGAACAATTTGTCAATATTCTGAAAAAGAATATGCAACCTGTGTATGATTCTGCAAGACGACAAGGATACGAAATCTGGAATTTTAAAGGATAAGGTGCCTGCTAAGCATGTTTGAGCTGATAATTGTATTATTCATTTCGTTTGCTGTTTTTTATGCGTTTCGTCGTTGGAGACTTGCTAAGGAATTTAATGCAAAACTTGAAGGTTTCCTAAAAGAAATAGATTCTTTTTTAGTTGACTTTGATGGGATTTTTTATCACTATATTCAGGATGCAGAAAGGGATGCTTTTATTTTTAAGTATGAAGCGTTATATCTTGAATTACAAAAATATGGACGAGTTCCAGCAAAATTAGAAGATTTTGTAAAGCTTGAAGATTTTAAGAAAAAGTACAAAGATTTCCCAAAGCTTGTTATAGAATCAAATGTGGAAATCAAATGCAAAGAATTTTTGTTAGAAGTTGATTTGTTTTCAATTGAATTTAATGGGTTGTTTAACCACTATATTCAAGATGCAGAAAGAGATGCGTTTATTTATAAGTATAAAACCTTGTATTTGGAATTGCAAAAATATAGTCGGATTTCATCAAAGGTAAAAGCTTATGCAAAGCTAGAAGAATTTAAACAGAAATACGAAGATTTCCCAAGACTTGTATTTAACTCGAATGCGGAAATTAAACGTAAAGAAAATCTCAGACGGCTTTTGTTAGTTGTAAATGTTTTTTTTGATGAATGGAACGTTTTGACAAGTTGCTATGTGACAGAAGCGAATGGAAAAATGTTTCATGACAAATGGGATTCGCTATTTCAAGATGTTGTTGTTTGTAATCTTAAATCTAATGATGAAGAATATGAAAAAATTACATATTTTGAATCAATCTATAGAAATTTTCATAAATATTTAGAGATTGCAAATGAATTGTTTATTACACGAGAATCTGAAAAATATGATGCATTGTTCTCTAACATAGATGGTAAATCGCTAGATGCGCAGCAAAGAGAAGCTGTTATAACAGATGAAGACAGAATTCTTGTTCTTGCAGGAGCTGGTAGTGGAAAAACTCTTACGATTGCAGGTAAGGTCAAGTATCTTTGTGATGTAAGGAATGTAAGTCCAGAAGAAATATTGCTTATTTCGTTTACGAGAAAGTCTGCTCAAGAAATGACTGATAGAATTCAGGGAAAGTTGGGCATTCCGGTTGAATCGACTACTTTTCACAAATTAGGTCTTGACATCATCAAAAATGCTGAAGGGGAAAGTCCTCATATTTTTGATGAGTCTCTTTTCAATGAATTTATTCATAATTTCTTTGAAAAAGAACTTGTGAATTATCCTAGTTTAGTAGGATATTTAATTGAGTACTTTGCGTACTATATAGATATCCCTAAGAATATGGAGAGATATTCATCGTTAGGTGAACTGTATGAGGCTGAAAAAAGTGTGGATTTACAAACTCTTAAGTCAAAGTATGATCAAGAGAAGTATATTCGTGAAGAGAAAATAAAGAAAGCGCAGAATCATACAACGCTAAAAAATGAGAAAGTAAAAAGTCTCGAAGAAGTTCAAATCGCAAATTTTCTTTTTTTAAATGGCGTGAATTACGAATATGAAAAACTTTATCCATTTGAAAATCCGGATCCTCAACGAAAAGCTTACAGGCCAGATTTTTATTTGAAAGATTATAATATTTATTTGGAACATTTCGGAATAACAAGAGATTATACGGTTCCCTGGCTTTCTCCCATTGAAGCACAAAAGTATTTGGATGGAATTGAATGGAAAAGAAAAATTCATAAACAGAATAATACAAAGCTAATTGAAACGTATTCTTATTACAGTTCTGAAGGAGTTCTGATAAAAAAACTCGAAGAACTTTTGAAACAAAACGGAGTCGTTTTAAAAACACGGGATTTCATGGACGTGTACAACACCGTTTACGCAAGCAAGACTAATAAATATTTCTCTGAATTTGTAAAGCTGTGTGGCACATTTATTGTGCTCTTTAAGTCTAACAATTATACAGTAGAAACAATTGATGTTTGGAAAGATTGGCTTTCATTGGAAGGAAACGGATTTCTGCAAACGCGAGAAAATACTTTTTTGAATATAATAAGAGTAATATTAGAGGAATATCAAAAGCACTTAATAGCAAGTAATTCAATTGATTTCTCGGACATGATAAACAATGCGACAGAGAAAGTTAATGGTGGTTGCGAGATTCCATTGTACAAGTACGTGATTGTTGATGAATATCAGGATATCTCGAAGGCTAGATATAATTTGCTTAAAGCGATTATTGACAAGACAAATGCTAAGTTATTCTGTGTGGGCGATGACTGGCAGTCTATTTATCGATTTGCTGGAAGTGATATATCGTTATTTACTGACTTTGAAAAATATTTTGGTAAAACAAAAATATTGAAAATCGAAAAAACTTATCGTAATTCGCAAAAGTTGATTGATGAAGCTTCACATTTTGTTTTGCAAAATCATCTTCAGCTCAAGAAATGCTTGCGATCCGACAAAAAGTTGGATTATCCTCTCGTTTTTTGGGGCTTCGACGACAATCCGAAAATCGCATTGCAGGCTATAATCAATAAAATTGCTTTGGATTTTGGAACGAACTCGTCCATTTTACTTTTGGGAAGAACTAATTACGATATAGAAATTGCAAAAGATACGGGCTTGTTTCGAGAAACCCGAAAAAATGGCGTAGATACGTTAGAGTATATTCAGAATCCGACATTGCCGATTCAATTCCTCTCTGTTCATAAATCAAAAGGGCTAGAAGCAGATAATGTTATCCTTTTGAATTTTAGAAATGACAAACTTGGGTTTCCTAACCAGATAGTCGATGATCCTGTTTTGAAATATGTACTCACAAATGCAGAAGAATACGAATTCGCTGAAGAACGTCGATTGTTCTATGTTGCAATTACTCGAACAAGAAATAGGACCTATGTTCTTGTGGATAACAAGAATCCATCGCTGTTTTTTAAGGAGTTTTCTGAATCCACTTCAGTGTTTTTTAAGTTGGCCGGAAGAAGAACGAATGATGGGCAGACCAAATGTCCGCTTTGCAAGACTGGAGACTTGTTGAAAATTGAGCACGAAGGGACTTCTTTTGTGGGATGTTCTAATTTCCCGAGATGTCGTTATTCGCAACGTGATGTATCCGTTGTTTCGAATCCTAAAATATGTCCTTATTGTGGTGGTTTTCTTGTAAAACGAAAAGGCTATAATGGACACTATTTTATTGGGTGCTCTAATTATCCTAACTGTGAATATAAGGAAAAGTTGGTTTGGAATAGGGTAAATTAATGGATTGATGATGTTTCTATATCCTATTTGAAGCCTACATGTAAATTTTTCATATATATTTGTAACGTATGGATAATTTGCACGATTATTTGTTTTTTGACTTGGAATATAATCCTGGAACGGGAACAGTTCGGGAGTACGGCTATATTCTAGGTGAGGATCGTGCTCGTGAGAAAAATCCCGCAAAATTAGAAGATGCTGCATCAAAAGCGAAATTTATTGTGGGGCATAATGTGCTTCGCCACGATGCTCCGATTCTTAGACAGTACTTCTCTATCGATTTTCCCAATGTCAAGGCTTTGGACACCTTGATGCTCTCTTCATTACTATTTCCTCGTAAACCATATCATAAGTTGCGTAAGGAATATCTGAAAAATGAAGATGAACCTTCGGATCCTTTGAAGGATGCTGAACTTTGCAAACAACTTTTGGAAGCGTGTGTTGATAAGTGGAATACTTTTCCTTGGCAGCTTCGCTATTTGCTATTCTTATTTTTGAAAAGTGAACCTGGTTTTGCTCCATTCTTTAAACTTGTTGATGTTCCTAACCAAATTGAACTTCGTTCCAAATCATCTGAAATTCAGGCTTGGTTTGAAAAACGTTACGAAAAAGTAATTTGCCTTCATCAAGATTTTGAAAATGAATGGGCTGCATATCGTGCTGAATGGTGTTTTCTCATTACTCTTTTTTATGAAGAGGGTCCTAGTGATTATGTTCCGCATTGGGTGCGTTATCAATATCCACAT
>JAGCPZ010000006.1 GCA_017965445.1 Fibrobacter sp. | reverse complement strand
TTCATTGGCGTTCTTTCTCCGTTCGATTGCTGCTGCGTAACTTCGTCCTATTAATAAAATCTTTCCAACAATAACGTGTTTTGATTTGTGATTAGGCTCTTCTTCGCACATTCGGTATAGAATGCTGTTTGCGTATTCCCATTTTTTATTTTCTTTAGCTTGGTATTTTTTATAAAGTTCTGCTATTTCTTTACAATCCATTTTGAAGAAAATTTCCTTTTTTTTGATTGTGTCGATAATCTTCTACAGTCCAAGCGCTTTGGCTCTATCCCGGATAGATTCTTTGTACTTCTTTTTGCCTTGTTCGCTTAGGAATGAGTTGTTTAGCATTTCTTCCATTGCGGGTACCGCGTCGATTGCTTGCTTTATGAAGCGCATTGCTCTTTTCTCGACAACTCCGATTCTTTTGGCGAATTCCATAAAATCCGGAGTGCCATAAAAACCGTTGGCTTCGTAAAAAGGTGTCTTGAAATCGTCTTCGTCTTTGAATAAATCAAGTGCTGTACGCGATTGTTCGTGGGGGATGTGGAGCGATGTGTTCAGCAAGTCGTACGCGGGAGTCAAATCATAGACATCGGGATTTTCGACGGAATTGCGGAGCGAAAAGTTCTTTGCGTGTGCATCGCCGTTGCATACAAGATAGTTGAACAAGATTGTCCTGAAAAATACTTCAACGGCAACATCGGCGGCACTTACGTTTTCGCGAATCAATGTGGCGATTCCTTCGTATGAAATCCCTTTGTATTTATAGTTGCTGCCGTTTATTTCGGGGATAAGGCCCGCAATTTGAGCAAAGTCGCTTTGGTTCAGACGCTCTCCTGCGTGCTCGCCAGATTCAATGACGTCAAAACGCTTGGTGATATAGACTGGATCGCCGTTTTTGAAGTAAAGTAGAGCGGATAACGCTGTTGGAATCTTGAAAAGGATGCGTGCCATCAGCATTGTCACGTGTTCATTGGCTGGTGCATCTTGGTAGTTCTCGTAGTACGGCAACAGTGTCGGTTTGAGAATGTGCGTTCCGCCACGATCCGTATTGGTGAGTTTTTTGTTTTCAATTTTCACGGAAAACTTTGTCTGCGCCCCGGAAATAGAAATTCTCTTGACGGTTCCATCCTTTGCAAATGCGAGTTGCGGAACATCAAAATCCAACGTGGCGTTAAACTTAGAAACGCCAAATAACGCCTTTGAACAGGCTCGACAGAAATCATGCTCTGTTTCTTTTAAGCAACAGTGGCAGAGGCCCATTAGTGGCTCCTTTCCCGTACGGTGACGGCACCGATAGTTTCATGCTTGGCGAGATTTAGGAGTATTGCAAATTTGTCTGTACGCTTAATGCCGAGGCGTTCGCAATAGAATGATTTGTTTGCACCTTCTGGTAACAATCCTTGAAAATACGGGAACAGGTAGGGCGACCGAAAAAGGCGTTTGTTTTTCGGCATATCCAATGCGATGGAAGGATTTCGGGAAGTCGCATAATTAGGGTCGTAAAAAAATGCGTAGCCCTTGCTGTTTTGCAAAAGGTAGCCGGCTAGGATGTCGTTGTAATAAACGCATGCGCTACGGATTTTGCTGTTATTCATGAGTCACCCTCTCACTTAATGTAATTACAAAACCTAGAGGCTTTACCATTTTGCTCAGTACATTGATGGATGGATTTGCTTTACCGAGTTCGACGGAGTTGATGGTTCTGGGGGAAACACCGGAAATCTCGGCCAAGTCCTCTTGGGATAGTCCTAGCTTCTTTCGCCTTTCCGAAATCTGTTTTCCGAGATTTTCCATAACTTTAGCTCCAATAACAGCAATTTATTCCATCTGAAAAGTGTTAAATCGGCAATATATTGCGGTTTTTGTGTTAAAATATATAATCTTGCCTGATTTGTCAATGAAAATCTGCAAGATATTGCATTTTTTTATTACCTTTTTTGCTGAAATCCCACCCACGGAGGTTCCTATGCCAAATACTCTCCCTGATCCGATGACTGTCCACCCGATTGCGGGTTACGACAAGGAAATTTACGTGAAGCCGACTATCAAGAATCCGCAGATTGTCGTAGGCGATTTCACTTACATTGCCGATAGCGATTTCGAGAGCCATGTGACGCATCTGTATCCGTGGAATGATGATAAGTTAATTATCGGAAAGTTCTGCCAAATTGCCGCGGGGGTGGAGTTCGTGATGAACGGGGCGAACCATCAGATGAATGCTGTTTCGACGTTCCCGTTCTATACGCTGCAAGGTTGGAATATGGCTCCTCCTGCGAAAGAGAATTTGCCGCTCAAGGGCGATATGGTAATTGGGAACGATGTGTGGATTGGGCAGAATGCGGTGATTTTGCCGGGTGTACATATTGGTGATGGTGCAGTTATCGGTGCGAATGCGGTCGTGGGGTGTGACGTGGAGCCTTACACGGTTGTGGTGGGGAATCCGGCACAGTTTATTCGCAATCGCTTTGACGAGGAATTGACGGCGCTTTTGCTTGAGTGGAAATGGTGGGACAAGTCCATCGAAGAAATCAATGCGATGATTCCGATTCTCACGAATCCGGACCTAGCTTTTGTCAAGGCTAAAATCAAGGGATTTCTTGCGGATGCTTGATGCGTATGGCATTTGTTGTCACGGATTGCGATTTGTGCCTTAAAAATTATTTCTATATTCAAATCGACGAAACAAGGATGAAAATAACTGGATCCTTCACGTTCGTTCAAGCATCCCTTCGACAGGCTCAGGGACCTGAGCAAGTTCGTTGAGCTTGCCGAAACGAATGCCAAACCACCAACCACTAACCACTAATCACTATTTATGGCCGAACAAAACAAAGCAGAAAAATTCGTTTTCTACATGTACAAAATGACCAAGTCCTATCCGCCTAACAAAGAGGTGCTGAAGGATATTTCTTTGAGCTTCTACTATGGCGCAAAGATTGGTATTATCGGCCAGAACGGTGCCGGTAAGTCGACGCTCCTCCGCATCATGGCGGGTATCGACAAGGAATTCCAGGGCGAAGCTTGGATTGAACCGGGCCGCACCGCAGGCTACTTGCCGCAGGAACCGCAGCTTGACCCGAACTTGACCGTCAAGGAAAATGTGATGCAGGCCGTTGCGAAAAAGCAGGCCGTGCTTGACCGCTTCAATGAAATTTCCATGAAGTTTGCTGAACCGATGGAAGACGACGAGATGAACAAGCTTCTGGACGAACAGGCAAAGCTTCAGGACATCATTGACGCTCAGGATTTGTGGAGCCTTGACCGCAATATCGAAATTGCGATGGATGCTCTCCGCTGCCCGCCGGGCGACTGGCCGGTGACAAACCTTTCCGGCGGTGAAAAGCGCCGTGTGGCCCTCTGCCGCTTGCTCCTCGAGGAACCGGATTTGTTGCTCTTGGACGAACCGACGAACCACTTGGATGCCGAAACGGTTGCTTGGCTCGAACGCCACCTCCGTGAATACAAGGGTTCCGTGATTCTCGTGACCCATGACCGTTACTTCCTCGACAACGTGACGAACTGGATTCTGGAAATCGACCGCGGTCGCGGCATTCCTTGGGAAGGCAATTACGCCCAGTGGCTTGACCAGAAGCTGGAACGCCTCCGCGGCGAAGAGAAGGGTGAAAGCGACCGCCAGAAGCGTTTGGCCCGCGAACAGGAATGGGTCAGGCAGAGTCCGAAGGCTCGCCAGGCAAAGAGCAAGGCTCGTCTCAAGGCTTACGAAGAACTCTTGGCGGAAGATTCTAAGGAACAAATTAAGGTGGCGCAAATCCACATTGCAAACGGCAAGCGCTTGGGCGATATCGTCATTCAGGCGGAACATTTGCAGAAGGCCTTTGGCGACAAGGTGCTCTTCGACGATTTGAACTTCAGTTTGCCGCGCTCGGGCATTGTGGGTATTATCGGCCCCAACGGTGCCGGTAAGACAACTTTGTTCAAGATGATCATGGGCCAGGAAAAGCCCGATGGCGGTACGCTTAAGATTGGCGAAACTGTCGAAATCATCAGCATGGAACAGGGCCGCGAAAGTCTTGACGATTCCAAGACGGTTTGGGAATCTATCACGGGTGGAAACGACGAAATCTTAGTGGGCGACCGCAAGATGAATGGACGCGCTTACTGCGGTCTCTTCAACTTCACGGGTGCGGCCCAGCAGAAGAAACTTTCGCAGCTTTCGGGCGGTGAACGCAACCGCGTGCTCATGGCGAAGAACCTGCAGAAGCCGGGCAACCTCTTGTTCCTTGACGAACCGACGAACGACTTGGATATCGAAACATTGCAGGCTTTGGAACAGGCTATCCTCAAGTTCGCAGGCTGCGCCGTGATCATCTCGCATGACCGCTGGTTCCTCGACCGTATCGCAACGCATATCCTCGCTTACGAAGGTGATTCGAAGGTCGTGTGGTTCGAAGGCAACTGGAGCGAATACGAAGCCGACCGCCGCAAGCGTCTCGGCGAAGATGCCGACAATCCGAAGCCCATCAAGTACAAGACGCTCAAGCGTGATTAGACGAAAGAACGCCACAATGTGGCTGTAGACGAAAGACGAGAGATCCCCGGCAGGTCACTGAGCTTGTCGAAGTGTGCCGGGGTCACCTTTTTTGCGGTTTTATTCCGGCCTTAAAATGCCCAGCAAATACCGAGGAAGCCTAAAGCTGCCATGCCTAAGCCTCCTCCGATCATAGCTCCTGCTTTATCGTGGTAGTCTTCATCGTGTCGTTTTTCTAGTCCGATACCTGCGAAGGTCATTCCCAAAGTAAAAAGTCCAACCGAATATATGCCTACGAGGATTTTTATTGGGCCCCAATCGAACTCTGGAGTTTCTTCTGTTGTAAAATCCGAAGCTGCCATTGTGTGGTCTTCTTGCATTTTCAAAACCATCGGTGGCGTAAGGGACACCGCAAAAGAGCTTGAAACAAGCAAAGAAAGACTTAGAATAATTGCAGTTAAAAATTTCATGAGTGGAATATAACTATTTTATATTTGATAGAAAATTCCCCTTCATAAAAGGGGATTATTTTGGTCTGAAGATTCGTCATCTTTGTCATCTGATTTTTGTGGACTTGGTGGCGTATAAATCATATATGCTATTAAGCAAATAAAGATTCCAAAAATACCTATGAGTATAAATGCAAAAGCATGACGAGCAATGAAATCAAGAAACCAAGTGAAAATTCCTAAGATAAAAGCTATTGCAAAGAATCCTCCACAACCGAGAACTGCTTTTTGTGGAGCTTTTTGAATTAGAGAGAAAAATACTGCAATGCCAAATGCTAGCAGAAAAAGGGGGAACATTTTGATCATTTGGTTTGTTGCTGCATTTGCCATAACAGAACCCAAATTTGCGTTTGCTTCATTTGCAAAGATAATAGTGTGGGCTAGCGAAATAATTAAAGGTATCTTGTGCATGTAGTTCCCCGCATAAAATGAAGTGTTTCCCCAAAAGTCTTTAATTTTGAATATATCATTTTTTAAGTAGATTCACAAATGGAATAGATGCTTTTTCCATGTTCTTGGAGAAGCTTATTCGTATAAGAAGATGCCGGAACAGAGTCCGGCATGACAATGCAATGGATTGAGCATTTCTTATAACATCCGATCGCTAAAACTCAATCTTCTCTGGGAATGCCTCTTTTCGCATGATTCCCCACATCTTGTCGATGTAAGAGAGTGTGTAGAATTGCTCGTAGTAGTGGTAGTAAAAAGCGCCCTTCATGGTTGTGGAATAGACGCCGTTTTCTTTTGTCAGGAATCCGAGCTTTTGCGCTAACCAAAAATCAAATCCGTACATTTTTTTCAGCGGCACGCCGAAGAACCGCTCGAATTTCTTTTCGTCCAGTTGCATGCTGTAAAGTGTCCAGAACAGGTAATACACCATCCTCTGCCTTGGCGTGAAGCGAATGGTCAATGATGTCGGCAGTTTATCGCTGTTAATCCTCTTGCAGTATTCCTCTACGGAGAAAGTGTTTATCTTGAATTGCTTTTGAAGGAGCGTCGTGGCGGAACATCCGAATCCGAGGAAACTGTCGCGTGTCATGGATGAATATTTGGCTTCTTTCTTGTTCGAGAAAGTCCAGATGGAACTGCGGTGGTATCCCTTCTCGTTGAAGTAGGCGGTAATCCGGTCTAGCAATTCCTTCTTCTGCTTTTTCGGCATCGTTTTCACTTTGCTTTTGGTAAAGGAAAAGTCTATAAACGGGTAAATGGCAACATGGTTGGCTCCGCTTTCGAATGCGGTATCCACATCCGCTTTGATGTCTTCGTAAGTCTGGTCGGGGAGCGCAAAGATGAAGTCCATGGAAACTGTTTCGAATTCCACGGCGCTCAGGGCTTCTTTTAAATTGTTCGCATCAACCTTCTTTCGCCCGAGAATGTTCTGGTATTTCTCCTGGAACGATTGGATGCCAATGCTGAGTTTTGTAACGCCAGCATCTTTCAGCTTTTGGAGTGTCTCGACATTCACGTTGTCGGGATGCAGTTCCACGCCGATACCTTCTGTCACGATAAAATGTTCCTGAATCGCTTCGATGATTTCGCCGATTCTATCTGCAATTAGGGCGGGCGTGCCGCCGCCAAAATACAGGCTTGTCGTCTCCTTTTTGCCTTTGTATTGACTGCCGGCTTTGTGGATTTCTTTTTTCAGCGCGTCAATGTACCTGTCGCACAGTTCCCTGTTATAGATGGTCTTGCAATAGGGGCAGAATGTGCAGATGCTTTTGCAGAAGGGAATGTGGACGTAGAGCCCGAGATTCTCGCATTCCTCGAAGGGGAGAAAATCGTCGTATTCGTTTTTGAATAAAAAAGGCTTAATAGACCGGGTCAGCCACGTCCTAGTTAAAGTCGTTCTCAAACTCATTCAAAAAATCTCGTTAGCTTATACGTACTTGAGGTATGTCCTTACCGCTTCGAAGGCAATTTTCAAATTGCCCCTGAAAAGCAGGGTGTATTCCGCAACGAAGAAGTAACCGCATTCTTCGCAAAGTCCCGGAACGTCGATGCACCTTCCACATACTGAAATCTTGCCGTCTTCGATAACCAAACATTGATAGCACGGGGTGGGGAAACTGTTGTTGACAAGGTACGGGAGCGATGCTTTGAGATTGAATATCGGGTAGCCTTTGTCCATCATCTGCAAGATGGTGTCTGCAATCTTCTGCTTTTCTTCTTTGGACAAGAAAAGGTTTCTCGTGTCGGGATAAGGCGTGTGGAAATTGAACGAGACGGCCCTCACGTTTTTCGTGTCCTTTGCGATTTGGCAGACATCCTGCACGGCATCCTTGTTGATTTGGTTGATGGCCATGTAGAAGCAGATGTTGTCCGCAGTGGCGTTCTTGACATTCTCCATGATGGTGTCGAAGGTATTGCCTCTGATGGCGTTGTGTCGTTCCCTGTCGCCGTCAAGGCTTAAGAGAATCAAGTCCGCTTCGGGCAAGTCGATAGGCTGTGTTCCGTTCGTGACGACGTTCACTATCATGAAGCCCATTCTTTTCGCTTCGATGACCAAATCCCTGACGGTCAAATCGCCGTCTCGCCACAAGAACGTCTCACCGCCGCAGAAGAAGAGGATGCGGGTGCCCATGTCGTACAAGGTCTGCATCTCTTTTTTGATTTGAGTGTAGGGATGCATTATCGATGTGATGTTGTTGACGGAACAGTGCTTGCATTTCAGGTTGCAGCGGTCGGTTACGATGACGGTTCCCAAAATCGGGTCTTTCTTCTTGAATAGGACTGTCTTGAGCCAGAAATTTGCAAAATAAAAGAACGATGATACTTTCATTATATGTATTCCTTCGACAAAAACTTCTTTGTCACGAATCCGGTAAATATATTATACAAAAAAGAGAGCCTTGTACAACAATTTTTTTTGTTTTTCTGATTATGCTATCTCACCAACCTTAAAAGCGACTTCCTAACCACCAGCTACTTCTTACTGTTTACTATCTTTCCATTGAACATATAATCTTTCGTCTTTCTTCTATCGTCTAAATCATGCTTCACGTTTTTAAACACGAACTTCGCCTGATTTTCCGGGATCCGAAATTCTGGATTCCCTTCATCATCCCGCCGGTAATCCTTGCGGCGAGCCAAGCGATTGCGGTATCGCGCTACGGTGGCGAGATTATGCAGGGCATGGAAAGTTACATGATGCTCTTGCTCGGTTGCTTGATGGCTCCGATGGGGGCGCCTTTGGCGGGTGACAGTTTTGCGGGCGAACGCGAGCGCAATTCGCTTGAACTTTTGCAACTTTCTCCGATTGCGCCTGCGAAACTCTTTTGGGGTAAACTGTTTGCCATTCTCCCGTTTCCGCTAGTGTTTGCGCTTTTGGCGCAGTTGGGCTATTGGTTTTCGCATTCCGAGATTACAACGTTGGAGGCTGGTGCATCTATGCTTGGTGCACTTTCGGCGGTGCTCCTCACGACCGCGTTTTCGTTGATGGTATCGCTTCGTGTAAAATCCGTCCGTGCTGCAACCCATATTACTTTATTCTTTATTGTACCCCTTCTTTTGTTAGTGCAAATGGGACATGAGGTGTTTTTGCAGAGCTTGTTTATACCGGTTGTGATACTCGCTTTGTCTATTGCGATTAGCATCGCTGTGACTTTTATGGGAATGCGAAAATTTGTAAGTTTATAAACGTCGCAAAAAGTTTAAAAAAAGGAGAAATGGAATGAAAAAAATTTTGTTTGCACTTGGAATGCTTGCAATATTTACTTTGACTGCCTGTGACGATTCCGCATCGAGTGGCGATAGCAATGGTTCCGGCTCAAATTCAACGAGCAAAACGACAGGAAGTTTTCCGCCGAATGGGGATGAAGGCTTCTATTGCGAAGTTACGGATGGCACAAATGCAGATGGCTCGTACTGGAAACAGATTAAGGTGAATATTCCGAAATACAAAGGCCATGTGGAAAAATTTACGTTTGACCAAAACGGCACTGGGACTCAGTATTACGAAGACTCCTTTTTTTATACAACGCCTTATGAAAAATCGGCCATGTGCTTGGAGTTCGAAGATGGGATAAAGGAAAACTCATACAAGAGAAATTATACTGAAACTTATTGTGGAAACGGATTTTATTATTTTGTTATTAGCTTCCAGAACTTAAGCTTGGAAGCGCTTCATTCGCAGGTGGACGATTACGAAGAGGATTGCAAGGATTATGAGCGGAAGTGGAAAGGTGGCGATTACGACGAATTCATAGAAAAAAGAACTTGGAGATAATTTATAAGGAGAAGGCTCGCGCTGTTAGCGCGAGCCTTCATAAACGGGTAGTTATAAGCCGGGTTCTGTACCCCAATGTTGCCATCGAGGCGATGACCATCTCTCTGGACGAATCGTTACCGACCGCCTCAAGCGACCTACCCGGATATCCAGCTGGCACGGGCCGCACCAGGTTCTTGCGAACGGAATCCTGCTTGGTCTTGCACCGGATGAGGTTTACCATGCCGCCCCTGTCACCAGAAGCGCGGTGAGCTCTTACCTCGCCATTTCACCCTTACCTCGCTGAACCGAAGTTCAAACGGGGCGGTTTGCTTTCTGTTGCACTTTCTGTCGCGTTACCGCGCCTGGACGTTATCCAGCATCATGCCCTGCGGTGCCCGGACTTTCCTCCAGCCGTGAAGCCGGCGGCCATCCGCTACCCGCTTGGAATTTAGAAAATTGTTTAGAACCGTGCAAGATGGAATCCTTATTGCAATCTCTAGTGCCCATAATCACCAACTTTTTTCTATTCTTTATCTCATGAATCCGAGAATATCCTTTGTGCTACAGATGTCGCCATCGACCTCATACGAAAATCTAGAGGCGATTGCGCGTAATTTGCTAGAAGGATTGAACGTTCTCTTGAATTCGGAACAGCTGAAATGTTCCATTTTCTTGGACGGCCCGATGATTGAGGCGCTTTCCAATGTGGCGAAGCCCTTGATGTTTGGCAAAATACAGAATGCCATCAGTAACGGAGTCCTTGAATTTCTCGGTGGCGGCTATTACGACCCGATGCTTCCGCTTTTCCCGGAAGACTTGCAAATGATGCAACTGGAACTGCATCGTGACTATCTGAAGAAAGTGCTTGGCGCGGAACCCCAGGGTTATTTTAACTCCTCGCTGGTGTGGGAACCGGGCATGGCAGATATTCTGGAACGTTCTCGTTTTGACTATGCGCTGGTGACGGAAGCCGCTGTACAGGACGCTCTCGGACGTTCGACTCCTGTTTCGGGTTGGTTTACGCTGGAAGACCGTGGTTCGCTTATCCGCATTGTTCCGGTCTCCGAGACGCTTTCTAAAGCGATTGCCGAAGATAATCTTGCATGGCGGAGCATTGCGGAATCGTATTGTCGTGGCGGAAAGTCCGCGATTGCCTTTTTCGATATTCCGTCGGAGCCTACAGAAATTGTTGATTTCTTTGGTCGCCTTGTGGATTTCGTGGAGACGAACGAGGTACAGACAAGAACAGTGGGCTTTGCTGTAGATCAGCTGGAAACGTCCGGTTCTATCAGTTTCCTTGTCTCGGCGGGCCGTAACCTTGGGCTCCCTTCAACGGCGCGCACTTGTCGTGAACTTTTGATTCGCCGTCCTGAAATCAATTTGCACCACAAGACTTTCCTGAATTTGTACAGGAGAGGCCGCAGTGTGCTTTCGGGCAAAAAGTGGCTTGAGTTCTGCCGCGCACTTTTGCCGGCCATGGCGCCGCTGTTTTTCAGAGATTTGTTTAACCGTTCGGGAATGCGTTCCATGATGGTTCGCAAACGATCCAATCGGTTGCTGATTACGGCGTCGCAGGTTTTGGACAATCTCACGGGCTTTTCCGGACTCCGCGTCGATGTGTGCGACTACCTGCTCCGTGGCAAGAAAATTCTCTTTTGCGAAAACCCGGAATCTTCCTATTTGCTGGACTGCCGTTTGGGTGGTGCACTCCGTGCATGGAACTACAAGGGCGCAAAAATGAATCTCGTGAATTCCTGGCGGGATGACGGCGAACCTTCTTTTGCCTTTTTGGATTGCCTCTTGCCGAATGTGGATTTTACGCCGGTCAAGCTGGAACAGATGCTTTATGACCGCAAGCATTTGCTTGCCGACCCGTATGACTACCGCATCCTCCGTTCGGAATCGGGCACGGAAATTTTGCTGGATGAAGAACAGGGATTTGATAGCGTAGAACGCAAGGCCTTGTTCCGAATAAAGAAGGTATTCACCTTCCAGGGCGATGCCGCCAAGTTTACCGTTTCCTATGCTATCGACAATCTTGCCTACGTGAACACGAAGGGGTTCTTCGGAACGATTCTCGAACTTGGGCTTTTGTCTCGTGGAGATGTCAACAAGGTCCTTATCGACGGGAACAACGTCAAGTGGAATATGATGGAACCGCTTCTGTATCCCGACGGACAGTCTCTTGAAATCCGCGATGAAAAAGGCGGTTGCGTGTTCCGCATGGCGTTCGACCGCCCGACGTCTATCTTTGTCGGTTCCATCTTTGGCGCGACATCATCGGCGGCGCCCCAGGCATTCCAGGGCATTCGCGTGTTCCCGTTCTGGAACGCTCCGTTCAACATGCTCGACCGCAAAGCCTTCAAAATATCGGTATCGGTAACTAAGAGGTAAGAACATGCGTGCCGACTTGATTGACATCCAGGTAGAAGACCGCGGCGAAGAAGTTGAAATTTCGCTGTATGGCATTCTGGGCGAATATCAGCTATCGGCAGTTCGTGAAAAACTTGAAATGCTGGTTCGCGGGCCGGGAGTGTTTTTCTTTGTGAACCTCCAGAACGCACGCTTTACGACAGACGCGTACCGTGCCCTGTTCCTTGAAATTTTGAACTTGGTCAAGCAGCAGAAGGCGACGCTCATTTTGATTTTTGAAAATGATGAGCTGCGTGCCTATTTTGAACGTTACAAGAACATCTTTGAAATCTACAGGAGCCGCGAGGAGTACCGCAAGTCGGGACTGTCGAAGCAGGTCCATTTGGTCGGTCTTCATTACGAAAAACGTTCGATAAGCCTTTCGCCCGGGTTTGCTGTTTCTGTGGCGCTGTTCCTTATTGGTTGGGCAATTACGTTGTTTGTTATCGTTGTTGGGCAAGGCCGTGAAATCACGGACAAGCAGGCTCAAATTACGGCACTCGAAAGCCAGAAAGCCCGCTACATTCGAGAAATAGACCGCTTGGAATCCGCTATCGGGCCGATGCGAAAGCTCGGTGTCGTGCAAGATACGACTTTGCTGAGTTCTTTTGGGGCTATCCAGGACTGGGTGACGTATCTCGAATACTTGGAGAAAAACCGGCGTGAAAAGTAGCGTTCGTCTTTCTTCGATGAGCGTAAGCGTTCTGCTTATCATCGGTTTTGGCGTCTTGTTTACTTTTGCAAGCGAGTGGTATTCCAATAGGGTTGAACTTGAAAAATTAGCTTATCGGGAACGTATCCTCCACAATGACATGGAACATCTGGAAGTGGTGGGCAAGTGGACGCTCGATTACGTGAAAATCGAAAAGGCGTTGACGTATTTGCTGGGGGATCGTCTATCCGAAGTGAGTTCCCGCATTTTGACGGAACAACTTTGGCAGATTTCGCAATCGTATTCGCTGGACCCTCTGATTATTCTTGCTGTCGTTGCTCAAGAAAGCCGCGGAAATCCGCTAGCTCGAGGGCGGTTCCAGTCGGGGCGTTTTTCGGGTGCCTTGGGCTTGATGCAGATAAAGTTGGAAACGGCGACAAAGATGGGACGCAGGTTTGGAGTCATTGTCGAAAGCGAAGAGGACTTGATGCGCCCGGAAGTTAACGTGGTCGTGGGGGCCGCTTACTTGATTCGTCTTATTGGAAAATATGGAAATTTGAGAGAGGCTCTTGTGGCGTATAATTTGGGCCATTCGGCGGTTGATAAATTGCTTGAAAAAAGTGCTCCGCTCCCAACCTCCTATTATGAGGGTGTTATCGCTAAGTACAAGGATTTGGTAGCGCACTGCCAACTGCCAACGGCGCTCTAGTAAATAATCACTAACCACTGTTTACTCCCTCCTTTCCAACGACTATTGACCAATGACCAATATCTTTTTTCTAAATTCTAGCTGTGATTAGGTATATCTTTTTATTGTTTGTGATGATGGGGCTTGCCTTTGCGGGCGAGGTCCGTTATGATTGTTTACGATTTGTGGAACAGGGACTTGCGACCGATCCACAGATGGCTGAATCCCGGTTTGGCACGGAAAGCAAGGCTAACAAAATTCGCGCTCTCAAGTCCGAAGTTATTTTGCCGACTTTCAATGTGTCCATGATGGTGGGACCTGCGCCGGGCTTGAAAGAAACTGTCGATCAGTGGGGCGATACCGTCGATACTTACGACTTTTCACGCATGGGGCCGTTTTGGGCGGTCGAGGCAAAGTTTATCCAGCCGCTGAACTTGGGGCAGTACCAAACGGGCAAAAAGGCTCTCGAGGCGGACTTGCAGCAAAAGACTTTCGAAATTGAAAATGTAACGCACAAAAAAGAAGTTGAGCTCCAGTCGTATTATTACAACTACTTGCTTGCTCTCGAAATGAAACGCCTTGCCGCCGATGCTCAAAAGCAAGTCGATAAGGCGTATGACCAGCTTGAAGAAGCGCTGGACGAAGACGAACCAACGGTGTCGCAATCGGATTTGCTGAACTTGAAGGCTAAAATGCACACGGTCAAGGACGGCGTCATCGAGGCTGACCTTGGGATGAAGCGCGTGATGCTGGCTATCCGTTTTGCTCTGGCTTTACCGGAAGGCGATACCTTCGTTGCCGAAGATTCCGTGCTAACCATGAGAACCGAACATATGCCGACCGAGGACGAGGTTCGCGAATTGACGATTAAGTATAATCCCGAACTGAAGCAGTTGAGCGCAGGGCTTCGTGCGCGGCGTTACCAGATGGATTTGGCCGAGGCGAAACTGGCACCGGAGTTCTTTGTGATGGGTGAGTTCCAGTATGTGAAGAGCTGGGCGGGTAACCGCAATGTGCTTCAGAAAAACGCTTTTGACCAGGATGCCGTCAACAAGATTTCCGGGCTTATCGGCGTGGGCTTGAGATACCGCTTGAATTTCTGGAAGAACTGGGAAGATTACCGCCAGGCGAAAACGGAGTATCGCGGCCTCCAGCTGAAGGAAACCTATGCTTCGGATGGTCTCGTGGCGAAAGCTGTCGAGCAGTATTACCAGGTTGTTGCCGCCAAGGAAAAGCTAGATGCGTTGCGTGAAAGCTTGCGCGCGTCCGAAGCGCTGTTGAAGGGCGCCGCCATGAAATATGACCTCGACAAGTCCCAGACGGGAGAGCTGGTTTCGGCCTATACGCAAAATGTAAGCATGAAAAAGGACTATTATTTCGCAGTTTGCCGATATAATGTCGAATTTGCCGGATTAATTGCAAAGATAGGTTTGTCTCTTAGCGAGTATAATTCGTATTTTAATAAAAAATGAAGGAGTTCAAGATGTTTAAGAAAATTATGATTGCCGTTGCCTGCGCTTCTCTCTTGTCGTTCGCTGCCGATGATCCGGTATCTGTCGTCAAGAGCAAGGATGTCGAATTGCAGAACATCATCAAGAAGTCGAAACGTACCGCTAAAGAAACGGAACGTGTCAAGAACTTGTTGAACGATTCCTTTGACTTTGCACTCTTGGCCAAGAAGTCCCTCGCTGCGAGTGTTTGGAAAGAGCAGGACGAAGCCTCCCAGCAAAAGTTCGTGGCTGAATTCCAGCGCATGGTCCGCAATTCCAGTGCAAACCGCTTGGAACTCTACCGCGCCGACTCCACGATTTACGAACCGGCGAAGATGAAGGGCTCGGATGACGCCCGCGTTATTGCCCACTTGTGGAACAACGGCAAGGAATCTGTCCTTGAATACAAGATGACGATTGTGAATGGCAAGTGGAAGGCTTGGGACTTGGTCATCGACGACCTTTCGACGGCCCGCAACTACAAGGAACAGTTCACCAAGATTTTGAAGGACAAGAGCTTTGCGGAACTGATTGACGTCATCAGCAAGAAGGCCGACGAAGCCGAAAAGTAATGGGCTTCTTTTCCTGGCTTTTTTGTTTGATTCTCGTTGTAGCGCTTGTGCTACTGCTTTTCCCGTTTTCTGTTCGGATTGAATTTGAAGCCGGGGAGCGCGGTGCGCGGGCGTTTTTCTTTTTCTTCAAGAAGAAAATTTACGAGTACGAGAAAAAATGGGGGATGGAAAGTAGGAAGTCGGAAGTAGGAAGTAGGAAGGATGAAACTGGAAATGACGAGAGCGGGGCGGAGTTAGACGAGAGACGAGAGACGAGAGACGAGAGTGAGGCGGAGTTAGACGAGAGACGAGAGTCGCGACCGACGGAGTCGGGCATGACCGAGAATGTTGAACCGCGTCATCCTGAGCCACGAAGTGGGGAAGGATCCAGTGCAGATCCTGTCGAAAGCCGCGTAACGAAGGAACCAGAGAAGCCTGAAGAAAAGAAAGATGGTGTTGTAACCGCAGAGTCCAAGGCTCCGAGTACAACGGAAAAGAAGACTGCTCCTGCAATGCCTGCCGAAGAAGTTGCTGAAAAATCGGAAACTGAAAAACCAAAGCCAGAGGCAAAGGTTAGGACGAAAGACGAAGGACGAGAGACGAGTAGGGCGCAAGACGAGAGTGTAGAGACGGAAAAAAGCAAGCCGAAAAAAGAAAAGCGCAAACTCTCGGACCGCGAATTCTGGACAATCATCTTGACGCCCGACTTGGATGCAAGGGCGTTCCGCTATGCGTTGAAAATACTTTCGGCGGTTCTTTCGTTGTTCCGTGTGCGTTTTATCGGCTGCTTTGTCGAAGGAATCCAGTCGGATTATATGAGCATGGGTTATGGCGCCGCGTTAAACGGTTTTTTAAAATCATTCCCTTACGTGGGTGCGTGGGATTTTCGGATGGACTGGTGTCACGAAAAGGAACTTCGTGCGGCAGGGGCTATCCGTATGAGTGTTAATTTGTTACGTATTTTCTGCTTTGTTCTGGAAACTCTTGTCCTGGTAGGAATTTTGGCATGGATCTTTTGGCGTCGCCGTGCGCACGTGATTAAGACAAACGAACTCCCTGAGCTTGGTTTTATCCGCAGAAAGATTCTGGAATTTATTTTGGAGGACTGATGGCGGTTTTGACTTTGGAACGTTTGCTCGCCTCGATGGGCTTTGGCAGTCGCAAGGATGCCCGGGGACTTGTCCGCATGGGTCTTGTGGAACTGGATGGCAAAGTGCTTGAAGACCCTTTCATGGAATTTAAAGAACGTCCGGAGTTCATCACGGTGAATGGTGAAGAAACCCCGACGGTTGAGAAGTTGTACGTAATGCTCTACAAGCCGACCGATGTCGAATGTAGCCATAACGCCCGTGACCACAAGTCTGTGTTCGAACTTGTGCCGGAACGCTTTACAGCGATGGGCATTCAGTCTGTCGGGCGCTTGGATGCAGATTCCTCGGGACTCTTGTTGCTTTCGAATCAAGGTGACTTTATTCACAAAGTCGAAAGCCCGAAGAAGGGACTGTTGAAGAAGTACCGTGTGACGCTAGCCCGTCCGTTTACGGAGGCGCAGAAGGCGGAACTCCTGGCTGGCGTGATGCTCAAGGACGAACGACGTCCGGTGCTGGCTCGGGAAATTGAAATCGATGGCGATGCTGTTGTCGTTGCTATTGGCGAAGGACTGTACCATCAGGTTCGCCGAATGTTCGCCGCAGTCGGGAATCACGTGGAAACTTTGGAACGAATTTCGATTGGACCGGTTGTCTTGGATCGTTCTTTGGGCGAGGGCGGCTGGCGGTTCCTTACCGACGAAGAAGTCGCTGCGCTGTCGTAATAAGGGAGATGCCCCGTCGGAGCGGGGCATGACAATTCTGCGATGGGCATGACAATGAAAAAAGCCGACGTTCAAGCCGGCTTTTTCGTATCAGGCGTTTGTGCTGCCTGAGTTAATAGGTTCAAAGTTCGTTTAGATGGAATCGTATTCGTCGCCGACGTGGACGATTTCGTTTTCGACTTCGAGTTCCGGTTGTACGGAAACTTCGCCGAGGATTCCTTCGAGCGAATTGATCTTGTCCTTGATATCGTTGCTGAACTTGAATGTCGGGACCAAGCGCTCGTTGATGAGAACCGTTTCGCCGGTGCGGGGGTTGCGTGCCGGGCGAGCCTTGCGGGGCTTGCAGGCGAACGTGCCGAAACCGCGGATCTCAATAGTGTTGCCTTCGATAAGCTTCTCGCCGAGGAGGTCGAGGAACTGTTCGACTACAATTTTAATATCGTTACGCACAAATCCGGTGGATTTGGCGATTTCTTGAATGAGGGATTGTTTAGTTATATTAGCCACGCACTAAATATAAGTTTAACATGAACTTAAGGTAATGGTAAGCTCGAAATTAAATATCTTTTTCGGGTTCACATTGCGGAAAATTTGTGGATAATTGTTGTTTAAATGTTGAAAGTTGATTCTTTGCCCCAAAGGGTTCGTTTTTCTCTCCGAGATAAGGATATTTTCCCGAATACTATCTTGAGTCCGATGGACGGTGTGACCGATGCTCCGTTCCGGCGTCTTTGCCGGGTGCTTTCTGGCGACCGTATGGGGCTCCTGGTTTCGGAGTTCGTTCCGACGGATGGAGATGCCGTTTTTAACCCGGATGGGCACAAGCAACTCAAGTTTTTCCCGGAAGAGCGCCCGTTTGGCATCCAGATTTTCGGGCGTTTCCCGGACCGCATGGCTGCTGCGGCGGCTAAGATTGCTGAACGTTATCACCCGGAATTTATCGAAGTGAACGCTGGGTGTCCGGCGCCGAAGGTGGCGGGCAAGGGAAGCGGTTCCGGGCTTTTGCGGGATTTGTCGCGGTTGCAGGAGATTTTGCATGACGTGAAGGCGGTTTTGGACGCAAAGACGCCGGAGATTCCGCTCACGCTCAAGTGCCGAATCGGTTGGGACGACGATAGCATCAACGTGATGGAAACGCTCAAGATTGCCGAGGGCGAGGGCGTTGAAATGCTCACGGTTCACGGTCGCACGCGCTTGCAGGGGTATAACGGCCTCGCTAACTGGGACTGGATTGGCAAGGTGGCCACCGCTGCGAAGATTCCTGTGATTGGAAACGGCGATGTGAATAGCGTCGAATGCGCACGTGAACGCATCAATACTTTCGGCGTTTCGGGCGTGAGCATTGGGCGCGGAGCGATGCACAATCCGTGGATTTTCGGGCAGATTGCGGATGCGTGGGAAGGCCGCGAAAAGCATGTGATTACTGCGCAAGAAGCGCTTGACGTGTTCCCTCTCTATTACAAGTTCAAGATTGAAGACGGGGCGACCGAGATGAACGCGATGGGTCGTATGAAACAGCTCGCCGCGAGACTGTGCAAGGGATTTGTGTTGCAGGAAGGGGCGGCGCAAAGCCGATCCCGGAACGGGGTCCGGGATGACAGTCTAGAAAATGTCCGGGATGACAGTCAGGAAAACGTTGCGATGTCGGTGCGGCAGGCGCTTCTGACGTGCCAGTCGGCTACAGAAATGCTCGACTGTGTGCAGAAACTCAAGGAAGGGATTGCCCGCGACATGGTCTTTGAACCGGAACGCCTCGTAAACCTCAACGGAGCCAAGGAAACCGAACTCAAGTTCGGCGACCAATTCAAAGGCCGTTAATATTATTAATAAATGCGTGAAAAAATAACTGTATAAGAAATTATTGTTAATCGTCGAGAGAATAAAGCGTCGGCCACAACCTTAAAAGGCGAGTGCCGCGACCATATTTGTATGGTCGTGGTTGAGCCGTAAGGTTGGCGCTTGCGCCAGGATGGGGTGACAGAGTGCATGGCGGGATGACAATGTGCAGTTTATCAAGTACTCAAAAAAAATCTCAAAAATTTGCGTTTACCTCTTGGCTTTGAGTCAAAATTTGAGTACATTTGGGGTATGGAAAAAACAATCGACATATTTCAGTTCACACACTTCCGCAAGTACTTGGATGAGTATCAGGCGGCACGCGTGCAGACGGACCCTGAATTTACTAGGGCTGGAGTGTGTGCGTTGCTCGGACTCCCCAAGACTCGCAGTTACTACAACGATATCGTTAAAGGGAAAAAGCTCACCGCGCGCATGATTCCCAAGTTTGTGGAAGTCCTTGGACTCAACAAGAAAGAGGCCAAGTACTTTGAGACGATGGTGAACTTTGACCAGGCGAAAACGACGACGGAACGCAATGCTTTTTTTGACGAACTCATCAAGCAACATCCGGATCCGCATAACATCTTGGATGAAGATGCGTACGAGTATTACAACCACTGGTATAATAGCGTGTTGTTTACGGCGCTGGATGTGATGGATGTCTCGGATGACCTTGAACCGATTCAAAAACGGATTTTCCCGAAAGTCTCCGTGGGAACTTTGAAGCGTTCCTTGGAATTGCTCGCCCGCATCGGATTTGTGCGCAAGAACGAGGACGGCTTCTGGAAAAGCTGCCGCGAGTCAGTGAGTAGCGGAGCCTACAGCAATAACGATCTTGTTCGTCAGTACCAGTTGCAGTGCTTTGAACTTTCGAAGCAGGCGTTGCTTGCGAATGACGATAACCCGTCGGACATGGGTACGTTCACGTTCAGCGTTTCGGACGACGCCTATAGAGAGATTGCCTTGGAAATTCAGAACTTGAAAGCCAAGGTGCGTAAGATTATTACGCAAGATAAAAAAGAAGCGACTGGGGTGCACCAGTTAAATATTCACTTGTTTACAAATTTGAAAAAATAAATCGAGGAGGAATGATTATGGTTGCAAATAAAATTGCAAAGTTGAGCGCTACCGTGGCAATGCTTGGTCTCGGAATCCTTGCCGCTTGCAGTGATGATAATGTGGCGTCTTCTTTTAGCGAAACGCAGACGGGAAAGCCTGTTGAACAACTGGGACCTCTTGCCGAATTGGATACATCGTTAGTTCGCAAGTATGTCAACGAAGGTGATTTGGGCTGTGGTTCGCTGGCCAAGAGTGCTGCCGAAGAGGATAGCGTTGCTGATACGAGCGATACCTTTGTTATTGTTCGGAGAATGTGTGGTTCCCATAAGGATATTTATCTGTATATAAATGCGAGAGCTCAAGTGGTTGATGTTGATGGAAAACCGGTAGCGGGAGCGACTGTTTATGAAGAACATTGTTCTTTTGAAGATAAGAGTTGTCAGCATGTTACTGACAGTGAAGGCTATTTTTACTTGGACAGCGTAAACTTTCTTACGTATTTGGAAAACTTGGCAAAAAATAATCCGAAGTATAGTTATATCCCCGAGTTCCAATCTATCCAACTGCGAGTGCTTTCTGCGGACTCAAGCCTTGGTGCCAATGTCTTTTTAAGTTTTGCTAGCGCCCATGTTGTCGGAATTGATGGAAAACTGTATGCCGAATTAAAACAAATCGTCTTAGAACCTGTATATACCGTCAAGTTGTATTTAGATTCGCTTTTTGCGGTAATTGATGAAACAACTCCGGAAAGTGAAATTCCATACGATGAGCGCTGGAATAAAGAAATAAGGGAAAATATTGGAGGTGAAGGCGAAGGCATTTGTTTATGGCTGCAAGATGAAGGGAGCTTGTCATCGTCGTATTATTATTATGAAGAAGAAGGCGGTTTTCCCTCATATTACTACCCTTGTCAAAAGGTGACCGAAGAAGACTATGAAAACGGGTATGTGGTATTGTTTGGTCTGCCTGAGGGAAAATATCAACTTGATATATGGAATGTAGGCTCCGCTCTCCCTAGTGTGGAGGTGAAAAAGCCCTAGACAGCGTTTAATACTGTGAGGAGGAAAAGTTTCAGTGGCTGGTGACGGTCACTGAAATTTTCATTTTTTGTAATACTTGTTTTTTTTAGCTGTTTTTGATGTGGAATGGCGAAAATAGATGCCCTTTTAATCTTGCGGGTGGACTCTAAATTTTCTAAATTGCCCCGCGGAATTTTTAAAAGGACATTGGTATGAACTACAATCCTCTCGCTGAATCTTTGAACGCCGAACTTTCCGCAAACGGTTGCAGCGTTCTCGGCATGCTCTCTGAACAGGGCAAGGCAATCTTCTTCCCGCGCAAGGGTATCCTCGGCCAGGGTGCCGAAGCCAAGGGCTCCGACATCAACGCGACGATTGGCACCGCCCTCGAAGACGATGGTTCTCCGCTCGTTCTGGATTGCGTTCTCAAGTCCCTGAACCTCCCGAAGCAGTCTTTCCTCTATGCTCCGAGCTTCGGCAATCCGGACCTCCGCAAGGCTTGGAAGGATCTGGATATCAAGAAAAACCCGACGCTTGCTACCAAGAAGTTCAGTAACCCGGTCGTGACGGCCGCTTTGACGCACGCGATTAGCTGCGCTGGTTACCTCTTCCTCGACGCTTGCGACGAAGTCATCATCCCGGACCTCTACTGGGACAACTACGAACTCGTGTTCGAGAACGCCCGCGGTGCAAAGATCAAGACTTTCAATACCTTCAAGAACGGTGGTTTTGATACGGAAGCCTTGAAGGCAGCTCTTGCTGCAAGCAAGTCCAGCAAGAAGGTCGTTCTCCTCAACTTCCCGAACAACCCGACTGGCTACACCGCAACAGAAAAGGAAGCCGTCGAAATTGCCAAGATTCTCACGGAATGCGCCGCTGCCGGCAACAAGGTTGTCGCTCTCCTCGATGACGCTTACTTCGGACTCGTGTATGAAGAAGGCGTGACGAAGGAATCGCTCTTCGTGAAGCTCGTGGACGCTCACGAAAACCTCCTCGCCGTGAAGCTCGATGGCCCGACTAAGGAAGACTACGTTTGGGGCTTCCGCGTTGGCTTTATGTCTTTCGGTTTCAAGGGTGCCACTGAAGCTCAGCTCAAGGCTCTCGAAGACAAGGCTGCTGGTACGGTCCGTGGCAACATTTCTAACGCGCCGTCTATCAGCCAGAAGATTTTGCTCGCTGCTTTCCAGAGTCCTGAATACCAGCAGCAGAAGCAGGAAAAGTACGCCGTTCTCAAGAAGCGCTTCGACATCATCAAGCAGGTGTTCGCTACGCATCCGGAATACAACGACGCCTTCGAACCGATGCCGTGCAACAGCGGTTATTTTATGTGCATCAAACCGAAGGGTGTTGACGCCGAAGAACTCCGCGAGAAGCTCATCAAGGATTACAGCACGGGCACGATCATGCTTTCCGGCCTTATCCGCATTGCATTCAGCGCTGTTCCGACCGAAAAGCTCGGCAAGCTCTTTGAAAATATCTATAATTGCATCATGAAGATGAAGTAGGCATGGGCAATGAGCTATGAGGTCGTGCCTTCGGCACTTTGGGCTAAAGTAAGGCACCCATAGGGTGCGATTATAAAACTCAAAGCAACGGAGTTGCGCCTCAAAGCGAGCATTGCGAGCGACCTCACAACCCCATACCTCATACCCCCTTGGAGATTCCATGTCCAATAACGCGACCTTGAAATACAACGGAAAAAGCTTTGAACTCCCCGTCGTTGAAGGCACTGAAGGCGAGCACGGTCTCGATATCAGCGCGCTCCGCAAGAGTTCTGGCCTTGTCACGCTGGATTACGGTTACTTGAACACCGGTAGCACGAAAAGCTCAATCACGTTCGTTGATGGCGAACATGGTGTGCTGCGCTACCGAGGATACTCCATTGAAGATTTGGCCGAAAAGGCGACTTTCCCGGAAACTGCTTGGCTCCTGATTTACGGTGAACTCCCGAACCAGGAACAGTTGAGCCATTTCCGCACGCTCTTGACCGAAAACGCCTTGTTGCACGAGAACCTTTTGCACTTCTTCCGCGAAATGCCACCGGGAGCACACCCGATGGGTATTC
This sequence comes from Fibrobacter sp., assembly GCA_017965445.1. Classification (GTDB taxonomy): domain Bacteria; phylum Fibrobacterota; class Fibrobacteria; order Fibrobacterales; family Fibrobacteraceae; genus Fibrobacter. Next base: position 3,510 of record JAGCPZ010000006.1, on the reverse strand, counting down.
TCTCGTCCGTGGTGAACGCTGTCGGCCTTTTCACGCCGCGTTTCTACGACGATGAAAACATCGCGAGTGCATTCGAACTCACGACCGCAGGCCTCATTTCGAAGATTCGCACGATTGCTGCATTTGCCTACAAGGCAAGTATCGGTGAACCGTTCGTGTATCCGGAAGCGGAACGCAGCTATTGCAGCAACTTCCTCAATATGATGTTCAGCAGTAAGGCTCGCCCGTACCACCCGGATCCGATTATGGAAAAGGCGCTCAACACGCTCCTCATTGTCCATGCGGACCACGAACAGAACTGCTCGACATCGACCGTACGTATGGTGGGCAGCTCTCAGGCAAACCTTTACGCGAGCATTTGCGCCGGCATTTGCGCCTTGTGGGGCCCGCTCCACGGTGGTGCAAACCAGGCTGTGCTCGAAACGCTCCTGCGCATCCAGCAGAGTGGCATGACGATTGAACAGGTGATGGACAAGGCCAAGGACAAGAACGATCCGTTCCGTCTCTCCGGCTTCGGTCACCGCGTCTATAAGAGCTACGACCCGCGCGCCAAGGTGCTGAAAAAGCTCATGTACCAGGTGTTCGAACGCGAACACGTTCACGATCCGCTTTTGGATGTGGCTATCAAGCTCGAAGAAGCCGCCCTCAAGGACGATTACTTCATTGCTCGTAAGCTTTACCCGAATGTGGACTTCTACTCCGGCATTCTCTACCGCGCGATGGGCATCCCGACGAACATGCTCACGGTGATGTTCGCCATTGGACGCTTGCCGGGCTGGATTGCCCACTGGAAAGAAATGCACGACGATCCGCAGAGCAAAATCAACCGTCCGCGCCAGATTTACATCGGCAAGACGGAACGCCCGTGGATTGATCGCGATAAACGATAAGGCTGTTTTGTCACCCCGGCCTGAGCCTGTGCTGAGCAGAGCCGAAGTAAAGCGAACTGCGGCGGTACTAGACAAATTAAAAATCTCTCGGAAATACTCCGGGAGTCTGTTTTGTGTATATTTATGCATGTTTAACTGGAGGGTAGTTTATGGCCTTGAAAAAATTCTTGATGATTGGTTGTGTGGCGGCGGTTTTGGTGGCTTGTGGTGACGATAGCAGCTTTGCCCCGCGTAACGATGAACCATCGAGCAGTGTAGAGGAGGAATCTTCTTCATCTGTCACCCCGGACTCCGTTCCGGGGGCACAATCTAGCATTTCCATGAAATCCAGTAGCAGTTCTTCTAGCGTCATTGCGAGCGACGCGAAGCAATCCAAAGACTCTAAGTCTAGCAGTTCGAAGGCGAAGTCTAGTAGCAGTAAAAATGGTGATGCCGGAACCCGTTCATCAAGCTCAGGGCAGGCTCCGTCCGGCATGACATCAAGCAGTGCGAAGTCCAGCAGCAGTTCCTCTGCAAAATCGAGCAGTAGTTTGGCGAAATTGTCATCATCATCCGTTGCGTATTTAGAACCATGCAGGACGGACAGTGTGGATACCTGTGAGTATGGAATATTGACTGACGAACGTGACGGTCAGACCTACAAGACCGTGAAAATCGGCGAACAAGTGTGGATGGCGGAGAACTTGAACTATGCTTACACTGGTGTTCCCTTTATTTATGGGGGCATCACCACCGATTCCATTACTTGGTGCTTGGGCGATGATGAATCGTCTTGCAAGTCACGGTCTGATTCCACTAGATGGTGGTGTTTTCATGATGATGAATTTTGCCTTTTTACTTCCGATTCTTCTAGTTGGTGCTATAACGATGACCCAGCCAACTGCGCCAAATACGGTCGCCTTTACACGTGGGCTGCAGCCATTGACTCGGTAAAGTTGGTGAACGATGCAAAAGACCCGCAGGACTGCGGTGACGGCAAAATCTGTACTTTGCCAGCGAAGGTGCAAGGCATCTGCCCTACGGGATGGCACTTGCCAAACGAAACCGAGTGGAAAACCCTTTTCACGGCGGTGGGATCTATAGTAGCGGGCTCCTATTCGGATGCGTACTACCATTCGGCTGCGGGCAAAATGCTCAAGTCCACTAACGGTTGGAAGGATTATGAGCTTGAAGGGAGAAAAAATGGCAATGGTATGGATGCTTTCGGCTTTTCCGCGCTGCCTGCTGGCGACAGGTTCTTGACTGGCGATTTCTCCAACGAGGGGAAGTATGCGAGCTTCTGGTGTTCCGCTGAACTCAATCGCTACCACGCATGCCACTTGGACTTGTACTACGGTAACAGTGCTACGTTGCAATATCCTTACAAGAGCAGCGCGTATTCTGTCCGTTGCGTGAAGGACTAGCGCAGTGCTCTTGACTTTAATGTTTCGGAGGACTATATTTAGTACTGAATATAGTTCTTTGAGGCTTTTATGCAGAAATTGGAAAATATCAAACCGATATCGTATATCAAGGCTAATGCTGCAAAGGTGTTAGATCATGTGAATGAAACCCGGGCTCCCTATATAGTCACGCAAAATGGAGAAGCTCGTGGCGTGATTGTCGATGTGGAAACTTTTCAGACAATGCAAGATGCGTTGAAACTTTTTAAGCTTTTTGCACAAAGTGAAGCTGAAATTGCAAAAGGAAAAGTTGTTCGTCAAAAAGACCTGTTTGATACTTTGGAGCGAGAACTCGATGCCCTCTAAGAAGTTTGTTGTAGAATGGTCTGAATCGGCATCCAATGATTTAAGGTCTATTGTTTTTCATATTGCAAAGGAAAGCAAAAAGAATGCTAAAGATTCTTTTGCTAGAATAAAGAACGAATGTCTTGTTTTAGAAAGTTTTCCTGATTTAGGGAAGGTTCCCGATGAATTGGATAAATTGCAAATCGGAGGGTTCCGTGAACTTGTAATTTCACCGTGGCGAGTTTTCTATCGCAAGGAGAATAATAAGGTTGTTGTGGTTGCTGTTGTTGATTCTAGGCGAGATTTAGAAGATGCTGTTTGGAATCGTATGATGTATCCGTTTATGTAAGCTTTTGCGTGATTGGGGGTGTTGCTAACCTAACCCCTAAAACCTACCACCCTTTGGGTGGTAAAAAATTTTGACCACCTCGAAAAACTCAAATTCAGTCGGCGGAATCTGAAACTGAAATTGAACTGAATTTTGCTATGCTTAAGATAAAGCATAAGGTTAAAAAAGAACGGAAAAAGTAGAGAGAGTCAATATTTCTTTATTTTTTCATGATAAATTGAACCAAAAACGCGTTTATAATTGTATTTTTCTGTGCGGTACCGAACGATACCTTTAAAAATGCACAAATTGCACAAAAAGGTGAATATATGCTTGATTTGAACACTGTCGATTGGAAGACGCTCCCCTTCGGTTATTACGATACCGATTACAATGTCCGCTGCTACTACCGCAATGGCAAGTGGGGCAAGGTTGAACTTTCTTCTTCCAAGGACATCAGCATCCACATGGCCGCGACTTGCTTGCATTACGGCCAGGAAGGTTTTGAAGGCCTCAAGGCTTACACGGGCAAGGACGGCAAGGTCCGTATTTTCCGCGTTGACGA
>JAGCPZ010000005.1 GCA_017965445.1 Fibrobacter sp. | reverse complement strand
CGGCGAGCAAGTGACCGTAGTGCGGAAGGCCCGTTGCAAACGGAGGGCCATCGTAGAAAGTGTACGGTTCGGTTTCCGGACGGCTGTCAAGCGACTTCTTGAAGCTTTCGTCCTTGTCCCACAGGCCGAGCACGCGCTCTTCAATCTGCGGGAAGGTCTCTTCTTTCTTTACTTCACGAAACATGGGTTACCTCTCGGCCTTCGGCCAGGCAGTGAGCCATGAGCGCGGAAACCTTCGGTTTCCTTTGAGCAATGAGGTTGCCTAGCAATGCTAGACGATTTATCAGGCGCCTTTGGCGCGATTCTTTTGCTCAAAGCACACGAAGTGTGCGACCTCATACCTCATAGCTCATAGCTATTAGGCGTTAAATTTTTCGGGTTCAAATTTAGAAACTTTTGCATAGGGCGAGTAAAACGAAGCAACTTGCAGACCCACTTTTGAGCCCAACACCCCCCTCAAAACAGCTCTACATTCCATTCCCACACACGCCAAAAATAAATTCAGAAAATTTGCAAAAAAATCATCCGCCATAAGAAAATTATATATATCTACTTATAAACGAGACGGGAGCAGTGGGCACGCAACTTTCGACTCATGTAAGAAAAACGTTAGTCCTTTTTGGAATATCAAGTTCTTTCGTAAACCTTGAATTTACAATTCCTTGATAGCTATATTAGCGACTAACCCATTTGACAAAATAAAAAAAGAGGTACAAAAATGGCAGTAGAAGACAATTACAACGTTGGACACGTCATCATGATAACCCTTTCCGCTGCCATCGGAGGGTTTCTATTCGGTTTTGACTCGTCCGTGATTAACGGTGCCAACGTGGCACTCAAGGGCTATTTCAACTGCAACGATATGCAGCTCGGGCTTGCGGTTTCGCTTGCATTGATTGGCGCTGCCGTCGGGGCGTACTTTGCCGGTCGCCTAGCAGATAAATTTGGGCGAGTCCGTTGCATGATCGCCGCATCCATCCTCTTCTTCATTAGCGCTATCGGGTCTGGCCTTCCCTTCACCATCTACGATTTCATCGCATGGCGCGTGATTGGCGGTGTGGGTATCGGTGTGGCATCCATCATCGCCCCGATTTACATTGCCGAAACATCCCCGGCACATTTACGCGGGCGTCTCGGATCCATGCAGCAGTTCGCCATCGTTATCGGTATTTTCGTGGCATTGCTTTCGAACTACATCATCGTTCGCATCTCTGGTTCCGCAAGCAATATGATTATGGGCATCCACTCGTGGAAAGTGATGTTCTGGGTCGAAGCAATCCCGGCTCTCATTTACGGCATTGCCGCTTGGCAGCTTCCGGAATCTCCACGTTACCTTGTCAGCAAGGGCCGCATGAAAGAAGCCGAGAAAGTCCTTTCGCTTATCGCTAGCGTCGGCATCAAGGAAAAAGCCATCGAAATCCAGGAATCCTTCAAGAGCGACAAGCCGGCAAAACTTTCGGACCTTTTGGAAACCATCGCAGGCAAGAAGCGCATCGCACCGATTGTCTGGGCGGGTCTCGGTCTCGCCATTCTCCAGCAGCTCGTGGGTATCAACGTCATCTTCTATTACGGTTCCATGCTTTGGCAGAGTGTGGGCTTTGGCGAAAGCGACGCGTTCCTCACCAGCGTGATTTCCAGCGCTATCAACTTGACCATGACTATCGCCGCGATTCTACTCATCGACAAGATTGGACGTAAGCCGCTTTTGCTCATCGGTTCTGCGGGTATGGCTGTCACGCTCGGCACTCTCGCCTGCTGTTTCCTCTTCGGTTCTGACGCAAGCGGCAACCTCGTGGGCTCCAGCGGCATCTTCGCCCTCCTCGCGGCAAACTTCTACGTGGCATTCTTCGCTGCAACATGGGGTCCGGTGATGTGGGTGATGCTCGGCGAAATGTTCAACAACCGCATCCGTGCGGTCGCCATCTCCATTTGCGGCCTCGCCCAGTGGGGTGCAAACTTCTTGGTCAGCTGGTCGTTCCCCGTTCTCGTCGGCGAACACGGCATCGGCATCGGCCCGACTTACTTGATTTACACGGCTTTCGCCGCCATAAGCTTTGTATTCGTCGCCAAGCTGGTGAACGAAACCAAGGGCAAAAAACTCGAAGCCATGTAATTTTAAGTTCGCAGAGTTCTTTTACAAACAAAATCTCGGAGAAAATCCTCCGGGATTTTTTGCATGTCTAAAATTGTATATTCCTAACATGCGCCTCATTTGGCTTTCTCTATTACTGCTTGTCGGAACGACAAATTCCAAATTCGATTTTTGGATGGTCCGCAAGATTTGATTTTACAATGATAGAATTCAATGCTTCAGGCACGCTTCACTTTGGGCGATGGGGTCGCTTCGCTTTTGGGCGATGCGCACGACTGCTTCGGGACAGTACTCGTTACAGATACGGCACTAATCGCATTTCACCGCCTACTGCATACTAACCACTAACCACCAACCACTAATCACTAACCACTAATCACTAACCACTAACCACTAGCATTTCCTATTACATTACCCTCACACCCCCACTATTCTATATTATCTTTATAAAAAAGTTGTTTGGACGTGGATATGAACAACAAATTATTTTCAAATATAAAAGCCATAACGGCGTGTTCTATCGCCTTCGGGCTTGCAGGATTCAGCATGGCAGCACCTATCAAAACTATTCCCTGGAACGGCCATGTGGGAGCCGTGAGTTTTACCTTTGACGATGCGCTTGAGAACCAGGTGCAAAACCTAAAGCCTGTGCTGGACGAGTTGCCAGATGTCCACGTTACGTTTTTCTTGACGGACATGGGCAACGGACTCAAGCAGAACGCTGCCGGGTTTGCCGCCCTCGCCAAAGCCGGGCACGAAATCGGGAACCACGCCAAGAATCACGGGCACCTGAGCGGCATCACGAACAACGAAGAACTGAACGAAGAAATTGTCAAGTTTGCAGACAACATCGAAAAAGTTCTCGCCGAAAATGGGGCGACCACCAACGTCATATCCTTCGCAACCCCGTTCTGCGAAAACAACGACCAAGTCAAAGGCGTCATTGACACACGCCACTTCATCAACCGCGATTGCGGATGGCACGGCCGCAATGAGTGGGACGTGGAGCCGGACTGGCTTGCGCTCAAGGCAAAAATCTGGACGCGTTCGGGAGCCTCGGTCCCCGAAATGCTTACGGCAATGGACACGGCCGCGTTCATCGGGAACTTTGCAGGCGCCGAGCCGTGGGAAGTCCAAATCAAGGGCGGCACATGGCTTGTAGTATTGAACCACGGCGTAACCGACGACAAAGGCGATGACTACGCCATTGACCCGGCAGACATCAAGAAAATTTTCGAGCGAGCCATCGAAGACAAACTCTGGGTAGCACCATTCGGCACCATCGGCGCCTACTACCGCGCCCATTTTATCGTCGATGCAGCGACCTCAACCGCCACCGATGACGGCTTCACCGTGAGCTGGAAAATCCCGAACGAGCACATGCCCAAAAGCGTGATGCTCCGCGTGAACATCGACACCAAAAGCATCGGCGAAAACGTTGTCGTCGAGCAGAACGGACAAAAGATTACCCCCGAAAGCGACGGCTCCTACATCATCGAATTCATGTCGAAGAGTCTCACGGTGCGTAAAGCAGGCGCAGGCGATTCTACAACGCATCCCCAAGACACAACTGCAACACCCCCAACAGACTCAACGAAGGACACCTCAACGGCCCTTCCCAAAATACAATTGGGCAGCGAGCAGAACAGCACAGTCTATACAAAGTTCACACTGTTCGACCTGAACGGGAACCGCCTCGGAACCGTAAGCGATTTTGCCGTTCCGGCAAACTACCCCAAAGGTACATATATCATCCGCGCCGAAGCCAAAGGCCAAGCTGCCATTACAAAGAAAGTTTCGCGATAAATTTTATATTTTGGGGCCATGAATAAAGAAAATTTATTAATAGTCCCCACAATAAAGTTCGTTCCCTTTCGCAAAGACAACATTCTCCGTAAATTCGAGACTTCATTTCGAATAACAGATGACGAACTGAAAATCAGCGCCGCATCCGCATTTTACCCAGCAATGGCTGGGATTTGTCAAAACATATTTGAGCCGCACTGTTTTACCGAAAGGAAAAGCCTAGACAAAGTATCCAACAGCAAAGGATTTTCGGATTTGGCGGAAGGGCGAATTGACATGTACGTATCATTAGCCAGCAAAAAGAATTTAGAACAAGTCCAGAAAAAAGTCAAGCGACTGCAGTGCGTACCCATTTTTCAAGACACCCTAGCCATTCTAGTAAACAAGAACAATCCTGTAAAAGGGCTTAATTTATCGCAACTCAAGAATATCTACTTAGGGAAAATCCAGAATTGGCAAGAAGTCGGGGGCAATGACCTGGCCATCCATAATTACCAGCTAACTGCAGAAAAAAACGTCAGCCGCAATGCGTTTAACCTCGGCATTACGGAAAGAGAACCGGCAAATTTACCACAAAGCGATATCGAAGCAATGCCGGATCTCGTCAACGTTGTCGGAGACGATTCCAACAGCATCGGAAACATTTTCTGGTCGTATTACGCCCGAATGTACGCTTCCGTCCAAACGCGCTGCATCACCATCGACGGAGTCCCGCCCACTTCAAAAGACTATCCTCTGCGTTTCGATATTTGCATGTACTACGACGCGGACAATCCCAAAACGCAATTGCACCGGCTAGTCGAATATCTCGCTTCAGAAGAAGGCAAAAAGCTAATAGAATTCGCTTTTCAAAGCGAACGGAAAGTCCTTTAATCACGTTTAACTTTATAGTAAACGACAAAAGCAAATTCTCAAAAAAAATCCGACCCCGGCACCCCGGAACATGTCCGGGGCAGGCTCAGGCCGGGGTGACAAAAGAGAATTGAACAATATTCATGTCGATTAATATAAAATTCTTCGACACTCAAGTACGTAAAAAAAAGCCGGGGCTTTCGCCTCGGCTTTTTGCAATTCAATTTCTAACGCGGATTACTTCACGTTGACGCGGCGCATGTTAGAACCGACGCGAACGATGTAAGAACCAGCCATCGGGACGCGGACATTCATGTTGTCGCTGAGAGCGATACCAGAGGAAATGACCTTGCCCATGATGTCATAGACACCGAACACGCTACCGGCCTTGATGCCATTGATCTGGATCTGCATGCCAGCGGTTTGGACGCTGAAGCTCGGCAACATGGAAACCTTGTAGATAGCTTGACCCGAATCCGGCGGAGCAACAGTGGTATCCTTCGGCTGAACCTTCGGTTCAATCTTGAGGCCAGTAATCTTGGTGTAATCAATCACCTGCTTGCTATCATCGAGGAATTCAACGGCCTTGATGGAGATTTCACCGATACCGCCCTTGGCATCCTTGACTTCCCACTTGATACCCTTGATTTTCTGGAGAATCTGAGCACCTTCCGGAGCGTTATTCTTGCTGACCCAGTCGAGGATGTCAATTGCACCGTCCTTAGTACCGGTACCCTTGAAGCCGTAGTCAAGCGGAGTCATATCATAGACAACTTCCTTATAATCGGAAGAATTGTCAACATACACACCCGGTTCAGAACCGGCACCAGCGTTTTCAACCTTATTCTTTTCGTTTTCGTCCGTAATGGTATTGAGGATAGCCATGCGAATCGGGCCAGAAGTCTTAGCAACAACACGGATGTACTTGATACCGAGAGCCTTGAAGTCCACACCGCAGCTGTTATCCTTCTTGCATTCGTCCTTCTTGAAGGATACCGCGATACCGGCAGACGGATACTTGAGGAGACCGGCCTTAGCCTTTTCTTCAGTCCATTCCGGTTCCGGGCCGATTTCCATGGAAGCACGAGCAATAATAGAACCGTCATCCAACTGGTAAAGCGGAGATGAGCCAGAATCCGGGACCATCTTGGTGCCAATACCGAGCTTGTCGTGGTATGCACCCCAGTTCCAGAGACCAGAAACACCAACAGTCGTATCACCGAATTCCAAATGCTTGCCATCACCTTCCTTGATGGACGGAGCCTTGGTCGGATCCGGCGTGAACTTCGTGAAGCCCGTTGTATTATAGAGGTTCGGCATGTTACCCGTCACGAGGAGGAGGTAGAGCATGTTCAAAGTAGCCGGATAGTATTTTTCACCCGGGTTAGAACCTTCACCGCAACCATCAGGCTTAGCGCAGCTCTTTTGTTCAACAAGGACCTTATAGACAGTGGTCAAATAGGTCTTAGCTTCTTCGGTATCAAAAGAAGAAGTAGCGAGGCCGAGACCACCGGAGAACGTAGAAGAAACGAAGTTACGGATATCGCTTTCATCCGCGATGTACTTTCCACCAGTATAGGCATAACCAGAATTCACGCCACTAGCAGTACGGGTCGTCGGGATAAGCCAATCAACAACTTTCTTATTGAAAGCCTGGGCCTTCGTATCGCCATACCAGTAATAAGCCCATGCCATGCGCCACGGAGTACGGGCTGCGTCATCGTAGAAACCGATGTCGTTGGAAACAGCAGCAGACGTCTTGGTCGGCTTGTGACCGCCCCAGTCGCACCAGTCTGGAACAAGACCGGTAGAAGCATCCTGGCAAGCACTCAATTCGGTATAGGTCTGAGAAATCACGCTAGACCAAGAACCGCCGGCAACATCCTGAAAAAGCTGGAAGTTTGCCGTAGTCGAATAGCTCGGGTTGAAAGCGTCGTTCCACTGGTTACCCGGTTTAATCTTGTTGCCACTGATATCGTTGGTGGCAATCCAAGAAATAAGCGTCTTGGCGTCGTTGAGGTAAGAACCACCCCACTGCTTGGATGCCATCACGAGGGCGAGAGCAGCATCGAAGTCAGCGTCAGATGCAGAACCGGAACCACCCTGGCAACCGACACGCCAGTTCATACCGGCGCCGTTACCACCATTGGACTTCCAAGTGCCGTAGAGCTTATCGAACACGCTCTGGTCGTCCATATAAACAGTAATCAACATACCGTAAGCAATAGCTTCGGAAACGGTAGAGCAGGTTCCTTCAGGAGCCAAGACCCAGCCCTGGTTGGAATCGTACCAAGCCTTCTTCCAAGCCTCATAATGTTGCTTGATTACATCCGTATTGGCATATTCGATGATATTGCCGTGCGGATACTTCATGTTTTGCGGGAACGGGAAACTTCCTGCATATGTCGATACTGCAGCAACTGCAGCAACGCCAAACATGGCTTTTACCAAATTTTTCATATGAATTCCTTTTTTAAAAAAGATTTCACCCATCCAATATAAAAGATAGTTTGATACACCTGAAAAAATCAAGGCTAGTTTTGTAAAACTCTTGATAAAATGCGTAAAATCACACTCTTAAGCATCCCAAAAAAGAAAGTTACATTTTTCTTACGTCGAAACATTAAAAATATATAGATTTAGGGTATATTGTTTTGGGATAAAAAGGAACACGGATATGGATGAAAAGCGCCCTCTTATACTTATCGTTGACGATGTGGCCTTGAACAGAACATTGCTGTCCGACGTTCTCCGTGACAAATACGATATTCTTGAAGCCAAAAACGGCAACGAAGCACTCCTTTTCCTGAGAGAGAAAACCTACGAAATCTCCCTGGTACTTCTCGACATAGTCATGCCCGAAAAAGACGGCATGGAAGTCCTTTCCATCATGAACAAGAACGGCTGGATTAAAGAAATTCCGGTCATCATGATTTCGGTGGAAAATTCCCATTCCCTCATCGAAGGCGCCTATTCGCTCGGCGTCACCGATTTTATCGAGCGGCCGTTCGACGAGATGGTCCTCATGAACCGAGTCACCAACACCATCCGCCTCTACACGAAACAGAAAAAACTTTCGGACTTGGTCCTAAGCCAGATTTACGAAAAGACGCGCAACAACAGCATGATGGTGACCATGCTGAGCCATATCGTCGAGTTCCGCAATGGCGAAAGCGGGCTCCACATACTGCACATCAACACCATCACAGAAATGCTCCTACGCGAGCTTCTACATCGAAGCGACAAGTACAAAATCAACAGGGACGACATCGGCATCATCAGTACGGCATCGTCCATGCACGACATCGGAAAGATTACCATCCCCGATTCCATTTTAAACAAGCCGGGCAAACTCACTCCCGAAGAATTCAACATCATGAAAGGGCATACCATCAACTGCGCCCAGATGCTTAACGCCGTACCTCTCGGAAAAAAAGAGCCGCTGATGAAATACGCCTACGAAATATGCCGCTGGCACCACGAACGCTTCGACGGACGCGGATACCCGGACGGGCTCAAGGGCGACGAAATCCCGATAGCGGCCCAGATAGTCTCGATTGCAGACGTCTATGACGCACTTACGAGCGAACGCTGCTACAAAAAAGCCTACACCCACGAGAAGGCTCTCGAGATGATCAACAATAAGGAATGCGGCGTTTTCAACCCGCTCCTGATAGAATGTCTCAACGCCATCGCGGACAAGCTCGTCCATTCGCTGCAAACATTCAACTGGGACAGGCAGGCCGACAAGGATTTCTTCTACATCGCCGATTCCATGATGAAGGACAAGAATCACCCCATATACAACCAGACTTTCCAGCAATTCATCAACGAGCGCAAGAAAAGCAATTTCTTCGAGTCCATGCTAGACGGCATTTTGTTCGAATACACCTATACCCCGTCCATCATGAAATTCTCCCCAACCGCAGCAAAGAAACTCGGACTGCCAAAGACTATCACCGAAGACGACAAAGCACAAATATCAGGCATCCGTAACGACAACTGGGAAAAAATAAAGAATCTTCTACAAAATCATCCGGTCCTTGAAGATGGTCCCATCCTCACCCGGATACACCTTTCCATAGACGGCAAAGACGTTCCCTGCCAAGTTTCGTATATTCAAATATGGAAAGGAAATATCAAGAACAACCCCACTCTTTCATCTGTCTATGGACATATCGACGTTTTAAAATAAAGGAAATTTTTATGACACTTTTCGAATTTTACAGTTCCCTTGGTGAATCATTTGACGATGTCCTTAGCAGGCTCCGCCTGGAATCGCGCATTGCAAAGTACCTTGGGCTTTTCCTCAACGACCCCAGTTTTGACGAGCTCAAGAACGCTTTTGACAATAACGATGCCAAGACAGCGTTTCGCGCAGCGCACACATTAAAAGGTGTCGCGGCTAATCTCGGATTGAGCAAGCTTGCAAGTTCAAGCAGTGATTTGACCGAAAACTTGAGGCCAGGTTCTTTTACGGCAAAATCGCAGGACCTTCTGGAACAGGTTGAACTGGATTATATTGCCGCCATCGCCGGAATAAAACAGTTGAGCTAATGCAAGAATTTCTTCAGCGCGTCTTCGAGTTGCGCCACGACAATCGGTTTGGACAAGTGTCCATCCATCCCTGCTTCTAGCGACTTATGACGGTCCTCGTCAAAGGCATTTGCAGACAAAGCAATAATCGGAATATGCTTGTCCGGGAACATCGCTCGAATCGTCCGCGTTGATTCGAAACCGTCCATCACCGGCATCTGAATATCCATCAAGATACAACCGTAATAATCGGGGCCATTCTTTTTCAGGAGTTCAACCGCAACGGAACCATCCTGTGCAGATTCGACAACGATTCCAGCACTTTCAAGAATGTCCCTTGATATTTCGAGATTCAAGTCGTTGTCTTCGACGACGAGAACTTTGAAACCTTCGAAGGAAATTGATTCTTTTTCGGAATGGCCAAAACGGACCTGTTCCACAGCTTCCGGATTTTCCTGCAACCGCAACGGCACGCGAATCGTAAACGTAGAACCGCGGCCCACTTCGCTCTTGACATCGATGGTTCCTTCCATCATGTCGATGATGCGCTTGGAAATGGCAAGGCCGAGACCTGTTCCCTGCTGCTTGCTGACCGTCGAGGTTCTTTCGCGTGAAAATTCGTTGAAGAGGTGTTTCTGGTATTCCTCGCTCATGCCAATGCCGGTGTCACTAATGACAAATTCATACATACCGTAGCCTTCGCGGTCCGACGGTATCTGCCGCACATCGACCGAGACGAACCCGCCCGAAGGAGTGTATTTCACGGCATTCGAGGCAATATTGATAAGCACTTGGTTCAATCGCAGAAAATCGACATAGACATAGCGGTCCCGGATATCGTGACGTACAAACTGGAAGCCCACATTCTTCTTTTCGGCCAGCGATTTTAGCATAGGAACATAGTCTTCGCCACTTTCGTCGATGTTAATGGGGTACAAGTCCAGTTCCACCTTGCCGCTTTCGATGCGCGACATATCCAGCACATCGTTGACCAATGACAGAAGGTGCTCGCTCGAAAGTTTGGACTTACCTAAGCAATCCAGCGCCTTGCCCTTGTCTTCGATATTCTTGATGGCCATGTCGGTAAAGCCAATCATCGCATTTAGCGGCGTGCGGATATCGTGCGACATGTTGAAAAGGAACGCGCTCTTTGCCTTGTTCGCCAGTTCCGCTTTTTCGAGGTTCGCCATTTCGCGTTTGGTCTCGGCATCGACACTGTGGAAACCGGCAATTACATGATTTTTAAAATTCTCATCCTTGACGAACTTAATTTGATAGTAAATGTCTTCGTCATTGATTTGCAACCTGAAGTTGACAAAGTACAAGTGTTCCTTATCGACCATTTCAAGAACCTTGGCCGGTTCCGTTGCAATGCAGAACGCCTCGCGGTCCGCCGGATGCACAAGGGTATTGACAAGGACTTCCAAACGCGTCCCAAAATTATTGATTCTGGACCAGCCGGGGATGTACTTTTCGAACAAAGGGTCAAAGCGATAATGCGCCTCGGCAAGTGTCCCGTAATCGACATAGACAACACAGCCAAAGTCATCGGACAGGCCGGAAATCACAGCCATGTCGCGGTTCGCAACGGCTTGGCGTTCGGCCTTCGCAGTCTCCTCTTCATCGACGTTTTCAAGAGTCACAACGATGTGGTTGTCGGAATCGGGAGTTTTTGCGGCCTTCAAACGGTAAAACACCGATTGTCCGTCAATCAAGAAACGGAACGCTACAGACACGGCCCTATCGTTTTCCAAGGCGTTCAACAGATTGTCTTTACAAATAAAATTCCTGACCGCGCTCCAGTCGTCACGAACCACAACCTTTTCTAGCGCCAGTTCAAGCCCTTCAAAAAAATCCGGGCTCATTTTGGCATCGAGCGTCTTCATGACCCCTTGGGCGCTAAATTCAATAAAGGAATTGTCTTCGATATTGACATAGTAAATGTTGTCAAAACCATCACCCAGCGTATTCGCGATATCGGAATACTGGTCCAGTTCCTGCAAATGTATTTTGAAATCAATTTGCTCGGTCACGTCAACGCCGCAACCTTCAAGACGAACGCCCCGCGTGTATTCGTTATTGCGGCCCCCATGGCTCCTGATGAAAATAATCCCACGGGACTGGTGATTCCAAGCGTATTCCAGTTCAGACATTTCACCGCGAGTCATTTGCTCGATAGATTCGGCAAACGCTTCGTAATACGAAAGGTCAATGTTATTGCACCATAAATTGTAGAGATCTTCGGGGAGCGTTTCTTCGGGTAACCCTAAAATCTGGAGGAAGGCTTTGTCAGCATACATTCTAGGAGGCTTGCCACTGTCAAGCTCAATCGTCCATAGACCAACACCCGCACTCGAAAGGAGTGCATGCGTCAAGTCCGAAGTCTCGAGGCAATCCATGGTATTTTCTCCTACAATTTCTCACCAAACAACCCATTGCGGTTGTTCCCTAATATAAAATACACTTATTTTTATCAAAACAAAGTCGAGTATCGACAAAAAAAGCTATTTAGAACGATTTTACTTAATTACTGGTTAGCAGTGGATCCTTCACGTTGTTCAGGATGACGCTCTTCACGGCTCACCACTAACTTCCTACTCTTCTTACGCCAAATTTTGAATTCCATGTAAAGCGTGCTCACGGTATAGATGAAAATGAGCAGGAGAATGGTATTTTTCGGGCAGTTCAAGTTGCAAATGCCCCACGCAAACGTAATGAGGGGCAGGTGGATCAAATAAGGGTAGAACGAGGCGCGACCGACACGGCGCACGAGCGGGATGCAGAAGAACCGCGCCAAGAAGCCCTTGCCCGAAAGAAGGCTCAGCACAAACATGCCATAAATGAAAATCGGGAGGCTATGGTGCATAAAGTAATTGTAACCAGGGTTCATGCCCGGACGCATCAAGAAAAGGCTCCCGTACAAAGCGAGGAGCAAAAGCGCCTGCGCAATGCCGCTCACGTAGTCCTTCTTGAGCCAATCGAAAACGCCCTCGCTGTAAAGTCGGTAAAGCACCATGCCAAACAGATATTCAAAGACGCGCACCGGCGCAAACATGTGGAAAAAGCGGTACTTCGCATCAAAACCGCTAAACCAAAGATTGTTTGTACAACCGAACACGACCGCCCAGATGATTCCAGGAATAAAAACGGCACCGAACAACACCCAGAGCGTCCGGCGGTTCTGCCGAAACAGCCAGCGGCTCACCCACGGCGTTATGGCATAGCAAAGGAAAAAGCTCGTCAAAGACCACGAAGGTTCATTCAGTTTCATGCCCAAATCCGGGGCGATGGACCACGTGAGCGTAAGATGCATAAGCAGACTCCGCCACGGATGGAACATCTTCGAAAGCCCGGTCGAAGCACAATCGCCAATTTCGGAAAGCGCAGGCACATGCGTATATCCACTGTACCTGAACACGACAAACACGAACATGAGGAGCGTCATGAAAAAGTGCAGCCGGTAGAGTTTCGCAATGCGGCTGAACATAAAGGGAATTACCGGAATTCGGCGTTCCGGATCGCTGAACTTGCTCGCGAACAGGAAACCGGCCAACACGTAAAAAATACCTGCAGCAAAAGCGGGGGCCGTAATAATGGGCATCAACCACTTGCAGTCGGACAAGTACGTAATGGCACTGGAACTACCCAGGTGGAGCATCACGATATTGAGGCTCGCCAACAGGCGAAGACCGTCAATGGCAGGGAAGTAATTCGCTGGTTTCGGCATTTCGAAGTGGAAATTTAGAAAAATCGCAAATGGCACTGCCCCTTTTCGGGGCTTTTTTTTCTTAAATTAAAAACATACCGCCACAAGGTATTAAGAAACGAGAAAATCAAAAATTTGGCCATGAACAGCAAGCGGGCAAATATTTTAATTGTCGATGATGACGCCATGAACAGGACCGTACTTTCGGATCTGCTGTGCGACGAATATGACATTATCGAAGCCAAGGATGGCGACGAGGCGATTCAAATTCTCGAGAAAAAAGCAAAAGACATTACGCTTGTTTTACTGGACATCGTCATGCCTGGACGCGACGGACTGGAAGTCCTTGAAGTCATGAACGAAAAAGGTTGGATCAAGGGAACTCCGGTCGTCATGATTTCTGCCGAGACGGGCTGTGCACAAGTGGGAAAGGCTTTTTCACTGGGCGTCACAGATTTCATTTACCGTCCGTTCGACCAGATGATTGTCCAAACCCGAGTCCGCAATACTATCCGCCTTTACGTCAAGCAGATGCAGCTGTCCGAGCTGGTTACAAATAAAATATACGAAAGGACCCGGAACAGCGACATGCTGATTTCCATTTTAAGCCATATTGTAGAATTCCGCAATGGCGAAAGCGGGCAGCACATCTGGCACATAACGATGCTTACCGACATTCTGCTCCGGGCCTTGCTCAAACGCACCAACGAATACAACATCACCGAAGAAGACATCAATACCATCGCGACGGCATCGGCAATGCACGACATCGGGAAAATTACGATTCCCGATGAGATTCTGAACAAGCCCGGATGGCTGACTGCGGAAGAATTCGAAATCATGAAACAGCACACCGTAAACGGCGCCAGGATGCTCGAAGGCATGCAGTTCTTCAAGAACGAATCGTTGATGAGATTTACCTACGAAATTTGCAGATGGCATCATGAACGCTGGAACGGGAAAGGCTACCCCGATGGGCTCCAGGGGAACGACATCCCCATCGCCGCACAAGTCGTCTCTATCGCCGACGTCTATGACGCCCTGACAAACGAACGTTGCTACAAAGAAGCGTACTCCCACGAAAAAGCGCTCAACATGATCCGCAACAACAAATGTGGAGTCTTCAACCCGTTGCTTCTGGAATGCCTGAACGATGTCGCCGACAATTTACCTACCGAGATGAACGAAAAAGACAACGGTCGATTGAGCGATGATAACTTTACCAAGATCGTAAGATTTTTCTTTGAGAACGACGGAGAAATTCCGGACGACTTTGTTATTCAACAGTACAACAACGAACATAAAAAAAGCAAGTTTTTCGAGTCTTTCCAAAAAGGGATTGTTTTCGAATACACGTATGGGCCATCCGTACTGAAACTCTCTCCCAACGGGGCCAAAATTCTCGACGCCCCGCAAATTATGGTAGAACCGGAAAGGAAGCGTTTATTCTGGGACACCTTCGGACGGGACAACTGGAACAGTTTTTCGAAGTTGCTGTTCGATTCGCTGCATACAAACGATTCGTTCCATTTCAACTGCGACCTTACAATCAAAGGCCATAAGAGACCCTGCGTTATCAAGGCCATGCAAACATGGAACAGGATTGATTCGGAAAACCCGTTGCTGGAATCTCTTTACGGATGCGTAGAATTCCTTGACAAATAAACTATCCTGTAGAAAGTGCAGGGTTTCATTTTCACCGAACAAAAGAGCCTTCGAGAATCACCTCGAAGGCTTTGGGGTATTTAAGCTCCCCTTGGAC
The DNA here is from genome assembly GCA_017965445.1 of Fibrobacter sp. Classification (GTDB taxonomy): domain Bacteria; phylum Fibrobacterota; class Fibrobacteria; order Fibrobacterales; family Fibrobacteraceae; genus Fibrobacter. Next base: position 59,369 of record JAGCPZ010000005.1, on the reverse strand, counting down.
TAGGGGAACTATGGATTAGGATTCTTTTAGCGAGCGATACGAACGGACTTCACTGCGCCATTTCTCACGGAGCGGAGCAAGTAGATGCCTTGAGTCTTGATTTCGCTCGTAGTCTTGAGGATTTGCACAGCATCTTCCATGGTATAGGCCCTCATGCGGCCAAGACGGACTCCGTTCACGTCAAAGACATCGTAGGCGCCAAGCACCGGAGTTTCCATGTGGATTTTCGTCTGGATGGCTTGACCCGGATCGCCACCTTGGCCCGGATTGTCACCACCTTGACCGGGATTATCGTTACCCTTATTCTCCGGATCAGCAGCATCCTTGCCTTCGACAAAGTTGAAGTAGTCGATATCGAACCAGGAACTGGTCACATCCATGCGGAGGATATGCTTGCCTGCCGGGAGATTGATGTTAGCCTTTACATTGCTGAAATCGTCAAAACTTGAACCGGAAAGGGCGACCTTTTCAACAGCGACCTTGCCATCGACAGAAAGCGAGAAGCTAGAAGTCGAATTTTCTGTCGCGACAGAGGCAAACACGGTATAGTCACCAGCCTTCGCCACGTTCACAGTCCATTCATACCAATCGCCTTCCTGATTATATCCGAGCGCAACACCAGTAGCCTTCTTGTAAAGGTCAGCGCCCGTGTCCTTGCGGTAATCGGAGTCACCATGATTTTCACTGTCGTCGCCGTAAGAGGCATTGCTGGAGCCGTCTTCGTTTTTGCCCTGACCCGGTTTATCGAAGTCTTCAACTTCGACCTTGCCCGGAATGGCAATCGGAGAACCCTTGAACGGTTCCTGCGGAACAGGTTCCACCGGAGTCACATCACCTGTTGCAAGACCAGTCGTATTCACGCCCTTGTTGGTCTTCAGGTATTCCCTGAGCCATGCCATGGCGGCGCGGTCCCTGCCGTCCTTGATAATGCCGGAGCATCCGGGAGCTTTTCCGTTACAGTCGAGCCAGGTATGGCCATAGACATAGCCCCACAAAGTAATACCTGCAATGTGCTCGTTTTCCATGAAGTGCGAAATCTGTTCCTGATAGCACTGCTTCTGGATATTGTCATCGGTCGTTGCAATGTCGTATTCGCTAATGAACATCGGAGTCTGGGTCTTGTCCCAAATTTCCTTGGTAATGTTCTTGAGCGTGTTGATGTTCAAGCAGACGCCGCCGCCGCCAGTACCGCCTTGGCCACCGCCCTGACTCATCATGTCGTGGGCCTGCAAGCCGTAAGCGTCAACCGGAGCACCGTTCTTCTTGATGGTCTGGATAAGCTGGATGCCCTGATCTTTGTTCCACTGGACCGTGTTGTAGTCGTTATAAATGAGAATTGCCTTGGGCCAGCGTTCACGGGCCATCTTGAAGGCCGTAGTCACGAAGGCATAGTCATTGTTGTCGCCACCAAGAGCCGGAATGATGTTGTTGCCCCTGCCGTAACCAGAGTGGTATTGACCGGGACCGGTACGAATGGCCTCGTTCACCACGTCAATCATCTCGAGTTCGGGGTAATGTTCCTTGACCGCATCGAACCAGGTGGTAATGGCCTTTCTTGTTTCGTCGGTACTGAGGCCGTTCAACCAGTTCGGATACTGACCGCCCCACACCAAGGCGTGGAACTTGAAGTGACCTCCATTGTTCTTTGCCCAATTGTAGGCAGCATCGCAGGCGCCCCAGTTAAAACGGCCCCTGGAACCTTCCACAGAGCCCCACTTACAGCCGTTTTCGGCGGTAGCTTGGTTCCACAGTTGGGTAAATTGGTCATTAGGACCAGGAGCAGTGCCAGACTGCGTGATGTTACCGATGAACTTGGCAGCACCGTCGGCAAGGCCGGGACCTGCATACGAAAAAACTGCTCCACCCAAAAGCGCAGCAGACACTATTCCTTTGATGATTTTTGATTTCATTCCCACATCCTCATACATTCAAAACCTTTATAAACATATTTTCATTTTTTTCAATTTATTCAGTATGTCAACGATTTACCATTGACTAAAAATCCATGACGGAATGAACACAATAGGAACGATTGCTTTTTTCGCAAAAAAAAAAGAACCTTCGAGTGTAAATCTCGAAGGTTTTTGGATATGTTCCCTTTAGAGGAATTATGAATCAGGATTTCTTTTAGCGGGCGACACGGACCGTCTTCACTGCGCCATTTTTCACGGAGCGGAGCAGATAGACGCCCTGAGTCTTGATATCGCTCGTGGTCTTGAGCGTGTTCACAGCTTCGTCCATAGTGTATGCTCTCATGCGACCGAGACGCACGCCGTTCACGTCAAAGACATCGTAGGCGCCCAGCACCGGAGTTTCCATGTGGATTCTCGTCTGGATGGCTTGACCTGGATTGTCGCCACCCTGACCCGGATTGTCGGCAACTTCGCCCTTTACAAAGTTGATGTAGTCGATATCAAAGTATTCCTTCGTTACTTCCATGCGGAGAATGTGCTTACCTGCTGGGAGCGTCACTTTCTGCTTCACGTCGGCGAAGTCATCGAAGCTCTCGCCTGTAACCGAGAATTCGCCAACAGACTTGCCATCGATGGAGAGAGTGAATGTTCCCTCGCCTTTCGTAGCGGCAGAAGCAATAGCAGTGTAGTCACCGGCTTCTGCAATGTTGACCGTCCATTCGAGCCAGTCACCCGTATTGTTGTAGCCAACAATTTTACCGGTTGCCTTTTCATAGATATCAACACCAGTGTCCTTGCGGTAGTCGGAATCGCCCTGGTTCGTGGCATCATCGCCATAAGAGGCATTGCTTGTGCCGTCTTCGTTCTTGCCCTGGCCCGGCTTATCGAAGTCTTCAACTTCGACCTTGCCCGGAATGGCAATCGGAGAGCCCTTGAACGGTTCCTGCGGAACAGGATCCACAGGCGTCACTTCACCCGTAGCAAGGCCGGTCGTGTTGACACCCTTGTTAGACTTCAGGTATTCCTTCAGCCAAGTCATGGCCGGACGGTCCTTGTTGTCCTTGATGATACCGGATGTACCGTCATTCCATGTAGCGCCGTAGATATAGCCCCAAATGGTGATACCGGCAATATGTTCATTTTCCATAAAGTAGGAAATCTGTTCCTGATAGCACTGCTTCTGGACATTGTCATTGCTTGTGAAGATATCGTATTCGCTAATGAACAACGGAATCTGGGTCTTGTTCCAAATTTCTTCAATGGTGCTCTTCAGAGTGTTGATGCTCAAGCAGGAGCCGCCGCCACCGGTACCACCCTGGCCACCGCCCTGGCTCATCATGTCGTGAGCCTGCAAGCCGTAGGCATCCACCGGAGCTCCCCCTTTCTTCAGTTTCTGAATAAGGTCGATACCTTCGTTTTTCTGCCACTGGACGGTATTGTAGTCGTTATAGATTAAGATTGCCTTCGGCCAACGTTCGCGGGCCATCTTGAATGCCGTTTGCACAAATTCGTAGTTGCCGTTGTCGCCACCGAGGGCGGCAACAATGTTGTTATTGCCTTGCGAGCCGTAATTGGAATGGTACTTGCCACCCGACTTGATGGCTTCGTTCACCACGTCAATCATTTCGAGTTCGGGGTAATGTTGCTTGACAGCGTCCATCCAGGCGGTAATTGCCTTCTTGGTTTCGTCGGCGCTAAGACCGTTCAGCCAGTTCGGGTACTGGGAGCCCCACACCAGAGCGTGGAACTTGAAGTGGCCACCGTTATTTTTAGCCCAATTAAAGGCAGCATCGCAACCGCTCCAGTTGTAACGGCCACGAGAACCTTCGATAGACTGCCATTTACATTCGTTTTCTGCGGTAATCTGGTTCCACAGTTGCGTAAAGTCGCTACGGACTTGACCACGAGTCGTAATGTTACCGACAAACTTTGCTGCGCCATCTGCCAAGCCGGGACCAGCAACAGCGTTAACGGCACCGCCCAAAAGTGCAGCGGTAACCAAACTTTTGATAAGTTTTGAGTCCATAATCCACATTCCTCATAGGTTAAATAACCCATACAACCATTATAAACATATTCTTGTTTTGAGAAATCGCCCCAAAAACGCAAAAATTTATCGTTGACAAAATGTAATGGAAACTTGTCAACACCTCGAAAAGTGCTGTATGCAGGCATAAAAAGAACCTTCGAGGAGGGTACCTCGAAGGCCTTTGGGTATTTAAGGCTCCCCTTAAGGGTGGGGAGTTATGGATTAGGAACTTTTTAGCGAGCGACGCGGACTGTCTTGACAGCGCCATTCCTCACGGAGCGGAGCAGATAGATGCCCTGAACCTTGATTTCGCTTGTGTTTTTGAGCGTAGTCACGGCTTCGTCCATGGTGTAGGCCATCATGCGGCCGAGACGGACGCCATTCACGTCAAACACATCGTAAGCACTGAGGACAGGGGCTTCCATGTGAAGTTTCGTCTGGATGGCTTGGCCCGGATTGTCGCCGCCGTTACCACCCGGATTGTCGCCACCGTTGCCACCCGGATTGTCACCGCCGTTGCCACCCGGATTATCGCCACCGTTGCCACCAGGATTGTCGCCGCCATTACCACCCGGATTGTCGGCAACTTCGCCCTTTACAAAGTTGATGTAGTCGATGTCGAAGTATTCCTTCGTTACATCGAGACGGAGCACGTGCTTGCCTGCGGTGAGCGTCACTTTCTTCTTCACATCGTTAAATTCGTCCCAGCTTGTTCCAGAGACTTCGAATTCGCCAATAGACTTGCCGTCGATAGAGAGCGTGAATGTACCCGAACCTTCTGTAGCAACAGATGCGATTGCGGTGTAATCACCAGCTTCGGCAACGTTGACGGTGTATTCGAACCAGTCGCCAGTATTGTTATAGCCCAAGATAACGCCAGTCGCCTTCTTGTAGAGGTCGGCGCCTGTATCCTTGCGGTAGTCGGAATCGCCGTGATTTTCGAAATCGTCACCATAGGATTCATTGCTTGTTCCGTCGTCATTCTTGCCCTGGCCCGGCTTATCGAAATCTTCAACTTCGACCTTGCCCGGAATAGCAATCGGAGAGCCCTTGAACGGTTCCTGCGGAACAGGTTCCACCGGAGTGACAACGCCAGTGTTGAGGCCGGTCGTATTGACGCCCTTGTTCTTGGAGAGGTAATCCTTGAGCCAAGTCATTGCCGGGCGGTCATTGCCGTTCTTGATGATACCGGAGTTGCCGTTGGTCACCCATGTCGCACCATAGACGTATCCCCAAAGGGTGATACCGGCAATGTGTTCATTTTCCATGAAGTAGGAAATCTGTTCCTGATAGCACTGTTTCTGGACGTTGTCGTTATCAGTACCGATATCGTATTCAGAAATGAACATCGGAGTCTGGGTCTTGTTCCAAATTTCGCTAATGACACTCTTGAGAGTATTGATGTTCAAGCAGCCGCCGCCACCGCCAGTACCACCAGCGCCACCGCCCTGAGTCATCATGTCATGAGCCTGCAAACCATAAGCGTCAACCGGAGCACCATTCCTCTTGATGGTGTTGATAAGGTCGATACCTTCGTTCTTTTGCCATTGAACGGTATTGTAGTCGTTATAAATCAAGATTGCCTTCGGCCAACGTTCACGAGCCATCTTGAAAGCGGTCGTCACGAACTGGTAGTTACCGCCGTTATCGCCACCGAGAGCGCCAATAATATTGTTGTTCTTGCCGTAGCCAGAGTGGTAGTTGTTGTTACCCGTACGGATAGCCTCGTTCACCACGTCGATCATTTCGATTTCGGGGTAATGCTGCTTGACCGCATCGAACCAGGCGGTAATCGCCTTCTTGGTTTCGTCAACGCTAAGGCCGTTCAACCAGTTCGGGTACTGAGAGCCCCACACCAATGCGTGGAACTTGAAGTGACCGCCATTGTTCTTAGCCCAGTTATAGCAGGCATCGCACCCCGACCAGTTATAACGACCGCGGGAGCCTTCGATAGAAGCCCACTTACATTCGTTTTCTGCGGTAATCTGGTTCCAGTACTTGCCAAAGTCGCTCTGGACCTGACCGCGAGTTGTTATGTTACCGACAAACTTAGCTGCACCATCAGCCAAGCCCGGACCGGCAACAGCACTAACTGCACCGCCCAAAAGCGCTGCAGATACAATACCTTTAATGAAATTTGATTTCATAGTCCACATCCTCATAGGGTTTAAAATCCCATACAACCATTTTAAACATATTTCCGTTTTTTTTGAATAGTTTTTTAACGCAACCAATTACCGTGGATAAAATGTCCATAACGGATTGTTTATAAAGCTGCCCCCGGAAAACCTTTAAGGCGGACATAACGTCAAAAAAGGACCTCCGAGTGTTACCTCGAAGGCCTTTGGGTATTTAAGGCTCCTTTTCAGGAGTATGGATTAGGAACTCTTTTAGCGGGCGACGCGGACAGACTTTACGGCACCATTCTTCACGGAACGGAGCAGGTAAACGCCCTGAACCTTGATGGCGCTGGAATTCTTGAGTGTTGTCACAGCTTCGTCCATGGTATAGGCGCTCAAGCGGCCGATGCGGACACCGTTCACGTCAAAGACGTAGTAGTCGCCCAAAACCGGGGTTTCCATGTGGATGTTCGTTTGGATAGCGTCTGAGCCCGGACCCGGCGGATTTTCGTTGCCATTTTCGTTTCCACTGCCTCCCGGATTCGGCGTGTCCTTGCCGGCCACGAAGTTGAGGTAGTCAATATCGAAGAACTGGGTCGTCACCGCCATGCGGAGGATATGCTTGCCTGCCGGGAGCGTCACGTTAGCCTTGACATCCTGGAAAGTGTCCCAGCTTGAGCCCGTCACAGCAACCTCGCCCACGGACTTTCCATCGACAGAGAGGGTAAACGCGCCCGAGCCATCTGCGGCAACAGAAGCATACACAGTGTAGTCGCCGGCTTCCTTCACGTCAACAGAGTATTCAAACCAGTCGCCCGTATTGTTATAACCCATGATAACGCCAGTCGCCTTTTTGTAAAGGTCGGCATCCGGAGCGTCCGCCTTGCGATAATCGGAATCACCATGATTTTCGCTATCGCCATCGTTATAAGAGACGTTGCTCACGCCATCAGTTTCACCGACGCCAGTAATATCAAAGTCTTCGACTTCAATCTTGCCCGGGATTGGCAACGCAGAGCCCTTGAACGGCTTGCGCGGTACAGGTTCAGGCGGTACATACGGAGCGAAAAGGCCCGTGTTGTCCTTGCCATCCTTGAGGTGCTGCTTAAAGTAGTCCTTGAGCCATGTCATGGCCGGACGGTCCTGATTGTTCTTGATGATACCGGAGTTTCCGTTCGTGGTCCAAGTGGCACCATAAATGTAACCCCAGAGCGTAATGCCTGCGACCTGCGGAGATTCCCAGAATGCAGAAATTTGTTCGGAATAGCGTTGTTTCTGCTGGTTGTCGTTATCCGTACCGATATCGTATTCGGTAATGAAAAGCGGCATCGGTTCGCCCTTGGCATTCTTGACACTTGTCTGAATCTTGTTCAAGGCGCTCTTGAATTCGTTTGCGTTCATGTCGGTCAAGTCGTGGGCTTGCTGACCATAAGCATCAACCGGAGCCCCGTCCTTGACAATTTGGTTTACAAGCTGAATACCTTCATTTATTTGCCATCTGAAAGTATTATAGTCGTTATAAATGAGGATAGCTTTCGGCCAACGTTCACGGGCCATCTTGAAAGCAGTCGTAACGAAAGCGTAATTGCCGCCGTTATCGCCACCGAGAGCCGGAATAATATTGTTGCCTTTTCCGTAGGGAGAATGATAGTTGTTGTTGCCGGTACGAATAGCTTCATTCACCACGTCAATCATTTCGAGATCGGGGTAACGTTCGGCGACGGCATCGAACCATGTGGTAATAGCCTTCCTGGTTTCGTCGGCGCTAAGGCCATTCAGCCAATTCGGATACTGGCCGCCCCACACGAGAGCGTGGAACTTGAACTTGCCTCCGTTCTTTTTTGCCCAGTTATAGCAAGCATCACAACCGCTCCAATTGAAACGACCGCGGGAACCTTCAATAGACCCCCACTTGCATTCGTTTTCAGCGGTAATCTGGTTCCAATAAGTGCCAAAGTCACTCCGAACCTGGCCACGAGTCGTAATATTGCCGAGGAACTTGGCTCCACCATCGGCTAGGCCAGGCCCTGCAAAGGCGTCCACTGCACCACCAAGAAGTGCAGCGAATACAAAACCCCTAATGATTTTTCTCATCATTACTCTCATCCCAACGAGTTAAACATCCCATATACCTTTCTGAACATATTCTCTTATTTTCAGAAAAAGCATCAGATAACTTTATCTTCCCTTGATAAAAAATCCATAAAGGAAAATTTACGTTCAAACCATGCCGAAACAAACTGTAGAACAAATGACAGAGAAACATCAAAAAAGAACCTTCGAGTGTTACCTCGAAGGCCTTTAGGTATTTTAAGGCTCCCTTTTCAGGAGTTATGGATTAGGATATCTTTTAGCGGGCTATACGGACAGACTTCACTGTTCCTTTTTTCACGGAACGCAGCAGATAAATGCCCTGAACCTTAATGGCACTCGTATGCTTGAGCATGTTCACGGCCTCATCCACAGAGTAGGCGCTCATGCGACCGAGGCGAACACCGTTGATGTCGAAGACATCGTAATCAGCGAGTTCAGGAGTTGCCATGTGAATGTTCGAGCGGATTGCATCCGTGTCGCTACCTTTCTCAATCGGTTCGGGGTCCTTTGCGTCCTTGCCCTTGACGAACGTGAAGTAATCCACATCGAACCAGGCGCCAGTCACGTCCATGCGGAGGATGTGCTTACCTGCCGGGAGGGTCACGTTGGCGTTGACTTTGTTGTAATCATCGTAGTTTTCTTCGCCTTCCTTGGCAGCAGGAACCGCAACGGCGTCGGTAAGAGCCTTGCCATCGAGAGAGAGCTGGAAGCTGGAGGTGGAACCTGCGGCAGCCACGGCGGCAAACATCGTGTAGTCGCCCGCTTCCTTCACGTTCACAGTCCATTCAAGCCAATCGCCTTCGCTGTTGTAGCCTACGACTACGCCGGTTGCCTTCTTGTACAGGTCAACGCCGGTGTCCTTGCGGTAGTCACTGTCGCCGTGGTTTTCGGAGTCGTCGCCATAAGACTGGTTGCTCGTGCCGTCGTCGTTGACACCCTTGCCCGGGATATCGAAATCTTCGGCTTCGACCTTGCCCGGAATATCAATCGGTTGCCCCTTGAACGGAAGCTGCGGTTCGGGTTCCACCGGCGTGAAGGTCACATCGTTTTTGCCCTTGTCGAGGTTTTTAGCAAAGTAATCTTCGAGCCAGGTCATTGCGGCACGCTTTCTGCCGTCCTTTTCGATAATACCGGTATTAGCTGCCCAGGTGGAACCGTTGATGTAGCCCCAAATGGTGATACCTGCAACCCAGGGAGTTTCCCACATGAACGGAATTTGGTTTGCATAGTCATTCTTTTGTCTGTTGTCATCGGCTTCGCCGATATCGTATTCCGAAACCAGAAGCGGAAGGCCCGTCTCGTTGTGGATGCGGGTCATCTTGCTTTCGAAATCGTTCTTGCTCATGCCCTTGCAATCGTGAGCCTGCTGGCCGTAAGCATCCACCGGTGCACCATTCTTGACGATGGTCTGCACAAGTTCGATACCTTCGTTCATCTGCCAGGAGAGCGTGTTATAGTCGTTATAGATAAGCACTGCTTTCGGCCAACGTTCGCGGGCCATCTTGAAGGCTGTCGTAATAAAGTCGTACTGGTGCTTGCCATTGACAACGCGGTCGCCACCGAGAGCTTCGATGATGTAGGAGCCACCGCATTCGGTATCGTCGGTACTGCGGCCTTCGGCACCGGCAGCCGGCTTACCGTAACCGGAGTGATAGTTATCACCGGCCCAAATAGCTTCGTTCACCACGTCGATGTATTCAAGGTCGGGGAACTTGGCGGCAACGGCATCGAACCATTCCGTAATGTATTTCTTCGTCAATTCCACAGTAATGCCCGGATTTTTCTTTTTGCAAAGGAAATTCGGGTACTGGGAACCCCAAACGAGAGCATGGAACTTGAAGTGGCGTTCGCCCGGTTTTTCCTTGGCCCACTTGTAGGCGCCTTCGCACTTGTCGTAGTTGTCCCAAGCAAATTTGCTTGTACCGCTGTTGCCGTTAGAAAGGGAATGGATGGAGCCCCACTTACAACCGTTTTCGGGAGTAATCTGGTTCCAGTAAGTGCCCATATCGCTACGGATTTGGCCACCTGTAGTAATATTGCCCAAGAATTTTGCACCGCCATCAGCGAGGGCGGCGTTAGCCACAGAAACAAAACCAGCAATCGCTACAATTGCTAAAGAGAGCGTTTTCATAATCCTAATCCTCATACACGGTTAATACCCATAACCATTTTAAACATATCCTCTTTTTGAGAATGTGGTTAAAAAAAACAAATACATATTATTGATAAAAAGTCCATAATGGAATATTCACAAATGGAAATACCCGTCCCGGACTTGTTCTGGGACGGGCATGACAGACACTGATGACTATAAAGCGCTATTTGATGCGATGACCGGTGAGATCGAAGCGGAGACCGTTTTTCTCGACAAAGAGCTTGTTGCCTTTGACACGCAGGCGTGCCGCAGCGGGCGCCGTAGTGGGCATAACGCGTGTCGCATGGAGCCCTGTGGTCTGTTCGCACTTGTCGCCCTCACAGAATTCGAGCCAGTCGATGTTCACGTAGTTCCCGACAATGAGCATTTTAAGCACATGTTCGCCAGCGGAAAGCTCGCCCACCTTAGCCTGGACAGCACTGTAACTCGACCAGTCCTCGCCCTGCGTGGCGATAATGGTATCGGAAACAGCCTTGTCGTCAATGAATAACTGCACACCGGCATTCTCCGAGGCGGTCGCCATTTGCACCCCGACAGAATAGGTCGCAGCCTTTGCCACATTGACCGTGTATTCGAGCCATTCGCCAGCATTCGTGTGACCGATAGCATATCCTTTTGAGAGGTTGGCGGAATCTAAAGCGACGATATCCACGGCATCCTTGCGGTAGAAGCCGCCTTCGTTACCCGTAGATTTGTCGTAGAACGAGACGCGGTTGCCACCGATGTCATAATTTTCGGCTTCGATTTTTCCGGGGATAGTTGCAGCCGTGCCAACGACAGCAACGCCATCCTCGCCGATTTTGCCAAAGGGATCCTGTTTGGGAGGGTTCGTTTCGACCGTATCCGACCACGAAAGCTGCATGCGATCGACACCAGACTGGTTCACGATTACGAGCTTGGTGTTTGTACCTTCGCCATCGCGCTTAGTCATGCTGTACCAGTCACCATCGCGCAGCCCCGGCCAGTAGAAACTACCCATCTGCCAATCACGCAATTGCTCCGACATGCCGCGAATATAAGCCGTGAAATAGTTGTTAGGCGGCTTATTATAATCCATGTAGTCGTAATGCACGCCGTTCTTTTCGCCGGGACTCATTGCGCCGCCCCATTCCGTGCAAACAGTACGTTCGATATATTTGCCCACCTTGCCAGCGAAACTCCCCTTCCAGCCTTGTTCGGTAGTAATACTCATGTTCCAGAACGTGTATTCGTGAACAGCAAAGAGGCAGCCCTCGAAACGCGAATCATCGGCAATGTCCGGAACGTTCCATGCAAGACCCGAGCCATCAAGGAGAATATGGTCGCGTGGAACATCCGGGAATCTCTTGAGCCAATCTGCATATAGATTACGCAGTTCGGTCTTGTTGTACATGTGCGGTTCGTTGAAAATCTCGAAATAGGCGTTCGGGTGGTCGCTGTATTTCTTGACGAGAGTTTCCCACATTTTCCACCAGTCGTTCATGTTCTTGGGTCCCGCAGGCTGAGCGGGGCCCCAGTAGCACAGAACCACGCGACCGTGTTCGAGAGCCGCGTCGATAATGCCGGAATAAGAATTCAAGAAAGTGAGGACGGTAGGTTCGTTTACAGGCAAACGAACGCTGTTTATGCCAAGCACTTCCTGGAATTGCGACATGATGCGGTCAGCAGTGGCATGCGCAGACTCGTAAGTGTCCGAAAGACTCATGCCCGAAAGCACAAGAACGCCCGAGACGAAGTTGTCGCGCTTATCGGCCCAGTTTACGCCGCGGAACTGATTGGTGATTGCAAACAAGTTTGCAGAGAGAATGAATACTAAAATGAGAACTCTAAAATTAATCATAGCCTCGCTCCTTTTTTAACCCTGATATAAAGATATTATCGAGTTCACAAAAAAAAACGTGCAGTAATTAAAGTTCTTTTGTCAATTTATCAAAGGAGATATAAAGCAAAAAGCCCAAGACTGCGAGAGTCCTGGGCTTAGAGTGAGAGGAGGAAATTTTTAAGTAATTAGAGCCGTGTAAGCCGATCCCGGCACAAGGCCGGGATGACATGAGAGGCATCCGGGAGACACGCGCGGTTAGCGGACGGAGAGTTTCAGCGTCTTTTGCTGGGAGCCGCTCTTGACGATGGCAAAGTACATGCCCGGTGCAAGCGGAGCCGACCTGCCGAATTCAGCGAGACCTTCGCCATGACCGCGTTGCGAGCCGATAAACTTGCCGTCAGCGCTAACGAGGTGAACCACAAACTCTTTAGCTGCAGGAGCAGTCACCATCAGCGCAATAGACGCATTCGAATACGGGATGCGGCTTACGGAGAGCGAGCTCATGCGAATTTCGGGTATTGCAATGGTCATAGCATCTGATGCTAGACTGAACCAGTCAACGTTCGCAAGATACGTGTCTTCGCCGGAATACGTGAACGTGAGTTTTTGCTTACCTGCCGGGAGCGTCACCTTCGCCGTAGCTTCGTACCAGTCGTTCCAACCTTTGGACTTTGCAGGATCGACACTGAGCGTTCCGAGAATTTTGCCAGCGGAATCAGTGACGGTGATAACACTTTCCTTTTCGGAACCCGTTGCGACGCGGCCCGTCAAGACATAGGCTCCCGCCGTCGAAATGTTCACGTAATACTGAGTCCAGTCGCCGTCATTAATCCAGCCGATGTTCGGAGTGCCAAGAGAATCTTCTTCAATCTGCACGCCGTCCATAGCCACATAGTTTTCGGCTTCAATCTTGCCCGGCATTTCCAGCGGTTCAAACGGAGCGTTCGTCACTTTCAGATTACCATCGAATTCATAGGTCTTGCCCGCCACCGTTGCGGTAGAGAACTTGTTCGTACCCGAGGTAACGTTCAGCGTGCTGCCTACGAGGGACTTGATGGCAACGTAAGTGAGCTTGCCGCCCTTCCATGCCATGGAATCAATTTCAAAGCCACCGCGGGCGCGGATGCCCTTGACAGAGCCGTCCTTCCACTGCGACGGGAGAGCCGGCAGCAAGTTGATTCTGTTGTTATGGCTCTGGACAAGCATTTCGTTCACGCCGGAAACAGCACCGAAGTTACCGTCAATCTGGAACGGCGGATGGGCATCGAACAAGTTGTTGTAAGTCTTGCTCGGCGTAAGCAACATGCGGATCATTTTGTAGGCATGGTCACCATCGTGCATACGGGCCCAGAAATTGATTTTCCAAGCCAAAGACCAACCGGTAGCATCGTCGCCGCGCTGCTGCAGCGTAACGCCAGCGCCCTTAATCAAGTCCGGAGTTTCTTCCGGCGTAATCTGTGCACTCGGGAAAAGGCCGTACAAATGAGAAATGTGACGGTTCTTGTTGTTCGGATCGTCCCAATCCTGGAGCCATTCGGTAATTTGTCCATACTTACCGGTCTTTGTCGGCGGAAGGCGCTTGACAGTCGCTTCCATCTTGGCGCGAACATCTTCATCGACGCCGAGAATCTTGGACGCTTCAATCGTGTAATTCAGCACATCGCGGATAATCTGATTGTCCATCGTCGGGCCAAAGCAAACGTTAATTCCACCATGGTCGTTTTCCGGAGAATCGCTCGGAGCGGTCACCAAATACTTGTTCCCCGTAGTCGGTTCTTCCACAAGGCTATTCACAAAGAAGAGCGCAGCCCCCTTCATCGTCGGATAAACATCCTTGAGGTATTCCTTGTCCGTCGGGTTGTAGAGGAAATGTTCCCAAAGATGCGTGCTGAGCCAACCAGCGCCAGACGGCCAAAGGCCCCAAGCTCCGTCAATCGGAGCAGAACGGTTCCAAAGGTCGGTATTGTGGTGTTCCACCCAGCCTTCGTTTACGCCCCAGTGCACCTTGGCGGTCTTTTCGCCCTGCGGCACCATGGATTTGATTTTGTCAATGAGCGGCCATACGCATTCTTCGAGGTTACCGGATTCTGCCGGCCAGTAGTTCATTTCAAGGTTGATGTTGGTGGTATATTTGCTGCCCCAAATCGGGTTCGTGTCCTTGTTCCAGATGCCCTGCAAGTTGGCAGGCTGGCCACCCTTACGAGAACTTGCGATGAGCAAGTAACGGCCATACTGATAATGGAGTTCCACGAGAGAGGGGTCGTTTGTGGAATTGAAGTTTTTCACGCGGGTGGATGTGATGTCGCCAGCGCTGGAATGAGCCGCACCAAGGTCCAATTTAACGCGGTTGAAAATGGTCTGGTAATCCTTCAAGTGGTCTTTCAAAATATCTTCATAGGACTTTTTCGCCACTTTCGCCATGATGCCTTCGGCAATGGCACCCGGATCACCGCTCACGTCATTATACGATTTGAAGTTCGTCGCTGTCGTGAGGATAAGTGTTGCGCTGTTCGCACCCTGCACGTTGATATTCCCGTTCGAAACAGAAACCGTGCCGCCATCGGCAATCACGTTCAAGCGATTCTGGAACTTGATGGAGTTGACGGTCACATCGTAAATGAGCGTATTGCCGCTGGACGACATGCGATTCGTGCGGTGCGGGGTCGTCATGGTCGCGCCAAAGCTTACCGAGCCACTCTTGTCAGCAGATAAATGAACGACAATCACATGGTCAGGATAACTTGCAAAATATTCACGGGTATGTTTGACACCGCTATGTGTATAAGTTGTCTTTGCAATAGCGGTTTTGAGGTCGAGTTCACGGCGATAATTCGTCGCCCCGTTATGGGACGTTGTAATCACGAGATCGCCAACCGGCTGGAAACTTGCAGGACCAGGGCCAATCATGTACTGGTTCACGATAGATTCTGCGGTTCTGTAATCACCACGGAACATGGCGTCACGGGCATCTTTCAGATGGTTTGCAGCGCCCTGCTTGTTGTTATCGCCCGGGCCGCCCGACCAAACGGTACTTTCGTTAAGGCCAATGTAATCCTTGGTGACGCCACCATAGATAAGGCCACCCATGTAACCGTTACCAATCGGGAGCGCGTTCGTAAATTCGGTACCGGCGTCGCCATTGTACCATAACGTAAGCGGATTATCCGTTGTCGCTAGCGCACTCGAAAAACCGATGGCACACACCACCGCTGCAGAGCTAAAAATGCGACCTGCAACAGATTTTTTTGTTCTAAACATAGTATCCTCCATAGCCCACAAACAACATCTTTAAAATCCACTGAATCTATCCCCTATCACGCTATGCATTTCAGGGTTAGGATGACGAGTGAAAAAAATGTGATTTATCCCATATAAAAAATACCCCTCGGAGAGGGGTTTTCATATAGGTTTGGAATTCTTCTTATTGATTTTTTATCAATACTTGCTAATAAAAGAAAAAGAAATTAAAAACAGACCCCGGCATCCCGTAACTAGTGCGGGACAGGCTCTGGCCGGGGTGACATGCTAGAAATTATGGATCCTTCGGCTGCGCTCAGGATGACGTGTGCAAAAAAAATACCCCGGCACCGTGGCCGGGGTTGAATGTGTAACAAAAGGTTCTCTGGATCCTTCGCGGCTTCTCACTACTCAGGATGACGACGCATAAGGTGATGCCGGAACGGAGTCCGGCATGACAAATGCTTACTGCTTATCGTTCAGCACCTCATACCTCAAAGGCACAAGGTGCCGACCTCACAGCTCATGGCTCGCTACTTCTTCACGGTGATGCGGAAGGCTTGGCCGCCGTTTTTCGCCTTGACAACGTACACGCCGGAGTTCTTGACGATTCCTGCGGTCATCGCATGGAGATCTTCGACACCGCGAGTCGTGAATGCGCCAACCATCTTGCCCTGAGCATCAAAGACATTGTAGCTCTTTTCGGCACTGGAAATCAACTCAATCTTGCCCGGAATCGCAGTCGGATTCTCTGTATTGATAACCGTATCCGTGACATCCTTCTTCGGCTGATTTTCGTAAATCTTGTTCATTTCGTCACTGCCATACTTTGCAGGCGGAATATCCTTGTTCCAGCCAAAGTTCTTGAAGCCAAGGAGAGAGTATTCCGTCGGGTCGTTCAACTGCTTACGAACCGGAGCAATACGGAACGTATGAGAATATTCCCTGTTGGCGTTCAAGCGGTAAGCGTCAAGCGGTTCTGCACCCCAGGAGTTGATACCACCGAGACCCATCTGGTGCAAATCCACACGGAGTGTGATATCCTTGTCGCGCTTGAGTTCCCACGGGAGTTTCACGTTGGTGAGCTGTTCCGGCGTGTAGTGCTGAGCGCTGAATTCCATACGCGGATTACCCACAATCATGAGGCCCTTGCCAGTCTTTTCGTTCGTAAGCGTAGCCCACTTCACATCCGTGCGCTGGCCCGTTTCGCCAATTTCCATGTACATGACCGTCATAGAATCAGCATACGTCGAATAGAGTCCCATGAAGCTTCCACGATTACGTCCAAGGTAGTTCTCGTCTGGGCCACGACCAAAGTAACGGACCTTTTCGTAACCGCCCGGCACCGTAAAGAGCGTACCTACGTTCGGGATATAACTCTTGGTGCGATCCGGATTGAACGTGTAATCCACTACGATATCGCCGCTGCCATAAACAGTGTAGGTCAATCTCATCTTGGAACTGCCCACATCCGGGAAGCTAAAGTTGAAGGTCACCTGCGTTTCTTGAGCAGAAACTTCCTTGACTTCAGAAGTCACATTGCGCTTCTTGCTTGCGTTGCGCCATTCGCCATGGCCACGTTCCATGTTGAAGCCCTTGTCGTTATCAGTCGGAGCGCGCCAGAAGTTCGGAATACCGCCGTTCTTGATGATGGTATCGCCATCGAGAACGTAGCTTGCAAGCGTTCCAGCCCTTTCATCGAACTTGATGGTGAAATCCTTGCCTTCGATGGTGAGGCCGTTACTCTTATTGACCTTAGCCGTTTCCATGGAGCTGATATCAAGTTCGGTGGACCAGAGCTGACCCAAATCGATACCGAACTGTTCATGACCGATGCTATAACCGGCATTTGCCCAAAGTTCATCCTTCTTCAAGCGGAAATCAATATCCAAGTGGTATTCTGCACCAACCGACGGTTCAATTTTCGGCATGTCGATGGTCACGGTCTTCTTTTCGTTCGGACCGATGTTCATCTGGGATCCGTCAATCTTGCCGCTGTGAATGATCTTACCGTTTTCACGAATTTCCCAGAAGGCATCGAGGAAGTCGCCGAGGTTCTTGTAGAGGTAACGGCTCTGGATTTCAATCTTACCCTTGGCCGCATCGACGTTCTTTACGCGAACTTGGCTGTACTGATATTTGACTTCCCACATTTCCGGCTGGATTTTTCTGTCCGGGAACACGAGGCCGTTTGCGCAGAAGTTGTCGTCGTTCTGCCAGTCGCCCCACATGCCGCCGAATTCGAAGTACGGCGTGCCCTTGTGGCGAAGCCCCTGGTCGATGAAGTCCCAAATGAACCCACCGAAAGCGCGCGGGTTGCCGTAGAAAGCGTCCATGTATTCCTGTAAGTCGCCCACGGAGTTGCCCATAGCGTGTTCGTATTCGCAAAGCATAATCGGCTTGTTTGCATCGTTGTAGCTACGTATAGCATCGGGACCGAAATACATCCAGCTGTTCACATCGGCGTTGTTCCAGTCACCTTCGTAATGAACATAGCGGGTGGAGTCAATTTCGTGGGCACGCTGGCGTTCGGAGGCGAATACGTTACCGTTACCGGCTTCGTTACCGAGCGACCACAAGATAATGCTGGGGTGGTTCTTGTCGCGCTGCACCATGGAATTCATACGATCGACAGCCGGAGCGCGCCAGTCATCGCTATTCTTTGGCAAATCGTTGTTGGCGCCATGGCTTTCCACGTTGGCTTCGTCAATCACGTAAATACCGTACTTGTCGCAAAGATCGTACATCATCGGATTGTTCGGGTAGTGCGACATGCGAAGAGCGTTAATGTTAAAGCGCTTCATGAGAATCACGTCTTTTTCCATACGTTCGTACGTCACCGCACGGCCATTATCCGGATCGAGTTCGTGGCGGTCAACACCATGGAACTTCACCGGCATGCCGTTCACGAGCAAACGCGGAGCGCCATTTTCTTTCTTGATTTCAATCTTTCTAAAGCCAATCTTGTTACTTTCAACCTGGATAATCTTGCCGGACTCGTCCTTGAACGCGAGCACAGCGGTATAAAGATCAGGAGTTTCCGCAGACCAGCGCTTCGGAGAAGAAAGCGGGAGGTCGAAATGCACGCTCTTTTCACCGCCATTTCCGCCAATGCCAGAAACCCTCTGGGCAGAGGGCTTGATGACTTCGGCACCGGAAGCATCGTACAAAGAAAGTTCGACGGTGTATTCGCCAGACTGCTTACCAGTTGAATTATAGACCCAAACGGTCGTCTTCAAGAGACCGTCCTTGTAATTGTTCGTAAGGGTGGCATCAATCTGGAAATCCTGAATGTGGACTTCGGGAACCGCGTAAATATAGACATCACGCATAATGCCGGAAAGACGGATAAAGTCCTGGTCTTCGAGCCAGGAGCCGTCGCACCAGCGGAACACCTGTACGGAAATGTTGTTTTCACCTTTGCGGAGATACTTGTTGATATCGAATTCGTGGCCCGTGAAAGTATCTTCACTGTAACCAACGTAATTGCCGTTTACCCAAACATAATAAGCGGATTCAACGCCTTCGAAGTGCAAACGGATACGCTTGCCGTCCCATTTTTCAGGAACAGTAAAGTTACGGCGGTAATGGCCCACCGGGTTAAAATCCGTCGGAGCATACGGGGCAGAAACGCGGTTGTTCTGGGCCCACGGATAAACGACGTTCGTGTAAATCGGATGGTCATATCCCAAGAGCTGCCAAGAACTCGGGACCTTGATTTTGTCCCACTTGGACACATCGTAATTGTCCTTGTAGAAATCGTTATTGCGCTGGCTCGGCTTTTCGACGTGGAAGAATCTCCACTCGCCCGTAAGCGTCTGATACCATTCCGAAGCGTGACGGTCACCCTTCACGGCTTCTTCGACTGTCGTATAAGGCATCGAAGTCACGTGCGGATTTAACCGGTTCACGCCAAAGATTCTCGGTTTGCCATTCCACTCATCATTGGGCTGAGCAAACGAAAAAACAGCCGACACAAGGCCAGCAGCCAAAACCAAAGACAAACTAGAACCAAAGTTCATAAGTCCTCCCTTATCATATTCCTGCATAAAAAATACCCCAAAATTCAGAATGATTCACGACTTATTCTGCTAGTTTCGTGGATATATTGTCAAAGGTCAAACGCCTACAAAGACTTTAATTACTGCAATTTGGAATATTGGGGATTGGGTGTTTTTCAGCGAATCATCGCGTCATCTCATCTGCACACGATGGGTCATGTGCAATTCTTTGCTACGAAGAATATACACACCTGTTGCGAACCCAGCTTTCCTAAGCGTCCTCAAAATAAGCTGCATGTCAGTATTAGATAACGAGATGCGCCCTAAAAACGAGCCTAATGCACTGAAGACATCAACAGAAAAGCTTTCCATATCCACGAGATCGTCTTTTTTTAACGACATGTCTTCAATTTTTTTAATAGGCCGAATACTCAAAGACCAATGAGCCGTCAATTGGACATCTTCGGTCACGTTATAGCCATACAGCACAATATTTTTTTGAGGAACTGTATCAGATTTACTCGTCCAACCCGAAAAAACATACCCTTGCTTTTGAGGCTGAGGAATTTCAATACGGTCTAAAAACTTGATTGATTCGGGTATCGCCTTTTTATTTTCAAATTGCCCCCCCTCTAGCGCAAACGAAACCGTACGAGTTTTTTCCATCATTTTTTTAAGCCACGCTTCACGGGACGTAAACCATTTTTGGGCAACAATAGAATCATACTTCACAGGATTGTAACTTAGCAGCCCCCATCGCACAAGGTCACAATAACGAGCGTTAACAATCTGCCCACCTAAAGCATTATTCAAGCCGTTCAATTTCTTTTTTAGATTTTTCCAAAGAATCGGAGCGACGCTATCGTATAAGGCTTTGTACGATTTTGCAAAGCTCTTATTAGCACTTTTGAACATCGAGGCCGCATACATACGGTTTTCGTCGTGCTGAATCGACCACTTTCCCTCTCGCATATAATTCGTATCAAAATCCCAATTTGTCAGCATCTGGAGTTTTGATGTTTTCGTTGTATCATATTTCGACATGAATATATTCGAGCCTGCCGCATCCAGCGTTCCCAAAAAGTCGTGCACCAAAAGCCATCGTGCAAAGCTCTTGACATCAATGTAGTTGTCATACGCACCGTAGCCGACATGCCACTCTAACACATCGACATAATTTTTTATATAGAAAATTTGGTCTATCGAAATCTTGTCGTCATCGGGGTACTTAAAAGTATATTTTTGATTGTAACCCGAAGTTTCAAACATTACATCTTCATTCCACCAGTACGCATCGCGTTCGATGATATACCCATCCTTGGACACATCAACTCTGGACTCGTTACGATTTACAGATTCCATAAGCAGGAACAAACCGCGATAATCGTTATTGATGACGACATTGACAAAGCTATACTTGGGAGTCCAAGGCACGCCGGCAATATCGCAAACCCAGAAGCCTATGACTGTATTGAGCGTTGTTGCGTCCTTGTGTAGAATCCATTCCTTGTCCCGAAAAGATTTTCCGCTGCGCGAAATCAACGGAGCGAGCAAATCGGCCTTTTTCTGTAATTTTAGTTTATACGAAGATTTTCCATCCAAATCGACACTCGTGTTACCGCGAAGCTTTATCGTAAGCCCGCTGGCATCTTTTTTATAGTCACCGCTCTCATAGACAACATTACCACTAGTATCGATGATTTGCATTGACGCAGGGACCTTCGTCGCATTGGTAATCCCACGACCATAAACTTTATTGGGCGCGTAGGCATATTCGGCAGTAGGTTCTTCGCCATCAACAGTATTGATTTTTACTATAGGCAAGCCCGTATATGCAACAACAAAAATATCCGAAGGCTCACTTATTCCTTCAGAAGACGTCGCTATACAGAAATAGAATCGGACGCCCTTATTCGGGAAAGATGCTGACATAAAATGTCGGGAAGTTTCACCCTCAATAGCTATACCCGATCTAACGGAATTAGAGGTGCTTTTATACCACTGATACGACACTTCCCCTTCTAGGGGTACATCACAGGTGAGTTCTACCGGTTCACCATGTTTCGAAAGGCTGACAACTGCACGCGGAGGTTCCAATCCAGAAGAATCTTCTGAACCGGATTGCGCAGAAACAATTCCTACGGCGAAAAGCCATACGAATATTCCTAAAAGAACTTGTTTTTCCACGCACTCCTCCTACACAAGGAATTGGACAACAGAAGGCCCAATCCCCCCTCATTTGTAGGAATATAGAAAAAAAGACCCCGATCTGCTGTGATCGGGGCGACAATTTAATCCGTTCAGGATAACGTTTTACTTCACAAGCACGCGGAATGTCTTGGAATGGCCAACGCTACGCACCATATAGACACCCGGGACATAGCCTGCCGAGCGGATGGACTTCGCCAAGCTCTGGCCCTTGGCCTCAACGTAACCAAGATGCTTGCCGGTCATGCTAAAGATCGAGTAAGACTTTTCGGCAATCGGGAAATCAATGCGAGTATGGCGAATCGAAGAGATGTCACCGCCTTCTTCGCACTTGTCGTCCTTGCAGAACTTGATCCAGTCAACGTTCACGAAGTTGCCGACAATCTTCATCCTGAGCACATGTTCACCCTTCGCGATTTCCTTTGTTTTCGCGGTAACCGTCGAATAAGTGGACCAGTCTTCGCCCTTTTCGGCCTTGATGACATCGGTGATTTCCTTGTCGTCAATGAACAACTGGACACCCACGTCTTCTGAGGCGGTAGCCATGTTCAACTGAACCGTGTATTCGGCAGCGGCTTCGTTATTGATGGTGTATTCGACCCATTCGCCGTCTTCGGTGTAGCCAAGAGCGTAACCCTTGGAGGCGTCAGCCGAATCAATCTGGACGATATCGACTTCGTCTTCGCGATAAGCCTTGCCCTGATTATCGCGGTCATTGTCGTAGAACGCCTTGTTGTGGCCGCCTTCATCGTAGTTTTCGGCTTCAACCTTGCCCGGAATTGTGGCAGCCTTGCCCTTGTAGGGCGTCTGCGGGACAGCGGACTTTTCGCTTTCCATGTACCAGTAGTCAAAATCGAAACCGCCCTGCTTGACGACGAAGAACAAGTCTTCAACGCCTGCGGCACCATTCAAATCAAACGAACTTTCTTGCCAGCTGTCACTTGCAGGCACATTAATAGTGGCAAGAGTTGCACCATTTTCAGACTTGGCGTGGAGTTCAATTTTTCCAGCCTTGCCTCTCGTACAAACAATAATCTTGTCAGCGCCATCGCCCATATCCACAGAGCGAACCTTCGTATAGAAATTGTTGCCCATGTTGGTCAGATAGACGTTGTCGCCCTGCTTTGCCACATGCCTGATGATGGTGTAACCACCGCTCTTGTCAACATTGATGCCGCCCACCCAGGACTTGGTTTCGGCTTCGACACGTTCAAACGGATCGAGATTCTTGATGGGCTTCTTGACACCGTCATTCGTAGATTTAATCGCCGGAATCGTGCCGTCTGCATTCCAGGTAAATTCTTCGACCGCAGTAGAACGGCTGTAACCACCGCCACTCACGTTCTTCTGGTTGTGATAGAAGAAGAAGCTGCGTCCCTTGAAGTCAATAAGACCGGAGTGGTTCGTGAACGCCGTGTTGTTGCCCTGATCCATGATGATGCCACCCCATTTCCACGGGCCCGTCGGAGAATCACTCGTCGAATACGAAATCTTTTCGGGAACGCCATGGGAAGCGTAAATCATGTAATACTTATTGTTGCGTTTGTGAATCCACGGACCTTCGGTATAGACAGAGTTTCCGTTCGGCGAAAAGCCGCGGCTCATGTCAGTAACCTGAATCTGGCCGTCAAACTCAGTCATGTTTTCCTTGAGCTTGGCATAGTAAAGCTTCGGGTTGCCCCAGTAGAGCCAAGCTTGTCCGTCATCGTCAATCCATACGGTCGGGTCGATGTAGTCCCAGTTCGGGCCTGCCAAATGCTGACCGTTACGTGCATCCTTGAACGGACCTTGCGGCTTGTCGGCCACGGCAACGTTAATAGCACGACCACCGCGAGTCGATTCAACGGTCACGTAATAGTAATACTTGCCGTTACGACGGACGACTTGAGCGGCCCAGTCGCCGTTATCTTTTGCGTTGCCGCCAAAGTCCTTGTTCGAAAGGATGAGCTCACCCATATCGGTCCAGTTCACCATATCGGTGGTGCAAGAAACACGCCAACCGTGCATGGTAAAGAAGGAACCGCCTTCGTCGTTACCGGTATAGACGCAGACCGTATCACCGAACACGACCGGAGCCGGGTCTGGCGAATAGTACGTCTGGATAATCGGGTTTTCTGCAAATGCGTTTATGGCAAAGCCAAGTCCAAACGCAATCGGCAATACTTTATTCAACTTCATATTACACTCCTTATCCCCGTTTTTACTTTACATGAACCATTTTGCCAAACGCCTTGTTTATGCTTTGAACAAAATAAACTCCAGATTTAAAGTTCTTGGCATGCATCTGCTGAAGCACGGAACTCATCGTCGGCGCACCCATCAAGCGAATTGTCCCAACATGATGGCCACGGATATCAAATACATTCAACTTGCTGCTGCCAGAAATGTCCATATTCAAGTTGTAACGAACATGCGGCTTGACGGACAAGAGCTCGTCCTTGTTCTTGCCGAACTTGATCCAGTCGATATTCAAGAAGGCACCCGTAATCGTGACACGGAGAACATGTTCACCCGCTTCGAGAGCCGTAGTCTTGCCATCCACCAGGCCATAAGTGTTCCAGTCATCGCCCTGCGGAACAACAACCGTATCGCTAATCGCCTTGCCATCCATAGAGAGGCTGAAACTAGCACCTTCAAGACCGGTAGCCACATTCGCCACGAATGCGTATTCGCCAGCTTCTGCAACCTTCAAGGTATATTCCATCCATTCGCCAGCGTTCGTGTAACCCACGGCGTAGCCCTTGCAGTCCTTGGTATTGAGAGTATCGGAGCAGCCAAGGCCCACGACATCCACGCCATCTTCGCGATAGACGTTACCTTCGTTCACAAAATCCTTGTCGCTAAATGAAACGCTTTGGCCGCCTTCGTCGTAATTTTCCATTTCAATCATGCCCGGAATCGTCATGTTTTCGACAAACGGAGTCTGCGTCATGGTGTTGCTGAAGTCTGCCAGCGGGATTTCCTTGATGTCGCGGATGTAACGGAAATCCTTTTCGATACCGGCATTGTTCACAACATTTTCGCTGTAATAGTTACCGTCCTGCTGTATCGTATTCTGACCGGCCTGGTTCTGGCCCACGCCCGA
This sequence comes from Fibrobacter sp., assembly GCA_017965445.1. Classification (GTDB taxonomy): domain Bacteria; phylum Fibrobacterota; class Fibrobacteria; order Fibrobacterales; family Fibrobacteraceae; genus Fibrobacter. The sequence goes on along the minus strand of JAGCPZ010000005.1, from coordinate 34,726 downwards.
GGGAGAATTCTTGAACACGTTTTCCTTCACGGTAAAGCCACTAGAACCTTCGTCCAGATAGATGGGCACGTTCCAGTAGTCAGCCCACTTGGAAGTTCCGTTATCGTGGATATAGTTGTGCTGGATTTCGCTGCCCGTGCCCTGGTTACTCAGGGTGTAAATCGGGCCAGAGTCGCAAAGCAATCGGGCAATATGGTGAATCTCGTTCCAGTTCACATGGTTGTTGGTCATGGCAGTCTGAGCCTTTGTCCAGCCAAAACCGATGGAAATGCCGGAGTAGTAAGCGTAGGAAACTTCGTTATGTTCAATCACCACATAGCGCGGGTAACCGGCGCCAATACCTACGGCACCTTGATGTTCATTAGTTGTGTTGGTGACCAGGTTGTTCTTGACCGTATCGCGGGTACTGATTTCGTCCTTGTCGCTGGGATTATAGGCGATGTGGATTTCGGTCGTAGAGTCTTGATAGAACTTGCCAAGCATAATGCCTGCAGCGCCTATTTCAAAGAAGGCGTTGCCCTGAATCATGTCGTCGTTGGTGCCGGAGACAAAGTCGAGGCCCGTGGCCGCAATCTGGGAGAACACGTTCCCCTGTACCAAGAAGTGATGGGCATTTTCTACGCGGAAAGCCGCATCAGGGCGCCACAGCAAGTACTTGTTGCTGTTCAGCCTTTCCCAGTTTCCGCGGCTAGGATCCGGAAGGACATCTACGTTGAAGTTTGCAGCCTGCAAATCCAGGAAACCTTCTTCGCTGGGGCGGGTAAAGTTGGAATGAGCAAAGAAGAGACCTTCGAAAGACATATAGCCCACTTTGTTCTTGGTGTCTTTACCCAAGACGCTGAACAAAGTATTAAGGCGCGGAGCAACCACATGGGCCGTAGCCATATTTTCGCCGGAACGGGGCTTGTAATAAAGCACATGTTCCTTTTCGTCCAGGTACCATTCACCCGGAGCGTCAATCAAGTCGTAGGAGTTTTCGAGATAGAAAACCTGCTGCTTGGGCGGATTGCTCATGAATGCTGTACCGAGCATTGGGTAAGCACGGTGAAACAGCTTGGTGCGTTCAGGGTCCTTGGGAATGAGCTTTGCAGTACCACCGTTCACTTGAACCTTTTCCAATCGTAAGATGCTTTCGGCCCAGGCAATCATCAGATGGATTTCGACATCTTCAATGTTCTTGATGTTCTTGACGTAGTCCGCAGAGACATCGAAGGCGCGGCCCGTAGAGTCCACCTTCGTGAGGCGCACGAAATCGTGGTCGAAACCGCCGTTGCCCTTTTCCTTTGCATCAATAACGTTGGGGAAGCAAGCACGAACCGCCTTACGGTTGTTCACATAAAGTTGGCGGAAACGGCCTTCCACACCTTCGGCCTTCCAAATGTTATTCTTTTCGTCGTGCAGGGTCCAGCCCGTAACAGGCATACCGCCCGTAATGAGCGGCTTTTCGCCTTCAGCAGCCTTGTAACGCACGTAATGGCCGTCCTTACCGCCATCGGCTTCTGTAAAGTTGACCGTCGCGGGGAGTGCGTAAGTACCTTCGCGCAAAATGACTTCGATGTCGCCCGTCATAGAGCCGTTTATGGCTCGCACGGCCTTCTGGGCCTGCGTAATCGTCTTGAAGGGAGCATCTTTTGTTCCATTGTTCGAATCACTACCGCCCGGCGCTACATAGAACGTAGCCTGAACAGCAGCACCAGCAATTGTCGTGCCAAGAAAAAGCGCAGACAATGCAGCAAATCGACCAAACTTTTTAGAGCCCATACCTAACCTCACTAATGAACCTATTTATAGTTCACCCCAACAACACTTAAAAAAATATTCTTCGATTTATGTTTTTTTCCTCACTCAAGACCAATCATTGTGGATTGTTTATCCATAATGCTAGTGGTTAGTGGGATGTGGAGTGTGGAGTGTGAGGTTATTGTAATAGGAAATGCTAGTGGTTAGTGGTTGGTGGTTAGTAGGCTGCTGGATGCAAAAATGATTGAAGCAAAATACCTCGCCGGGAGGCGAGGCATTTTGAATGTGTTTTGAGGAGAATTTAGAATATCGATTCAGAGCATGCCAAAGCACGCGAGAGCAATTTCAGCCATATCGACAGAACGATGCGTTATCGCACGTTCACGCGATAGATTTGATTACCCTTGACGGAACGCACCATGTACATGCCACGTGCGTAACCCGCATGCTTAAGCGCCTGAGCCGTACCCATGCCGTTCAAGTCGATGTGGCCAAGGTGCTTACCCGTTGCACTGAACACGTTGTACGAATTTTCGGATTCGGACAAAGCCAGTCGAGCAGAGACCTTATCCGTCTTGTCTTCGCACTTTTCCTTGTCGCAGAAGTTGATGTAGTCAATGTCCATCCAATCGCCGGTTACCGTAAAGCGAAGAATGTGTTCGCCCTCAGTCAGCTCAGCCTTGGCCTCGACCTCGTTGTATTCATCGAAGTTGTTTTCGCCCGTAGTTGCTGCCGGGACCGCAATTTCTTCAGTAATATCCTTACCATCCATGGAAAGCTTGAAGCTCCCTGTTGTACCGCCCGAAGCCACGGCTGCGTACATGAAGTAAGTCCCCTTCTTAGCAACCTTCACGGTGTATTCGAGCCATTCACCAGCCTGGTTATAGCCTACAACGACACCAGTAGCCTTCTTGTACAGGTCAACACCCGTATCCTTGCGGTAGTCGCTATCGCCATGATTTTCGGTATCGCTTTCGTTATAAGTTGTGTTGCCCTGGCCTACACCGTTAATGTCGAAATCTTCCATTTCAATCTTGCCCGGAATGTCGAGAGGCTTGCCCTTGAACATCTCGCGAGGAACCGGCTTGAGAACCAAGCGGAGGAGTGCAGAACCGTGAGCCGGGAGTTCGATAGAAACGCTGGAAACCGGTCCCAAATCCTTCTTTTTCCAGGCATCGCGGACTTCCACCTCGCCTTCTACGCCAATATCTTTAAAATTGCATTCCACAGTCTGGGTAGAATTGTTGTTGTTGAGAAGCGCCACGGCAAGATCGCCATTTTTCAAGGGCTTGGTCCAGACCTGCTTGCCTTGCTTGTCAGAGACGCGGTGCCCCTGAACACCCAAAGAGTCCTGGTTGATGGCAATCATGTCCTTATTCAGGTAAAGTTCCTTAGTTTCGTTGCTCATGTTACGGACATCAGAACTGATCATGATAGGAGCAGCCATAATAGACCACATCGTCATTTGGGAGCGCTGTTCTTCGTAAGAGAGGCCCCTGTTGCCCACTTCGAGCATGTCCGGGTCGTTCCAGTGGCCGGGTTTTGCAATCTGCCAGTACTTGTTGTTGGCATCAATAATTTCATAAACGCCACGGTACCACGAAGTCGAAATCCATTCGGGGCCAATATCGAAAGTGGTACGCCAGAGGTTAGCGATTTTCGGCATCCAATCCTTGTATTCCCACATGCAAATACTGAACACGATATCGCGTCCGGAATTGCGGAGAGCCTTAGACATGGCGGTGTAATCTTTTTCCTGGGTATTCGGGTCGGAATCGCAGTTATCGTACTTCCAGTAGTCAACGCCCCATTCGGCGAGTTTCTTGGCATCCTGTTCTTCGTGACCGTTGGAACCGCTTTGGCTTTGCCAGTTGCTGTTGTAATGGTGGCAGGTACGCTTGCCGCGGTCGCCATAAAGGCCGAACTTCAGGCCTTTCTTATGCACATAATCGGCAATGGCCTTCATGCCGCTGGGGAAAGTCCTCGGATTGTGCGTAAGGTCACCATTAGCATCGCGCTTGGTATCCATCCAGTTATCGTCAAGGTTCAGGAAAACGTAGCCGGCATCCCTCAAACCCGAAGAGACCATGGCATCGGCGATTTCCTGAATCTGCTTTTCGTTGATGTTTTCGTGGAAAACGTTCCAGCTGTTCCATCCCAGCGGTGGCGTAAGCACCAAAGTGTCGGCACTAGCAAAAGCCGACCCCACCATACTCGTTAAAGCCAAAGTTGCCAACACTCCAAGTTTGCAACTGTTTTTTTTCACTAAACCAAACATAGTCACTCCTGTTCCGTATGGTATAATCAACCAAGAATAAAATACCCCAAAAAAAGCAAAAAAAACAACCCATTTGAATATTTCCATTGAAGATTTATCAATGATGGATACAAAAAACCCCGGCACAAGGCCGGGGAGACAGTTAAAAAGTCCGGGGGACAATGCTTATGCTGTCATGCCCGGCACCGACCGGGCACCCCCCTTTTCACGAGCGTTTACTTCTTCAGAACGTTCTTGCCGTAGTAGGCGCCACGGGCGTTGTTCGTACCGTTCACGCGACGGCCCTTGAGGTCGAACTTGCCGCGGTCGTAATTCATCCTGAACTCGCCAGTGCGGGTATTGAACTGGCCGATGACGGTCGTATGTTCTTCGTTTCCGTCTTCGTTGTCGATGATAATGCTCATGATTTCAGGCAGTTTCTGGCCAGGTTTCACGTAAGCGCCGTTCGCACGGACTCCCTGCGGATTTTCACTGACGAGGTAAGCACGCATCGGAGTAATCCAAGCACCTTCGCCAACCTTCACGAAATCGCCCACCTTGATTTTATCCTCGTCGGAGCTTGACGCCGCAAAGCCATAAGCCTTGCCCAGTTCCGGGTCGCCATCTACCCACTTCTTGTATGCCCAGGTACCACGGAAGGCATAGCCGTTAGCCGAGGTTTCCGCATCCGCAGTCTTCTGAAGTTTCAGGGGGAAGGCTTCTTCCATAAGTCTGAAAGTTCCTGATTCACCCATCTGCACCAAGTACGGAGTGTTCGCAGCCAATTCTACATTCCCATAAGTCATGAAGTCATCTTTAGCATCCTTTATTTGATGTTCTTTAACCCAATTCTCTGTAGCCCACACGACCTTCATCTTAACAGCATCATTGCCTTCCTTATCCTTGCCGATGCCGTTATAGCGGAGCGCCGCCTCGAGTCCATTGACTTTGTCCGTTTCTACAGAGAACGGAAGTGTCAAAGTCGAATACGTTAATGGAGTAAACTCGCGATTGAACGATAAGCTGTTCACCTTGATTTCGTCAGCGATATTGAGGGTATCCTTACCGTCATAGCTACCATCAATCACAGCATAGACGCTGTCTTCATTGGCATTTGCTTTAGCAATGGTAACACCAGCCAATTCGCGGACAATCTTGTCCGACTTGGCGAGGTTGTAAAGGAAGCCAAAAACGCCATCCTTAACAGCTTTTTCTTTATCAGCACTTTCATCATAAAATTCATGGCCAGCATCATCAACAAACAACGTCACCGGTTTTTTCTTAGAACCATTGTTAACGGTCAAAGCGGAGTCGATGACATAGCTACCATAAAGAGTTGGTGTTTCAACCTTCAAATTGATTTGATCTGCATATTCACTATATGCTGCAGGAAGATTGCGTTTCAACATACCACTAGCATCAGATAATGGATAGCCCGTATCAAATTTTACTGTTCCATCTTTTTTTCCATGAGCAAGGAAAATCGGAGTCTTATTATACTTAAGGACTGCAGGGTTATGCGTAGCACCCCACAACGCCACAGCGCCATTAGCATGAGCATCCAATGTCTTTTCCACACCATATTCATTCAAGCCACCGAGAGCCGGGCGAACAATAACGTTTTCTTTGTCTTTCTCTTCTTGATAACTGTAATCAGGAAAATCCGTTTCACTATTTGTATAAATATTTTCAATAGCGAGAATAGCACCAGCGCTATTTCCGAGAACATAAATTCTTTCCGGATCGATATCATACGTTTCAGCATTCGCGCGCAAGTAGCGAACGGCAGCATTGATATCCTGCACTCCGCGATAAACGGCACGCGCAAAATCTACACTATCAATGGACAGTGTAATAGTCTTACCCATTGCTAAACTGAACATATCAAAATTGCCTGACATTGTTACACCTAAACGATACTCGATAGAAGCCGTAACAAAACCGAGAGCAGCTAAAGAATTACAGTAAGCTACAGACTTTTGGTCTGTATCATCCTTCGCGCCACCAATAAAAGCTCCACCATGAGCAACAATGACGGCCGCACGTTTTTTTTCATTATCTTCCTTCGGACTGTAAATGTCCATTGTCAACGCTTTGTATTCAAAATCATTTTCATTTTTGTAAAAATATATGTCCGCACCCATCGACACTGCAATAGTCGATAAATCATGTAACTGGTTCAAATGTGGAACATTCTCCGCATAAACCACGTCCGCAGTTTTTTTAACGTCAAACGAGCAATCCTTGTAACGTTCACAAGCTGCATTTGCGGCTGTTGCAAGTGCCGTCACAGTAAATAAAGCAATCGGTAATTTATGATTAAAAAGAGATTTCATGAAACCCTCCGGATAAAAACAGACAAAATATAACATATTATTTTCTGTTTTATTTGTATCAAACAAAAAAAGTCCCCCTAGAGCGGGGGACTGTCCTGATGGAGAGAACGAATTTAAACCCTTTTAGCGATCTACAGGCACCATGAACGAGCGATTTTTACTGCGCAAGATATAGACGCCCTTGCCAAAACCGGCATTTCTCAGCGTCTTGGACATGCTCGGCTCATCGTTTTCGATGATTTCCACAAACCCAATGCGCTTTCCGGCTAGGTTATAAACGCGGAACAGAGTTTCTGCAGCACCCACGCCCAAACGCAAATTCGTGGCAATACCCGCCTTGCCTGTATCTGCCGGAGCTACAACTTTGCCTGTATCCGCAGGTGTTACAGTCTTGCTCGTATCCTTTGGCGTGACAGTTTTACCCGTGTCTGCAGGCGTGGTCGTCTTGCTGGTGTCCTTTGGCGTCACCGTCTTACTCGTATCTTTAGGCGGTTCCGTCTTGGTCGTATCTGTGGACTTGTTGATGGGGCCGTCCAGCGAGTACTGTTTCACGAAATTCCAGATTTCGACGCTCGTGTTGACACTGACAGCCTCGTCCATGGAATACCAATGCCCCTTGCCAGCAATCGTCAGCAAGCGAATTTCGACGCCGTCCGAGCAGCCACTCCACACTTCGAGGGAGGCGGCAGACCCCGGTTTACTTGTCGGGTACGGCTTGGTTACCTTGGAATTCGAAGAACACTTGTTGAACGGCACCCACTGCTTGAGAGTATTCACGGTGTTGTTGTAGTTCACCACATCGTCAGTCGTGCCATGCGTATGTATAATCGGCATCGCACGCTTGGCCGAAGACGGGCTACCGCCGCCGGAAACAGGCGCAATGGCCGCAATCTGGTCGCTCATCTTGTTTGCAACAACATAACTCATCATGCCGCCCATCGAAAAGCCCGAAACATAGACGCGCTTCTTGTCGATGCCGTACTTGTTGTTCATCTCGTTGATGATTGCCTTGATGAAATTGAGGTCCTTGTCTCCACCGGTGTCCCATGCCTTGTTTTGACCGTTCGGGAACACGACTACGAAACGGCCCGTATCGGCGACGGGTTCCCACTTGGCCGCATTTTTCTGGTAGGCCGCATCTTGGTTGTAGCCGTGCATCTGGATGATGAGCGGGCGATTTTTCTCGATGTTTCTCGGCGCATACACCAACATATCGCGGTTAGTGCCGTTCACGTTAATGTTGTCTGCAACGGAAACACCCGTAAGGCCCACCAAGGCAATGGATGATGAAATAAGAATTTTTTTGAGTTTGTTTTTACCAAACATACCTTACCCCTTTAAAGTAAAACATAACATCCACCCAAATAGAAAATACTTTCAGGCTTGTGAAACTTCGCAAGCGCTCATTTATTTTTTGTTGCGTTTTGTCAATGAGATTAGAACGCCGCTACGCGGCTACAGACGAAAGACGTGAGAAAACAACTGGCCCCGGCACAGTGGCCGGGGTGACAGTAAAAAAGAGCCGGGGTGACAATGCGGTGCTGTCATGCCGGCCTTGTGCCGGCATCGGTTGTTCTGTTTAAACAACTAACCCCGTGACGGAGTCGGGGTGACAATTATTGCGTATCGCGGGGTAACAGTCGCGTATCGCGAACGCGGGGTGACATGCGTTCGTTGTCATGCCGGTCTCCGTGCCGGCATCGGTTGTTCCATTTAAACAACGGGCCCCGGAATAAATCCGGGGTGACAGTAAAAAATTACTTTGTCACAGAGATGCGGAGGGCGTGCCCGCCGTTGACGGACTTCACGAAATAGATTCCGCTCTGCTTCACAAGCGCGTTCACCTTGGTACGGACATCGAATGCGTTCGAAGCATCGACGCGACCGACGAACGAACCGTCAATGCCATAGACTCCATAGGTTCTAGAAGCATCCATGCCGTAGCGGAAGCCCTGGATTCTATCCGTCTTGCATTCGTCCTTGCAGAACTCCAGCCAATCGACGTTCACGTTGTTGCCGACAATTTCCACCTTCAAAGCATGTTCGCCTTTTTCAATTTCCTTTGTCTTGGCAGAAACAGCACTGTATGTGGACCAATCGTTTTCCCCGTTCTGCTTAGCAATAATATCGTCCGTAACGGCCTTCCCATCGATATAGAGCTTGACGCCCGCATTTTCGGAAGGTGTTGCCATGTTCACTTTCACTTCGTAGGTGCCCGTTTCGGCGAAATTCACGGTGTAGCGCAACCATTCGCCTTCAGCAGTGTAGCCAATGGCATAGCCCTTGGACTTGTCGGCGGAATCGAGCTGCACAATATCGACCGGATCTTCGCGGTAGGCCTTGCCCTGGTTGTCGCCATCGGAATCGTAGTAGGCGCGGTTCGACTTGCCCACATCGTAATTTTCCGCTTCGACCTTGCCCGGAATCTTCGCGGCAACGTCTTTGTACGGAGTCGGAGGAGTCGTGTCCTGCGTACCGCCCAGATAAATTTCATCCTTGTAATCGGTACCGACCTTGAACCAGTCAAAGTCCGCATAGCCGCCTGCCTGCTTGGTCGCAAAGTTGAAGAGGCCCCAGCGTACACCCACGAACATGTGGAGGTCGTAATTGAGCTTTACGTCATTACCAATCTTTGTCCAAGTGTTACCATCGGTGCTATAGTAGAAGTATGCAGTACCGCGGTCAATGGGCAAGTCAAAATCGATTCGCAGATAAACCTTGGAGTCCGAAAGAGCTTGGCTTGCAGCTTGTCTTTCGCCGTCCTTGTTTCCTGTGTACATCACAACCTTGTAATTGCCACCGTCTTTTGCAAGAGCGACAAAGCCCTTGTCATCTTGCAATGCCACAAGGCCAGCCATGTCGCCATCCTTCATGCCCTTGCCATCCACAAGCGTACGGCCAGAGCTCTTGGGGCCAAAGGAACGCTGCGTGAGCGTGTTCTTCGCATTGACAATGCGGTTATCGGTACGGCCAGTGGTAATGCGCAAGAATCCCGGATTTGCCGTCAAGGACCAGTTCTTGTTATCCGGATTGTGGTTCCACTGCCATTCGAGCGGGAGCACATCGGAATCAAAATCGTCAGAAGTCACCATGCCGTATCCCGGCAGCGGGGATTCCGGCAAGTCAATCGTCGCAGGCGCCTTGGAGCCACTCGTGGGTACGGGCCAGCCGTCCTTCCATTCCATCGGAACTAGATGCGACATACGTCCAACCGGGCCGGAATCGCGGAACAAGAGGGCATACCACTTGCCATCCGGCGTATCGAAAATGCCACCCTGTGCAACACCGTTATCGGACAAGAAATATCTTCCGCTAAATCCGGAGAGCAGGTTCTTGGAACGATACACAATTTCGCTACGGCTCTTGCCAGCCGGCCAGGAAATCGTGAACAGATAATATTCGCCATTGACTTTTTCCATGTGCGAACCTTCTTGTTGCACATAGTAATTGCTGGTACCAGTCACCTGGTTCACGCTCACGCCGCCGAGTTTGCCGCTACGGCCTCCGGCTTTTACGCCGCTTGCGTCGTCGTTCAACTGCACATAGCTAATCTGGTCGCCACTGCCGTAGAACACCCAGACGGTTCCATCGTCATCGAAGAACAGCGACGGGTCGTGATAGAAGGGCAGCTGCACTTCGCTCCACGGGCCGGCTTCGACATCGGCGGTCTTGTACAAATGAGTTCTATTCGTCGTATAGGAAGGCGTCAAGACGTAGAAAAATCCCTTGTGATAGCGGATGCTCGATGCCCAGGAACCCTTGCCGTAAGCATCCTGGCCACCGTTCAGGCTAATGTTATTGCCGTTCGAAAGAGTCTGGTAGGCATAACCCACCGTGCGCCACTGCGCCAAATCCGTACTCTTGAAAACGGGCACGCCCGGTGCAAAATGCATGGTCGTCGTAACCATATAGTATGCATCGTCAACGCGGACAATAGACGGGTCCGGGCTATCGACGTACATAATCGGGTTATTGACCTTCACGGCAAAGCTATTCACAACAGCCGCCGCCAAAACCGTAAAAGCGGCAGATTTTGCCATTTTACTAAACAATCCCATAAACAACTCCTTTCCAACCAAGGATAGATAAGTTCTATAGAACCTAATTTACCCCATTAACATGCTTTTTTTCCTTGAAACCGCATGGTTTTTATGGATATTTTATCAATAGGTTAGCTTTCGTTTACAAAACGTGATGAATAATTCTCAACGCTTTATTTTTTTTCTCAACACCATTTCTCAACACCCAAGGCATACCCATCTATATTTTGTTTAGGTCTGGCGCAAAATGGGGTTTGGTTGGACCGGGCGAACAAACGTGTTTGGAATGTTCAACAATACAAAAGGAGTCGCTATGACCATGTTCAAATCCATGGCATTTGCAGGATCAATCGCCGCCATGAGCACGCTTTCATTCGCGTGGAGTATCAGTGGCAACGTTGTTTCAGCCGGTTCAGGCAGAGCACTTTCCGGTGTCAAGATTACATCTTTCAACTATGCGGGTGTAGAATCCACGAGCGCCGAAGATGGCTCTTTCACAATTTCCAATGATGGTACCGAAGCTTTGCGAAACGTCAAGATTGCAAAAGCATCTGTCCAATTCAACCGCAACCTCATCAGTATTTCTGGCGTCAAGGCCCAGACCATGACCGTTTCTGTCATGGATGCTCTCGGCAAAGTAGCCTTCTCCAAGACGGAACACAATGTCATGGGTTCCATGATTGTTGACCTGAACAAGAGTTCCGCCAAGGGCGCCAAGTTCCTCCGCATCAACGCAGACGGAAGCCGCGGCACCTACCAGCTCGGCAAGACTGTGACCCTCCTCAAAGAAGGCGACCCGCTGCCGTTCTTGCAGTTCTCACTGGATGGTTACCAGAACGCCACCTACCAGGCCAAGGCCGAAGTCGAAACTGGCGTCGAGATTAAGCTGACAAGAGGCTCAAATATTAATCCACCTAATCCTCCGGCATCCAGCGCCGCAGTCACGCCGGAAAGTTCCGCTTCTACGCCGGAAAGTTCTTCTGCCACGGCAGAATCCTCTTCTTCTGCCGAAGTACAACAAGTCATCGTTGACTGCGCCGGCAAGACTGCAAAGGTCGGAGATAAGCAAAACATGTCCGTGACCGTCGATGGCAAGCAGCGCACCTTTATTATGCACATTCCGAGCGCCTACAAGGGCGACAAGCCCGTACCGCTCGTTATTGACTACCACCCGATTGGCGGTTCCGGCAATGGCGAATTCGGAAGTTCTCCGTACAAGGCCAAGACTGACCCCGAAGGCGTAATCACGCTTTATCCGGACGGCACTGGCAAACCGGGTGGAATGGGTAACGGCTGGAACGTCGGCCCCTGCTGCTCCAACGACGATGACGTCAAGTTCTCTTACGCAATGATTGATAAGCTCAAAGAAATCGCCTGCATCGACCCGCAGCGCATCTACGCTACCGGCTTCTCGATGGGTGGCGGTATGAGTAACCACGTGGCTTGCATGATGTCCGATGTCTTCGCCGCAGTTGCTCCAGCAGCTATGGACTTGAACAAGACCAACAGCGCCGCTTGCAAGATGTCTCGTCCGATTTCTGTCATCAACTTCCGCGGCACGAATGACCCGGTCTGCCGTTACCAAGGTGGCGATAGCGGCTTCAACGACGGCTTGAACTTCCTTGGCGCCGAAGGCACCTTCAAGTTCTGGGCCGAAAAGAACGGCTGCGAAGGCTCTCCGTCTAAGAACAGCAATGGTTGCCAGGAATACTCCAACTGCAAGGACGGCACGAAGGTTGTGCTCTGCACCAAGCAGGGCGGTGGTCACGACTACGGTGACGCTAGCATTGGCTGGCCGTTCCTCAAGCAGTTCACGCTCCCGGCAGAATTCGTGAAGTAATGAATCAAGTTTGATTTCATAATTCATCCTATACAGCAAAATCGCTCCGGTTTAACCAGGGCGATTTTTTTTGTTTTTTCCGTATTATTTCAGGCGTTTCGCATTTTTTACAATGATTATCGTCATCAAAAATATATCTTTATAGACTGAAATTGTTATTTTCTATTAGTTAGGTCTTCCTTGGAAACAAAAAAGGAGTTTTTATGACCATGTCTAAATTTATGGCTTTTGCAGGAACCATCGCTGCTCTTAGCTCCCTGTCGTTTGCATGGAGCATCAGCGGCGGTGTTTTCTCGAACATGGGTCAGCCGCTTCCTGGCGTAAAAATCACATCTTCCAATTATCCCGAAGTTAACGCCACCACGACCGACGGCGGTTCGTTCAGCATTTCTAGCGAAACAGACGCTTTGCGCAAGACCTTCATCCCGAAGGAATCCATTCAGTTCAGCCACAATGTCATCAGCATTCAGAATGTCAAGGCGAACACGATTACCGTTTCTGTCATGGATGCTCTCGGCAAGGTCGCGTTCTCCCAGACGCAGCACAACGTCAACGGGACGCTGAACTTCGACTTGAACAGGACATCTGCCAAGGGAGCCAAGTTCATCCGCATCAATGCGGACGGACACCGCAACACCTACCAGCTCGGCAAGACGGTCACGCTGCTCAAGGAAGGCGACCCGCTGCCGGTTTTCAAATTTGCGAAGGAAGGCTATCAAGATGTCACCTACACCATGAAAGCCGAGACTGAAGTCGATGTCGCCATCCAGATGGAACCGGGCGCAAGCACTCCGACATCTTCCGCTGGCGTTACCGATTCGACCAGTTCAGCAGCTCCGACAAGTTCAGCCGCCGCACCGGTCTCCAGCGAAGCCGTTTCTTCTAGCAGCGCCGCTCCGGCAATTGACTGCTCCGCCAAGACACTCAAGAGCGATACCGAAATTATGGTCGATGGACGCAAGGTCATCGTGAAATTCCCGAACGGCAACTTCACGGGCGACAAGCCTGTTCCGATGCTCATCAACTACCATCAAATCTACGGTAGCGCCGCTGACTGGGTGAATGACTCCAAGATTGGTAAAGTCGCTTTGGCCGATGGAGCAATCAGCGTCTATCCAGATGGGGCCATGACCCCGAACGCCGTAATGGGCCAGGCTTGGAACGTAGGCCCCTGCTGCACCACCGCCGATGACGTGACCTTCACCCGCAATTTCGTCAAGGAACTCACAGAGAAAGCTTGCGTCGATCCAAAGCGCATCTATGTCGCAGGCTGGTCGATGGGTGGCGGCATGTCCAACTACGCCGGTTGCTTCCTCGCCGATATCATCGCCGCAGGCGCTCCTTCTGCATTCGACCTTGCACAAGAAGTCGTAGATGCAGGCTGCCATCCGGCTCGCCCGTATCCTGTTCTCAACTTCCGCAGTTCTAACGACGGTGTCGTAAATTACAACCACACTCTGTCCCAAGTCATTCAATCCATGCCTATCACATTCATGGGAGCAAAGGAAACCTTCGCAGAATGGGCCAAGATGGACGGTTGCACTGGTGAACCCAAGAAGACGAGCCAGAAGATCAACAACGGACAATATGACTGCGAAATCTACGAAACCTGCCAAGGCGGCGCCAAAGTGGGTCTCTGCACGATGAACATCGACCATAACGAAGGCGACCCCAATATGGCTTGGGACTTCCTGAAGCAGTTCAGCCTTCCGTAAGGTTTAAATCGCTTTATGCAAAACGCCCGCGGTCAAACCGCGGGCTTTTTTGCTGTCATCGAAATGACGTTCGTGTCGTCATGCCCGCATTTGGCATTGTCACCCCGCACTCGGCACAGTCTCCCCAACACCTTTGCCATCCCGGCCTTGTGCCGGGACGGGGTCAGTTATTGAAAATCAAAATTTGGGTTTTATAGCAAAAGGATTTAAGTTATATTATTACGGTAGCGTAGCTTGGGTAGGAGGTCGAAAATGAAAAAGATTTTTATTCTATCATTTGTTGCTATTGCCACATTATGGGCGGAAACCAAAATTGAAGTGGCAGTCCGTATAGAGAATTTTCCTGAAAATCTTTTTTTTGATAGTGATGATATGGATGAAGGAGATTATGATGCATGTTCTGTATTTTATAAGGGAAAGGTTCGTAATGTCTATGGGGGCATAGCTTGTGGGGACGTTGGATTGTGTAGAACGATGCTAGATTCTAATATTTTATTAGGATGGACTGGTGGTAGTTTTGCTTTCTTTGATGGGTGGGGGAGTGCTATTGAATTTTATGTTCTAACTGGAGCAACACATACATTAAGAGAAGTTATTGAAGATGAGTTTTCCAATTATAGAAAGTGTTATTATATTACGGATAATGACTCAATCTTCAATTCCATGTTTGTAAAGATAGATTCTGTACTTGTTCCTGCAATTAATGAATGTTTGCAAAAAGGAAATTGTATTCATAAAACGCTTATTTTTGATTACGGCAGGGGACGTATGCGTGAATTGATTACTCCAGGCCCTAATTATGAGTATGGCCATTTTGCTGGGGACACCGTCAAAGCCCGCAATGCCGCCATTTCGAGCATCGCTCCAGTCAGATACAAACTTGAAACAATCCGCGTGCAGAACCATCGTTTGACGGTTTCCCCGAAATTGCTTGGCCGTCAATTTACGCTGTTCGATGTCAACGGTCATGAACTCCGCCGCGGAACATTGCAAAACAACATACGACTCCCCGCGTACCCGACCGTCATCAAAATCCACGGTTTCGGAACTCGACTGCTGAAGTAAATAAGACGATTCTTGACAGCCTCCCCGCACTTGGCATTGTCACCCCGCACACCGTTGCGGGGTCAGTTGTTTAAACAGAACAACCGATGCCGGCATCCTTCGACTACGCTCAGAACAGGCTCCGACCGGCATGACAGCAATCGCATTGTTCAAAAAGGAAAAGAGCCCCGGCTTTCGCCGAGGCTCTACAGGAGTCATACAAATTTCAGTTCCACCAATGAAGATTTGACTGGATCCTTCACCCTTGCAGGGTTCAGGATGACGATTCTACCCGTAAACTAGACCAAGCGCGACAGCGACTACAAAGAAGAACGCTATCTGCTTGACAATTACCATTTCCTTGTTATTCATAAACAACCACCTTCTTTGTATGGAGCGCCCCATCCTTGCGGATGAAGAACACGCCCTGGGACTGTTTGCGGAGTTTCGCATCGGCCTTTACAAGGTCCATTGCATCAGCCATTCCCTTGGCCGAGAACGTCCCGAGCTTTTTGCCGTGCATGTCATAAACGCTATAGTTGCTTTCGGCTTCGGTCATGTCCAGGCGAACCTTCACAATTCCATCAGGAACAGAATCCTTCGCCACCTTGAATTCCACGTAGTCGATATCAATCCAGTCGTTCGTGATTTCGAGTTTCAGCTCATGTTCGCCCTTCTTCAAGGTCGCCTTGCCGCCACTCACTTCGGAGAACGATTCAAAGCCCTTTCCGTCATTCACAATTTCATCACCAATCTGCTTATCGTCCATATAGAGCTTAAAGCCACCAGTGCCGTTCTCGCCAGCCACAAGAGCAGAAATTTCGTAATCGCCGTCGGCTTCCACCTTCACCGTATATTTGAGCCATTCGCCCTTTTGGTTGTGACCCACAGTAATGCCCATGTTCGGCTGGTAGATATCCACGTCGTCCTTACGGAGCTTGCCGCCTTCGTTGCCCTTGCTTTCGTCATGATAGGCCTTTTCAGCACCGCCCTTGTTGTAGTTTTCGGCCTGAA
This sequence comes from Fibrobacter sp., assembly GCA_017965445.1. GTDB lineage: Bacteria > Fibrobacterota > Fibrobacteria > Fibrobacterales > Fibrobacteraceae > Fibrobacter. The sequence goes on along the minus strand of JAGCPZ010000005.1, from coordinate 18,740 downwards.
CCTTGCCCGGAATCGCAATCGCTTCGGTATAAGGGCCATATTCCTCGGGCGGTTCGTCGGGAACCACAGACTTACTCGGATCCACCAAATCCACCGGAGGAGCGTTCGGGTCAATCGTCTTGTCGATAAGCTTGAGCATTTCGGAGCAGTAGCGCTTGCCCAGTTCAATCACGCCCGCACGGCCAAAGTGGTACGGGTCCTTGCCGTTGCCCTGCAAGCCCTTGGAAGATGCCAAGCCGAACTTCTTGAAGTTGTTCTTGAGTTCGCGAATGCCACCGTTCTTGCTACCGCAGCAGTTGTTGCCTTCCTGGAGCAATTCACCCGCCACGAACGGGACTTCGTTCTCGTCCAGGCCAAGAGCGTCAATCACGTCCTTGTAAGTCTTATAGACCGTTTTACGCCAGTTGGCATCCGTGCCGTCACTTTCGCCCTGATGGAAGATGAAACCCTTGATAACGCCCACTTCCTTCGCCTTCTTGGCAAGCTCCAGAATACGGCCCGGAGGGTTGTTGTCGTAGTCCTTTGGCCAACCCCAGGACATGATGTCCTTGCCGTCGCCCCTGAAGTAGGCCTCGTACTGGTCCTTGTCAAAAGCCCTGATGCTCACCGCACCGATAGCAACCGGGATAATGCCCACAGTCACGCCCGGCAGGGAATCCACCATCGCACGGCCAAAATAATCCGCCGGAGAAAGATTCTCGAACGGATGGAACATCGGCGGAATAGCCGCCACCCACTCACCCGTCTTGAAAGACTGGTTCGTTTTGCCGCTACGTTGGCTCGCATTGGCGTTATGAGACGCCAGCATGATAAAATTCTTGGGCGGATTCACTTGGTCTTCCGCAGGGACGATATCGCCGTTACCCGCCATATTGGACTGCCCGTAGGCAATGTAAATGTGGAAGTTCGGGTTCGGGGCCGCAATAGCACCCGTAACCGCAAACAACGAAAGGCCCGCCGCAGCACCTGCAACAGACATCATTTTTTTGAAAGATTGTTTAACATCCATACTTTTTTCCCTAAAATAGTACACCTGTTCATAAATTACCCAAATATTGCCCAATTAGCCCCCAAAGGGGAACCATATAATATGGATGTTTTGTCAATGGGATTTTAGGGATTAGGCGGTAGGTTTTAAGGGATTCCGATAAAAAAAGCCGCATTTCTGCGGCTTCTCTCATTCCAACTAAATTTTTTGCGTTGAAGTCACTTAGCCATACACAAGGCCAAGCGCAACCGCGATCACAAAAAAGAACGCGATTTGCTTCAGGATTGCGAATTCCTTTTTATTCATGGACAACCACCTTCTTGATGAGCGCCATTTTCCCATCCCTGCGGACAAAGAATACGCCCTGGGCCTGCTTGCGGAGTTTCGCGTCCGTCTTTACGCAGTTCATTGCATCGGACATGCTCTTTGCGGTAAACGAGCCTAGCTTTTGACCATGAACGTTATAGACGCTAAAGTTGCTTTCGGCTTCGGTGATGCCAACGCGGATGTTCGCAATTCCGTCAGAAACAGTATCCTTTGCCGCCTTGAACTCAATGTAGTCGATGTCTATCCAGTCGTTCGTAATTTCGAGTTTCAGTTCGTGTTCGCCTTTTTTCAAAGTCGCCTTGCCGCCACTCACGACGGAATACGCATCTTTACCCTTTCCTTCGTTCTTTATTTCGTCGCCAATGCGCACGCTGTCCATGTAGAGCACAAAACTTCCGGTACCGTTCTCGCCAGCCACGTTTGCAGAAATTTCGTAATCGCCATCGGCTTCCACCTTCACGGTATATTTGAGCCATTCCGTCTTTTGGCAGTGGCCAACAGCAATGCCCATGTTCGGCTGATAAACATCGACGCCATCCTTGCGGAACTTGCCGCCTTCGTTGCCCTCGCTCAAGTCCATATAAGCCTTGCCTGCACCGCCCTTGTTGTAGTTTTCGGCTTCAATCGTGCCGGGAATACTTGCGGGTGCATCGCCATAGGGGCCGTATTCTTCAGGCGGTTCGTCGGGAACGGTCGATTTGGTAGGGTCCGCCAGGTTCACCGCCGGGGCGTTCGGGTCAATCGTCTTGTCGATAAGTTTGAGCATTTCGGAGCAGTAGCGCTTGCCCAGTTCAATCACGCCCGCGCGGCCAAAGTGATAGGGGTCCCTGCCATTGCCCTGCAAGCCCTTGGAAGAGGCCAGACCGAACTTCTTGAATTTGCTTTTAAGCTGGGCTATGCCTCCATTCTTGCCGCCGCAGCAGTTGTTGCCTTCCTGAAGCAATTCGCCTGCCACAAAGGCCACTTCGTTTTCGTCCAATTCAAGAGCCGTTATAAAGTCCTTGTAGGTCTTATAAACAGCATTCTGCCATTCCGTGCCAGAGCCGTCGGTTTCGCCCTGGTGGAAAATAAAGCCCTTGATGACGCCCACTTCCTTGGCCTTCTTGCCCAAATCTACAATCCTCTGATAAGGGTTGGAATCGTAGTCCCTTGCCCAGTTCTTGATGTAGCTTTCAGCAGAATTGAAATAGGCTTTGTACTGATCCTTGTCGAAAGCCTTGATGGCTACAGCGCCGATGGCCACGGGGATAATGCCCACGGTGACACCCGGCAGCGAATCGACCATGGCACGACCGAAATAGTCCGCCGGGGAGAGGTTCTCTGTAGGATGGAACATCGGAGGAATCGCCGGATACCATTCGCCCGTCTTGATGGACTGGGTGGTGCGACCGCTACGCTGGCTAGCATTTGCATTGTGCGAAGCCAACATCAGGAAATTCTTGGGGTCCATTGCCTGGTCCTCTGCAGGGACGATATCGCCGTTACCCGCCATGTTACTTTGCCCGTAGGCAATGTAAATGTGGAAGTTCGGGTTCGGGGCTGCCACAGCACTCGTGACCCCAAATAGAGATGCGCCAGCCACCACACCGGCGATGGCCATAATTTTTTTGAGATTTTTTTCTACACTCATAGAAAGTCCCTCAATCCAATTGTTTTTACATGTATAAAATTACCCTTAAAATTTTATAATTCGCTAAAAAATTCCATTTAGCGTTGTACTCCTTTACTCTACCCAAAATTCCCCTTTTTCCGCAAAAAAAGCAAAAAAAAAGCCCCGACTTTCGCCGAGGCCCTTATGGAGTCATGAAGATTTAACCGTAAACGAGACCGAGCGTTACAGCAACGACAACGAAAAACGCAATCTGCTTGACAATAGCCATTTCCTTGTTATTCATAGACAACCACCTTCTTGCTCATGGAATTTGAGCCATTCTTGCGGATGAAGAACACGCCCTGGGCCTGCTTGCGGAGCTTTGCATCCGTTTTCAGAAGGTCCATAGCGTGAGCCATTCCTTTCGCAGTGAAAGTCCCAAGCTTTTGGCCTTGCATGTTATAGGCGCTAAAGTTGCTTTCGGCTTCGGTCATGTCAAAACGAACATCAGCAATGGCATCCGGGATTGAATCTTTTTTTGGCTCGCTGAACTGAATCCAGTCGATGTTGGCGTAATTGGAGGTGATTTCGAGTTTCAGCACATGCTTGCCCGCCTTCAAGGCGACCTTTTCCTTGACATCTATCGTCTTGTAGGTGTCCCACTTGTTGTCGGCGGTCTGCGGCAATGTCACAGCATCCGTAATCGACTTTTCATCGATATAGAGCTTGAACGCCGAAGTCGAGTTTCCGGCAGCCACGTTCGCCGTGATGTCGTAATCGCCGTCCTTCTTCACTTCGACCGTGTATTCGAGCCATTCGCCTTCCTGGGTGTAGCCGATGGCAATGCCGCCATCGGACACCTTGTACAGGTCAACGCCCGTATCCTTGCGGTAATCGCTGTCTCCCTTGTTCTCGGAATCGGCATCGCTGTAAGACGCGTTGTCCGTTCCGTCTTCGCTTTTGCCTATACCCGGCTTGTCGAAGTCTTCGACTTCAACCTTACCCGGAATTTCAATCGCCTTGCCCTTGAACGGTTCCTGCGGAACAGGATCTACAGGCTCGACGTTGATAAGCTTGAGCATCTGCTGGGCATAGCGTTCGCCCATGCCGCGGTAACCTTCCACGGTAAAGTGCAGGCCGTCGCCCTTGGAGCCGTAGCCCTTGGAACTTGCCACGCCAAAGTTCACGATGTACTTGGAAAGGTTATGCACACGCGAATTGAAACCGGCACAAGAACCGCCGTCCACCATTTCGCCCGCGACAAACGGGGTCTCTTCGGCTTTGAGGTTCAGCTGCTTGAGCATGTACTCGTAGGTTTTCTTGACAATCTGTTCCCAGTTGCTCATGCCGCCGTCGGTTTCGCCCTGGTGGAAAATGATGCCCTTGATGACGCCCTTTTCCTGGGCCTTCTTGGCAACTTCAATGATACGGCCCATGGCGTTACCGTCATTGCCGTAAGCCTTGACGCCGTTTTTAAGCCAGTCGGCAGCGGAATTGATGTAGTTTTTATAGTCGTCCGGGTCGAACAAGCGGATACTGGTACCGCCCTGCGCCACCGGGATAATACCGATTGTCACATTGGGCAAGGAATCCGCCATGTTACGGCCAAACCAGTCCGCCGGAGAAAGGCCTTGGTCACACTTGAACATCGGCGGGACAGCCGGATACATCTCGCCCACCGTGGGGCGGTTCAGCCTGGGGCAAGACGTCGTCGCGAACATCTTGACGCGGGGATGTTCCTTTTTGTCCTTGTCAGTAAAGTTCGTGGCGTTACCTTCCATGTTCGATTGCCCGTAAGCAATGTAGATATGGAAGTTCGGATCCGGAGCGGCATTGGCATCCGTAATTGCAAACAAGGAAAAGCCGACCGCAACGCCTACGACAGCCATCGCTTTCCTAAAGTGTTTTTTCGCACTCATAGTGATACCCATAACCAAACAATTTTAAGAAACCTTCCCGTCATCCCCGTTCGCTTAAATCAGCAAAGAAAATGACGAAAAGGTTATTTAGGAGGAGGATCATTTAAATCATTTGACGACCGAGATGCGGTAGGCCTTACCGCCGCGCAGCGACTTCACGATATAGACACCGCCCTGGCGCACCACCTTCTTCGTCATGCGGGCCACATCGGCCTTGTTCATCGTCTCGAACTTACCCACGAGCATGCCGTTCACGTCATAGATTCCAAAGGTTTCGGCGACATTTGCCATACGGAAGTTCATCTTAATCGCGACATCCGTGGTGTCCTTGCTGCCCGGTTTCGGGTCGTCGCCATTTTCGTTTGTGCTAAAGCGGAGCCAATCGACGTTGACGTAATCGCTCGTAATCGAGAGGCGCAGTATGTGTTCGCCCTTCGTGAGCTTCACCTTGCCAAGCGAGAGATCCTGATAGGTCTTCCAGTCCTCGCCCGTCTTCGGGGCCTTCGTCTCGGCAACGAGTTCCTTGTCATCGAGCGAGAGGCTAAAGGCCGAAGTTTCGTTGCCGGAAGAGACATGCGCCGTCACAAAGTAATCGCCATCGGCCTTCACGTTCACAGTGTATTCGAGCCATTCGCCAGCCTGGGTGTAACCGATTGCAAAGTTGTCGCCACCTTCTTCGATATCCACACCGTCATCTTCGCGATACTTGCCGCCCTTGTTTTCGGAATCGAGATCCTTGTAGGTGATGTTACCCTTGCCAGAGCCCATCACGTCGAAGTTTTCGGCTTCGATCTTGCCCGGGATTTCGGCAGCCTTGTCACCATACGGCTTGCGAGGTACAGGGTCGGCCGGAGTGCTAACGCCAACGAGCGTCACGATGCAGTCCTTGAATTCCGAGTTGCCCGCATCCATCGTAACCGTCACGGACCCATCCTTGACTTCGATTTCACCTTCATCCTTGGCATTCTTTGCCTGGCTCGTAGTGTACATGTGGAAGGTCTGGACGTCGGCGCCCTTGACATTAACGGTCACGGTCTTGCCGTTTTTGTAGTCGCGGTTTATGAGCACCACGATAACGCTATCGCCATCCTTGCTCCTGTATGCACTTGCAAACACTTCTTTCTCGGGATTCGCCGTTGCACCCACGCGGATTGCACCCGGGCGGATAAAGCGAGCGAACTGGCTCATCACGTAACCGCGCTTACTGACCTTGCCGATTTCGTTCTGCGGAACCTGGAGCTTGTTGCCAAAGTCCTTTTCCATGATGAGGCCGTAGCAGCGACGGATGTACCACCAAGTATATTGGCTGAAGTTTCCGAGGACAAGCCCGCGATGCATTTCGTAAGCCACGTCCATGGCGTTCACGGTATCGCGCTTGTTGGCGTTCGCCTGGTCACCCGTATTCGTAATCGTGCGCCAATAGTTGCCACTGCCCTGGCTTTCGGTGTAGTGCTCCGTCATCCAGCGTTCCACACCTTTCTGGTCGGCCAAAGAATACTGGAAGAAGTTATCCCCGGTTCTTCTGTCACTTGCATAGAAGTGCGCACCGAGAATGTCCCAGTTCTTGAGGGCGTTGGCGTCGTTCAAGACTTTGTTGTAAAGATTCTTGTCGTAGCGGAATGACTCCGTCGAAATCACCTTGACGCCGTTCTTGCGCATTTTATCGGCATAGCCCTTGGTGAAGTTGTAAATTTCGTCGGCACTCCAGCAAGCCCATTCACCGCACCAGTCCGGTTCGTTACTGATGGAAATTGCATACAAAGGAACGCCCTGATTCTTCATGTAGTCATTGAAGCTATTCAGGTGATCGACATACTTCTGGTAGTTCGACGAAGACATGTGCTGGTTGGCACCTGCATACGGCGAAGTCCAAGGCGTTGCATATAAGATAAAGTCATCGCCCGCATATTTCTTGGCGTACTTTGCAGCGTTCACTTCCTTGTTAAACGAATTGGAGTTCGCATACACCGGAATGCGGAGCGTATTCAAACCAATCTGACCGTCACCCGTACCGAACGCAAGCTTTGCATCGGCTTCGGAAAGGCCACCACCGCCCTGCCATTCGTTATGCACCATGCCGCCAAAACCGCGAATGACCTGATGTTCTTCGCCCACGTTGACCGTAACTGTGGAGGCAAAAACAGGCGCCGCAAAAACAAAACCGCAGGCAGCCACTTTCAAGATTTCACCCATACTCTTCATTTCATATCTCCCGTTTTATATATGCTTTTCCCATAAGCATGTTGGTTCAATTTAAATCTACCTACACCCCGCGAAAATCTCGCAAAAACCCGAAAATTTTCCATTGACACTTTGGTAATGAAACGGCAACGCCGTTTTCATTGATTTTTTACAAAAAAGAACTTTATGCGGGCGGGGCCCCAGCTCGGAGTTGCGAAGGCCGCACGGGCCCCTCCCTGCACCCTCCCCATCCTTGGCCGACGCTTATTGCAATACAAGATTCTTTAAACACACAAAAACCCGCAAGGCTAGTGATGCAAGATTGCTTACAATCCTATATCCGAGCCTAGCAACTGGAGTTCGAACGAAGAGGAAAAGACAAATGCGTAGGCCGAGAGTCGCGGCCATGCTTGCATGGACATGACCGAGGCCAGCATTTGGTGCTTGAGCGAAGCGAAAGCACAAACACCCCGGAACGTTCGTCCCGAGGTGTAACAACGCCTTTCAGCGTCATTTGGGTGTGTGGTTTAGGAGGAACTTTTTTGCTCTACCTTGCGGAAGAAACCATAAACTTCTTGCGTCCGTCAAAACTCTTGAGCATATAGACGCCCTGCGTAAAGCCAGCTTCGGCAAGCGCCGTGGCAGGAGTCTTGCCCCTCAGATTGACAGTGCCGACCTGCTTGCCCGCGACATTGAACACGCGGTACGACGTGACGGAATTGACATCGAACTTCATACGCGGAGCAATGCCATCAGTACCCGGCCCGTCCTGCTTTTCGGCCTTGCCCACGGAGAACCAGTCGATATTCACGTTATTGCCCGTAATCATCAAACGGATGATGTGCTTGCCCTTAGTAAGTTTAGCCGTGCCAGCTTCGAATTCCTTATAAACGCTCCAATCATCGCCAGTCTTCGTGACTTTGACCGTATCGCCCATCGGCTTTCCATCGACAGAGAAGCAGAAGCCAGAATTTTCGGCACCCGAAGAAGCATTCGCCACAATCGGGTAGTCTCCATCTTCAGCCACATCGACGGTATATTCCATCCATTCGCCAGCGTTCGTGTAGCCAATCGCCATGCCGGAACCGCCAAGCACAATGTCAACGCCATCTTCCGCACGGAACTCGGCATCGCCCTGGTTGTCGGCATCGTTATCGCTATAAGAATCGTTGCCCGCGCCGTAACCCGGCTTATCGAAAATTTCCGCTTCAATCTTGCCCGGAATTGCCGCAGCCTTGTCGCCATACGGCGTCTGCGGTTCCGGCTCACGCTTGGTACCCTGGAACTCCCATTCCAAAATGCCCATGGTGGAATCTCTGCTTCCCTTGAACACGAAGAACAGTTCATCGACAACGCCGCTAAGCCCTGTCATGGCGCAATCGTTGTCCGTATAGCTTTTCCAGCCGTCAGTCTTTGCCAGTTCGCAAGTACCGGCAAGCGTTCCGCTCACGCTACCCTTGTGGATTTCAACCTTGTTGCCGTCACCCACGTTTGCCGCCTTGATGCGAAGGTTCTCCGCACCCTTACCAAAATCGACACCGCTCACGCGAATCCAGGATTCCTTGGTCGCAAGCGGAGTCAGCACATGCACCACAGCCTGGCCTCTGGTGTAATCGGTACGGCTGCGGACGTTGCGCTGCTTGGAACTCGTGAGCGCCTTGTAAGTCTGATACGGATCAAACTTGCCCACCTGAGCCGGGCCCGCATCCGTGAACTTCACGACATTCATCTTGTCGCCGTTCCAAGTCAGTTCATCAATCGACACACTTCTGTGGTTACCCGTCGTCGTAGGCGTCTGGCCATTGGTGAGCTTCGGCTTTTCAGAAGCCATCACCAAGCGGCGGTCATGATAAACGGCATACCACTTGTCCTTGAACTTTGCAAAACCGTGGTGGTTGTTGCCGCCCTTGCCGTTAATCTTCGAAGGGTTCTCGATAACGGTTCCCACATAGGAATAAGGACCCTTGATGTTCTTGGAAGTTGCGTAGCTGATATTCTGGCTCTGGTCGTTGTAGCTCAAGTAGTAAATGCCATTGCGCTTGTGGAGGTAAGAAGCTTCGAAAGAGCGGTTTGCCCCCTGGAGAGCCGTCTTGGAACCCACATTGAGCTCGACCTTGTCGTAAGAGAGCTTGCTGAATTCGAACAAGTCGAAGTTGTTGCCGTAACCACGGCTGCCGCCACTGCCGCCGCCGAAAGTCATGTAGGACTTGCCATCTTCGTCAATGAAAATAGCCGGGTCAAAGCACCACGAAATGCCATCGCAACCGGTAACGCCACCGCCACCAACCAAAAGCTTGCCCACCGGATCATGGTACGGACCGGCCACATTCTTAGAAGAAACAATACCAACGCCACTCGCGCCGTTCGGATAAATCAAGTAAAACACGCCATCCACAACAGCAATGCCGGGCGCCCAAATGTTCTTAATGTACGAAACTTCGCGATCATGGCTAAGCACCATGCCGTGGTCCGTCCAGTTCTTCATATCCTTGGAACTGAGAATGTAAAGGGAGCGAATCGTATAGTCATTCTCACCCGTATTCGGGCTTTCATCATCAGTATCCGTAAGGATATAGAACTCGTCGTCCGTTGCAAAAGCAGCGGGGTCCGCAAGATAATGGTAACTTGAAAGTGGGTTATCGGCCAAAACAGGGGCCGCAAAACCAAGACCAAACACGGTCAACAAAGCAATTTGCTTCAAACTCATACACATCCCTTACTGTTATCCTTGCAAAAATGCAAGAATCTCCATGATGTAATTTAAATCACTTTTTCGCAAAAACCGAACTTTGCCGATTTTTTATCATTGACATTTTGGTAACGAGGGGAAATCATAAATTGTGGAGCTTGTTCTCGTTCGCGTAAAAATGTATATTCAACCACGATAGCATCCGTCCTGCCGACTTGGCATTCGTTCCGGGCAGGTTGTTCCACTATCTGCTTGACGCCGACCTCCCTTTGTCCCGCTAGACTGGCGAAAAATTCGAGGCAGACACCCTATGGGGAAACTGGCCCCCTGGCGATCAACGTAGAGCACCGTCCGCTGTACAAAAAACTCGGCAGACGTAAAAAAACTTGTCGCAACAGGTTTGCAAACGATGCAAATCTTTTAACAGATTTTATCGCGGGTGCTCTACGGAAATTCTTGTCATCCCCAAGCATTTTTTTGACGTACACCACTGTTTGCAAGCCTAAACCATCGGCCTTTAAGCAGGTATTGTCTATGACCAAGAAAAACACAAAACGGCGGAAACACGACCCATTCCTCAAATACATCTACTCAGTCCCCCAAAATACACGCACCCTTCTACAACTCGCACAACGCAGGACTCCGGCGCTCCGCAAAATGCTTTCGGATGTCGATATGGGTTCCCTCAAACCAATCCCCGGCAGCTTCAGCACCGTAGGCGAACGCGGCGAAGCGGATCTCGCATTCAAAGCAAAGTCGCTTAGAGGCGGCCCAGACGCATTCGTTGGAATTTTGCTCGAACACAAATCCGTCAAGGAAAACGACGTCCTTTCGCAAATCTACCACTACATTTTCGAGGTGATGCTAAACAAGAACGCCAAATCCGACATGGCCTGGACTTGGCTCCCCACCAAGGCGATCATCATTTACAACGGGAAAACGGATTGGGATCCAATCGCAGATTTCAAAAAGAAAGGATACGCCCTATTCAACGGCAACACTCTCCCATTCGAATGCGTGATGGTGAACCTCGCAAACATCCTCGATTCGGACTGCAAGGGGGCGGACAATCCCGTAGCGGCCATCGGCACACTCGTTATGAAGCATGCCTACGATCCGGACGGGCTCCGCAATGCGGGAGGAATCATCAAGGAACTCCTCGATAAACTCGACAATAACACAAGGACTACCCTCGTCAAGAAAATTGAACTATATTTGAAATGGTATATCGACCAAGACCTTGTAAAGGAGATGATTATGGCATTCAAGAGCATTGGACAGCGGATGGGCTTTGTAAGCATTGCCGATGCCGAAATGAAGGCCGAAGCATCAGGCTTTCGCAAAGGCATAAAAAAAGAACGTGCTAACAGCGAAAAGAACATGAACCTTTTGGTGAAACGCATCGCCAAGAAGCTGAAAGTTCCCGAAGAAGAACTTCTTGCGCTGAAACCGTAAATTTAGGACAACCCCATTTGCTTTTGTCACCCCGGCCAGACTGTGCCGGGGTTGGCTTTTTAAGGCATAGAAGGCCCCAGTTCAAAACTGGGGCTTTTGCAATTTACTTTACTTGGACTTTTCTTGTTGCATTTCCGACACGCACCAGATAACTACCAGTATTAGGCACCGCGATATTGAAATTCACCGATTCCACACGCCCACTCAACAATACACGCCCTTGCATGTCAAGAACCGCATAAGTCGAATTTTTCGGTGCGGCAGAAATCTGAATAGTGTCAGCGATGGAATCATTTCTGTTGAAAACGCCATGTCTTATTTCGGTTACACCAAGGAACAGATTCTTGACTAACGCATAAGCCTATTCGCAAAAGCACCCCGAAAGTTTTGCCTTCGGAGTGCTTTATGTTATAGGAATTATATGAATAGAATTTCTTACCTTGCAACAGAGGTCATGAAGGTCTTGCGGCCATCAACGCTCTTGAGCATATAAACGCCCTTGGTGAATCCGGCATCGAGGAGAGCGGCACCGGCCTTCTTGCCAGCGAGATCCACTGTACCCAAGAGCTTTCCGCCCACGTTATAGACGCGATAGACGCGGGAGCTATTCGCCTGGAACTTCACAGCCGGTTTAAGAGCATCGGTCTTCACTTCGCCTAGAGAGAACCAGTCCACGTTCACGTTGTCGCCGGTAATCACGAGGCGGATAACATGCGTGCCCTTGGTAAGCGTGGCCTTGCCGCCATCGAATTCCTTATAAACGCTCCAGTCTTCGCCAGTCTGCTCCACCTTGACGGTATCGCCAATCGCCTTTCCGTCAGCCAAGAAGCAGAAGCTTGTACCATTTTCCATGCCGGTCGATGCAGAAGCCTTGATTGCGTATTCGCCGTCTTCCGGAACTTCGACAGTGTATTCAAGCCATTCGCCAACAGCGGTATAGCCAATCGCCATGCCCGAGCCGCCTTCGACAATGTCAACGCCCAAATCTTCGCGGAACTTGGCATCGCCCTGGTTAGCACTTTCGGAATCGTTGTAAGATTCAGCGTCAGCACCACGACCCGTTCCCGGAATATCAAACTTTTCAGCTTCAATCTTTGCCGGAATCTTCACCGCAACGCTATCGTACGGGACCTGCGGAGTCGGCGGAGTGGAGCCGCTACCTTCAAAGCCCCAGGCCTTGATAGCCATGGTAGAATCCTGAGAGCCCTTGAACACGAGGAATATCTGATCGACAATGCCCTTGAGGCCTTCGACTTCGCACTTGGTTTCAGCAAACGTATTCTTGTTGCCGGTATTCTTGAGCGTGCAAGTACCCGCCAAAGTGCCGCTTGCAGAACCCGTATGGATTTCAATCTTGTTGCCGTCGGCCGTGCTTGCCGCCTGAACCGTGAAGCCTGTCGCCGCCGTGCCGAAATCAACGCCACTCACGCGAATCCAGGATTCCTTGCTCGAAAGCGGGAGCAAGAGGTGTTCCGCGACCTTGCCAGGATTCCAGTTGGAACGGCTGCGGATGCCCTTCTGCTTGGAGCTCGTCAAAGCCGGATACCAGTCATACGGATCGAAGTTTTCAATCTGCTTCGGGCCTTCCTTCGTGAAGGTCAGTTCCTTCATCGTCCCGTCGGCATTGTAAGTAAATTCATCGACGCTCACGCTGCGGTGGAATGCCGGAACCGGATTCGGGCGGCCGTCGTCAGCAGGGATTTTTTCCAAACCGTCATAGCCGTTTGCAATGCGACGGTCATGGTAAGCCACATACCAGTGCCCCTTGAATTCGGCAATGCCATGATGGTTGTTGTTGTTCGCATTGATGTTCTGGCCGCCAATGTTCGGGTTTCCCATGAAGATTCCCTTGTATTCGTAAGGGCCCATCGGGTTCTTGGACATACCGTAGGCAATACGCAAATCAGCCGTACTGTAAGAGAGGTAATAGTTGCCTTTGTACTTGTGGATATAGGACGCTTCCATCGCCTTCGGACCACCAATCTTCAAGTGCGTCTTGGAGCTGACATCGAAGCCCTTCATATCCTTATTCAGCTTGTAAATGTTAAAGATATCGTTGTTGTTGTTTGCTGCCGGGCGGCTGTTGCTTTCGCCACCACCAAACGTAAAGTAACCCGTGCCATCGTCATCGAAGAAAATCGCCGGGTCAAAGCACCAGCCAATGCCATCGCAGTCGGCAATGCCGCCACCCCAGTTGTTGATAAGCTTCTTGTTGCCCGAAACCGGGTTCGTCCACGGGCCTGCAATGCTATCGGCACCGATAAGGCCGACACCGCCACCACCACCATCCGGGAACACAATGTAAAGTCTGTGGTCGTTGGGATTTACCGCAATACCGGACGCCCAAATATCACCGATACCGTCAACCTTGCGGGCATCGTAAATGATGCCGAAGTCGGTCCAGTTCTTCATATCCTTCGTGCGGAAACCGTAAAGGGCCTTGATATTATAGCCATTGGCATTAGATGCAGCAGGGTCATCCGAATCGGTAATGACGTAGAAATAAGTATCATCGGCGGCAGCACCCGGGTCTGCCAGATAGTGATAACTCGAAATCGGGTTATCGGCTAGCGCGCTTACCCCAAAGCCCGCAGCCATTCCAAACATCATTACGCTCTTAAGTAGCCTCATTGTTCACTCCTTAAACTCGACCACACACCGTGAGTCCATCTCTTTTTCATAAAACTATCTTCAGGGGTACGAAAAAGACCTTGTTACGCCATATCTATTATGGATAAAAAGTCAATGAACTAGACAAAAAAGAAGCCCTGGAAGAAAACCAGGACTTCGCGAATTAGGCAAAAAGGACCAAATTACGGAGTCAATCACGGCTGGCGAGCCATGTGGTAACCAATAGCAATATCTTCATTGGCGGCGTAATTAACGATTCGTCCAATATAAATCTTGATGCTTCCAGATTGGGGTACCGTGAAAGACAACAGGACGTATGGATTCTTATTATTTATATCCCCAAAACTACTGATCATCTGCCCATTCTGAAGCACGACAACAGCCAAATTCACAGGCATTTTTCCCTTATTTTTGATGGTACTCCCTTTCATCAGCCAAGAAACGGCCAGTTTGTATTTTTCGCCAGCCACAAGACCACTAATGTTCATCTCCAAACTCTTATTATCCTTAAACAAGACATTATCTTTAGCTCTCGGCCAATAACCAGAATAAGTCTTATTGAGGGCCAAAAGACTATATACCGGAGCACCATGATACGCTCCCCCATCAGTATCAGGGTCATTTAAGGAAAAACCCCAAGTCGATGTCAAGAACACAGGTTTAACCATTTCCGGGTGGCCCTTGAAGAACGGATGACGACTCATCATGTCAGCCGCCATGGCCGCCGTGAACGGAGTAGAAAAACTCGTCCCAGAATAAGTCGTATATGCCATTTCCGGGAAATAAAAATTACCGATGTTCATTATCTCAGGTTTTGCGTCACCTATAACAGAATTCAAGTAATTGCTGTATGGTTCATAAAAATAAAACGGTTTACCCTCGTACGTGGGGTTTCCATATATATAAAGCGCTTTAGGATCCAAAGCCCCTACCGTAATGGCATTAAGAGCCTTACCTGGGGAATGAATTGCACGCTGTGTTTGTTCACTTGGCGTGAAATTACCCGCATTGACAAATTCCGTAACCCCATAATTGTAAATGTAATCATCTAAGCGAGCATCATTTATTTCGTATGCAGTTGTATGTTGCGGACTTTCATTTCGAAGTCCTATCGAAACACTGCCCACGTAAATTTTTGGATTAAACGCAGAGCCCATCGGATTAGATGGGCCAAGAGTATTTTCTATATTCTGTCTATCATAACCATAAATATATGCATTTGGAGCGAACTTTTGGAGAACGGTCGCTACTTTGGTCGCGTGTTCCTTATTTGGCCTATTGCATGCCTTACCTTCATGTTTATTTGGATTAGGAATTTTCGATTCATCTGCGCAACCAGTATCCACATAGTAGATGCCAACATCATTACCTTTATCGCCGTAAGCAAATGCCGTAGAGAGTTGCGAGGTCTCAAGAGCTTCATTATACAACGCTACATGAGTTGAAGTAACGCCATCCTCAGCAATAGCATCGTAATAATTGGCTGTTTCTACAGATTCTTCCGTTTCGATATAAATATTTTCCGAAGATTGCAATTTGCGCTCCATTTCCGTAGGAGTCAAAAACGCTTTGTACGGTTCCTTGAGCGGTTTTAGCAACTTCATTCGACGATTTTCCCATTCTTCTGTTTTTTTGAAGAAGGACTTTTTGTCTATTTTCTTTCCGTTCAGCCAGAAATTTTCCTCTTTCGTTTCATCATTGTAAGAATAATGTGCAGGGCCCAGAGGTTCAATATCAGGATCTTCTACAGTCAAGTCATAGACGGTTACTTCCATTTTAGGCTCGACAGCATTTTCAACCAAATAGACTGTAGAATCTTGGTTTTGTCCCTGTTTCACTTTACGTCCCAAGACATCGTTCTTGGAAACAACTTTTTTCTTTTCAACTTTCTTGTTTGCTTTTTCGGCTTTGTATTTTTCAACAAATTCTCTAGCCTTAGGCGATAAGCGATCTAGATAATTATCCGTAACCCCCGCCTGAGCAGAGATACACCCTGCAAGCGAAAGTACCAATAAAGGTTTAGTATTCATAAGATATTTCCTTTGTTTAAAACAACTTCTTTTATCTACATCATTTTGTTAGTAAAATGATGTTAAAAGATAATTCATTGTTAAGCACAAACGAAATATTTTTAATAAAATAATAAAATTGTTACTTTCTGATTAAGTAACAGACAAAATAACAAAAACCACGAATCAAATGCAATTCGTGCAAAGCAAATCACCACATAAGCAAGCCCTTATCACAGGAGTTTGCTTAAAAGTTTCATCTGTTGAGGAGGCGCCATTAAACCACGCACCATCATCCCATTCGTCTCTAAAATTAGTTTTGAGCATCCGAAAAAAAACTCATTTTGCCATATCTATTATGGATAAAAAGTCAATAGTGGGGAGAGAAAAAGACTCCTCGTTCGAGGAGCCTTTCTTGGATAGGAGTGTTAAAAAACTAACGAACCGAGCGGACTCTAGCCACAGCGCCGTTGCTGCGGTTGCGAATCAGGCTAAAGCCCTGTACGCTCTTGGCCTGAGCATTTTCGCGCCAGAGTTTCTTCGCTTCGAGCATGCTGCGGGCCGTAAAGCTAGCCACCTTCTTGCCGGTCAAATCGAACACGTCGAAGGTTGCTGCAGAAGCCACGTCCATACGGATGCCCTTATGGATTGCAATCGTGCTATCGCCGGATGATTCTTCTGGATCCTTGGCATCCTTGCCCTTAACAAAATTCAAGTAGTCGATATCGAACCAGTCGCCCGTCACGGTGAAGCGGAGGATATGTTCGCCTGCGGGGAGCGTCACATTGGTCTTGACCTTGACGAAATCATCCCAGCTGGAACCCGAAACGGAGACTTCAGCCACAGACTCATCATCCACGGAGAGCGAGAAGCTGGCAGTCGAATTGTCCGTTGCGACAGAAGCGAACACGGTGTAGTCACCCGCTTCCTTGATGTTCACGGTGTATTCGAGCCATTCGTCAGCCTGGTTGTAGCCGACGACATAGCCGGTAGCCTTCTTGTAGATATCGACGCCAGTGCCTTCGCGGTAGCTCTTGTCGCCTTCCGCAATGCCATGGTCTTCGGCATCGTTATCACTGTAAGACTTGATTTCGCTGCCGCGGCCAGAACCCGGTTCATCGAAGTTTTCCATTTCAATCTTGCCCGGAATTTCAGCCGCCTTGCCGCCAAACGGCTTCTGCGGTTCCGGAGGAGTCGAGCCACTGCCTTCAAAGCCCCAAGACTTGATAGCCATGGTCGAATCCCTGTCGCCCTTGAACACGAGGAACAACTGTTTCACAATGCCCTTGAGTCCTTCCACGTCGCACTTGGTTTCAGCGTAAGAAGTCTTGCTGCCGGTATTCTTGAGCGTGCAAGTACCAGCGAGCGTACCCGTTGCAGAACCGGTGCGGATTTCAATCTTGTTGTTGTCGGCAGCGCTTGCCGCTTCAACAACAAAACCCGTTGCTGCAGTACCGAAATCAACTCCACTCACGCGGAGCCAAGATTCCTTGCTCGAAAGCGGGAGCAACACATGTTCAGCCTTCTTGCCCTGAACAAAGTTGGAACGGCTGCGGATGCCCTTCTGCTTGGAACTCGTGAGAGCCGGATAAACATCATAAGGGTCGAAGTTTTCAATCTGTTCCGGACCTTCGTTGGTGCAAACCACCTGCTTGATGGTTCCGTCGGCATTGTAGAACATTTCATCTACAGACACGCTACGGTGGTAACCTTCGTTCGGATTCGGTCTGCCGTCATCCGCCGGGATGACTTCCAAGCCGTTATGGCCCTTCGCAATACGACGGTCATGATAAACGACATAAGAATGGCCCTTGAACTCGGCAATACCATGGTGGTTGTTGTTGCCGTTGATGCTACGACCATTCATGCTCGGGTCGCCAAGAATCGTTCCCTTCCAAGTGTAAGGGCCCATTACGTTGTTAGACGTACCATAGTCAATCGTCGGAGCGCCCTGTTGCCAACCGGTACTGTACGAGAAATAGTAAGTGTTCCCATGCTTGTGGATGTAAGAAGCTTCAAGCATCTTGCGGGTCGGCAAGTTGTTCACCTTCACGTGAGAACCGTTGCCCACCGGGGCATCCTTCGCGTCATTCAGCTTGACGATATCGAAGTTGTCGGTATTCGGTCGGCTGTTGCTTTCACCACCACCCCACGTCACGTAGGTCGTGCCGTCGTCATCGATGAAAATACCCGGGTCAAAGCACCAGGAAACGCCATCGCAGCCGATAATGCCTCGGCCACCAACAAGCTTATCCTTGCCCTGGCCCACCGCATTGGTCCACGGGCCGTCAATGCCCGGAGCCTTGATGTAGCCAATACCGCCACCACCGCCATCGGGGAACACGATGTAGAGCGTCCCACTCTTGGGGTCCACGGCTATACCAGATGCCCAAATAGCGCCGATACCATTCACCTTGCGGGCGTCGTAAATGATGCCGAAGTCGGTCCAGTTCTGCATATCTTTACTGCGGAAACCATAAAGAGCAAAAATCTCGTATGATCCGGAATTGTACGGAGCCGGGTCATCGGAGTCCGTGATGATGTAGAAGTATTCATCATCGGCAGCGGCACCGGGGTCCGCCAAGTAATGGTATGTGGAAATAGGGTTATCTGCAAGCGAGCTTACACCAAACCCAGCCAGCAATCCAAACATCGTTATTTTTTTAAGCAGTTTCATAACACTCCTTAGGATTGACCATACACCGCCAACCCTTTTCTCATAAAACTATTTTCGAAGGTGCGAAAAAGCCCCCACTCCGACATATCTATTATGGATAAAAAGTCAATGCGTTAATAGCGCCTGAAAGTGAAAAAGGAACCCACCGGCAAAGCCGGTGGTTCTTCATATGCGGGCCCTGCCCTAGAATACTAGCCACGCGTCACGTCGCGTCAGTCAATCTGCCACCTGCGAGTTTTCCTTACCGGCAGCCCGTAAACGGGCTATAGTTTT
>JAGCPZ010000045.1 GCA_017965445.1 Fibrobacter sp. | reverse complement strand
CTGCACCGAGGCGGAGAGCCATACGGGCAGCGTCCATAGCGACGTTACCACCACCGAGGACGACAACGTTCTTGCCAGGCCACATCGGCGTATCGGCATTTTCCTTGTCGTAAGCGCGCATGAGGTTTGCACGGGTCAGGTATTCGTTAGCAGCGAACACGCCGACGAGGTTTTCGCCTTCGATGTTCATGAACAACGGAAGACCGGCACCGGTACCGACGAACACAGCGTCAAAGCCATCCTTTTCGATGAGGTCCTTGAGCTTGCGGGTACGGCCAATCACAAAGTTGGTTTCGAACTTCACGCCCATAGCGGCGAGAGATTCAATTTCGTTATCGACAATCTTCTTCGGAAGACGGAATTCAGGAATACCATAGCGGACCACGCCACCGAGCTTGTGGAAAGCTTCGAAGATGGTCACGTCGTGGCCTTCGCGGCGGACGTCAGCAGCGACAACCAGGCCGGCGGGACCAGAACCGATCACAGCCACCTTCTTGCCGGTAGCAGGCTTAACGGCCGGAACCGTTGCACCACCGTTGTTGCGTTCGTAGTCAGCAGCAAAGCGTTCCAAGCGACCGATAGCCACAGCCTGGTTCACGTCCTTGTGCATCTTGCCCATGGTGCAGTTCATCTGGCACTGGCGTTCCTGCGGGCACACACGGCCGCAGATAGCCGGGAGCAAGCTCGTTTCCTTAATCTTTGCGATAGCGGCCTTGAAGTCACCTTCGGCAATCTTTGCGATGAATGCCGGAATGTCGATGTGCACCGGGCAGCTTTCGACGCAGAACGGCTTCTTACAGGCGAGGCAACGGTTAGCTTCGACGATAGCCTGAGCTTCGGTATAACCCTGAGCCACTTCTTCCATCACGCGGGCGCGATAGGACGGTTCGAGCTGCGGCATCGGCTGGGCCGGGATAGCAGTCTTATCCTTCGGCTTCAGCGGCTGCGGAAGAGCCTTAATCTTTTCAAGTTCCACCTTGGCGGCGGCGTCCAACTGTTCGCGAGTCATGTGTTCAGACATTATTTGCTCTCCTTAGCCTTGGCATCGGCCATCTTATCAATGTTGCACTTGTGGCCGTCATTGGCACCGAAGCGGTGCATGGCTTCCTGTTCCTGGGGCTTGAAAGCGCCCATACGCTGGAGCATGTTGTTCCAATCGACTTCGTGGCCGTCGAATTCCGGACCATCGACGCAGACGAACTTCGTCTTGCCACCGATAGTGACGCGGCAACCACCGCACATACCCGTACCGTCAACCATGATGCTGTTGAGGCTTACGACAGTCTTAACGCCATACGGCTTCGTGGTGAGAGCGCAGAACTTCATCATGATCGGAGGACCGATAGCGATGACCATATCCGGCTTGCCCTTGGTGTCTTCGCAAAGTTCCTTAAGCGGTTCAGTCACAAGACCCTTGCGGCCATAAGAACCGTCGTCGGTCATGAAAATGATGTTGTCGGCGAGAGCCGTCATTTCTTCCTTCATGAGGAAGAGGCTTTCGTTACGGGCACCCATGATGATAGTCACCTTGTTGCCAGCAGCCTTGAGGGCCTGGACAATCGGGTGCATCGGGGCAATACCGACACCACCGCAAACGCAGACCACGTGGCCGAAGTTGTCGATATGGGTCGGAGAACCCAGCGGGCCTACCAAGACCGGGATATCGTCACCGACTTCGAACTTGGAGAGTTCGGTCGTCGTCTTGCCAACCGTCTGGAAAATGAGGGTGATAGAACCTTCTTCAGTATCGGCATCGGCAATAGTGAGCGGAACGCGTTCACCGTTGTCCTTGTTCGTCTGGAGGATGATAAATTGTCCTGCCTTACGTTCTTGCGCGATCAGCGGGGCGTGGACGCGGAATTGGAATACCGCGGGAGATAACTGTTTTTTAAAGAGAATCTTTGCCATAATGCGTGGCAATATAGAAAATTATTTTAACCATCCATAGCAAAAAAGTATGCAAGAGCACTTTATTACACGCCATGTTCGGGATGGCGAGAGGGCAACCAAAAGGGTAGGTTTAAGATTTTACAAAAATTGTAATTATATGTATATTAAAGATTAAAGGAGTCATGAAACCATGAGAGTATCTACGAAAGGTCGATACGCCGTCCGCGTTATAATTGATATGGCAGAAAACGGAGAAACAGAATTCCACCCGTTGCACAATTTGGCAGAACGCCAAAAACTATCTGAAAAGTATCTCGAAGCTATTCTCGGAACTCTCGTCAAACACAAAATTCTCGAAGGCGCACGCGGCAAAGGCGGCGGCTACAAACTCGCCAAACCCGCCGCAGAACTCACCGTCTGGGAAATTCTGAACGTCATCGAAACCTCGATGGGCCCCGTGGAATGCGTCACCGAAAGCAAGAACGGTTGCGACCGCGCAGACATCTGCCCCACGCTCCCCATGTGGAAAACTCTCGCAGGAATCATCCACGACTACTTCTCCGGAATCACCATCGAGCAACTCGTGAGAAGAAAGCCGATTGAAATGAAGTAGCGTTTTTACTTCGCGTAGCCTACAGGATTATTCAACAGCGGAGTTTCCGCATCGGACAATTTCAGCAACTTCTTGATAGCAGGAATATCCATCGTCATGCGCGGACGCGTGACAAAACCCGCACCAGAACAGAACAAATTAACATTCTCACTTACGATACCCGCATCAATCGCCATCGCCAGTTTCGCATGCGTATCGCTGCTCCCAAACTTCTTTTCGTCAGCCACAATCAAAAGGCTCACCGGAGCCGTTTTTGCCCAATCCTGACGGTCTGCAATCAGCCCGCGATGGTCGCCCTTCGCCACCTGCTTCAGGGAATTTTCTTTGTTCAAATATTCAGAAACACCCTTCGTCGTAAATACGAACACGCGAATTTCCTGGAAGTTGCGCGCCGTGGGCGACGTGATTTTCCCTTCGGAGGGGCGGTTCACACCGATAGCCGCAAAGAGCAAGTTCGACAAGTCCTGGTCACTCAGCATCTTGTCGCTGAACTCGGTTCCCGAACTGCGGCTCCATAGAGCCTCCATCACGTTCTTGCCGAGAGACTTGGCCGGTGCCGGAAGTTTTTGGACCTGCGCCATGGAGAGAGCACTGCAAAGCAGCGTCGTCAAAAGCATAAAGACAATTTGTTTTTTCATAGGAATCCCCTTGCTGAATAGAAAAAAGATAATAAAACTCTACTTTCCGGATTCCATTTCCAGCAAGTCGGCCTGCAAAGTTGCCTCGTTCGGGTAATATTTTAAGGCCACCTTCAAGAGCCGCACGGCTTCGTCGTCGCGTTTTTGCGCATGGGCATCGTAGGCCATATTTTTGAAACCAAAGACGGCTTCGGCGTTGCCGTTCTTGGCAGCAAGTTCATAAGCGTATTCGGCACGGTCATAAAACTTGGCATCGTAAGCGAGGTTGCCCATGAAGATGGCGGCATCCGAAAAATCGGGCTTGATTTGCAAAATGTTGTTTAGAATTTCCATCGCGACATACGGCTTTTTGTCTTCGGCGAGGACGTCAGCAAGTTTGTACATGATTTGTGCATCATCAGTTTTGATGCTGAGGGCTTCGCGGTAGGCATTGGCGCTTTCTTCAAAGTTTTTATTCAGGCGATGGACATCTCCGAGATACACCAAGAAATCCGTTTCTTCGGGGTGCGCGGCATAGCCTTCGCGGATTACGGCAATGGCACGTTCAAAGTCGTTCAACGCAATGTTCGCTTCGGAAAGCTGATAGACGATGCTGATATCGTTTTTGTCAAGGCGGTAGGCGTTTTCGATAGCGCGGAGAGCGCCAACTTTGTCGCCTGTTTTGGTGTAGGCTTCGCCCAGATAAAGCCAGCCTGAAATGTTGTTCGGGTCAAGTTTTAAAGCGCGGTGATAAACAGCGATGCATTCGGGATATTGCTTCAGGCGAAAATAGACGCTTGCCATGTTGAACAGCGCCGGAGCAAAACCGCCATTGGAATAATCTACGGCTTTGCGGTAGGCGGCAGCCGCTTCGGGATACTTTTCCATTTGATAATAGCTATTCGCGATGTTGAAGCTCACGGCAACAGGATCGGCGCCGCGGTCTTCGGCCTTGCGGTACAAAAGAACAGCCTGCTTGAATTTGCCATCGCGGTAGAGAGCGTTTGCACGTTCCATCAAGTCAAAAGAGGACTGAGCTGCAAAAGAAACGGAAGCTAGTAAAAAGACGACAAAAAGTTCTTTCAAATATTCAAATTTCATACCAATACCATTATAGATTGCTTCGCCTACGGCTCGCAATGACGTTTCTATCATTAAATTTTTGCATCCACTCAGGATGACATGCCCAAAGCGAAGCGTGCTCAAAGGCACAACGTGCCGACCTCATACCTCACACCTCTTAGTCTCTAAATTTCACTTCGAAGGGTTGTTCCATGCCGCAGAAGGCGACTGCCTTGCCGTCTTTTTCGGCGGGGGCAAACGTCATGCGGGCGACAGCATCCTTCCCCGCTTGCGCAAGTCCAGAACCCGCCGGAGATTCTTCTATCACCTTGATGTCGTAAGCGCGACCGCCCACGTCAACGCAAAAGCTAAGGCGCAACAAAGCGTCGATTTCACGATCGCGAATTTGCGACGGCACTTCAAAATTGGGCATGGAGCGATTTTCTGGTTTTTTATCGACATCGCCTTTGCCTACGGACATGGCTCCACCGCGAAAATCAGAAACAAGTTCATCACTGATTGCGGCTCCATTGCTGCCGGTAACCGCCCCAAGGTTCATCGCGAAGCGCGGCCCAGCTTTGGGCGAACGTGAGTTGGACTTTTGACGGTTGGGTTTGCGCGCGGTATGTTTTTTTTCGATTTTCTTTTCAACTTCCTCAATTTTCTTTATCGCGACTTCGGTCTTGACGAATTTGCGTTCGTGAAAAATTTTACCATTCAAAAACAAGTTTGCCATGGTCACGGAAAACACGAGCACCATGCTCACGAGAATCGCCGCGAGGAGGATTGTAAAACGTTTTAATAATTTCTTAACAAGTTTCATTTAATTCCTAGATCCTTCGACTACACTTCGTTTCGCTCAAGATGACAAGGTGGCTTTTTCAAGAATTCCCTAGATTGCTTCGCTACGCTCGCAATGACGTATTCTCAGCACATTCCTTCCAACCGTCTACTTCCTACTGTCTACTAAACGTTACTCCGCTTGTGCGGCGATGGAGACTTTTTTCACGCCGGCCAAATTGCACATATCAATCACCTGAACGAGCACGCCCGTTTCCGCTTCTTTATCCGCAATCACGACAGCTTCGCGATCAGGCGCTTTCGCCAGCGATTGCTTCAAGATGTCCTGCAAGCTCGCCAAATCCACCTGGCGTTCGTTCATGTGGATTGTCCCTTCACGCGTGATGGCGATGAGCAAGTTTTCCTTTTCAAGTTGGCTTGCCGATTGCGCCTGCGGTTTTGTCACATCGACACCCGTTTCGCGAGTAAACGACGAAGTCACCACAAAAAAGATGAGGAGGATGAACACGATGTCCATCAGCGGGCCCATTTCGATACCCACGTCTTTCTGTTTTCTTCTCGGTAAGTTAAAATTCATAATAAACCTCTTAGATTGCTTCGCCTACGGCTCGCAATGACGAGTAATGCGAGATTCTTCTGCATAAGTTTCATTAACGCAAGAATCGCTAGCACGAGTTGCAAAATAATTGTCTATCACAGTAGCACCAAGTTCCATTTCCTGTTTCAAATTTTCAATACGCTCGTCCAAGCGCTGTTTTAAAAGCGTAAGCGGGAAAGCAATCAGAAGTCCGCTCTGTGTCGAAATCAATGCTTCAGAAATGCCGTCTGCCATAAGCACAGGGTTCTGATTACCGTACAACGTAATCACTTCAAATGTAGCGACCATGCCCGTCACGGTTCCAAGCAAGCCAAGCAAAGGAGCTGCAGCCGCCATAACCATCACGATGTGATTTCCTTGTTCCATGTACCGCACACTTTTCATCATGCGCACTTGCATGTAATCGCGAAATTCATTGTAATTCTTTTGAGCAATTTCCATCGCATACGAAAGTTCTCTCGAAAGGAAACCACCGCGTTTACGGAGCCTCTGGAGCGCCACAACTTCACGACGGCCATCCTCGCGGGATTCGTCGATTTTCGTAGCAACACCTTCGCCATTCAAATCCTGTTGCATGCGCTTCACGACTTTATGAATATCCTTTCTGAAAAAATCACCCCCAATACGGAACCAGCTTGCAAAAAGGAAATAGAATCCGACAACACCCGCCAAGAGGATGGGGAGCATCACCACGCCACCCGCCTCGTAAGTGTTCCGCAAAGATTCTATAAATATGTAGTACGTGTTAGTCATTGTTTGCCACTTGATTTAGCAAGGTCAGTGAGCTTGCCGAACTGACCATGTATTAAGCATTCCTTCTTAGCACGCGACCAGCCCTGAACTTGTTTTTCTCTAGCAAAAGCATCATCAACTCTTTGAAATTCCTCAAAATAAACAAGTTCTACAGGACGATGTTTTCTTGTATAATTTGAGCCCATACCCATATTATGTTCCATCACACGCTTTTCCAATTCTCTTGTACTTCCTGTATAATAAGAGCCATCAGAACATTTCATAATATACATGTAACTACTCATAAAACCTCATTATTTGCAGCGGTCCTTCGGCGTTGCTCAGGGACCTTACAAGGTTGGTGAGCTTAAGCCCGTGCTGAGCACTGTCGAAGCAAACCACAGGGACCTTATAAATAATTAATCAACTTTTTCCTTTCCAAAAACTTTATTCATAAGCGAGGTGCTTTGCACGTAAAGTTCACTTGTGATTTTTTCGATTTTTTCACTCAAGAGTCCATGCAGAATCATCACCGGGATTGCAATGACAAGGCCCATTTCCGTCGTCACGAGCGCTTCGGAAATACCGCCTGCAAGCACACGGGCGTCATTCGTACCGACTTCGGTAATTACGGTAAAGAGCGTGATGATACCAGTCACCGTTCCCAAGAGGCCAAGCAGCGGAGCGATCGTTCCCATTGCGGCGAGGAGGCCCATGCGGCGTTCCAATTTCGGTTGCTCACGGAGCAGAGCTTCTTGCAAAGAGCGTTCCGCATTTTCGCGAGTGTCGTTTACCTTATTGAGCACCGCAAAAAGCACCATCGCAAGGCTTGTCTTTTTATCAAGGCAAAGATTTGCAGCATCTTCATACTTTTTCTCCGCCACAAGTGCATTCATCTTCTTGGTGAAACGGCGACCAAGATGTCCGCGATAAGTCAACACAATGAATCGTTCAAGGAACAGGAGAAGCGCGATAATTGCAACCAACATAAGCGGATACATCACAATGCCACCCTTCTTGAAGAAAGCCTGGAATTCTTCGGTCCAAGTGAGTTCTTTAGTATCTGTAATGGAATTCTTAATTGCCTTGTTCTGCAGCACATCCAGAGGAATTGCGACCGTAACAGACTGCGATGCACTTGCCGCAGCGCCGGGCATACTCCCCACTTGATTCACGGCAGCCTTGATATTCGCTGCGATTTCCGTCGGTAAATTTGCATTCCATTCAAAAACTTTTCCTTGCAACGCCCCTGAACGCAACAGCGCCTGTACATCGCCATTATCGCCAGCAACTTCACCAAGGAATACCGTTCCCAGGCGCAAGCGGTTTACGTTCACATCCGGGCGAGATCCCACCTGCGAAAGTTCTGCACCATAAAATTGAGTATAAGTTAGTTCATGGCGAGCAAGCAAATCCGCCATGTAGCCCTGCACCGCAGCAATCGTATTCGGAACTTTCTTTTCGGCTTCGGCACTGGCCTGCCTCAAGCGCAACAGGCGCTTGTTCATACCAAGCGGATAATCGCCAGCCACATCGCCCAATGTTTTTTCAATCGAGAGTTTTATCTGTGTATTGAGAGCATCAAAAGAAATTTCTTCGCCCTTGGCTTTTTCTTCCGCTTCTTCGGTAACGTTCTTGCTCGCCATCACTTCTTCGGTGACGCGCCCCAAATCCGTCGAAAGCTTGGAGTAACGGCCATCCAGTTCACGCGTAACATTCTGGTGTTCTTCGGTTAATTGCGATTCCGCATAGCGGTTGCTCCAGTGTTTGGCATCAAGCTTTTCGAGGGAATCCGCTTTTTGCATACGGATGCGCGTGAGCGTCTCGACTTCGCGTTGCAAATTGCGCACCTCGACTTGCAACAAGGAATCCTTGATACGGGCTTCGTCTTCAGCGTTCTTCTTGTCGCTACTCCACGGCCATGCAAATGCAGAAGAGGCGAGCATCATGACAATTGCAAAAAACTTCACTGGATGAACGCCTACGGCGTTCGCAGCTTCGGCTCGGTCATGCCAGAAAAAAAACTTTCTGTCGCGACGCTCGCCTTGCACTAGATCCTTCGACTTCACTTGCGCGGAGTTTATCCCGGACTCCGTTCCGGGACTCAGAATGACGTTTTCCCTTTCGTCTAAAATCATCACTTATCCCCTCCCACCACAGACAAACTCACAGGCAAATTCACAATCTGAGGCGGCTTTTTCGCCTGCTTGACATCAATCGCAAGTTTCACGGCAGCGCGCTCCTCAAGATTCAACTCTTCATTCCATTCGTAAACAATTTTATCATTTTCAAGTTTGCGTTCCAGACGGCCGTAAGACACACCGTTTTCATCGACATAGACCATCCACTGGTTGCCAATGCGGAGAACCGACGCATTCACGATTTCGCCGTTCTTGCGAGTGAGCGGGCTATTGACCACAGCCACTTCATCGCCGAACTTAATTTCTTCATTCAGCAGAGACTTCAAGCGAGAAAAGGCTTCTTCTTCAGTCACGTTGCCGCTTTCGATTTCACGAGTCAAGGACCTTGCACGATCCAGGCGCTTGTCGCGTTCCCACGGGAGCGTCTGCGAAATTTGCGTTTCCAACTGCTTGCTAATCTTTGCAAGTTCCTGGCGCAAGGCCTTGCGTTTTGCCGCCACATTTTCGCTCTTGTTCTTTGCACGGGCCTGCTTGTTACGTTCTTGTTGGAGGTTCGAAGCCACCTTGCGAATCTTCACGTTCAAACTATCAATTTCCGAATTGCGGCGTTCCGTGTCAGCCTTGTACCGCTGTTCGAGCGTCTTGTGCCGAGAAGCATCGGCCCGCAACATCGAATCTGTCGCAGCAATTCTTATGTTCAAATTTTTGATTTCAGAATTAAGCTTTTCCTTTTGCATTTTCAAGTCGCGGATTTCGGACTCGTAGTCTGCAAAAGCAAGACTCGAAAGCGAGAAAATCAAAAGCACCAAAGGCAATATATTCAATCTTTTCATATCTATTCCAAATAGGTTATATCTAAATTACATTATTTAAACACCTGAACCATTTAAAAATGTCACCAAGTTTTGAATTTTTCAAAAAATTTATTGACACTCCGTTTTTCCTTCAACATCCTTGCACCAGTACTTACAAATGGTTAAATCCCATGTCAAGGCGACAGACATCTTTCCATCTTCGCGTTCCATGCCAACCAAACGTTGACTTTCACAACAAATATTCTCGACCTCACGCTTCAGGATTGTCGATTTCAAGCCTTCAATGTAATACCTGCTGACAAGTGCGCTATTACACTGCGGATAATCCCTCAAATTCCAATCACGGTCGGCACACCAAGTCCACAGATACACCTTACAATTGGTCTTTTCAGCACCTTCCAAACATTCTTTTTTAAGCGCCGAGCAATCCGCAATATGGTTACTTTCAAAATTACTCGCCACGCAATAGCGTTTTAAACCATCTGCATAGGCATTCGCCTTGTCTTCCGCATGTATCGTATCTGGCAAGAACAGCGACCACTTCGTCGTATCAAGTTTCATCGCCGCTTTTACGTTGGATGCATAGCAAGCCTTTACATGTCTATTATAAACAGAATCTCTATAAATTTCGGTAGAACGTTCATTTGCTTCAATCATGTTCTTGTCACTCGGGCTCCACCAATGCGCATCTTCATCAATCAATTCACTAATTGCTCCAGAACACGCGATATCCTGATAAAGCCGACATCCCCGTGAATCCCAGTTATCAGAAAGATCTCCCTCCGTATCCTCACAATTACTCCAAGCTATATGAGAAAAGTTAACACCGTCACCACCGACATCAATCGTAATCGTCGTCTTCGCCATACCGCTAAACACGCCCATCCCGTTTTCGATATTCGATTCTGGGATAAAACGAGAATCTGAAACAGACCGTTTAACAGTCTCTATATAGTCAACGTACGCATCGTCGGTCGAATAAAAATCTACCGAAATACTTCCCACCGGAAGCATCATATTCATCAGGTAAAGCGTGTCAAGAATCTTGTTTCCAGCGACTGTACGATTTGATGAAAAGCCTAGATTTTGCTGCTTTTCCAACGGATCATGCATAGCAATTCCGCGATAACCAGTTTCATCGGCATCGGTCACACCCTTGAACATCTGGTTCATCGTCGTATTTTGCGATTCCCCACCACTTATATCATAATTCATAATCGAAAGAACTCCCCGCACAGTCTTGTCATAATCCATAGCAACCTTGACAAACTCCATATCCATCGGATATTCCAAGAATTTTATCCTAAAATCTGGAATAGGGTACATTCTTTTTGTAGTATCGTACCGCGGATTTTCAACCCATTTGTAGCTACCGTCTTGCTGGGGAACATTCAACCCCTTGGCTTTTACGGCACTTGGAATTGTCGCCACCGCCTTGAATCTAGACTTGGCCTTGTGTCCTGCACTATCCCATTCAAAATAAGCGTTTAACGCATAGGTTTCACCGACAATTCCTTCATAGTAACTTTCATTAAAACAATTCGTTTGATTATTATAAAGTTTAATCGTGGTATCTTTTTTTTCACTGCGCATTCTATAGTAAAACACCCCACTAATTGTCACATAGGCGCTGTCATAAAACGCGAAGTTTTGAGACGAAGCTTCATCCAGTTCATAAACTTTCGAAAAACAGACGTTCGTTTCGCCTCCAGCAAGAATATAGCCGTACGTATAAATGCCCGCATAGACATCACGTTCCTCGGGATAGTATTCCCATGGCCCATGGAAATCGCACGCAGCAAGAATAATAGACGAGAGAATCCAGACGAGAGACGAGAGAAAACGTTTACAAGCCCCTTTGGAGATCGCGTCACCATTATCGAGACTCGCAATGACACCAGCATTATTACGTTTAAAAAAATCACTCATAACATATCCTCAAAAATTCAACTAAGTTCTAAGCTCTACCAAATAAAACATTACTGGATCCTTCAGCCCTACAGGCTTCAGGATGACACTCTCTCGTCTTTCGTCTCTCGTCGTCTTTCGTCTAGAAATAGTATTCATAATTCAGCATAATCGGTAAAAAGGGGAACTGAGAAATTTCAGTTTTCTTCGGAGGATTCTTGCGCGTATCGTAGAAAGTAAAGAACATGTTGTCGTGATTCGTCAAGTTGATAATCGTCCAGCTAAAGTTCCATTTGCCTTCGCGGCCAATGTCAATAGCTTTCAAGTCAATTCTAAAATAGTCCGTTTGGCGACCGGCATTGCGGCTTCCCGGAAGCACAACGATATCATCTGAATACTTCTGCGTTCCAATCTCTTGTTGCAAATAATATCCTTTGTATTCACTGATCGGCATGCCCGACGAATACTTGAGCGCCAAGGACGAGCGGAAATAACGCCCTTTCTTTTTGTGTTTCCAGAGAGCGTCTTCGTCGCCTTTCCAGTTGATGCCCAAATCCAACTTTAACGCATACGGCTGATGCCAACTCGGAAAATACGGTTTGGAACCGTCATTGGAGCGGGCCACGCTTATACTTTGGCTCCAGTTGATTCCACCGAACCACCAGCCTTTATCTTTTCGCAATGAAAGTTCATAACCAAAGGAATATCCATCGGCCGTTCCGAAATTATCTGCAAGCACAAGTTCCTTCGAAGACGATTCATCGCTACTATCCGTTTTCATCGCGAATGTATTCAAATTGCTCTGCGTCTTATAATAAACGCCGGCAGTAAAATCATAGCCTTCAAAGAAATCGCGCTGGCTGTACTCCGCCGCAAACAGCCACGAAGATGCAGGCTTGACATGCCTACCATCCGTCGTTGTCGTAGCCGGATAATAAAATTCGTTCAACGTTTCCTGGTCTGTATAGACAATCGAATTCATGTACTGCAAATAGTAGCCACCATAAAGTTCCAGCGTTTTCAAATCGTCGAGATTCATCGTCACCGAGGCTCGCGGCTCTACACCAAAATGTTGCGATGCTGTTTGGTAATTGAAACGCAAACCACATTGCAGCAAGAAATCCGGCGAAGCTTTCCATGCGTCTTGCACATAGGCCACATGATGGAATGTTTTTTCGATATCCGCCACACTGATTGACGCCATTTTTTCCTTATAACGTTCGTAAACGTATTCCAGTTCATAGCCCAACGTCACCGTATGATTGTCGATACCGCGATAGTTCAGCCACTGTTTACCTGCAAACGAATGAAGGAGCATTTCAATCGACATGAGGTCACTGATTTTCATGGTCTGATAAAACTTGCTATAAGCAAATGTCGCATTGTAATCCCAATCGTTATTGATGCGATGGTAAATCCCAAGCGGAATTGCGATGTTTCCCCAGTCCATGTAAAGCGGGTCAAATTCTAGTTTATCCTTACCAATGTAATAACTGAACTTGAGACGAGTATCTTTCGAGAAATCGTACATAAACGTTCCCTGCAAATCCGTAAACTCGTAATCCAAATCCAAATCCAAAAGTCCAATAGCATTGCACAAGTCGAGAACGTAGCCGATATAAGTTGTACGGCCAGCAAGCACCCAACGAGCCGGTCCCTTATGGCCTTCCGTATGGAGTTGAGCGGCAAACGTGCTAATCTTTACGCTCGACTTGCTGAACCATTCTTCCACAGAATCCTGACCGCCTGCGCGTCCATCCATCTTGAGCACGGAACTCAAGCGGTTGCCGTACTGCGCCGGGAATCCACTCTTGTAGAACTGCACATCGTCAATGCCTTCGACGAGGAACGTGCTGAACAAGCCGAAGAAATGCACCGGCGAATAGACGACCGCATTATCGAACAAGAACAAATTCTGGTCAGAGGCACCTCCACGCACGTAAATCTTAGAACTGAAATCAGAACTTGCGACAACGCCAGGGAGCGCCTGGATGCTCTTGATGACATCCGCTTCGGCAAGGCCCGGCATGCGCTTGATGGACTTTGCAGAGACAACAGATTCACCCGGTTTGCGCTTAGGGCGACGACGCAACTGCACCACGACTTTCTTGAGTTCGGTAATTTTCGAGTTAGAGCTGCCTGCGGCTAGAAGTTTATCCACATCAACAGCGGAAGTACTATCAGAGGTTGCTGCACCTTTGGCTTGCAATGACGAAGAATTGACGGAATCTTCCGGATTACCTTGAAAGGCTTTTTCACCACTTTTGCCCCTTTCACTTTGGGAGGCACTGTCAGATGCAATCGCTTCAGCAGGCTCAGCAAACTTTTCACCCAGCGTCATGCTGAACGTGCTATCACTCCCCAAATAAACCAGCTCATAACATTTTTCCTTTTCCGCGCCAGCCGTATCGGAATTCGTCACGCAAACATTCCAAAGGGTATCTTCCGGGAGAACTACGCTAAATGGGGTACCCACAGTTGTCTGCAACGCTTCACCCGTTTCGAGAATCTCGACATTTATTTTTTCATTAGGGGCAAAAGAATCATCTTGAACAACACCGTTAAACACAATACTTTCACGTGCAGCCACAAGCGCAACTACAAGCAGAACAAAAACACCTGTTTTCGACATAAAACTCATTGCAATTTCAATTCCTTACCCCAATGGAACACCTTAAGGTACAAAAAGTGTTACCACATCATTCAAAAAAAATAATTTTTTTCGTTTGTTATAGGAGAAGCCCGCTCGAGGCGGGCTTGACAGATGACAAGTTTCAAGATGATAACGCAATAATTTAGAACCTTCCCACGGTGAGACCTGCGTAGAATCCGGGCCACCAACGAGCATTGTGCTTTTTAATATGGAGGTCATCGTGGTAATCGCCCAGCGGCTTGAGTAATAGCTTATTCAAATACCCCTCGCTCGTCACGTTCAGCGAACCGCCCACAGAGAGCCCAAAGCCTGGGAGCACCTGATAGACGTAGCCTACGCGACCGCGATGATGGTATCCAGACTTCCAATCGCCTTCATCTACTCCAAATTTATCATAGACATTGAAGAACGTGTATTCCAATTCCCAATGGCTTCCGTACTTTCCGAACTGGGTTCCAATACCGACACCATGTTCATAGAACTTTTCAAATTCCTTAAAGACATGCCCTTTCTTGAAGAATGCGGCCCATTCCAAGTTGGTGTAGAAATAGGCCGTTCCCAGATGAATCGATCCTCCGAGCGCACCCATTTCATTGATGTAAGGCGTTACGCTCCACACGCCATTCCCGACGATGTTGATGAGGCCGACCGGAGACTTTTCGCAATGAGCGCAAACGTTGACAATACCCCACTGGCGGCCTTTTTCTTTCGTCGCGTAGTTGACAACGCCCACCTGGACTTTCTCATTGACGTGGGTCGCATTCACACCTGCCGCCACCTGGATTTTAGAATTTGTGGCATAGTTGACACCCGCAACGACCTGCGTTTTTGCAGCAAACGCCGCATTCACGCCAGCAGTCACCTGCAAATCAGTCGCCTTGGCATAATTGACGCCCGCAGAGACCTGCACGCCCTCAAGCGTATCGGCAGCGACATTTATGATACCGATTTGCGCTCCCGAAGACTTGTCTTTTGTCAAGTTCAAAGCGGAACTGACCTGAGCACCATCTAAAGAGCCCGCATAGTTCACCACAGAGGATAATTGAGCTCCTTCAAAATGCTCTTTAGCCACATTCACAATCGTCGTTGCCTGCAAGCCGTGCATTTCTTTTTGGGCTATGTTAGCAATCAAGCTCACTTGCGTACCCAACATGTAATCCTTTGTACGAGTAACAAACAAGCCCAATTGTAAGCCCTTGCGCGGTTTATCATCAGCATCAACAAAGTTAAATGTTGTACGGAATCGGCCACGATAATCCAAAGAATCCAACGAACATGCAACATTGTCACCACTTGTGCAGTTCCTATTGCCGCCTATTTCTCCACGGAGCACCGTCTGTTCCGCAGCGACGCTCTTGAAACCGCCAAGCGTGACCTTCTCGCGTTTGCCATTCGAAAGTACGACACTCGCGCCCATATAATCCAAATCCTGCTGGAGGTTCACTGCATAGCGTCCCGCCGGGAGTCCAAGGCTCATCGCATGCCCGCGCTTTTTGTTGAGTTCCGCCACGAGTTCGCCATTTTCATCGCGGATATACAAGCGTCCATATACACTTTCATCCAAATCGAGCCCTGCACTAGTCGCACGCAAATCCGTCATCACAACGTCACCCGTTCCGGCAAGATTCATATCGCGGCTCGGATGCTGTGCGCCGCCTAGCGTCGTTTCCGTTTTCTGCAAAGTTTCGTTGAACGCAAACTGGTACGCTTCGGACAAAGTCACCTTACCATCACTGCTCAAGTCACCTGCGCCACGCAGCCCGCTCACTAGCGAATGCGTAAAGAAAGAACCCTTGAGTTTATCGCTTTCTTGACTCGATTCGTCTTGCGTGCTGCTCGTGATAAAAGCGTACCCCTTCATGTCGCTGCTTTGATCCACCATGAACGCAGGCACAGCCTTACCGCCCTTCACGCGGGTAATGGCGCCAGAACCGCAAGCGTCAATCACCGCAATTTTCACGTCGGCACTGAGCGCATCAATGCGATTGCGCAAGTCCTTCCACGTATAAGTTTCTTCGCCCAAGCGAAGTCCCTTTTCATCGGCATGTCCGCTGTAATAGACCAGCACCTCGTTGCGGCCATCAGACGCACCATTCTCAAGAATCTTGGAATCGAGATTCGAAAATTCCTTCTGCAACGCCGCCACGGAAGGCTCACGTACGAGAATTACGTTCTGCGGCAACACGCCGCCCATTTCCTTGAGCACTTTGGCAAAAGAACGCGCATCGCTTTCGGCATAGCGCAACATCGGACGCCCCGAGCCGCCGTTATTCGCGCTCACGGCAACCACATAGCGATTAATACGGCCCGATTCTGTCGCCGCATTGGCATCGACAGCCAAAAGCAACAGCACCAAGATAAATGCAAAAGACAAACCAGACAATACACCAAAAGTTTTATTCGAAATTATAAACATTACTTACCCACCTTCTTGAGAGTAAAACCGATTACCTTAACGTCGCTTCTCTTAAGCAACTGATCGACATCTTTTTCTTCGACCGCGAATTCCTTCGAAGAAGTCACGAAGAAGAACTTTTCAAAATAAGGAGCATCATCCAACTTGTATGCAAACGGGAGCGAATTCATCTTGCCCGGAGCAAGTTCAACCGCCTTTTCGCCATCGCCCATGTGAAGCGTCAGAGCGCCATTGCCGTCCATGCTAAAAAGGAGACCATAGCATTTTTCCGGGACGGCATAGCGCAATTGAATTTCGTCGCCTTCGCGGACTTCATCCAAGTCCTGCAACTGCACGATTCCCGCCTCCGTCTTTTTCCAGACTTCCATGCGGGCATCGAGCCCCTTGATTCGCGTATCCGACGGCGTTTCGGCAAGTGCGACCAGCGTATTTTGAGCATCGCGAGCCTGCGCCACGTCGCCACCCGCCACGTTCCCGCCGGTAACAACGGTTTCGCGCTGCGTCATGAGAGCGACCAAGGCAACGGCCAACACAAGCACCGCCGCCGATGCAAACTTCAAGAACCTAAAGCTCGATGCGACTTTTTTGGCTTCGGCAGCACCCGCAATATCCGCGTCCGCAATATCCTTCGCTTTGGCGATGCGGTCAACAACAGCCTCGAACGGCAACTTGTTCAAAATCGCCTTGTTGTCCTCGCGGAGCAATTTTATGCGCTGGGCAAGCATCGCATCAGTCGCTTCGAGTTCGCGAATCTCGCGCATTTCACTTTCGGGCAAATCGCCCGTCAGGAATCTTTCCAATTTCCAATCGGGAATCATCACTTTACCTCCAGAGTTTTAACTTTGGCCTGTAACCCACGCAAACGCTTGCGCACACCGCTCACCGAAAGCCCGACTTCACGGGCGGTCTCTTCGAGAGTCATGCCGTCAACATAATGCAGCACTGCAATCGTACGGCTAGATTCCGGCTCCTTCGAAAAAAGACGGGCAAGCACATTCTTCGTTTCGTAATCATCATGCTCGTCTTCGGCACAAGCGATAGTCAAAAGCAAGTTCGAAGAATCCACGTCCAGGCCGCGGCGGCGCTTGTCACGGATACGGTTCAGGCACAGCCTTGTCGCCGTATTCCACAAAAGGCTGCTGGGCGAAGCCATATCCAGGCGTTCCGACGCAGAATAAATCCGCACGAAAACGTCCTGCATAAGGTCACTTGCTTCTGCATCGTCACGAAGCAGCAGCAAGCAACGCCTATAGACCATCGGCGCATACGTCTCGTAAATCTTCGCAAATCCTGCTTTTTTTAGGGTTTCTGGGCTTTTCACGCTTATGTAACACCTGAGAGAATAAAAAGTGTTACCATAAAATTTAAAAATTATAATTATTGGCAGTTAGTCAACAGTTATTGGTCTGCGGTTGTTCGTTACCGGCTATTGGTAGATAGTTATCGGTCAAACACAAACTTAAATTCTTTCATTTTGAGGCTAATGGCATCAATTTTTAAGAAATTTCTGAGGTTTGTACCTATAAATTTATCGTTTCATACGCTTTTATAGGTACGAAACAGGTCGTTTCTATTCAAATCAGGCAAATTCTATTGAGATTATACCTATAAAAAATGGAAAATTTAGTTATTATAGGTAATTTCATGCTTAATTTATACATAAAAACAGGAAAGCGTACCTATAAAAAGCTGATTTTTCGGCTTTTATAGGTACGGAATAAAAAAAATGCATAGCACAGTTCAAACATCATCTGAGTTTCGCAATATCCGCACAAATTCGCGGCAAAATGTCGTCTGAAAGTTCTCATTTACCATAAAAAAAGATAAATTATATATGTGTTAGGAAAATCCGTTATTTTATTAACTTTTTTGGGGGAGCCAGCAGATTATGAATATCCTAGATCGTTTTTTGAAGTACGTCAGTTTCACCACAACCTCGGATGAATCCAGCGAAAGCTGTCCAAGTACATCCCAGCAGCTGGAACTTGCCAAGTATTTGGCCAATGAACTCGAAGACATCGGACTTTCACAAGTAAAGTTGGACGAAAACGGCTACGTCTATGGACTTTTGCCCGCAACAGAGGGCCGCAAAAAAGATACGCCCATCGGATTCATCAGCCACATGGATACATCGCCAGACTTTTCGGGCGTAAACCCCAAGCCGCAAATCATCGAGGATTACGACGGCGAAGACGTCCCGCTCAAAGGCTCCGGCGCCACGCTGAAAGTCGAGGACTTCCCTACGCTCAAGTGGCTCAAGGGCCGCACGCTCATCACCACCGACGGAACGACACTCCTCGGCGCCGATGACAAAGCCGGCATTGCAGAAATCGTGACCGCCATGGAAGAACTCATCGAAGCCGACCGCCACGCCGAAAGCCGCGGCTACGAAAACCTCGCCGGCCACGGCGACATCTGGGTCTGCTTCACGCCAGACGAAGAAATCGGACGCGGCGCCGACCGCCTGAACCTCGGCTATTTCAAGGCAAAATACGCCTACACCGTTGACGGCAGCTACGAAGGCGACATCGCTTACGAGAACTTCAACGCCGCAAGCGCCACCTTCAAAATCCACGGCAAAGGCGTGCATCCCGGCGAAGCGAAAGGCATCATGAAAAACGCAAGCCTCATAGCCGCCGAAATCGCGATGGCGCTCCCCGCAAACGAAACCCCCGCCACCACCGAGGGCCACGAAGGATTCTACCACCTGACAGACATACAAGGCGACGTCACAGAAGCAACCCTCAGCTACATCGTCCGCGACCACGACCAGATTCGATTCGAGGACCGCCAAAATTACCTCAAGGAAATAGCAGAAGATTTCAACAAGAAATTCGGCGGCACCCCTTTTACAAAAAATGAAAAGAACCGCGCCGGCGGCTCCGTTGTCGAGCTAGAACTCAAGCATTCCTACAGCAACATGCTGCAAGTCATCGAAAAGACGCCCGAAGTCCTCGAACGCGCCCGCGCCGCCATCGAATCCGTCGGAATCCCCGCCACAAGCGACCCCGTCCGCGGCGGCACAGACGGCGCAAAGCTCAGCTTTATGGGCCTCCCCTGTCCAAATCTCGGCACCGGCGGCTACGGCTACCACGGCCCCTTTGAACATGTGACCGTCGAAGGCATGGAAACAGTTGTCCGCATCATCAAAAGAATAGCCTGTTCTTTATGACAAAATCCTAAAAAAAATTTGTTTTTCTCGACAATTTTATTATACATTAGAAAAAAACATTCGGGAAACCGATTTTTCTGATTGTATCTAAATCAGAATTTTCATACAGGTCATTTTAGAACGGAGGTCTATATGCATATTTCTTTTATTGTATTCATAATCATCGCCATCGCGGTCGTTGCCATTTCGTCCTACTTCTTGGGCAAGAGGGTCAGCAAGGCCGCCCAGCACGAATCCCCCGAAGCAAGGAACACCATTCCGTATAGCGACTGCGTCGCCAAGAATACCGAAGCCTTCAAGTACGGGTCTTTCACCGATGCACGCGACGGCGAGACATACCGCACCGTCAAAATCGGCGACCAAGAATGGATGGTGGACAACCTGCGCTTCAAGCCAGCAGGCGAAGGCAGCTACGCGCCCAACAACGATGAATCAAACGTTAAAACATTCGGCCGCCTCTACACATGGACAACCATGCTGGACATTCCGTCCGATTTCACCGAACAAACTCCGGCCAGAGATCTCGAAATGTACCACAAGATGAGGGAAAAGAACTACCAGGGCCTTGCCCCGGAAGGTTGGCACATTCCGAGCACAAAGGAATGGGAAACGCTATTGAGCAAACTGGACGAAAAAACAAACGGCAGCGAACTCCGCAGCGCCTGTTTCTGGCACAATTCCGGCAAGGATTCCTTCGGATTCTTCGCGCTCCCGGCTGGCTACCGATTCGACAACGGCGCATTCTGCCATTTCGGCAGACGAGCCCGCTTCTGGAGCAAGGACGAATATGGCAAGGCAAACGCATACCGTCTGAACATCACGGACAATTCCGTTGACATCGAAGGTGTTTACAGATCCGACGCTCTTTCCGTCCGCTGCGTAAAGAACGCATAAAGCATGGTCAGAATTTTATTCGTCTGTCATGGGAACATCTGCCGCAGCCCCATGGCGGAATTTGTCATGAAGAAAATGGTACGGGATTTGCCGACGACCCTATCCTCAGGCACATCCCTGACCGCGGCAGATTTTGAAATCGCATCCGCCGCGACAAGCACCGAAGAAATCGGGAACCCCGTCTATCCGCCCGCAAGGCGAATGCTCGCACGCCACAACATCGACTGCAGCGGAAAAACCGCCCGCCAGATGACATACGCCGACTACGAGCACTACGACTACATCGTATTGATGGACCAGAACAACCTGCGGAACCTCCGCTGGATACTCCCCCGCGACATCTACGAGCGCGAACTCGCGCAGTCTCAAGATACCCGCGAATCAAACAAGCACAAAATTTCCCTACTGATGGAATGGGCCGGCAAGAACCGTGACGTTGCCGACCCCTGGTACACCGGCGACTTCGAAGCCACCTGGCGCGACGTGAACGAAGGCT
The DNA here is from genome assembly GCA_017965445.1 of Fibrobacter sp. GTDB lineage: Bacteria > Fibrobacterota > Fibrobacteria > Fibrobacterales > Fibrobacteraceae > Fibrobacter. The sequence goes on along the minus strand of JAGCPZ010000045.1, from coordinate 11,005 downwards.
GCAAAGCCATGCTCACCTCTATTTGCAAGTAAATCCCTGCAGCTCAAGCCCTGCGCGCATCTCGCCGTAAGTCGAAGTGCGTTTCATGTCCATCGCCTTCATAAAACGGCAATCGTTGTCGATATGCATCTGGAACCCCGTCATCGTCGGAGTCACATCGCCCTTGCCGCTGGCACGGATATGCTCCATCATCTGCTCGCGCTCGTCAAAACGCTCCGGCGGTACGAACACATCCGTCACGATATCGACATTTTCGATTTCGCTTTCGCCGAACACGAACGAAATCTTCACCAGGTTCTTGAGACCGTGGAATTGCCCGTCCACCTTGCATTCGAGATTCCGCTTCGCCGGATTCTTGGACTTTTTGGCCTTCTTGTTCGCCTGTGCCGCCTTCGCCTTCGGATTCGGAGTATATTGCAGAGCCTCCAGCAAGGCATCTTCCTTGACAACGCCCACCAGGCGGTTCAATATATTCCCGTCCTTGATGAGAAAGAACGTCGGGAATGCCTGAATCGGCAACGTATTCTTGATCTTTTCGATATTCGGCTCGTCGATACCCACAGACGCCACCTTGATATCGCGGTAATTCTTGGCAATGCCGATAAGCGTCGGAATCATCACCAGGCACGGCGGGCAACTCGTCGAAGAAATTTCCAGAATCACGGGATTCTTGGATTGCAGAATCTCTTTCTCGAAATTGCTGTCGTCAACCTTCACTATTCGGATATCTTCGTCTGAGCCCTGGGCAACACCCTTCGCATCTACATGAACAAAAGCACCCGCAGCAAAAACAGCAGCGAGTGCGAACTTGGCAATGTTTCTGAACTGTTTCATGCCAATAAATGTACAATTTTCATTCCGTGAAAACTTCTACTTCACCGACATGCGGAACATTCTCCCGCCCGATTGCGGCTTCACCAAGTATGAGCCCGCATGTTTCACCGCCGCATATACCTTCGCACGGGCCTCCTCATCGCCCACAGCCGTAAAGCTAGCGACAAAGCGCCCCTGCGTATCGAATACGCTATACGCAGCCCCCCTCTGCGTCGCAAGCGGCAACACGCGGGCCCCCTTGATGGCTGTCGTCTTGGAATCCGCGAAGTCCAGCCAGTCGATATTCACGTAGTTGCCCACGATTTCCAGCTTGAGCACATGCTTCCCAGCAGAAAGCGACACCATGCCTGCCTCGTGAACCGCGTAAGTATCCCAGTCCGTGCCCTTCGGGAAAGTGACCTCCTCCAAGACAGCCTTGTCATCGACATACAGCTTGGCCCCCACATTCTCCGAAGAAGTCGCATAGCGGATAGACAACGCATACTCCTGCGACTCCGCCACATCCACCGTATATTCCAGCCACTCGCCCTCCTGCGTGTAGCCGACAGCGTATCCATCAGCCACCTTCACGATATCAACAGCGTCGTCGCGGTACTCGCCACCCTTGTTGTCGTCATCCTTGTCAAGGAAAGCCTTCCCAGGGCCGCCCACGTCGTAATTCTCGACCTCAACCTTCCCCGGAATCGCCATAGCCGCATCCTTATACGGAGCCTGCGGAACAATCGCAGTCACGTACACACGGTAACCGTACTTCACGTTCTTGATATTCACAGGCACAGTAATCTTGCCGCCGCTCACATCGTACTCCTTGCTCGATTCAAGCGTCGTCGAAGGCACCGCCTTGTCCTTGTTCTCCCATGTCACGTATTCCACATCGACATTCACCCTGTTCCCAAACGACTCCGGAATGCCAGATATGTTCACGTTGACGTCACCACGCGTATTGCCGCCGAGCACAATGCTCGCGAACCCCTTCTTCTTGTCGAGAGCCGCAAAACCGTCCACCCCATCACTCTTGTCATTGGGCGGCGTGACCTTCGCCATGTAACCACTCATATCGCCATACCACTTGTACAACCACCAGCCGCCGCCACGCTCGTTGTTCTTTGTGAGCAAGCTCCCCAGCCTCCCCGGAAGCGGCACGAACCACCACGAAATCATCGCGCTCTCGACCCCATGCCGCTCGAACTTCGCAATAAACGGCACCGAAACACCAGGGCACCCCTCCTCCTCGTGCACCTCGGAGGAATACTCGTTGATACTGAAGGGGCGCGGAGACACGTTGTACTTTTTCTCGATACTGCGGTAGCTTTCGACCGTGTTCACGAAGTTCGCGCTACCCCACTGGTGCCAGCTAATTACGTCGGGCATGCAGTTGTTCTGGGCGCAGTACTTCACGAAGGCGTCCATGCGCGAAGAATTGTAGTACGAGTACGAGGGACCGATAATCTTTGCAGTCGGATCCAGTTTGCGAATCAGGTCGTAGGTCTGTTTCCAGAGCACCGAATTGAAGTCGCCGTTCTCGTTTTTCCAGGTACCGTCCGGTTCGTTCCAGATTTCGTAACCGTCAAAGTTCTTGTTGTTCGATTTGAGCTTGTCGTTGATGACCGAGGTAACCTCGTTTTTCCAGTGGTTCATGTTCTGGAACTTGTAAGGCCAGCCAGGTAAAACGTCGGCCAAGCGAATCTGAATCTTCGCGCCAATGCTTTCGACACGCGGGGCCACCAAGAACGCACCACCAATACCCTGCTGACGGCCGTTACCGCTACGCGCAGGAGAAAGGAAAACATTCGGCTTGAGCGGGGCGACATCTTTCGTGATATCGCTCGGGAGCGTTTCCGTAAGGCCGTAGAGCGAGCCCGTGGCCACATGGGTCACCGGCTTAATACTGTCCGAAAGACTGACACCTAAGTTTACAGCTGCGTAAGAAAAAGACGCCGCTGCAAGAATTGGCAAAAGACAATTAATACGTTTCATAGTAAACTCCAAAAATCCCAAGATAAAGATACCCCCGAATACCCCCGAATTTAAGACCTCCATACTATTTGTTTTGTCTAATTGACAAAAGGCGGGTCAGTCTGCCCGCCAAGTTTGGTTCGATAAGAGTCCCGCACCACCTAAAGATCGCTATCTACCTAGGGCCGCAACGCCCCGCTCTTGCGGCCTTGATTTCGGCCTCGATTTCCTCTTCGCTCATCCCGGCGGTCCCATTCTTGTGAGCCTCGTCGTTGAGCGCATACAGGGTTTGCATCAGCCAGGAAACGTCGTAATCGATGCGAGACTCGTTTACGACAAATCCCGACGGAGTAGGCCTAATCAGTTCGTAAAAATCCTTGGGCGATATTGCAAAAGGGCATCCTGGAAAATGTTTTAAATTCCCCGTCACAAGAAAGGCTTTCTTATCCTGATGAGCGAAGGCTACATCGTAGAAAATCTTGTCATCCATATCTGGCAAAACAACATTAGACTCTTTTACCGGCTCATTGACCGCGTATTTTGAAATCTCGTCAATAAAAGAATTCTGATAATCTAACGAGAAATTAAACTTTTCCCTTTGTAGAACTTCCCGATATTCCTCAATAATATTGCTGTCAATAATGGGAATATACTTCTTTTGGGCAATGCCCAGAAAAATTTTTAACGGGATAGAGTCTCCTCTGTTTTTTGCCAGAGCGGCTGAAACCAAGACGTTTGTATCAACGACTGCGTACACCATGCTTCTTTTTCCTTTCGGCTCTTGCCGCCTTGATTTCGGCTTCGATTTCCTCTTCGCTCATCCCGGCGGTCCCGTTCTTGTGAGCCTCGTCGTTGAGCGCATACAGGGCTTGCATCAGCCGACTGTTGTCTTGCGTGGTGGCAGAAGGGATTTCGTTCACGTTGAACGGAAGTCCCCTCTCGATGATAGCCCGCTTGAAGAAAATACGGACCGCGGTCGGAATGTCCATCCCGAGCCTTTCGAACAGGTCGCTCACCTCGTTCTTGAGATTATCGTCTACACGGATTTGTAGAATTGACATCGCCATATGCGCCTCGCAGTTGATACAACTACAAAATATAATATAAACAACGTGTAAAAGCAACTGTTTTTCATTTTTGCCGCCCTTTCATGAGCAACTTGTAAGTTTGATCAGCGTCGACACCCACACGTGCAAAATTTGCACATACCACTTTTGAATCCAGTTCGCCCTCCATGAACGCGCTATTCGCCTTTTTTCCGAATGAGCCGTTTCGTAGTATGCATTTCCTTTTGCAGAAGGCGCATGCGCTCTTCCAACAGTTCCTTCGAAGGCAACGCATCTTTGACGCGGATGTTGTTGTATGTCGCGACCCCCATCGGCGTGCCCAGCCCACGGAAAGACCACTGTACATCGGTTGAATCCATGTTGGAACAAATCAACAGCCCGATTGTCGGATTGTCTTCGGGTGCCTTCAGCAACTCATCTACCGCGTTCACGTAAAAGTTCAGTTTGCCGACAAACTCCGGCTCGAACGGCTTTGCCTTCAGTTCGCAGGCGACGAAACAGCGCAAGCGGATATGGTAAAACAGCAGGTCGATTTTGCGGCTTCGTCCACCTACAAAAACCTCCTTTTGCCGTCCAATGAAGGCAAAACCCGTACCCATTTCGAGCAAAAGGTCGGTGACATTCTTCGTAAGAGCCTCTTCCAATTCGGCTTCGTCGTAAATTTCGTGACCAACAGTGGCAAAGCCGAAATCGTAGTTCTCTTTCAGCACATCTTGAACCAGTTTGCTCTGCAAATCGGGCAGTTTTTCGGTAAAATTGTTGACTATCTTGCCTTGGTGGCTGTAAAGATCTGCCTTGATGCAGTTGATCAACGCAGCGCGGCTCATCCCTTGTTCCACAGTCTTTTTGATGTAAAACAGGGCCTCATCTACAGATTTGCATTTCGTGATAATTGCGATATGATGTCCCCAGGGAACGCCAGCAAAAAATGCAGGCATTTCTGCACCAGCTTGGTGCAGTTTTGTTTTCTCAAATTCTCTAACAGGCTGTTGCAGTTTTTCTCTGTCAAGTCGGCTAGACTTAGCCTCATTTAATTCTCTAACAGGTTGTTGGAGTTTTTCGCTTTCTAATTCTGCAACGGGCCGTTGCAGTTTTTGCACAGCCTCTTTCTGCGTGTAGAAACAGTACCATTTCTTCATAAACCACAGATTCGACACCGAAAATCCGTCCGCATCGGGAAAATCCCGCTGCATATCCAGGCTGAGTTGCTCCACGACTCCCGAACCCCAGCGCTCCTTAATCAGAATCAATATGGATATTGCGAGATTCAATCTTTCGATTTCTCATAAAAGACCTCTCTTTAATAACAATACAAAGGCAAAAATACGCAGATGCACAACGTATGTTGAGCCTTATATTTCTAGTTTTTATGGGATGCTCTTGCGGTGCTGTTGGCGGGGGGGGGCTTCGCGCGGCCCGTTTAAACCCCTCGAATTCGAAGGGTTTAAATTCACCGCCCTTTCATGCTCTCTTGGATTTTCTCGATGACTTCTGCGGGGGTCACAAAGTCCAAGACGCTGAATGCTGTCATTTCGTTACCCATATCCTTGAACGAGGCTCCGAAGTGATACACCTTGTCGTCGACGAGCAAGAAGCGGTCGTGAATCGTGCGCATTGTCTTTAAATCTAGGCCGGGATACTGCTTTTTGTGCAAATCCGCAGCCGCCCTGAACTCGGGAGTGATACGCGCTGAATAAACAACCGCCTGCACGCCCTTCGCACGCATTGCGGCAAATTTCAACACCTCGATGGTGGCGAACGGGTCGATGAATGCCACGGAACGCTTGGCAGACTTTACGAGATCCGCAATCAATACGAGCCCGTCGAAACGGGTTCCTGTCGCGAGAATGCCGCCGGTTGGCGCCTGCGCTGCATTCACGAAGAAATCTATTCGTTGCTCGACCGCGGAAAGGCGAGAATCCTGTTCGGCAATAGACTTCCGGACATCCGCGATTTCTGTTCCCTGGCTCTCGATGAGTTGCCGCTGTTCATGCAAGCGGTCCGCAATCTGCAAATCCGTTGCAATCTTCCGCTGGTTCACGGCATAGCCCTTGAGCATGTAGTCCTTCAAAACATGGCTTGCCCAACGGCGGAATTTTATGCCATTTGCCGACTTTACGCGATAACCCACAGACAAAATGATATCTAGATCATAATGCTCAACTTGGTATTTTTTCCCGTCATCGGCAGTTGTCGCAAATTTTGCGACAACTGAATTTTGGCATTCTTCCTTCAAAGCATTCGTGATGTGTTTGCCTATCGTTTTAATATCACGATTGAACAACATGGCCAATTGTTGACGGTTCAGCCACACCGTCTCGTTCTCGACGCGCACCTCCAGCCGCACTTCTCCCTCCGGCTGGTAGAGCACAATTTCGCCCTTGTTGTCACCACCGACTGGTTCAGGGATCGACATTTCAGTCTTTTTCGTCATTTTTCACTCCTTCGCTGCGGACAAGCATAAAACCGCAACTTTTTGAAATTTTGAGCACTAGAACATTCGTTCACTAAATATACATCCTCGCGCGGCCCCTGTCAAGAGATTTCTCGAAAATTAATTGTGGCGAATTCGCCATAATTGCCATGTCATTTTCTGTCACTGATATTATCTATCTTTCGGGGCGGAGGCTCTATGGAAAACGACACGTTCGGCGGTGCGATACTCGCATGGGTCAAGAGCGCAAAGGCGTTCCTGAAAGTCCAGGCGGGCACCGGCGACAACCTGCTCGAAGAAGACATTCGGGAAGGGTTCACCGACTATTGCCTATGGTCCACGTTCCGGCCGGAATGCATCGACACCGACGGCGAGCTCGACATGGAATGCCTGGACAGCGGCATGGTCCTGTTCAGGGAAAACTGCACCCCCGGAGAGGCGCTGGAATCGAGCTACCGGCAAGCCTTCGGCACCGCCTTCGACAAGGACGATTGCTTCGTCATCCTGAGCGAAACGTAGTGGAGTCGAAGGATCCAGTTGGGGGAAGCCTCCCCCTGCCTGCAGCCCCGGCTAAGGTCCCTGAGCCTGCCGAAAGGCCGGGTCTTCCAGACACCCCCTCTCCTAGGAGCTCCGCCCCTAAAACCCCGCAACGCCCCGCTTGACCGCAGACAATCAATAGAGTATTTTAAATAAAGTCGAACATTCTCCGGAGACCCGCCAAATGCAAGGTAAACCATCCCACTACTTCGTCATCCGCTCGCCGTACGCCCAGCTGGTGCTTACCGGCGTAAAGACATTTGAATGGCGGACAAACGCAAAAATGTTTGCGAACAAGCGGCTCGCCGTCGCAGTCTCTAAATCCCGCGCCCATGAAGATGACCTGCAAAACGACATCGCCAAGTGGGAAAAACTGTGGAGCAAATTTCTGAAGAAAGCAACCGCAAAAGACCGCGAAACCGCGCTCGAAAAACTCAAGAGAAACCGCGCCATGGCCGAAAAGCTGTTCGGCAAGACAAACGGATGCGGCATGATCATCGGCGAAATCGTGACGGGCGACGTCGCCACCAACGACGGACTCCTGGGCGTCCCCGTACTGGATTTCAAACTCTGGCCAGAAACAGAATGGATAAAATCTCCTGGCGGCCTCGGCGTGCGACACATGCCAGAGAAGAAAGGGAAATAGCGATTCTTAGCTATATTTAAACACAAAAAGGAGCTTTATATGAATGCAGCGACTTACATAAATGACTTTTACGAGGCTATTAAAACTCATAATGTTTTTTTTCCTGAAGATACTTTAGATTTGAATCTTTACAAGAAAATTACTGAAGAACCAGTAACAGAACGTGATGTTGACTATGTTTCTGAGTTGGCAAATCGATATATTTACAAGGTTATTAGCGTATGTGATAAAACGATTGGAGAAATGGGATACACGAGTACTTGTCACTTTATGGCTGATATACACCGAAGAGCACTTATTGAGAATGGGATAAAGCCAGAGGACATATCGCTAACAATCGGTGAAGTTCATCTCGATGATAAACCGATGTACGATACGTCAAAATCATTCATAAAGCAAATCTTAGATGAGGGACCCGAATCGACTCTTGAATTAAAATTGCACTGTTGGCTGACATTTAAAAATCGTTATATTATCGATCCTTCTATTCAATTTAATTTGGTAAAGCGTCAAGTCTTCAAAAGAACAGATTTGTGTGAAAACAATTTGGTTTATGCATTGGGAGAAGATTATAGCAGTGCAAGATACACGTGGTCTATGCGGGATGGCTCTGAAAAGTCGGTGGAAGTTAACGAAATGCTTCGATACGAGCCGATTTTAGTTGATAATGATTTTTATTTTAGAGTTCAAGAAACTCCTCTAGAATATCTTGAATTGTGTAAAGAATTTAAGCATTTGGATGCAAAAGCCAGGTCGAATATAGAGAAGGCGAAATCAAATATGCTCAGAAAATTGAGCGATTTAAAAGCAATGTATAGTTTGTATCAGCAAGAAAAAAAACATAGAGATGTTGGTAGGAATGATCCTTGTTGGTGTGGTTCTGGCTTGAAATTCAAGAAGTGCCATGGGAAAAATTGAATTGTCGATGGCCTAAAAATGTTTGATTATTTCATCGGCTAATTTCTCCATTTTGTCATTTTGTGCCATTTTTATTTTTTATTTTTAAAGCATGTTCAAATACCCGAAGCCCGCAAAAATTGTTGACCAGAATCTTTGTGAACCTATTGCCAAGTATTGCGCCAGTGCGGCTCAATGTAATCTTTTCAATAATGCGGTTCAGACGAAATCAAGCGATATTCGTGTCATTGAACTGTTTGCCGGGGTTGGCGGTTTCCGCATAGGGCTTGAACATGCCTCGCAAAGATACAAGACGGTCTGGAATAGCCAGTGGGAGCCTTCGACCAAGACGCAGGATGCGTCTGCAATTTATCAGAAGCGTTTTGGGGTTGAAGGGCATTCGAATGTCGATATCGCGACTGTTCCTGTTGAGGACATCAGGCCGGGCAATCTGCTTGTTGGCGGTTTTCCCTGTCAAGATTATTCCGTTGCATCGACTTTAAAACGCTCGGGTGGCATCGAAGGCAAAAAGGGCGTTCTCTGGTGGCAGATTCATCGCATTCTTCGCGATAGCAAGAATCCGCCGAAATATCTCTTCCTTGAGAATGTTGATCGTCTTTTGAAATCGCCGGTCAAACAACGTGGCCGTGATTTTGCAATTATTCTGGCTTCGCTTTCAGATCTTGGGTATTCTGTGGAATGGCGTGTTGTCAACGCTGCCGATTACGGTATGCCGCAGCGTCGTCGCAGAACCTACATTGTTGCCTATAAGGAAGGAACGAAACTTGAAAAAGCAAGCTCGAGAGCTGTTGCGGATGAATGGATTCTGAATGATGGAATTCTTGCTCAAGCGCTAAAGTGCAAGCTCTCCGAAAAAGCGAAGAAAAATGAATTTGAAATTGAAGGCGACTTGGTCAAAGTCACTGAAGAATTCAATAAAGGACAGAAAAACTCTCCGTTCTTCACCGCGGGTTTCATGAGCAACCGCAAAGTCTGCACTTTTGATGTTGTCGCAGACTATTCTGGGAAGAAACTGACTCTTGGCGAATTGCTTGTTGACGAAAAAGATGTTCCTGAAGAATTCTTTATTGATGAGAAGGAACTGCCTAAGTGGGAATACTTGAAGGGCGGCAAATCCGAAAAGAGAAAGACCGCTGAAGGCTTCGAGTACAATTACAGCGAAGGCCCGATGGCATTCCCTGATTTCCTAGACAAACCGTCTCGCACAATCATCACTGGTGAAGGCGGCAAGGGGCCGTCTCGCTTCAAGCATGTCATCAAGACGAAATCTGGACGCTATCGCAGACTCGTTCCTATCGAATTGGAACGCTTAAATATGTTCCCTGACAATCACACAGAAGGTGCCAGCAATTTGCGTCGCGCCTTCTTGATGGGCAATGCTCTTGTGACCGGTATTGTTGAAGATGTTGGTCGAGTTTTAGAAAAGTGGATTTAAATCGATTCTGGAAGACTTGAATGGCTTTATCATATCAATACAACAAACAATCAAAAAAAGACATCTTGCGTCATGCAAAAGCATTAGAGAAATGTCAAATTGGCGATGTGTATGCGCTTGAACTTAATGGTAAAAAACGCCAAGATCGACTGGAAATGTACGCCGAAAGAAATATAAAGGGATGGATTGACGAAAATGGCGGCATACATAAAGGAGACAAAGGACTTATTGGCTTTTTGGTTCAAGACATTTATTTTGATGAACCCAAAGATAATAAGTCAAAATCCGACTTAAACGAAGCGGGTGTTGAATTAAAAGTAAGCCCGTTAATAAAAAAGCCCCGAGCGGGATTAAAAGTAAAAGAAAGACTTGTTTTAGGGATGATTAATAAAGAAGAAAAACTGCCCGATGTTTTTCGCAATTCCCATATTTACGAAAAATGCAAATTAATGATGTTGGTGTACTATGTAGATGAATCTAATCAGAATGTAACACCATTTAAGTTTCCGTTTTACAAATCGGCATATGTAAAGATTCCAGAAGCGGATATGGCGATGATTGAACAAGATTACAGGTATATCAGAGATTGCGTAAATAAGAAAAAATATGATGAATTGCATGAACGCAACGCATATTATTTGTCGCCATGCCCTAAAAATAATAGACGTGCATTTTCGTTAAAATTATCGTATATGAATCGGTTGTTTAGTGAATATATTAATAAAGATATATTACTATATAACCCTGAAAAAAAATCGAAAATTGTTCCCTTTTTTGGATCAATAATAAGGAATCCCAAAGATTTAAAAAGGGAATCTTTTGAAACAATTGTTCAAGGACGGTTTAATCGCTATAAAGGAAAAACTGTAAGGCAGATTAGACAATCGATAATGAAGTCCAATGATTTTAAAAAGTGGAATCAAAAAAATACAGTTGACAAAGCCGAATTTGCACGTACAACAATGGCCATGCTTGGTGTTGAAACAGACCAAGCAGAAGAATTTGTGAAAGCAGGTATATATGTCAAGACCCTGCGTGTCAACAAAAATGGAACAATGAACGAAAATATCTCATTTTCGGCATTTGATTTCTCTGATTTACTTGAAGAAAAATGGAAGGAATCAACTGTTTATGAGGAAATGGTAAATCGCAAATTTTTGTGGTCGGTTTTTAAAGAG
>JAGCPZ010000044.1 GCA_017965445.1 Fibrobacter sp. | reverse complement strand
TTTTAAATCCTTTGGTTTTATTGTTATGCAGTTGGCAGACCGCATGTCAATAGTAATCAAGGGATTTCTTTTTATCCGAGGACGCAACGCCAGAAGGCTCTTTTGAACCACCGGCCTAGCCGGTGGTTTTCATTTATACAAAAAGGCTTCCCTTTCGGGAAGCCTCCTGAAGAATGTGTTTGTTGGAGAATTTTAACGGGTCGTCCTAATTTTCGCGACCATGCCATTACTGCGGTTGCGAATCAGGCAGAATCCCTGGACCTTCTGCGACTGGGCACTTTCACGCCAAAGTTTCGTCGCTTCGGCCATGCCGCGGGCCGTAAAGCTAGCCACCTTCTTGCCGCTCAAGTCGAACACATCAAAAGTCGCCGCAGAATTAACGCTCATGCGCATGGACGGACGGATTCCCACATCACCACCTTCATCCGGATCCTTGGCGTCCTTGCCAGACACAAACTGGATATAGTCGATGTCCATCCAGTTGCCAGTCACGGTAAAACGGAGGATATGTTCACCAGCCGGGAGCGTCACATTGGCCTTGACCTTGCCGAAATCGTCATAGTTGTCTTCGCCTTCGTTCTTCGGCACTGCAATTTCTTCGGTGATGTCCTTACCGTCGATAGAAAGCTTGAAGCTGCCGCTCGTACTGCCCGAGGCCACCGCCGCAAACATCGTGTAATCGCCCGCCGAAGCCACGTTCACCGTATATTCCAGCCATTCGTCTGCCTGGTTGTAACCGACAACGTAGCCCGTCGCTTTCTTGTAAATATCTACGCCTGTGCCTTCGCGGTAGCTCTTGCCTCCGTTGGATTCGGCACCGTGGTCGTCGGTATCGCTATCGGAATAGGAATCGTTCCCTGCGCCATAACCCGGCTCGTCGAAGTTTTCCATCTCGATCTTGCCCGGAATTTCAGCAGCCTTGCCGCCAAACGGTTTCTGCGGTTCCGGTTCACGCTTGGCTCCCTGGAATTCCCATTCCAGAACGCCCATGGTAGAATCCTTGCTTCCCTTGAACACGAAGAAGAGTTCATCGACAACGCCAGTAAGGCCTTTCATCTCGCAATCGTTATCGACGTAGTCATTCCAGCCATTCGTCTTGGCGAGGGAGCAGGTACCGGCAAGCGTACCGGAAATGCTCCCTGTGTGTATTTCAATCTTGTTGCCGTCAGCCACGCTTGCCGCCTTCACGCGGAGGTTCTCGGCACCGTTGCCAAAGTCCACACCAGACACGCGAATCCAGGATTCCTTGGTAGCAAGCGGAGTCAACACATGCACGACGGGCTTGCCCTTGGTCCAGTCAGTACGGCTGCGCACGTTACGTTGCTTGGAGCTGGTGAGCGCCTTGTAGGTCTTGTAAGGGTCAAAGTTCTTGATTTGCTTCGGGCCTTCACGGGTGAAGGTCAGCTTGTTCATCCTGTCGCCATTCCAGGTGAGTTCGTCGATGGACACGCTTCTGTGGTTTTCCTTGTTCGGGCTATTGGTGCACTGGCCAGACTGGGTGCAGGAACCCGGATGTTCACTCGCAGTGACCAAGCGGCGGTCGTGATACACGGCATACCACTTGCCCTTAAATTCCGCAAAGCCCTGGTGGTTGTTGCCGCCCTCGTTATGGGCATCGGGTACCCCAGCGACTCCGGGAATGACCGTTCCAACGAACGTGTAAGGGCCCGTAATCTTGTCAGCCATGCCGTAATCGATGACCTGCGGAGGCGTATTGAAGCTCAAGTAGTACTTGCTCCCCTTCTTGTGGATATAGGGAGCCTCGAAGGAATTCTGGGCACTGACGCGCGTCAGAGAATTCTTGTCAATGGTAATCTTGCCGTTGTTTTCGGTAAACTTGATGATGTCCAGGTTGTTGCCATAGGGGCGCTGACCATTTTCACCGCCGCCGAAAATCACATAACCCGTACCGTCATCTTCGATGAAAATGCCCGGGTCAAAACAGTGAGCAATGCCATCACAGCCTCCGATTACGCTGGAGCCAAAGGAAGCGGCGATGTAGTTCACGCCATGGGTTTCCTTGACGGGGTCGGTATAGGGGCCGTCGATGCTTGTCGCGGTAAGCATGCCCACGCCGCTGGCGCCATTGGGATAAACAATGTAGATTCTACCCTTGTGGACAGCGATGCCGGAAGCCCAGGTATTGTCGGGGTAATTCCCGAATTCTCGCTTGGAGCGGAAAATCATGCCGTGGTCGGTCCAGTTCTTCATGTCCTGAGAGGAGAACGCGTTAAGCCCCACGATGTCGTAATTGTAGTTCTGCTGGGGGCTGTAATCATCGACATCGGTCAAGATGTAGAAAGTATCACCATCGGAAGCACAGGAAGGATCCGCCAAATAGTGATAAGTTGAAATGGGGTTATCGGCAAGCGCATTCACGCCAAAACCGGCAAGCAATCCCACCATTGTAATAATTTTCTTGTTTCTCATACACACTCCTTAAGATTGGCCTAATAAGGTCAATCCCATACACCATAAATAAATCTACCATCAAGCAACAAAAAAAGACCTGCAAAATGTTGCAGGTCTCATGGATAAAATGTCCACAATGGATAAAACTAGTCTTTTTTCTTAGGATCGCTCTTTTTCAGGGCACTTTTCTTTGAGACTGGCGCGTACGGATCAAAGATACCGTAACCATAGACCTCGATATCGTCAACCCAGACCTCAGTACCCATGGCGCCAAAGATGCCAATCTTGGTGATACTGTCCTTGACCGCATTCCAGCCATAGTTTCCGCCACTGCTATCCGCTTTTTCCATTTGTGAAGGAATCACAGTATAGCGAGTCCATTCCTTATTAGCAACAAAATGCTTCCAAGACTTGGCGTTATCCGGACTCGTCACGGAATCGTTATTTACGAACCTATCGAACGAGAACGAAATTCTAGCCGAATCAACCGACGTACGAGCCCAGAAAGTAACGGAATCGAGATCACTCATATCGACATAGCCGCCAAGTTCAAGACCGATAAGGCCCCAATCCCAGTTCTCCGCCGAATCGAGTTTACATATAAAGTGCGCAACATGTCCCTTGCGACCACGATTTGCTGTAACGGATTCCAAACTGACTTCAACATTCTTGGATCCAGCCGGAGTCCACCGATCGACACCGTTTTCGAAGTCTTCAAATACAAAGTATTTCTTGACATACGCAGAGTCGCCAAGGTAAAGCTTCTTGCTAGACTTGGTTCCAACGTCCGCTTCAATCTTGCCGTAAACAGTGATAGAGTCATCGTCGTCTTCGTTTACAAAAGCGACAATCTCGACATTACCGTTCGGCAGCGATTCAAATTCAAAGTAACCGTTAGAATCCATCGGGACCTGGTAGTCCAAGCCCTGCACAGAAACAGTCGCCGAACGGCGGACCAATTGCGGAAGTCCGACATGACCGGACACCTTGCTCGGTTCCGAGACCTCAACCGTAAGAGGAGTCGTCGTATCGGCTTCAACATAGGCAATCTTCTCGAAGCCCTTCAGATTCTTGACATCGCTACGAGCTTCAATTACATAGGAACCCGACGGGACATCCGTCAGAACAACCCGACCTTGCTCATCGGTTTCAAAGTGCAACTGGAAGAGGGAGTCCGACCCGAGTTCGGACGCGCCCGACAGATAAGATTCAGGGCGGACAATAACGTCCATACGTGCAGCAGGCGTGCCATCGGCCAATTGAACAAGCACCGCGATGGAGTTTTCCGTCTCCATCGACGATCCCGCGGTACGACCGCTATCGCAGGCGACATAGCAGAAAGCCAATGCCGCCATTCCATATGTCCACGCCCGTTTAATCATTTTTTATCTCCTGCACCTTCCCCTATTATAGTATTTTCCACAGCCCCAGCTTTACGAGCAACCGGGTAAAACGCCATAGAAAGCTGCATAACACGATCGGGATTCTTGGCCCCATCCACTCTTTTTTGGACTAAGCGGCGGAATTCCCTTAACATGTCACCCAAATCCTCGAAGCAGGACTGATCTACAGAAAGGGTCAGTGTAGAAATATTGCGTTCATTGACGGGGACATTTTCGAGCGCGTCGCTCGCAAGGCTCAGAACCTGGCGCTGGAAATTGCGCACAGCCTTGGCCTTTTCGGGGCCCCCTACTGTCAAATGGGCTTCGGTCAGCGCAAGCTTACCCGATGCAAGCTTCTTGACGAGACCGACGCTCTTTAAAGTTTCAATGGCTTCGAGAGCCTGCTCCTCGGTAATCGGCGGACAGAGGTCCTTGGCGATGCGTTTGACGTTCACCACCCCACCGTTCAATTCCAGGTAGGCGCGTACCGCAGGAATCCACCAGTTTTCAAGGAGTTTAAGTTCAGCTGCCTGTAAAGAATGACGCTCCACGTCACGGAGCGAGAGGGCTTTCGCCATCAATTCTTCGCGCTTAGTCTTATCCTTGCTGACAGCAGCAGAATAGAGCAGGTCGAAATACTCGGCCTCGCGACCAGACAGCGCAAGGATTTCCTTAGCCGCAGGTAATGCATGAGCAGGCAGATGCTGCTTTTTTTGCAATACCCGATAGAGATAGCTGGAGTCTAGCCCTAGCTTATCACCCATCATGCGGTAGCTGTAGAAGGGCATCTCGACCTTGCGCCTGTCGTAGAATTCCTTCAAGAAGTCGCGGTAGTCCGCTATGTCAGAAAAAGTAACCATCAATAACTAAAATATTTAAATATTACTGGCTTAACCCTGCTATGTAAACATTTGGTATGGATTTTTTGTCAATAGGCGTTTTAGAGGACAGACGAGAGGTGAAAGGAATATAGTAATTAGTAGGAAGTGGGTAGTGGTTAGTGGCTAGTGGTTGGGGGTGGAATGAGGAATGAATTAAAAATTAAAAATTAAAAATGAGTATTCCATTCTTGATTTTTCATTATTCATTTTCATTTTTTTCTCTCGTCTATAGGCTCGCAGAGCCGTTCTTTCGTCTGTTATAAGTGGTTAGGGGTTTGAGAATGCATTTTTTAATTAAGCTACATTATGGGCATGAAATGTCCTCATTGCCATAAATCAATAGAAAACGAATCTCAGAGCACAAAAGACTGGAACTCATTCGGTTACCAGTCTCCGTTAATAACTTGCCCAAAATGCAGCAAGGATTTTCTATGCAAAGCCTTCCACGAACCCGCTGCGGAAGGAATCGACAAGAAATGGCTCAATGTCGGCATTCCTCTAAAACGCGCACTCATTTACACAGCAATTTGGGCCGTTTGCTGGAGCGCCATTTATTTTATTCCAAGTTTAACAATTCCGCTAAAAATCAGAGTGCTCCTTTTAGGATTAAGCGGTCTTTTCATGCTGTATGGATTGCTCGATTGGTGGACTGTAATCCGCATCAAGTCAGGGAAAGAAGCCAAACTTCTGCTAAAACTCGTTCAGGAATCCGAAAAGCGCCTGCAAGACGAAAACTATGTACGAAGGCTATACAACTTAGGCTACAAAGTGCCAAAAAAATATTTGCCCAAAGATTTGCAATAAACAATAAGCCCCGGTCATAAAACCGGGGTGATAAAGCAACGAAAAAACACTGGATTCTTCGTGGCTATTTGCCACTCAGAATGACAAGCACTCTCGTTTACGAGCAACTAACACAAGCAGTTCCTGACAGCAATCCTGTCCACTTGCACTCTCGCTTCGCTCAAGTGCCAAATGCTAGCCTCGGTTATGCCAAAACAAGTTTTTGTCGCAACGCTCGGCTTACGCATTTGTCCTACTGCGGCTCCGCCGCTATTCTTCCCCGAGGTATTCCACAGCGAAGATAAGCGTTGCGCCACCAGGAATCGGGCCTGCGCCGCGGCTACCGTAGCCAAGGCCAGGCGGCACCACGAGGATTCTCTTTTCGCCAGGCAGCATGCCCTGCACGCCGAGTTCCCAGCCGCGAATTACGTTGCCTGCACCGAGCTCAAACGCAAACGGCTGACCGCGGTCGCGGGAACTGTCGAACTTGTAGCCGTTCACCATCCAGCCCGTATAATGCACAATCGCGCGGTGTCCAGAACGAGCCGGTTCGCCTTCGCCCTGCTTTACGACAGCATAACGCAAACCTTCAGGGCCGTTCTCGTACTTGAGGAGCGTCGTATCCGGGAAGAAGTCCATATTCTTCGCAAGTTCCGGATCAACATCTGACGAGACCATCTCAACGCGGAACAAAAGCGTGGAGTTTGGCGGAATCATCGAGAACGCCGTAGCGCCGTAGCCTTGTGCCGGAGGAATACGCAACCAGCGCACGCCGCCTTCGCGCATGCCTTCGAGGCCCGTTTCCCAGCCCTTGATCATCTTGCCTGCGCCCATCACGGTTTCAAGCGGCTTGCCCAGGTCCTTGGAGCTTCCAAACTTGCGGCCCGACAAGAGCCAGCCCGTATAGTGGACCTTAATTATATTACCTGCAATATTTTGTTTGCCATTTCCAGTTTTTTCATCAAAGACCTTAAGTCCGCGACCCACATCGCGCCATTTTAGTTTATCTACATCAGCAGGGAATTTGTCCGCTTCAAGCGGTTTGTCTGCATGAACAAGTTCAACGACAAACATCAAGTCGCTATTGGGCGGAATGCCTTCGAGGGAGTTGTCGCCGTACGCCATCACCGACGGCACGGAGAGCTTGCGGATTTCACCCACCTTCATGCCCACGAGGCCCTTGTCCCAGCCTTCAATCACCTGACCTATGCCAATAGTGAATTCAAGGGGCGAACCGCTGTAGTAAGAATTCGCAAAATAAGGAGCTTCAACTGTAGAATCTGTCGCCGCCTGGTTCACAGTAGCACTATCCACCGCCAGATATCCTTTATAATGGACTTGAATCAGCTGACCCGCACGAATGGGCTCTCCATCACCGTTCTTTACAATTTCGACCTTGAAAGGAACCGCCCAGACAACACTACAGGCAAGCAACACAAGAAAAAACTTTAATTTTAACATAATATCTCCTATCTTATAAAATAGAAAATGCTAGTTTTTGAGAGTAAAGATTTATTGTAAACGGATTTAAATATGCTATCAATCATCATCATCATTGCGATTGTGCTACTGTCCATTGTCCTTGCCGGAATCGGCATCTACGTTGGCACGCACAATTCAGACGAAAAAGAAGAATCTAAACCGGTCATCGATGTTTCGGGGCAATACGCCGCCATCGGACGCCCCGCCCGCGAGACGCTCACCGCCGTGAAGCCCTCCGAAGCATCCCTCAGGGCATGGCTCGAAACCCAGGACCTCACGCCAGAGCAAAGACAATTATACATAGACCAGTGGAACCAAACTCTCGAAGAGACCATCAAGACGATTGACGAAGGGGACAAGGCCGGCACCGCCACTTACAGAATCGTGATTGGTCCGAAAGGCAAGAATTATTGTAAATTCGTCAGCGAGGAAAATTTCATCACCCGCGAACAGATTCGCAATCATGCGGAAATTTTACCCCCCTATGTTTTGGGCTGCGACTGCAAGCTTTTACCGAAGCAACCTTGGGAAAACCCAAGCAAGTCCGGATGGAAGGCTGTAGTCCCGACACACGGAAACACTTATAACGTCCCGGATTGGAGGCAACTTGCGTAAGTCATTATTATCAGCTATTCTTTTGGCACCAGCCATGGCGCTCGCCACGGGTTCGGCCATCATCACCCTTCAGATGCCGGTCGGCGCCCGCCAGCTCGGTATGGGCGAAGTCGGAGCCGCACTCGCCGATGACGCAACCGCCATGTATTACAACCCGGCAGGGCTTGCATTCGGCCCTCTCGCCGACGAATGGCGCAGCTCCTACAGCGCAGACGCAAAAACGACCCCGTTCTTTACGCACATGGCATCACGCCCCAAGAACGGATTCTTCGACAAGAGCGAACTCTGGGCAGGCACCTCGAAAGGCGTTCTCAAGTTCGACGGCGAACAGTGGGTGAACTACTACTCCGTCACCTTGCAGGGCAACGCCAAAATCAAGGACGCCGTACGCACGTATGTCGGCACGGAACGCGGCCTCGACGAATACACCCGAGTCGTGAAAGCATTCAATGACGTGAAAAACGCGGACGACGAATCGCATGTGGTCGAAGTCAAGATGCCCTGGGACCTGGTCGTCAAGGACACCATCACGGCCATCCTCTACGAAAGCCTCACCGAAAAACTCTGGGTCGGAACACCGAAGGGCCTTTTCCGCTTTGACGGCAAGGGCTGGAAGACCTTCGAAAAAGAACTCGGCGAACGCCACGTAACCGCACTTGCAAAACAGGGTGCTTCGCTCTGGATTGGTACGGACAACGGTCTCTTCGTTTACCGCAATGGCGCCTTCGAACAGAAGGGCAAGGTGCTCCCGAGCCAAAAGATTAACGCGCTGGTCTGGTCCGAAAACCGCAAGGAACTTTACGTCGCCGTCGATGGGGCCGGTGTCGCACGCCTCACCCCGAAAAAGAGCGCAAACGACAAAGACCGCTGGAGCCTGTTCAACCAGGAAGACGGCATCATGGACCTCTCCCCGACCGCACTCGCCGTCGATAGCTCGGGCCACGTCTGGGCAGCCCACCAGGGCGGCCTCTCGCACTTCACGCTCCGCAAGTGGGAACAGGTTCAGTTCGCCAACAACACCGTGAACGATGTTTCCGTTGACCGCAAGGGCGCCATCTGGATTGCAACCAACCTCGGCGTCTGGCGCCACATGCCGGACTACGCCACCGCAAGTGGTCGTAAGGCCGAACTCGAACGCGGTTCCAAGGAAGACCCGACTGTCACCAAGCGCGATGACGAATGGACGCACTACCACGAAGGCAACGGCCTTTCGACCAACAAGGTCTGGGCCGTGCTCCCCGAAGGCAACGACGTCTGGTTCAGCACCGCGAACGGCATGGAGCAGTACAAGGACGCCGACTACCAGCTCACCGCTTTCTACGAAAAACTTTTGCCGGTCCTCAACATCCCGGACCTCTACCACCTCTACGGCGGCATGACCATCCCGCTGAACGACTGGGGAACGCTCGGTGTTTCCGTGAACTTCGTCTCGTTCGGTTCGACCGTCGTTTCTGGCGATTTGGATGCAGACGATCTCGTTGCATACAACAGTTCTGAAATCGTCGGAGGCATCAGCTACGGCACGCGCTTCCCGAACGACTGGGGCCTCGGCCTCTCCATCAAGTTCTTCTACTCCGACTTGAGCTCTGGCGCTGCAGCCGGCGAAGAAGAAGCCACAACGTTCGGTTACGCTTTCGATATCGGTGTATTGAAGAAGAACTTCTTCGTCCCGAAGCTGAACATCGCATTGGTTCTCGCCAACATCGGTCCGAGCGTCTATTACGTCGATAAGACCATAGAAGACCCGATCCCGCTGACCTGGCGTTTCGGCCTCTCCTATGAAATTCTCAGCATGGCTGACTACAAGTGGACAGTCGCTTTCGACTACAACCGCGAAGTCGTGAGAGATGACGAGAAGGGCGATCCGGAACCGTTCTACATCGCCTGCTGGAAAGACATCGTCGATCCTGATGACGACACGAACTCCTTCCTCCAGGGCGTGTTCAACTTCGGTACGGAATTCATTTATTCTAACACGATTGCACTCCGCCTGGGCTATCTCTACGACCGCGTGGGCAAGCGTAACGAAGTGGACTTCGGCGTGGGCGTAATGCTCTCCGACGTGTTACAGTTCGACTGGGCCACCATCAAGAACGTAGGCCGTGCAGACGGCGTTCGCGACGGCCAGATGCGTTTCGGCATGCTGTTCAGATTCTAAGCGCGGCTTTCCCGCCTACGGCACCAACGAAAAGCGTAAACTTGTCATGCCCGCGAAAGCGGGCATCTCCTTTTTAGTAACACAGAAACAAAAAAAGTCAGGTTTCAAAACCTGGCTTTTTGTTTTTCAAGAATGTTTCAGGAACTATCCCTTGATGTGGATAGCAGAAGCGAATTCCTTCAACAGAGCCGGGTCTTCGACCTTTTCCCAAAGCGTACCCGTCACAATAATCTGGGCACCAGCCGCCACACGGACTGCAGCCGTCTGCGGGTCCTTGATGCCACCGCCAGTGATAATCGTCATCTCGGTCGCCTTGCGCGTGTATGCGATATGCTCCACGGGCACAGGAGCTTCAGCCCCACTCCCCGCTTCAAGATAGACATAGCGCATGCCCATGAGTTCTGCGGCAATGGAGTTCACCATGCTGAGCTTCGGCTTGTTGGCCGGCACGGGCATCGTACCGCTGATGTATTCCACCGTCGTGCGCTTGCCGCTATTGATGAGCTGATACGCCGTCGGAATCGCTTCCATGTTGAGCGCACGTACCAAAGCGCCACCGCGCACCTGTTCGTCGATGAGGTAATTCGGATTGCGACCGCTCACAAGCGTCATAAAGAGCATCGCGTCAAAACCCGGCACCACCTGAGACGCACCACCCGGGAAAAGCACCACCGGCAAATTCACCGCGGCCTTGAGAGCCGCCACCTGCTTCGGGAGCGTGAAATTTCCGAGGTAAGAACCGCCAACCAAAAGCAAGTCCGCACCGTTTTCCGCAGCCATCGCACCAGCCTTCACAAAGGCAGCCTCGTCCGAAGTATCGGGGTCGAGCAACACTGCAAAAAGTGCACCGCGTTTCTCAATTTCAGCATTCAAGCGGAGTTCTGTCTTACCTGGTTTCATAACAAATCCTTCATTACGCACGTAAAGTGCAACATGGTATAAAGATACAATATTTACGCAAGGAGGTTCCCGCTCGGAGGCGGGAATGACATGTGTACAGCGGGAGTGACAAAAAAAGAAGGCGGGCCTCAACCCGTCTTCTATCCCTCTTTCCTCCTAACACTCAATTAGAGGGATTAATTTTTCATGCAGCGGACGAACGAGGTCACAACGGCTATACCGTAACCATAATCTGCACTCCCCGCATGATACGTCCAAGACCATAACCAGTTGTCATACTCGGAAATAGATCCGGGTTTCGTCGCAAAATAAATTTCGTTATCAATTCCAAGATAATCGTCCCGTTCCTCTTTTTGGCCTACATATTTCAACGCAAAACCCGAGGGGTCCCAGAACGGAGATTCACCAATATTCGAGCCATTCAAATGCGACCACAAAGTTTTCCATTCATTAACTGAAGGAATATGCCACCCATCAGGGCAAATTCCCTGGATATGGCCATTAGCGGTTTCAACAGAATCTGCCCATTTCGTAATTTTCGTTTCGTCCAAATAAACGTAATAGCAAGTCTCACGAAGTTCATTAGAATCAATAACGACCGGTCCATCGCCCTGCCAGTATTTTTGATAATTGGCAACGCATGTATCAAACGCATTTTCTACCAAGAACGTCGTATCTAGCGACAAAGCGTCAAAAGCCCTATACAAGCCACCATAGGTACCGCAACCCGAAGATTCAGCGGGGCGAACATTACGCAACTCGAGCGCATATAGATTGGGATCTTCTGGCTTGGCTTCGAAACACCATTCCTTATGGGTGCCATCACCGAAGTCTAAATTTTCTGCCATCACCGTCAGCGGGGTTCCTTCAATGTTGTATGTAACCGTCCTGTACGTTTTCCTGTCACGGTTATCCGTCATCGTCCCCACGGAATAGTCAATTTTCTTGAATCCGTTCCATGAAATTTTCCACTGATTGTCACTACATCTGAGGGTGAAGTAGCCATCCGAGATTTCGTAATCGGTACCTTCAATATTTGCAGTACATTTGCCTAGGCCATGCAAAGCCGACAAGAAATTTATCGCAAAATTCACCTGCTTGTACAAATGCTGATAATAGTCCGTCCTACCTATGGCTTCGTAATACTCATAAGGAATTTCCAAACTATTGCCATTAGCCTCTACCGTGTTAGAAGCCCAGCTAATGAGCGATTGCATAGACCAGCTATCGAGACCTCTTAACAATCCGCTTTGGCTAAACGATTCCGCTACGGAATCCATAAATATATTTTTGAAGAAGAATCCTGTAAAATTCAAATAATCCTGAGCATGCTCATTGTCTTTCTTCTCATAATCAGGAGATTCATCGTACAAGCCGAAAGCATCCAGGACTTCACGCTGCGCCATAGCCTTTGCGGAATCAAAAGGCACACCCGTCTGGACCAAGTGACGTAAACGGAAGCTTTCGAGATACGTGAGCATGTTGACGCATACGCTATTCGTTTTTCGAACGTCAACAATCAACCTGGGGCTAATTTGCAAATGAGAGCTTTTTGTCGGTTCCGTTTCAATCATCACAAAGGGACTATTTAACGACAAGCTGTCAAAGCGGAAGTTTCCATTCGTATCGAAAACAAAGCCTCTCCAAATGGTCCCTGTCGTATCAAGCGTTACCGAATCAAGTTCATACACCCTCACCTTGGATGCCATTTCGTAACTGTGATACTCGAATTTCTGGCCATTGTCCATATCCGACAAATTGACCGCACGGCCCTCTATATGGGCGTTGCTCAAATCTTCGACCGCGCCCACCTTCGCGGCATTTTCCCCGGATTCCACTTTTTGCGCACCAACCGGAGCAACAGCACTAGCATCTTCATTGGAGCAAGCGCCGAACACAAGCATCACCGCAGCACAGCCCAAAATTATTTTATTCCAACTAAACATATATCCCCCTTAATCCTTGATACAACGGACAAACAAGTTCCTGAAGAAAGCGTCAATCCCGACGGCATCATAATTAAACCTATATGACGTATTAATCACCTCCGTCATGTTGACGAAGCCAGCCCGAGGCCTATACCTATCGTCACTTTTGGATATCATGATATAGTCTCCCAGCATTCTTTTAATCAATAACGATCTATCGCCGTCCCATTCCATTTCGACAGTATTGTACAAGTTAAATCCAAAAGGATCCTCTATAGAGGGGGCTGCAAGCAAGAACCTCCCTTCGACATTAGAACGCCATTTACGGTCAATATATCCGAAGATAGCCTCCCAATCGTCAAAATTGGGGATTCTCCAGCCATCCGGGCACACGCCCTGAGTGATTGCGAGACTGTCCATGTTCACCTTTCCAGCATCGATAAAACTTGCCGATGCACTCATATATTCCTCACAACGTTCCTGTATTTCAATATCATACACAGCTCGTAAGGAGTCGTAATTGACAGGAATTCCACCACCATAATACTTGCATTTTTCAATATCGGTAGAATCCGGTTCCTGTAATCCCGCAATGCACTTTTCGATATACACGGAATCATACGGCATCGGTGTTGTCGAATATCGCGGAGACAAGGAGTCAATGCATTCCTGCATGGAAGCAAATTCAACCAAAAAGATAGAGTCACTAAGTCCCATCGCTACATGCCAATCATATTGACTTCCGTAGATATCGCAATTTTGTTCATGACCGCCAAGGCAATTTGTCGTGACGCCCTTGTAATTTAAGTTCTCGGCCATCCAAGTCTGCGTTTTGTCGCCAAAGTCTATAGTCACTGTCTTGTAAACATGGCCATCACGAGCATCCGTCATCGTACCAAAAGTATGCGGAACCTGTTCATAAGCCAAATGCCAGTTTCCCGAACGGCAGACAATACGGAATGTTGCTTCAGAGGAACTGCGATATCCTTCGGATGCATCTACAGAAGTTCCTTCCTGTTCAGCGGTGCAGCGTCCGGCATCGAGCATCACAGACATCATTCCCGCAAGGTATTTTTCATAAAGCAGCATCGCCTGGTATTCCCTTGCCACTTGGGGCCCCATTTTTTCGTAAACCCCCTGAGGAATGCTCAGTTTAAATCTCAAATCATTAAAGACCGTCCTCACTCCACGTTTCACTTCTTCTTTTTCTCTTAAGAAGGATCCCGTCTGTTCAAACGATTTCGAGATTGGGGCGCTAGCCATGAGGTTCCCGGAACCATACAAACAAAATACAACCCTTACAAATACCGACTGCATCGCATAGTAATCCAGGCCCGTACGATCCAAGCTGTCGAAAGCAACACCGTAGGTTCCAAACGCTTCGAGAATTTCCCGTTTGGCCTGCGCCATGGCGTCCGCAAAATCATTCCCGACGAGCATCAGGACCCGTACTCGATAAGCCACCAAATCAGAGAACACGTCAACAGTGACAGGAGACGAATCCCTGACATCAACAATCGCATTCACGCTAAGTACATCATCATGCCGTTCCCCCCAAGAACCATCAACATTCATGGTCAGGCCATTTCTTTCAACAGCCGTAATCCACACATACGGGGACTTTAGCGTCACGCCCTGAATATCGAACATGCCGCCATCGTTATCAATCGTATCCGCGAAGGACACCCCCGTCCTTTCGAGAGAATCGGCATCCAGTTCGTAAAGCGTCACTACGGAACCCTTCGGCATTCCGCTGACAGACACGCCCATTTCCGGTTTTGCCGAATCAAGAGGTTCTGGCCGTGCACCCACCATGGCAAGCCCCTTCACCGAAATATTTTCAAGCGAAGCTTGAACGCCCGGGTTTTCAGATGGGCCGCCTATAGACTGGCTAGTCTCTTCAGTCGAGCCACCCATTGAGCACCCCACAAAGAGCACCGCAAAGAGCGTCGCGATGGCGAAGTTCAAGGCAATGGCCAAACACGCAAACAAAAAGAATCGCAACGCAGCCATTTTACAAACAAACTGTTCGCACATTTTTGAGTAATTCATGTTATCCTCCTAACCCTTGTTATCCACGCTCTTTTTCGTCATCGGGAAAAATTGCACATTCAGACGGTAAACCTCGTCCGTATCGTCTTCCCTTGTCGCAATCGCGATAATTTTCTTGCGGAATTCGGCAATTTCCTGAACAATTTCGTCATAAGCATTTTGAGTAATGCCGAGCGTTAAGCCCGAGAAATGGCGTTTGTCCTGCGGTACACCCTCAATCGCATCCAGCGCAAATTCGCCCATCTGGCGATGCAACCCGCGAACCGCAACAGGCGTCACCGCCATAGGGCCCGTCGTCACCGATTTTTCGGTCTGTACGTAATTTCCGTCTTTGTCCTTCTGGAGCAAATTCGCCTTGACCATGAAGTTCAGCGATTCGCTGACTTCGGCAGCAGTAATCTTAGGGCGGCATGCACGCGCCATCGCCAAAGGCTTTGCGCCAGGCATCGCAGGGGCAAGTTCACGGAGCACGGGATTCTTCCAGCTTTCGAAATAGCGGAAAGAATCGCCCTCGACGACCCTCACTTTATGCATTTCGGCAATAGCCAGCATTTTATTGAAAGCAAACTTTTTTTCGTCGTCCGTTTTTGCACGGTCGAACTTGACCATTTCACAGAAATACTCTTGTTCATAGCCGAGAAGGCCCATTGCCGCGGCCACGTTGCCCGCCGCATCTTCGCTCAAGTTGGAGCGCCCTTCACTCACGTACTTAAGGAACACAGGCGAAAAAAAACCGGCCGCCCGTGTAAACGACTGCCAAGTAAACGCAGATTTAGCCTTTTTCTCGGCGTAATAGTCCGCAATGTACTGGCGATAATCCGAGTACTCTAGTACATCCTTCATTGATTCCTCCTAACACAAACAGCCCTTTGGACACAAAGCCGAGCTGTCTTCGTTTCCTAAATATAAACCATAAAAAACAAAAAGTCAATAGTTTTATGATAAAAATTTACCTTTTTTACTTAATTTTCAGCATTTTTGCCATTTTCTTTAAATTTTCGTCATTTTCTGTGATACATATAAAGTAGTTTAAAGTCGTAAATCAGCAGATATTGGTCAATGGTCAAAAAAAAGAAGGCGGGCCGCAGCCCGTCTTCCCTTTCCTCCTAACAGTATTTCCAACGCGTCCCGACAGATCTAGTTCTTGATGCAGCGGACGTAAACATCCCTATAAAGATCATCAAATCCTATATTCCCGTAATAATACTCAGACGATGAGCCAGTAGAGAATTTACCTGAAACGTAGAAGACATAAGCAAATTCACGAGCATCATTCACATCAGGAACAGATGCGAAACCAGGCCCAACCTTTTTATAATCCATCCTTAGTTCAGGAGTTTCCCCATCTACAAAATACATAGTCGTCAAATCCATATATCCAAAGCCACTTCCACCCGCGTCACCAAGGATGGCCCCCTGCTTGGATACGTTTTCTGCTAAAAGTTCCCAATCTTCTTTATTGGGGATACGCCATCCATCCGGGCACACACCTTGATGGACCACACGTCCCGATTGTCGAGTAAACGCAGAATAATCTAAACGGCAGCTTTCATATTTAAAACGGCAGTATTCGAATACAGATCTTGCGGTATCACGGGCCATGCATTCGCCCGTTTCCGATTCCCCAGAACAATATTCATACTTCGTACTATCGTTTCTATCGGCGGCCAAGCATACTTTCTCCACGGCTACGGTATCCCAAATTTCCGTTCCTTCATCATCTTCGTCTTCATACACAATATCACGTAGCAAGGCTGAAGTCAGGTTAAGGTCAGACATGCCAAGATTCATAGCTGCATGCCACATGTAAAAACGACCATATATTTCACAAGTGGGATCTCCATTATCGCACTTAGTTTTTCCAAGCAAATTACTTTTCAACGCGCTATCAGCACCTGCAGACGCCGTATCTACATAGTTAAGACTCTGAGCCATCCACGTCTGCGTAACACCACCCCAGTTATACGTGACAGTCTTATACGTTTTACCGTCACGATTATCGACCATCGATCCACTTTCGAAATCAATCTTTTTCCATCCCTGCACCCATTTTTTCGAACGACAAACTATCGAAGCCGATGACACGAATAATCCAAACCACTCGTTTCCGCTCTGATCCATAACACTGTGTGTTTCATTTTCACGGGATTCCGTACATTGCCCATAACCCTTCACATGGGCAAAATAGGCAATCTCATACTCCAGCGACTTAAGCGTATTCAGATAGTACTGTTCCGCGGATTCACCCAAGGCGGCGACAGCGGCTGGCGATACGCCATAGAAAAACTCCATATCATCACTAAGTCCAACTTCGAAAGGGGAGCCTCTGCGCATCATGCGGAAAACCATATGCAATACATAAGACAAATCTCCATTCACGCTCTCCAGACTTTCAAAATTTCCCAAATCCTCATAGATTCCATAACCTTCCAAAATTTCCGATTCCGCTTTCTTGCTCGCCGCAGCAAAGTTCATTCCTTCGCCAACGTATTTTTTCACAAGCGGAATCTTCATATAAGTTAACGAATTAACGCTAATCTCTTTATATTTCCGCAAATCGACAAGAGCTCCTAAAGGAACCGGATACTTTGTAGTATCTGTAATTCCGCAACTGGAAGGCAACGCACCACCCAGAGCCTCGAGCGAATCATAATTGCACGGAACTTCGTACGACATAGGATAGGTAGAATCGCTCCACAGACCCCGTCTCCAGCCCTCGTAGGCCGTACAGGAATCCTTGATTTCAATCAAAACGTACGGACTATTCAGCGAAAGTTTCTCAAACGCAAATTGTCCATTATCGTTGTAAACCGTATCCACAAAAGTGCGACCAGTACCCACAAGAGTCAAGGAGTCCAATTCGTAAACGACTACAGGCGTTCCCTTTTTAGCAAACGAAGAACCTTTAACATTTTGAGGATCGCCAGCCATTCCACTTTCATCCGAACGCATTTTCAACAACTTAGGATAAACATTGCCTCCCTGACCGACCAAGGCATAAACGCCCTGTTCTTCCGTGTAGCCGCCTTCATGCGCAACGGGAGACTGGCCGGCGTCTTCTGAACAGCCCGTATATATCATAAGAAGCACAAACGCCATAATCAAGCAGATTGCTGCTTCTATAAAATCACATATCAACGTGTTTCGTTTGAAATTTTTCATGTTTTCCTCCTAGACCTTTTTATTGACACTCTTTTTTGTCATCGGAAAGAACTGCACATTCAGGCGATAAACTTCGTCCGTACCGTCTTCCCGTGTCGCAATCGCAATAATCCTCTTGCGGAACTCTGCGATTTCTTGAACAATATCTTCATAAGCCTTGCGCGTGATGCCTAGCGTAAGTCCCGAAAAATGACGTTCGTCCTGGGCGACGCCCTCGATGGCATCCAGCGCAAACTCGCCCATCTGGCGGTGCATCCCGCGAATAGCCACAGGAGTCACGTCCAGCGGACCCGTCGTCACGCCCCTTTCTGTTTGTACATAATTTCCATCTTTATCTTTGTGGAGCAAGTCCGCCTTGACGAGGAAATTAAGCGATTCGCTGACCTCGGCGGCCGTAATCTCCGGGCGGCACGCTTTCGCAAGCGCAAGTGGCTTTGCGCCCGGCATCGCAGGGGCAAGTTCGCGGAGCACAGGATTTTTCCAGCTTTCAAAATAGCGGTATGAATCGCCCTCTAGGATTTTCGCTTTGTGAGCTTCCGCGATTGAAAGCATTTTGCCAAAAGCGTCTTTTTTCTCGGAATCCGTCTTTGCGTTGTCAAACTTGACCATCTCGCAAAAATATTCTTGTTCGAAATCGACAAGGTGCATGGCCTTCGCCACACGCAATGCAGCAGCATCGCTCAAGTTCAAGCGACCTTCACTTGCATATTTTAGATGAACCGGCGAAGAGAAGCCCGCCGCCCGGGTAAACTCTTGCCAAGTGAACGCGGATTTAGCCTTTTTCTCGGCGTAATAATCCGCAATATATTGACGATAACTTGTGTATTCAAGTATATCCTTCATTGTTTCCTCCTAACACAAACAGCGTCTCGACTTTTTAGTCTGCGTCGTCCGCAATTTTAAATATAAAATCATTTTTCAAAAAAGTCAATACATCACCATAAAAAATTTTGATTTTTATTAAAAATTAAGCAATTTTTAACATTGATTAAAAATTTTATGCATTTTTGATAATACATATAAAACAGTCATTAGCAAAAAAAGAAGGCGGGCCGCAGCCCGTCTTCCTTTTCCTCCCTACAGTATTTCTAACGAATCTTAACAGATTTAGTTCTTTATGCAGCGGACTGCAGCAGAAGTATACGGATCGCCCCCAATGCTCTGAAGTTCTTCTTGATTATTGTATTTGTAAAGAAGAACGTGCCAATTATCCGGAAAATCAAAATTGAACCCACGGAATTTTTCCCACATATTGAAAAATTCAGCTTTATAATAGGAAACATCCGCCATAACAAAATAATTGTAAAAACTAAACGAACTCACCAGTACATGATCAATTTCTACTCCCAAAATCTTAGCTACATTATTTAATCCAAAACCAGTCGCAGTCTCATCATACAGCACCGGCACAACGCTTCCAAAATCAACGCCATATTGTTCGCCCAGATTTTGCAGCAAAGTCATCCAATCTTCGAATGTCGGAATCCTCCATCCATCCGGGCAAACACCTTGGTAAGAATTTTGATTCGAAGGCGTAATAAAGTCCGTATAATTCCAAGTCCACGTCCTTGTAGAAAACATTTCCGTATTATCATTTTCCCCAAACAGAGCAGCATTACAAGAATCTTCAACAGCTGTTACAGAATCCCAAGGAATAAGATTACGATACGCCTCCATACATCTTTTACTTACTAGTAACGAATCGCCCTGGGCACCAACTGAATACGATTTTACATCATCGCCCCCGATATTCATCGCAGCTCTCCACAGATATTCATGCCCATAAGCACCACATCCTTCTTCATCATTATCCAAATAAGAATCATGGTAGCAATATATACTTCCAGACAAATTCGCCCTTAACGAACTGTCAACGCTCAAAGACGCCGTATCCGTAAAATCAAGATTTTCAGCCATCCACGTCTGCGAAGTTCCGCCAAAATTATACGTTACGGTCTTATACGTTTTTCCATCGCGGTTATCCGTCATACTGCCCTTGGTATGTTCAACCGCTTTAAAGCCCATAACCCATTTTCCAGAACGGCACACAACAGCAATATTACCGACACGTCCCTTTACCATACTAGCCTCATTTTCGCGAGATTCAGTACAACGTCCTAAACTATCGCGATGCGCCAAATAACCAATTTCATAACCGATCATTTTCATAGAATTCAAATAGTACCGTTCCATCACCTCGCTCTTAGAGAACACCTTGGGCGACATAAAAGAAAGAATAATGCCCTTAGTTTCCACATAATGACGCACCTCGAGTTCTTCCAACAGAGATAGTTCATTTACGAAATCCAATTCGGAACCACTTTCAGGCATTTCTTCAAATGTTCCCAAGTCCTCATATATTCCAAAGCTTTCGAGAATTTCATGCTCAGCCATCTTTCCCGCTTCGGCAAAAGACTTGCCTTCTGCAAAATATTTCTGCAAAAGTGGGACTTTCATCGTTGTCAAGGTACTGACATTTACATTTTTCACGTTTCGCAAATCTACTATCGCGCTGTAGTTATAATACGTATAAACTATAGTACCCCGTTTATTGCGGACATCAGGAGAGTCAACCTGCTCTCCAATTAACACATACGGGCTTCTTAGATTCATTTCTTTAAATTCAAAGCGGCCACTATCATTATCTACGGTATCCTTAAAAAAGCGACCAGTTGTATCGAGAGTCAAAGAATCCAATTCGTAAACGGTTATAACCGATCCTTTTTCCGCAAACACCGAGCCTTCATATTTTGCAGTATCAACGGCTCCATCCGACGGATCCGCAACTTTCAGCAATTTGGGATACACATCGCCAACTCGACCCGCCAAGGCATACACGCCCGTTTCTTCTTCAGTACCGCCATGGCCAACATTTATTGGCGAATTGGCATCTTCGGAACAGCCCGAATACATCATAAGAAGAGCAAAGGCCATCATCAAGCAGAATGCCGCCTCGATAAAATCACGCACAAGCGTGTTATGAATTAAGTTTTTCATGGTTTCCTCCTTAGTCCTTTTTATTTAAACTTTTATTTGTCATCGGAAAGAATTGCATATTCAAGCGATACACTTCTTCCGTTGCCTCGTCTTCTCTTGCAATCGCGATGATGCGTTTGCGGCACTCGGCAATTTCCTGAACGATTTTTTCGTAGGCTTCACGCGTGATGCCAAGCGTAAGTCCGGAAAAATGACGTTCGTCCTGGGATACGCCCTCGATGGCGTCGAGCGCGAACTCGCCCATCTGGCGGTGCAACGTACGGACCGCTACCGGAGTCGCCTTCATGGGACCCGTCGTCACGGATTTTTCCGTCTGTACGTAATTACCGTCTTTGTCCTTTTGCAACAAATTCGCCTTGACCAAAAAGCTGAGCGATTCCGTCACTTCGGCGGCGGTAATTTCCGGGCGGCAAGCACGGGCAAGGGCAAGCGGTTTTGCCCCCGGCATCGAAGGCGCCAACTCGCGGAGCACCGGATTTTTCCAGTCTTCGAAAAAGCGGTAGGAATCAGCCTCTATGATTTTTACCTTGTGTGCAGAGGCGATCGCAAGCATTTTGTTGAAGAAAATCTTTTTATCTTCGTCCGTCTTGGCGTGGTCAAAGCGGGCCATCTCACAGAAATAATCCCGTTCGTAATCCACAAGGGACATTGCAGAAGCGACGCGGAGCGCGGCCTTCTCGCTCAAGTTGAAGCGACCTTCGCTCACGTACTTAAGGTAAACAGGCGAAGAAAAGCCCGCCATCTCGGCGAACATCTGCCAAGTAAATGCGGACTTGGCTTTTTTATCGGCGTAATAGTCCGCAATGAACTGCCGATAGCTAGTGTATTCTAGTACATCTTTCATTGTTCCTCCTTACAAACGGCTTTTTAATTTCACGCTCGGCTAAAAGCGTCGGGCCGTCCCATAATTCAAATATACTATCATTTTCAAAAAAGTCAATAGTTTTTACAATATAAAATTCAGTTTTTTATTAAATTTTAGCATTTTTACGAAAAATTAGAAAAAAATCAAGTATTTTTTACAATATATCAAAACAAAAAAAGAAGGCGGGGCGAACCCCGTCTTCCTTTTCCTCCCAACAAAATGCAGAGAGAGAGATTAATTTTTGATGCAGCGGACTGGCAGCCATTCTGACGGCTCTGAATATCCGTATTCCACCGCTACAGGTAAAGTTATGGCGAGATCGCCTACTTCTGCATCTTTTCCATCCGGATCCATCGCCAACCCTGGTCCAGAATAACCGAATCGAGATGTCAAACCAAAACCCAGGGGATTCCCCAAATCCGCCAAGTCAAACAGGTGAAGGAGTTCAAATCGTTCGGGAAGACCATAATGATTTCGTACAGACGACACAAGTTTCTCCCAATCGGTTGATTTTGGCAGTTTCCATCCATCAGGACACACGCTACCCATCAAAGCTTCGTTCGAGTAGAAGCAGCCTTCGGCAAAGCTCCATTTTTCATCGCACGACGAACCTTCTTGCGCATTGTATCTCAGGTTTTCCGCCATCCAAGTCACCGAGTCACCATCGATAAGGTACGAGACCGTCTTGTACGTTTTTCCATCGCGCGCATCTGTCATCGTCCCTTCGGTATGTTCCATTTCAGGTATCGTCAACCGCCAGCTTCCTGAACGGCACACCAAATCGTAACCTATAATACTGGATTGACTATAATCCGGTTCAGGAGCATCGAAAGTCTCTCCTTCGCGAGTTTGGTCGCAGCGTCCAATGCCAAATACAACAGACAACATATTTGCAAAATATTCCACCATACGTTGTTCTGTCCTGTAAAAACGAACTCCTTCTTCTCCAGTTTGTTCGAAGTATTCGTACGGAGTTGCTAAGGTAAGTTGCACAAGGCTGATATTGGCGTTAACGATGTCCACGAAACCTGAATCCACTGATACATCAATATTTTGGAACGAACCATGCTCGGCAATAGCGTCAAAAAGCATTTCGAGAGGTTCACCTCCAAATATCAGGTTTTCAGGATATATCCCTTCATGGTCATACGTAGGCAAGACAACGGATAACGCATAAATCAATGCCGTATATTCCATGGGGTCTTCGTTCATGATATTATCAGACAATCCATAGATGCCAAAAGCGTTCAAGATTTCTGTTCTAGCCTGTTGCTTTGCTTGTGAAAATCCAATTCCCGTTTTCACAAGATGCAGGGAGCGCAGGGCCTCCAGATGTGTCAATACGTTAATTTGTACTTTTCCCGTATCGCGTACATCGGCAAAGACGCTATAGGCGTATTCGGTTTCAGGAAAAGGTCTTTCTGCCGTAATAAGGATGTATGGACTTGTCAAGGTCACATTCTGGAACGAGAAGTCTCCACTGTCATTCACGATGGTATCTTTAAGTACGACGCCTGTATTTGTGAATGATATTGAATCAAGTTCATAAAGGGTAATCACGGTTCCTATTTCAAGACCCCGCATGTCAATCTGTGGGAGTCCTCCGCCTTGGCTTGCCAAAGCTATTTTGGCCATCCCGGAAATCGTCAAGTTTTCCAGACTGGCATACACACCTTGTTCTTCGGCGGCTCCGCCATGGGCACCGTTTATCGGAGAACTGTCTTCGGAGCAACCCGAATATATCATGAGAAGGGCAAACGCCATCGTCAAGCAGAACGCCGCCCCGATAAAATCACGCATAAGCGTGTTACGATTGAAGTTTTTCATGGTTTCCTCCTAGTCCTTTTTGTTTAAACTTTTGTTTGTCATCGGGAAGAACTGCACGTTCAAGCGATAGACTTCGTCTGTCGCAGGTTTACGTGTCGCAATCGCGATGATGTCCTTGCGGAACTCGGCAATTCTCTGCACGATTTCTTCGTACGCTTCGCGGGTGATGCCAAGCGTAAGGCCCGAAAAATGGCGTTCGTCCTGCGGCACGCTCTCGATAGCGTCGAGCGCGAACTCGCCCATCTGGCGGTGCATCCCGCGGACCGCAAGCGGCGTAACATCCATCGGGCCGGTCGTTACGACCTTATCCGTTTGTGCGTAATTGCCGTTTTTATCTTTCTTGAGCAAATCCGCCTTGACCAGAAAGTTCAGCGATTCACTGACTTCGGCAGCAGAGATCTCCGGGCGGCAGGCATGAGCGAGCGCCAACGGCTTTGCGCCGGGCATGGCGGGAGCCAGTTCACGGAGCACCGGATTCTTCCAGTCTGCGAAAAAGCGGAACGATTCGCCTTCCAGGATTTTCGCCTTGTTCGCATCCGCAATCGAAATCATTTTGCTGAACGCCGCCCGCTTTTCGTCATCGTTCTTCGCATGATCGAACTTGACCATTTCGACAAAGAACGCGCATTCGAAATCCGCAAGACGCATAGCCTTTGCCGTGCGTCCGGCGGCCTCTTCGCTCAAGTTGAAGCGGCCCTCGCTCACATATTTAAGGTAAACCGGCGACGAAAATCCCGCCGTTTTGGCGAACTCCTGCCAAGAAAACGCGGACTTCGCCTTGCGATCGGCGTAATAGTCTGCGATATACTGGCGGTAGTCCCTGTATTCAAGTATATCCTTCATTTTTCCTCCTTACAAAACGGCCTCTTCTAGCAACTTTTTCTGACAATTGTTCTAGCGGGCCGTTTGTCGATACTCTAAATATAACACATCATTTTTAAAAAAGCAATAGTTTTACAATATATTTTATTGATTTTTATTAAAATTTTAAAGATTTTTATTAAATATCTAAAAATCGTTAGTTTTTACAATATGAAATTTTAAATTTGAGTTATATTGCCGGCGTTGGAGAGTCTAACGCCATTATCCACACGGGGAAAGCCCATTATTTTACCGCGTTACATACTAAAACAAGAAATTCGACATCTTAGTATGTAAAACCAGGCAGAAAAAAGCTTAAAAAGGGTTATAAAGCACACTTTTTCGACATAATCCCTTCAAAATCGACTTCAAAGCTGAATTTTGCCGCAATAATTACATACTAAAAGCCACAAAAGTAATTTTAGTATGTAAACAAACAAAGTAACAAAACTTCAATTATATCCTAAAAAGTAAAAATGGCTTTTTAGTATGTAAATCCGACTTGGTTACGCACACAAAAAAAGTTTTTATATTTTTTTTCATGGACTTTTTCACAAAAATCGACATTCCCGCCACAGATTGGCAAATCGACTACAATTCTCACATCGCTTTTTTCGGTTCGTGTTTCGCCGACAATATTTCGGCGCAATTTGCATCGAGGAAATTCAATGTTTTGACGAATCCCTTTGGAACGGTGTATAATCCGCTCTCCATTGCAATGCAAATCAAGGCAATCGCGAATAAGAAAGTTTTTGGAGGTCCAGAAATTTTTCAGGACATGCGTCCTGATCGCACGGGGAGCAACGCCCTTTGGCATTGCTGGGATGCGCACGGTTCACTTTCGGCGGCGACCCGTGAAGACTGCGTCGCGAAGCTAAACGAAGCCTCGACCCGTACGCTGGAATTTTTGCAAAAGACCGATGTCACATTCATCACGCTCGGGACTTCATTCGTGTATTTCTTGAAGGACATCGGGGCGGCCGTTTCGAATTGCCACCAGCAAAACCCCAATTTGTTCATACGCAAAATGATTTCCGTAGATCACGTAGTAGCGGCACTGAAAAGCATCGTGCAAGATCTGCAGAAAATAAAATACGATATGCGAATTGTCTTCACGGTTTCGCCGCTACGGCACTTGAGCGACGGCGCGCACGCAAACACACTTTCGAAAGCGACACTGCAACTCGCTATTGATAAAGTTATTCAAGAGATTGCTCCGCGCAATGACGTAGGAGCCGAGCGCGGCGGAAATGTTCACATTTCCATCGCCGAGGCGAACCAGTCATGCGCTCTGCGCAATGATGTGGGAATACCGACACCCACCATCAGCTACTTCCCGAGTTACGAAATTGTAATGGACGAACTGCGCGACTACCGTTTTTACGACAGCGACATGGTTCACTTGTCCAAAACTGCCGAAGAGTACATCTTCGAGCGCATGACAGAAGCTTACTGCGATGGCAAAACTCGCGACAACATCAAGCAAGTCGAGAAGTTCCTGAAAATGGCAAAACACAGAATTCAAGATGAACATTCACCCGCCACTGTGGAATTCAGACAAAGAATGCTCGAAGAAGCCACAAAGCTCGAGACGCAAATTGCGGGACTTGAGTTAAACGTGTAAAAGGTGATCCCGGCACAAGGCCGGGATGACATCTTCACGCTGTCATGCCGGCCACCGTGCCGGCATCAGTTATTCCGTGTTAACAGCCTCGGAACAAGGCCGGGGTGACAATGCAAAAAAAAGAAGGCGGGCCGCAGCCCGTCTCCTTTTTCCTCCTAACAGTATTTCCGTTAAGTTGTCATTACTTTAATTCTTGATGCAGCGGACAACGAAAAACTCAGAGTTAAAAAGGTCGAAGAGGCGTTTCTTATAGGATGCAGTACCCAAAAGAGGCGTTTGCTCGCTCTTGCCAACATGGACAAAACTACCATCTTGATCCAGAACCGAGGCAAATGTATAGTAACCGTATGTTATCACGTTCGGCCTAGGAACTCCCGAACCATAGGATTCCACAACTTTTCCTTCAATATTCCCAAAGCCACTCGCATCAGCGTCCTTTAACAAGACTCCTTGACTTGCCATGTTTTCAATCAAGAGATCCCAATCAGCTTTATTGGGGATTCGCCATCCATCTGGGCACACGCCCTGATAAGTTGCAAGTTCCGATTCAGGGATAACACTCGAACTATCAAAATAGATTCCATTTACATATTTATGGTAGCAATAATCCCACAACGTTCTAGCAGTATCTAATTCATAACATTCACCCGCTTCAGTTCTAATACGGCAATATTCAATCCTATTACTTTCATCTTCATACGCACGCAAATCATACTTAACCGTCAAGCACCGATCTTCAACAGACTCCGTTTTTAGCATCATATCCCTATTACCCAACACATAGTCGTAAACATCGGCTTTCAACTTAAGAGAAGATTCATCAATATTCATAAACGCAGTCCACTTGTAAAAACGGCCCAGTTTTTCACATGACGGATCGTATTCCCAGCAATTCGTTTTTCCAAGCAAATTCTTTTTCAAGGTACTATCAACACTTGAAGACACCGTATCCGCAAAATTCAGATTTTCGGCCATCCACGTTTGCGTGACATCACCCCAGTTATACGTAACGGTCTTATATGTTTTTCCATCGCGATTGTCCACCATCGTTCCACTTGTGTATGAAGCCTTTTTGGAATCAACCACCCATTTTTTTGACTGGCAGGCGACTGCGAACTTGGGCAATTCATAAAATTCACGAATCGCAATAGTATCTACATCGTTTTCACGCAATTCCGTACATTGTCCCAAGCCAACCTTATGAGCCAAATAACCAACCTCATATTCGAACAACTTTATTGTATTCAAATAATATTGCTGCATTTCTTCTGACGCAGAGAATCGCGACAAAGGCGCAAAGTAAACTTCTTTATAGATCCAGATAAAATTATAACCCAATAATTCATTTTTTATTTCATCTCCAACTTCACGTCCCAAATCGTCAAGTTCAGAAATTTCCAAGTACAATGCCCTAACATAATTCAAT
Organism: Fibrobacter sp.; assembly: GCA_017965445.1. Taxonomy (GTDB): domain Bacteria; phylum Fibrobacterota; class Fibrobacteria; order Fibrobacterales; family Fibrobacteraceae; genus Fibrobacter. The sequence continues at coordinate 8,849 of JAGCPZ010000044.1, read as the reverse complement.
TCTTCATTTTCCAGGTCTTCAAAGCATCCAAGATCTTCGTAAATGCCTATGTTTTCAAGAATGTCCTGTTCAGCCTTTTTGCTGGCCTCCGCAAACGACTTTCCTTCGGCAAAGTACGCCCGCACTAGCGGGACCTTTTTATTGGACAACGTATTGACGCTTATCTTCTTATACTTTTTCAAGTCAACAATAGCGCTCCTCAAAACCGGATATTTTTGCGATCCATATACACTCATTGCTCCAGTTGAATCAAATTTCGTAGGAAGATCGGTCGTAAAGCCCCACGCACCAGCACGCTCACGACAATTTTTGGTGATGCAGGAATCAAGCGTTTCAATCAATACATACGGGCTATTCAAGGTAAGGTTCTCGAACGAAAAACGACCATCATCATTATCAATCGTATCTACAAACGTACGACCTGTGGCCGCAAGAGATGACGAATCCAGTTCGTAAATAGTCACAACGGTTCCTTTCGCAGCATACAGGGAACCTTCGTCATTTTGGATATTTGCCGAACTATCGCCTTCCTTCGCAAGCAATTTAGGATACACATCACCCACGCGGCCCGATAAGGCGTAAACGCCAGTTTCTTCAACAGTGCCGCCGGCAACATTGTTTCCTGAATTCGTTTCTGAGCATGCTGCGAACATAAAGGCGAGCAGCATCGCCATTTTGCAGACAAAAGTCCTGCTAAACTTTGAGTAATTCATTTTGTCCTCCTACACTATCTTTTTAATTCCTGTTTCTTTGTCAGCGGGAAAAGTTGCATATTCAGACGATAGACTTCGTCTGTTGTTGCATTTTTCCGAGCAATGGCGACAACCCTTTTACGGCAATCGGCAATTTCTTGTACGATTTCGTCGTAGCCGTCTTTGGTGATGCCAAACGTGACACCAGAAAAATTTCGTTTGTCCTGAGCTACACCCTCGATTGCGTCAAGCGCGAGTTCGCCCATTTGGCGGTGCATCGAGCGAACCGCGACCGGCGTTACCCCCATAGGGCCCGTCGTCAAGGATTTGTCCGTTTGTACGTAATTGCCTTCGTCGTTTTTTTCAAGGAATCCGCCCTTGACGAGGAAGTTCAGCACATCGCTGACCTCGGCGGCGGTAATTTCTGGGCGGCAGGCATGGGCAAGCGCAAGCGGCTTTGCGCCAGGCATTGATGGAGCCAATTCGCGGATAACCGGATTTTTCCAACTTTCAAAAAAGCGGAACGAATCGCCTTCTAGAATTTTGGCCTTGTGCGCATCGGCAATGGCAAGCATTTTGTTGAAGGCAGCCTTCTTTTCGGCATCCGTTTTGGCGTGGTCGAACTTGACCATTTCGGTGAAATATTCGCGTTCGTAATCCGCCAGACGCATGGCATCCGCAACACGAACAGTCGCGGCATCGCTCAAATTAAAGCGGCCTTCGCTCACGTATTTCAGATAAACACGCGAAGAAAAACCGGCTTCGTTTGCGAACTCTTGCCAAGTAAACGCAGATTTCGTCTTTTTATCGGCATAGTAATCTGCAATATACTGACGATAGCTCGTATATTCTAAGATTTCTTTCATTTTTCCTCCTAACACGCGACAACTCTTTTTCAAGTGCGCTTAATATTCGAACTGAGGAATTTTTCCTCTCGTTCTTGACAACAAATATACACCATAAATTTCAAAAAGTCAATAGTTTTACAACACAAAATATTGATTTCTACAAAATTTTTTGAGATTTTACGAAATATTATAAAATTTTAAGTATTTTCCACAACACAAACGTATTGTAGAAAAGTTTTTATTTCAATAGGGAATGGCGACCCTGGAACAGAGTCCGGGGTAACAATGTAATAGGAGATGCCCGACTGTCATGCCGGCCACCGTGCCGGCATCAGTAATCCTGTGTTAACAGCCTCGGCACAAGGCCGGGATGACGAATTGCGCGAGAATGACAAAATGGCGGCACAAGGCCGGGATGACGTTTATCCTTGGTTTTGTGCTTCGCGCATGCGGCGGCGGGCGCGGGAGCCGGGGCGGTTGCGGCGATGGTGGCGATTGCCGTTCGGATTCGGTGTATTCGACGAATTCGGCACATTTACGTTTTGCGGAACCCCGCCATTTGCGACAACGTTGTTCATAGGACGTTCAGTGCGATTACCGCGGTTATCACGATTCCCGCGATTTTCATTGCGATTTCCGCGGTCGTCACGATTCCCGCGATTTTCATTGCGGTTGTCCTTACGACCACGTGCGCCGCGATTGTTGCGGGTTTCCTCAGCACGCGCCTGCGCCTCATCACGGGACATGCGACCGCGAGAATTGCGCATCATGCTTTCGGCAGTCTCTTTTTGCGGAGGAGGCAATTTGTCATAAACGCTCTGGTCGCCTTCCGGAATTTTCACGCGAGTCAGCTTTTCGATACCGCGCAAATCAGCTTCCTCGTCCGGCGAGCAGAACGAAATCGCCACACCATCCTTCCCTGCGCGAGCTGTACGGCCAATGCGATGCACAAACGTTTCATGTTCATTCGGCAAATCGTAATTGAACACATGACTTACGTCATCCACGTCAATGCCACGTGCCGCAATATCCGTGGCGACAAGCACACGAATTTGTTCACACTTAAAGTTTCCGAGCGCTTCTTGACGGCGGTTCTGGCTCTTGTTCCCGTGAATGGCAGCACACTTGATTCCCGCCTTTTCAAGCACACGCACTATTTTATCTGCACCATGCTTGGTACGGCAGAACACCAGCACCTTCTTCATCTCCGGGTGCTCAGTCAAAAGTTCCTTCAGCAAGGCTCCCTTGCGGCGTTTGTCAATGCGGTACAGTTCCTGGCGGATGCGTTCAATCGGAGTGCTCTGCGGAGCCACCTCCACACGCACCGGATTCGGACGCAGAATCGTCGCGGCGAGTTTCGAAATTTCATCGGGCATCGTCGCGCTAAAGAACAAATTCTGTCTATTCGGCGGCAACATCGCCACGACCTTGCGGATATCATGGATAAAGCCCATGTCCAGCATGCGGTCCGCTTCGTCAAGCACAAAGAATTCCAACTTCTTTAACGACACCGCCTTTTGCCCAATCAAGTCGAGCAATCGCCCAGGAGTCGCCACAAGCACATCGACACCGCGAATCAAGTTGCGCTTTTGCGGAGCGTCCCCCACACCGCCAAAAATGCACGCCGTCGAAATCGCCGTAAACTGCGCATACGCCTTGAAGCAATCTTCCACCTGAATTGCAAGCTCGCGCGTCGGCAAAAGAATCAGCGCACGGCACGTCTTCGGCGAACGGAACTTCCCTGAATCCAGCAGTCGCTGCAAAATCGGGAGGGCAAACGCGGCCGTCTTCCCGGTCCCCGTCTGTGCGATTCCCAACAAGTCCTTGCCTTCGAGCAAGCTCGGAATGGAGCGTTCCTGAATCGGAGTCGGAGTTTCGTAACCAACAGCGCGAACAGCTCGCTGCAGCGGATTTGCCAAGGGAAGTTCTTCAAATTTCATATTGCGCCAAAGATAGAAAAAGAGGAAACAAGCCTCAATTCAATCTACCGCTTGCGACGATCCAGCCCTGCATGAGCGGCATAAAAAGCCTTCTTGTCTTCGTACATGCGGGAATCAACGACATTGATAAAAGTATCTTCGCTTTCAGTCTTCGTGTCAAACTTGTGGAACCCGATAGATACAGACAGTACATACGGTTTCGATTCAGTCTTGTTGAATTCATCAAAGCGTTCACGAATTCTAGAAATACGATGTTCTATAGCCGCATCGTCTTGCGTATTAAGTAAAATAATAAACTCGTCCCCCGCATAGCGAATGACACTCCCAGAATTGTTGACCGCCGATTTAAGGATTCGCGCCGACATCAACAGCGCATCGTCCCCCGCAGCATGTCCAAATTCATCGTTTATATGTTTGAACCCGTTCAAGTCAATCATAATTCCGGTGATATTAAGTTTCGGGCGATCGATATACTTTTTCAGCAAGTAGTGCAAATAATGGCGGTTGAACAATCCCGTCAACTGATCATGGTAAATCATTTCGTTTTGAAGGCTGGCAAGTACACCTGCAATCGAGACCGCAATACTTGTAGGGATAACCGATATCCCGTAAAAAATGGATTGGACAACGCCACCAATGATAATCGGCACAATATAAACCCATATCGGGAAAAACTTGAGAAAGCCACCCTTTGCCTTAGCCTTAAAATAAATTACAAGGCTATTGACAATCAACAAATAATCTATTGTCAAGTACAAAGGATAAAGGTAGGTCCCGGAATAAAGGTTGTTCTCGTCAATAGAGAACACTATCGGCACAAAGAAATTGACCACAAGCAAAGCGAGACACACACCGACCACCGAATTCAGTATAACTCCAGACCGGCGGCGCATCCCCCCGTTCAAATGGAACGACAAAAAACGCACCCAGAAAAAGCCCGCCAGCATATTCGCGGCAAATAGCCACGTACTCGTCACATAAACAACAATCTTTGGAAAAAGACCAGGCACGCCTTTCATCGTATAAGAAAACGGGTCTGCAATGCAGCTAGTCAAGGCGAGGAACATCATTATCAGCAAGTTCTTGTCGGCTCGACTCCTCGTCTGAAAGCGCCAAAGGTTACACACAATCATGACTGCAATCAGAACAATCCCGATTACGTTTGTAACATATATGCTTTCTAAATTGAAAAGCGGCTCCATATTTGTATTCCCCCTCTAATTATACATTTTATTTAACCATGCATGGCCAAGAGGGGACAACAACAAAAACGAAATTAAACCTTTTCGTCGCGTTCCTTATGCTTCCAGTAGTCCAACTTGGCGGGGTCAAGACCAATATGCCTTGCGATAAACGCCGGATTGCGCCCCTGCTTACGCTGCCGCTCGTAATCGTGAAGAGCCTTGACAGCGACTCCGCCCAGAATAACGCACGCAGGCAAGTTGATGAGAGCCATGCCGCCCATCGTGATGTCTGCCAAAGCCCAGCACGCATCCATCGGAGCCACCGCACCAAAAAGCACCACGAGGCAGCACAAAACATGAATCAACGCCATCGCCTTCTTGCCAGGCATCTTCTTCTTGTTGATGTAGGCAATCGCATTATGCACGTAGTAAAGGTTCCCGAGAAGCGTCGTGAACGCGAACAAAACCATCGCCACCGTGATGAACACCGGCCCCGCCGCGCTGAACGTCGTCGAAACCGCCTGCTGCACATACATTGCGCCCGCATTCTCCGCAGTCCCCGGCACGCCGGAAACAAGACACATCAACGCCGTCGCCGTGCAGAGGAACAACGTATCGATATACACAGAAAGCACCTGCGCAAGTCCCTGCTTTACCGGATGCGAAACGTGAGCCGCAGCCGCAGCGTTCGGTGCAGAACCCACGCCAGCCTCGTTGGAGTACAGCCCGCGCTTGATACCGTACATCAGACAAGAGCCAGCAATACCACCGCCAATCGCCTCAAAATCAAACGCATCTCGCATAATCGCGACAACAACAGAAGGAATCATGTCGTAATGTACAACCAACATAATGTACGCAATCAGCACATAGAAAATTCCCATAAAAGGCACCAGCACGCCCGTCGTCTTCACGATGCGCTTGCCACCGCCAAAAAGGCAAATACCCACCAACACCGCAAGGATAGCACCGATAAGCCACGGCGTCACCGACGGATTATAGAAACTGTAAGTTTCAAAAGTCGATTGCAAATTGTACGAACAAAGCAAATTAAAACCAAACGCATACGTCAAAATCAGGAATACCGCAAAGACAACACCAAGCCAACGATTGTGCAGAGCGTTCTCGATGTAATACGCCGGACCGCCATAGCACTCATTTGTACGATGATCGCGGCGCTTATAAATCTGCGCAAGCGTACTCTCGACAAAAGCCGAAGAAGCACCGATAATCGCAAGCACCCACATCCAGAACGCAGCACCCGGCCCGCCCAAGCAAATCGCCGTCGAGACACCGATGATGTTCCCCGTACCCACACGCGAAGCCGTCGAAACAAACAGAGCCTCCAACGAAGACACACCGCCCACCTCATGCGGCTTTTCGAGCAACGTGCGAATCGATTCCACGAAGAGCCTAATCTGTACGAACCGCGTGCGAATGCTGAAGTAAATTCCAGCCGCAGCAAGAACCACAATCAAGATAGGGTAATAGAGAACACTGTCAACGGTGTTTAGGAAATCGACCATTATCGTTACTCCCCAAGATATTCTATCTCTACAGAAAAATCATCCCTGCACTTGTAGCTATCATTGTCCCAGTGATCCCTCCCACCAGCGGCCAAATTGACACCCACTTCAGCAAGATTTGCAGTTAAATCGCTCACAAGCCCCGATTTTGTCCATAAATCAGCGAGAATGTTGTCGCATTCGTGCCTTGTCAATTTACAACGCCTCCCGACGCTCTCATTGCCCGGCGCACCCTTTTCTTTAATCTCTCCATTGCACGCATACAATCCATCATGAACAAAAGCCGCGAGATTGTACACCTGGCTACTATCGTCATCCATCGCACGACAAGATGGCAATATATTCTGGAAGAACTTTGGAGCTGACGTGCCATCCGTCTTGAAACCTTTTTTAAACACTACATATAACCTAGCGTTATACCATTTCTTCTCGCTTTCGTTATTAAGCCGGGTGAAACGTTTTATATCTATTTCGAATTTCGCATCACGCGTCAAGCAGATTACAAAATCCGTGTTATCTTTATTGAGCTCCTTTATACAATCATCATTATATACATAAACGGAATCGCCTTCATACTCAAACCTAGAACAGATTTTGACATCTTTTACTTTAATTTCATCTGTTCTTGTTTCAGCCTCTTCGATACGAGAAGAAATCGCCGACTTTATCGTGTTGGCAATCGATTTTAAAAAGTTCCAGAAACCCATCAATCCTCCTTGGTGATAAAAATAATCTAGAAACTTTTTTAAAAAATCCAACAAGAGGTTGTCAATAGGTTGTCTTTATTTGGAAGATTTCGACTTATTTGGGGTTAGCTTCAGCAATTTCTTGATGGTGGGAAGATGAGGAAGAAATAAAAGACCCTGCTTTTTTACGGAAGCGTATAATAATCAAGAATCAAATCAACCGCACTTGCGTCCTTGAGGATTCGATTTTCGAGATATCTTTGTCTTGTTTTCGCCCGTTCTTTCGCCAATTTTTCTTGGTTTTCATATTCCCATCGATACATAGCATCCGACATAAGACCTGTGCGTTGAACTACTATCTCAGGCATTGGTTCAGGTTCATTTCTTTTTTCGAAGTCCTTGAGATCCAAATACGACGAAATCCTTAGACGGTTCTGAGGAGACAAGCCCATGGCCGTTGCATAGACTTTTGCGTTTTGAATAATTTTTGCATCACGAGGAATCCCTATAGATTCAAGATTACCCGGAATATAAGAGAATCCCATGAAATAGACTCTCTGCGCATTTTTCAGGAATCCTTGATACTTTTCTTTTTCGGATTCATCACGATTCTGGCGTTTTTCCCAGACAGTTTCCATACCCTCGGCAATTTCTTGATACTTGCCATTTTCTACTGCGCCAAAAGGAATTTTATCAAGAGGACCGATAAATCCATTGACATGATGTATTTGCATTCCTTTTATGAAAGCATGAGCGACAGCATCTGCATATTGCTTGTCCGATGTCAAATACAAGAAGATGCAATATTCTAGAACACGGTCATAATTAAAGGTAAGAAACACCGTTTCTTTCAGGATTTCTTCCCAATTGGATTGCTGGTCAATTTGAGAAAGCAAATGCTGAATCCAATCAATATTGCCAAGCCATTTATCTTTTGATGTTTTTGAACTATTTATATCGGATAAAGGTTCAATTAATGACTTATGTTCTGCCTTCAAAATTTCATACGCAATCAGGCGTTTTCCAAAATCAACTTGTTCGTTTTGCTTTTGACCTAAGCGATTCTTCAAAAATTCATCCGTCGAAACCATCATTGAATTTCGAACGCTTTGAGAAAACGGAAGAACAATTTCATCCATTAATTGATTATACATTTTTTCATGCTCTGGATATGGCAAGACTTTTGCATAGTCGTTTTGATACTTTATCTTATTATCAGAACTTGAATAACCAAAAAAATCTTGATATAAATCAACCAGGAAAATATCGCATGTGTCATGAGTGTCTCTAGGAAATTTTCGGCCATAATTGAATCTTTTTAAATTCTGCATCAACTCTGCGCCCGTAGGGAATCCATACGGGACACTGCAACCGGCACCTATAACAAAAACATCAGACATTAATTTTTCCCAGTTTCCATATTGGCTTTTAATAATTCAGCGATATTGGTCATCTCGTCTAAAAAATCGCCATTTTCAAGCCAAAATCGCCATTTTTCGTCTAATTCTCGTCTAAGTCTCGTCTAAATTTCATCGATTTAGACATCATTTTTTCAACGAATACGTCCTATTCTTATTTGCTCCGTTGGGAGTAATCTTGCCTTCTTCCACGAGTTCGGAGAGATAAATCTTTGTGCGAGAAATCTTCAAGCCGATGTAAGTGGAGATTTCTTGAGAGCGAGCTTCTTCGTGTTCGGCAAGATATTCGACAATCATTTTCTTGAATTTTGTTGATTTTTTATCGCCACTTTTATCGCCGTTTTCAGCGTCTATCGCCACTTTTTCGCCATATTTATCGCCATTTTCGGGATTTATCGCCGTTTTATCGCCACTTTTTGAGTTTATCGCCACTTTTTCGTCGTTATTGTGGCGATAAAAATTCACTCGGAACATATCCCCGATTTCGGTGAATTCAGGAAGGGCCACGCCATATTCCTGACACAACGTATTAATCCGCTGGAAACCGGAGCCCCA
>JAGCPZ010000043.1 GCA_017965445.1 Fibrobacter sp. | reverse complement strand
CTGCCCGAAGACCATCGACGGCGACCTCAAGAACGAATACATCGAAACCTCCTTCGGTTTCGACACCGCCGTGAAGACCTACTCCGAACTCATCGGCAACATCATGCGCGATGCCAACTCCGCTCAGAAGTACTGGCACTTCATCAAGCTCATGGGCCGTAGCGCTTCTCACATCGCTTTGGAAGCCGCTCTCCAGACCCACCCGAACATCTGCTTGATTTCTGAAGAAGTCAAGGCCAAGAAGATGAAGCTGAAGCAAGTCATCAAGTACGTTGCAGACATCGTCGCTGCCCGTGCCGCTGACGGCAAGAACTTCGGTGTGGCTCTCATTCCGGAAGGCCTCCTCGAATTCATCCCGGATGTGGGCGTGCTTATTTCTGAACTCTCTGAAGCCCTCGCCCACCACGAAAAGGAAGTCGAAGGCCTCGACACCGCCGCTAAGGTTGAAAAGCTCTGCAACTGGATTTCCAAGGCTTCTGCCGAAGTTCTCAAGAGCCTCCCGGCCGCAACTCAGGGCCAGCTGATGCTCGAACGCGACAGCCACGGCAACGTGCAGGTTTCCCTCATCGAAACCGAAAAGCTCATCATCGAAATGGTGAAGAAGGACCTCAAGAGCCGCAAGAACTTCAAGGGCAAGTTCTCCGCCCTCAACCACTTCTTCGGTTACGAAGGCCGTTGCGCCGCTCCGTCGAACTTCGACGCCGACTACTGCTACAGCCTCGGTTTCACCGCCTCCGTGCTCGCCTTCAATAAGATGAACGGCTACATGAGCTCTGTCCGTGACCTCACGAAGGGCATCGAAAAGTGGACTGCCGGTGGCATTCCTATCACCATGATGATGAACATCGAACGTCGTCACGGTGCTGACAAGCCGGTTATCCAGAAGGCTCTCGTTGAACTCGACGGTGCTCCGTTCAAGTTCTTCGCCAAGAACCGCGAAACCTGGGCCAAGACTGAATCCTACACCTACCCGGGTCCGATTCAGTACTGGGGTCCGAGCGAAGTTTGCGACGTTACCAACTTTACGATTAAGCTTGAACGCGGCGCCCTCAAGGTAAAGTAATAATAGCCTACAAGGCGAATAAAGCAAAAGAGAAGTCCAAAGGACTTCTCTTTTATTTTTGAGCCGCAGGGCGGACGCCGAAGGCGTCCATTTGTTTTTTAGGGGCATCTACTTCGTTGTCGAAGCCCTCACGTACGACTTGTACGCTACGGGCTTCGGACGCCTTGTATCAGCTCCCTAAAAATTCAAATTCTTGATCGTTTTTTCCCTCGTATTTTTGCGGGGGATTTTTGTTTTATGAGGCACGGGCGCCTTGCATCCACTCTCCGATAAACATCGTCTAAAGTTTTAATCTCTGCAGTTTACTGCAGGGATTTTTTAATGCGTTTTATACTCGCCAAACAATCGTTTGTCGTCTGTTCGACACCTTCACCCTATCCTTTTAATGGGAAAAATTGTATGTTTAAAAGAAAACAACAAAGGGATCTTATGAATATCTACGATTTTACGGTTCTTGACAACAAGGGTAACGAAACTCCGCTCACAAACTACAAGGGGAAAGTTCTCCTGGTCGTGAATACGGCTACGGGTTGCGGGCTCACGCCGCAGTACGAGGCGCTGCAGAAACTCTACGAAACTTACAAGGACCAGGGTCTAGAAATCCTCGATTTTCCATGCAACCAGTTTTTGGAACAGGCTAAGGGAAGCGACGACGAAATCCACCAGTTCTGCACGCTCACCTACCACACCACGTTCCCCCGCTTCAAGAAAATTGATGTGAACGGCGATACCGCCGCCCCGATTTTCAAGTTCCTTAAAGAGTCGATGCCGAAGCCGACCGACGCGGGCAATAAGATAAAGAATGTCGCCATCGCGGCGGCCGCCAAGCTCAGCAAGGCCGTCCACGAAGACAATGACATCAAGTGGAACTTCACCAAGTTCCTCGTCAACCGCGAAGGGAACGTCGTAGGCCGCTTCGAGCCCACCGTGCTCCCCGAAGCAATCGAGGCTAGCATCAAGGAGCTTTTATAATGGCTTGTGCAAATTGCAAATTCCGTGCCCATTACGACAAGGACCCGAAGTCGATTATTGGGCGTATCTGGCGGTTCCATATCAACTTCTGCCCCGGCTGGAAAAGTTACCTGAAGAGCCTCTCCGAAGAAGAACGCATCGTCATTAAGGAAAAGTATAACTTAAAGTAAAAGAGAAAATGGCGGGCTTTTGCCCGCCACTTTTAACCTTAATGGATCCTTCCCCTTACAGGGTCAGGATGACGAATGCGAGACTCTACTGCCTACAGCTTCGCGCCTTCGCTTCGTTCAAGAACTAAACGCCGATCTCGACTATGTCAAAAAATATTTGACATTCTCTCGTCTTTCGTCTATAGCGAGCTTTGCGAGCGTTCTTTCGTCTATTTATTCCCTTCGCTTGTACTCAATAGGTACGCATCAATGAACGGACGGATTTTTCCGTCAAGAACGCCCGCTGTGTCGGATGTTTCCACGCCAGTGCGGAGGTCCTTCACCATCTGGTACGGTTGTAACACGTAGCTACGGATTTGGCTACCCCACTCGACCTTTTTCTTTTCGGCCATGCGGGCATCGCGTTTAGCTTCTTCTTCAAGGCGGTAGTGTTCGGCCACCATGGTCTTGAGCATCTTGTAGCAGGTTTCGCGGTTCTGAATCTGCGAACGTTCCGTCTGGCAGCTAGCCATGATGCCTGTGGGCAAGTGGGTCATGCGTACGGCGGAATCAGTCTTGTTGATGTACTGGCCACCGGCACCGCTACTGCGGTACGTATCCACGCGAACTTCCGTCATGTCCAAATCGAATTCGATGTCCTCGTGTTCTGGGTAAAGATAGACTGCGGTAAAGCTCGTATGGCGACGGGCGTTTGCATCGAAGGGGCTAATGCGCACCAGGCGGTGCACGCCGATTTCCGAACGCAACAAACCGTATGCGTTCTCGCAAGTGACTTCGATGGTCGCGCTCTTGAGGCCCGCGTCTTCGGCTTCCTGGAAATCCACCACCTTGAAGTCCATGTTTTCGCGTTCAAAGAAATGCGTGTACATGCGGAAAAGCATGAGGGCCCAGTCCTGAGACTCGGTTCCGCCTGCTCCCGGATGGATAGACATGAGGCATGCGCAGGCATCGTCCGGCCCGTTCAGCATCTTCTTGAATTCCATTTTTTCTACGCGCGCCCTGAGTTCGGCAATATCGGATTCGAGCGTCGCCGTAAGGTCCGCGGACTCTTCGTCCTTGCTCATTTCATAAAGTTCCGCAAGGTCGTCGCACGTTTGGGATACTTCTTTCCAGGAATCCAGGAGCCCTTTGAGGTTCCCGATTTTCTTCATCATCGCTTGCGCCTTTTCCTGGTCGTTCCACAGGTTCGGGTCGCTGGAATCCTTTTCGAGGACGTAGAGTTCTTCGGTCTTTTCCTCTAAGTCAAAGATACCCCCAGAGTTTATCAATGCGTGCGCGCAATTCGATAAGCCCGGTATGAGTAGTGTTGAAAGCCATAGTGGTTTGTGATTGGTGGTTAGTGGTTTATAAAGGAGATGCCCGAACAAGTCGGGCATGACACTGTGCGGCAAAGCCGCGATTGTAGGGCTTAAAACCTAAACCCTATTAACTATTCCTATTTTCCGATGGCCTGAGGCGGTTCGTACTTCTTGTCGAGGTACTGGACCTTGTAGGTCTTGCCGAGGTCGTCGAGGTAAGCCTTGAGTTTAGCCTGGCGTTCCTGTTCTGCCTGCACGCGGAGAATGTAGTCAATCTGGTGTTTGTAGCTTTCGAACTTGCCGTCATTCTTTTCGGTAAGCATGAAAATGGAAACACCATCGTTATCGACAATCACTTCGGAAATGTCGCCAACCTTGAGCTTGCCGACAGCCTTGGCGAAGTTTGCGCCCTTGGACTTGGCGAGGAACTTATTCATGATGCCGCCGGTCTTCTTGGCTTCCTTGTCATCGCTGTACATGGCTGCGAGCTGGGCAAACGTTGCCTTCTTAGCGCGAACCTGGGCTGCAAGACCCTTCAGCATGTCCTTGGCGTCGTTAATTTCCTGCGTGTTCTTTCCCTTGGTAGAGATAAAGATGCGAGCGCCGCTAATCGTATCATTGATGGCGACCTTCGTCTTGTTGAGTTCCCAGAATGCCTGGAGCTGCTTTTCGGTCGGAGCTTCCGGATACGGAACCTTCTTTTCGAGAATCTGTTCGCTCTTGAGCTGGTCTTCAATCTTGGACTTGAACTGGGCCATTGTCGTGTTGGACTTCTTGAGTTCCTTCTGGAAAGCGTCTTCGCTGGGGAACTGCTTCTTGAAGAGAGCGGTCAAGCTATCGACCTTGCCCTGAGACACCTTGATACCCATCTTCTTCGCTTCGAGCTTGATGAGTTCCTGGCCGACGAGGTTATCCACAACCGCATAGCGAAGTTGGGTCATCATTTCTTCGGTCAGTTTCTGGCCTGGAGCCTGCTGGGCGCCAAGCATCGTTGCAAGACTGTCGATTTTACCAGCCGAAATACCGGTCTTTTCGACGCGGATGACATCCATACTTTTCGTATTCAACAATTGAGCAGAGGCGATTCCTGCTGTAAGAAGCATAGCAGCAGCACCGCGAGAAATGATTTTAAGAGACATTATTCATCCTTGTTAAAAAATTTTCAAGGTTAATATAGAAAACTTGTCACCTGCAAATGGCCTCTAGATGTGATTTTACGCAAACAAAACAATGTTCTTACAAAAATTTGCGAGTAGGCCTTGTTTTTTCTAAATTATTGCACATGAAAAAGATTAAAGCTTATACGTTGCAAGGCAAGTGGACTGGAGATTTCGATTCCAATAACAAGTGGTACAAGGACGAAGCTCTCAAGCTAAAGGGAAAGGAAATAGATCTTTTAATCCTCCCGGAACTGTTCCACACGCCATATTTCCCATTCGAGGAAAATGCGGATTTTTTTGATCTCGCTATCGAAAAGGACCACCCGATAGTCGCCGAGTGGCAGGCTATTGCCAAGGAACTGAACGCCGTTGTCGTGTTCCCGTTCTTCGAAAAGCGCGCACGCGGTATTTACCACAATTCGGCTTTTGTCTTTGAACGTGACGGCAGCATCGCAGGGCTTTACCGCAAGAGCCACATTCCCGACGATCCAGCCTTTTACGAGAAGTATTACTTTATTCCGGGCGATACCGGTTTCGAACCCATCAAGACTAGCGCGGGTACGCTCGGCGTACTTATTTGCTGGGACCAGTGGTTCCCCGAAGCCGCCCGCATCATGAGCCTGAAGGGTGCCGACGTGCTCATCTACCCCACTGCCATTGGCTGGATGGATAGCGAACCGAAGGAAATCTACCCGCGTCAGCAAGACAGCTGGATGACCGTTATGCGTGGGCATGCAATTGCAAACCGCACGTTCGTCATCGCGGCAAACCGCTCGGGCACCGAGGGTCACCTCACGTTCTGGGGAACAAGCTTTGTCGCCGCCCCGGACGGATATATTCTGCAGAAATGCGACCCGGAATTTCTAGGCGCAAGCTATGTGGAGCTGGACCTCGCCGAGACCGAGGAAAATCGCCGCTGGTGGCCGCATTTCCGCGACCGTCGCATCGATTTGTACAAGGATATTTTGAAAATCTGGGCGGACTAATTTAGACGAAAGAACGCCGCTTCGCGGCTACAGACGAGAGACGAAAGAATGAGTATTGCAAAAGTACGTTACCCGGCGGAATGGGAAAAGCAGAGTGCAACGTGGCTTGCTTTCCCGCACAACAAGACGAACTGGTACGGTGAACGCGGTGTTAAAATCCGCAAGTTCTATGTAGAACTTATTCGCAATATCACGGAATTCCAGCCGGTGAATCTGTTGCTCCCCGCCAAGAACTTCTTGACCGACGAAGAAAAGGCATCTCTCGCAAATCGCCCGTTCCCGGTGAACTTTATCGTCATCAAGACGAACGACATCTGGATTCGCGACTACGGTCCGTTCTTTATGAAGAAGGGCGATAAAAAAGTCATCACAGAAACGCAATTCAACGCCTGGGGCGCCAAGTTCCCGCCTTGGGGACTCGATAACGCCATCCCGCAGAAGATTGCCGCAAAAATGGGACTTCCGCTGATTGAAAGCGTCCCGTACATCTTTGAAGGCGGCGCTATCGAAGTCAACGGTGACGGTCTTGGCATCACGACTGAGGATTGCCTTGTCGGCAAGAACCGTAACGATACTAAACAGCTGAACAAGGTGGCAAAGGCTCTTCGCAAGGCTTTTGGCCTCAAGGATTTGCTTGTATTGCCGCATGGATTGCATGGCGACCACACCGACGGCCACATCGACAATGTCGCACGCTTTGTCGCAAAAGACAGAGTTGTCATGTGCATGGCAGATAACAAGCGCTCCCCCAACGCCCCGATTTTAAGCGAAGCCCAGTTCATCATCGAGAAATGGCTTGTCAGGCATTATGGCGAAAAGGCCAAAGTCGATACGCTCCCGCTCCCGCCGCAGCGCGTGCTTGATGACGGACAAATTCTCCCTGCATCGTACATGAACTACATCTACGTAAACGGAGGACTCATCTTCCCGAAATACAAGAGTCCAAACGACGCTGTTGCCAAGAAATACTTCGAAAGCGTTTACCCTGACCGCAAAGTGATTGGAATCGACTGCCGCACCGTCATCGAAGAAGGCGGAAGCCTCCACTGCATGAGCAAGCACGAGAATGAATAGTGATTAGTGGTTAGTGATTAGTGGTTAGGGATGTAATAGAAACGATCATATTACACATCCTGTTTACTAACCACTGTTTACTAACCACTTCCCACAGTCTACTATTTCTTGCTTTCACGGCGTGTTTTTGCTAATTTATCCATATGTTCATTTTTTTTGACGCAAGAATGAGTTTTGCTCGCACGTTGACAGTTCTTCTCTTTATGTTTTGCACCGGATTTGCAGAAACAACTGAAAATGACGTTTGTGATTTTGACGATTCCCTCGTCATCCTGTTAATCAGAAGCGTCCAGTCTCATACTAGCCATAGCGAAGTTCTCGATTACATTCTGCAAGACAGTCTTTCCGTGAATCACGAGATATGCAAGGACGAATACAAAGTCCAAGCAATTTCGGCAAAAGTGACAAGCCTGTACAACACAAGCAAGACCGCCAAGAATGTAGAAGCATACGACATCGCCTACACAAAATACGAGCATTTTTCAGGCAAGGAAGAGGACGGCAAAACATTTTCTGACGAAGACAACGCGGTTTTCAACATCGTCTTGGATTACATCGTTGCCAAATATGACAAGCATTTCGCAAACGTCAAGCGAAACATGCTTTCAGAAGCCCTCAGCGGAAAAAAATCCATCTACGGATTCAAATCCAAACTAGACGCATTGCTCGACGAACTGCAAGTTTCCAGAATATCAATGGTTGAAGGAGTCCCAAGTGCCGAACTCCAATCGCAATGGGAACATTCTTGGGCCGGATTATGGATTACTGATGTTCCGCCTTTAAAAAAGTACAACGAAAACAATTACGAATGGCTACAGACGCCTTTGCGGAATTTCATAACAAAGTACCCGGAAAGTCCATACACGCCCGTTTTACGAGCATTATTCAACGACACGTTAATGCATGAACTTGCAAACAACGAAGAAAAACTCGATATCCATCTTTATGAAGAAGACAATAGGCATATTGCATTCGGGCTGGGATTTTTAATCGGGAAATCGCTGTTTGGTTCCGGTCTAGAAGCCGAAAAAGAAACATTTTCTGCCACCATACCGCATGTCCGATTACAGATTCTACGATTCGTGGCGCAAGTGCAATGCGACATGTATTTCCACGAAGGATTAAATGCAGTAGGATTGAACGGGCATCTAGGATACAACCTCGAATTTGGCGATTACGGATTGGATGTGCTGGCGGGAATCGGCATAGAGCAGTTCTTGGAAGATAAAGATTCCACCGTTTACAAGGCTTATACATTCGGTGTGCAGGGATTCAAGAGAATCTTTTTTACAGGATTTGGCGCAATCGCTCCCAATATTCAATGGACTTTAAAAACCTTTAAATACAAATCTCCCGAAACAGGCCGAAGGAGAAGAGTCTATATCAATCAGTTCTATGTAGGAGTGGTTCTTGATTTCGTTCTCCCTATTTCAGAAATAAAATAGAGTTATAAAAATATGCACCGATTGATTTTTATTCTACTCCTGATTCTTTCTACTTGCAGCCTGTGCAATGCCGAAAAAATTGACGCCTGCGTATTTGACCAATACGTTCTTGGAATGCTTAATGAAAACGCGGTCTCGGACAGTTCTACAAGGCATCTGGAACTGCTAGATTTTATCGCCGAACAAGGCCAAAAAGCGAGCGCCGAGATATGCGCGGACAAGGACCAACGCGAAAAAATGATACGAATCGCCTACACGCTATATGATGAAAAAAAAGGTAATGGAGAATTCAACAACGTTTATCCGAAATACGCTTTTTTCGCAGGCAAAGAAGAGGAAGGCCGGATAGCGACAAACGAAGACAACGCGATGTACAACCTGCTTTTGGACTACATGATCGCAAAGTACGACAACCAGTACGCTTTTCAGAAAAAAGAAATGCTGAAAAAATATCCGGACGGATCAAAGATTCTCGCATCCAGTATCGCCCAGAAACTCTTTACTACCGAACGACTTATGAGTATTGCTACCAGTTTGGCTAAAAGCGCGGCCGAAGTAGCTTGGGATCTGTCTTCATCATGGGCAGAGCTATGGTTCCAGAATGAAAGCCCATTAGGACGCCATGAAAAATTTGATTATGACTACTCATGGATATTGGACATCCGCGACAGGTTCTTGCAAAAATACCCTGACAGCCGTTACAAGGCAGCCATTATGGCGATTATGGACGACAATATTTCTAGTCAAATGACTCAGTACGACAGGGATGACGGCTATTTCAGTTTTGGCTTTGGTTTTTCTTTAGGGAAATCCATAAAAAGTTCTTCGTTAAAAAAAGTCGATGAAACCTTGACAGCGGGATTTCCTGAAGGGCGTTTGCAAATCCGCAATTTCGTTATACAATTCCAGAACGACCTTTTCATTGCAAAAAATATGTCTCCCAGTTTTGATTTATTCTTGGGATACGCTTTTGATTTCGACAAATTCAGGGTCGATGTCATGGGAGGCATTGGATTTACATCATTCTGCTTTGATAATGATACGACAAACAACACGTCATTCCTAGGAAGCGCTCAGATAGTCAAAAAGCTCCCTTTGGGCGACATACTCTATCTTTCTCCCAAATTCCAATGGATTGTGAAGGGTGTTCATTTTGACGATCCGTTTTCAAATCGCAAGCGCTGGGGTTTAATCAACCACTTTCTATTCGGCTTAATTTTCGAAGCTCAATTGCCGTTATCAAAGTTAAATACTAAGGACAGCGGCAAAAAACATGATATGATTCGAAGAACAAGCATACGGTACTAGACGAGTGCGCTACTAAAACGTCCTACCGCCTACAGTCTACTGCATACTGTTTACTAACCACTATCCTTCACTGGATCCCTCGTCGCTTCGCTTCTCGGGATGACGATGGTTTGTGGTTAGGATTGCTATTAGAACGGTCCTTTTACATTCCTGTTTCTAACCACTGCTTACTAACCACTTTTCTTCGCTTTTGCGATGGCTTCTTTCGCTAGTTTATCTACAAGTTCGTTCCACTTGACGCCGGTGTGGGCGGCGACCTTTTCGAACTGGACCCTGTGAAGGTAAGGCTTTGCGGCAGCAACGTACATCTTCGCGATATTGCTCTTTGCCTGCCATTCGCCTTTTGCCCAACGAGCGATTCCCTCGTAGTCATGGCAAATGACGCCCGTCATGTCGTGAGCGTCCAACCATCTCATCGCTTGGAACGAGGCCATCACTTCACCATCGATATTGCGGCTTTCTGCATCGAATGCCGTGATTCCCGAACCGCGGGCAAGTTCCTTGCCGTCTTCAGTTACAACAAAAGCCCAACCCGCAGGGCCAAATCCTGGCGAAAACGAACCATCGACAAATACACGAATCCCATCAGGCGCAGGAGCCTCCATTCCGTCGAGCCACGCTTGCGCTTCTTCACGGGAAGCGAAGGACTTGAACAGCACTCCCTTGACGCCGTGGGTCAATTTTTCGCATTCTGTCCACGTTGTTACGATTTTTTTTTCATTTTCGCTTTTTACTGCATAGAACTTTTGTTTGGGCATGGCGCAAATTTAATATATTTTTGTCGAAATAAAAATTAGGAGCACCTTTGTTTTCATCATCGTGTTTTGCCGATGGCAAAAAATTTTTCCCGATGCGGTTATTCTGCAAGCCACTTTTGTATAGGTGGTTCAGGTCGAAAGTGGGAAAAAGCAAAGGCACCAAGTCGTTTTCATTCCCCAAATCGTTGCAAGATCACGAAAAAACAGTATTCTTTTTACCGGAAGACAAGAAAATCGCAAAGACTATTCTTGACGAACTCCCAGAAGAGAGTCTCAAGACCATCTTGTTCATTGCTCATGGCGATTTAGAGATTCTTTTGGAGAAGAAAAAGGCGACGGCGTCTTACTATACCGATAAAGGATGCCGCTATGGGGAACCCCTTTTCGAAAGGCTTGAATACCAGGTAAAAGCGTATTCACCTGTCGCCTGCGTCTATCTTGGTCCGTTCAAACCGCAATTTCTGTATCTCGCCCTGGCTAGCGGAGCCGCGTTACGCGTTGGTTTCGACTGCGCCAAGGAATACCCGTTCCTGAATGTCAGTCTCCATCCGCTCAAGACCATTTCTCCGGCAAGGATGATGGCTCGTTATTTTGTGAAGGAGCCTAAGGACTAGTCATGCAGAGAATTTCTTCGACAATCATTACCGAAAGCGGCGGTTATGCGGACTTGCATCTGCATACGAAACTTTCCGACGGGACGCTCGCTGTCGATGAACTGCTCACGCTCTGCAAACGCAAGGGCTTGCGGTGCATTTCAATCACGGACCACGACAATCTGGACAGTTACAAGCTCGCCGAAGAACCTGCCAAGGAAATCGGGCTCGAAATTATTCCGGGTATCGAGATTTCTGCGGTGTGGCAGGGCAAGGACATTCACATTCTGGGCTATTTCTGCGATCCGACGAATCTCGCCCTGAACATGGAACTTGAGGATTTCGCGAAGCAGCGCATTGCACGCGTGAAGGCGATTATCAAGAAACTTAATGCGCTCGGTATCGGCATTACGTTCGAAAAGGTGCATTCGTACTGCAAGGGTAAAATCATCGGGCGTCCGCATATCGCCATGTCGCTTGTCGATGAGGAATACATTTCGAATTTTTCGGAGGCGTTCACGAAATACCTCGGTGACGGCTGCATCGCCTTTGTCGAAAAAAAGGGCCTCAATCCGCAGGAGACTATCAGGCTTATCGAAAATGCCGGCGGTATTGCCGTCCTCGCCCACCCGTACAAATCCGGGCTCAGCGACCAGTTCATCGAAAGTATGGTGGAATGGGGCATTCAGGGCATGGAAGTATATAGCCCGGCGCAGAAAGGTGCCGTAGGCCGTAAATACAAGGAAATGGCACAGAGGTTCGGACTTGTGGGTACTGGCGGTTCGGACTTCCATACCGAAAACGGGACTTACCCCCCAGGTTGTATGAAAATGCCATACACTGTCGTACAGGCGCTTCGCGAAAGACGCGAAAAATCTCGTGCGGAATGGTTCTAATGAATCGAGGATATTTATTAATCGTTCTTGTTTGGATGCTGGCCTCCAGCGTTTTTGGCGATGTTCTCCATGCCAAGCGTTATACGCTCCCGACTCCACAGGATTCCATTTTTGAGACGGTCAACGGCCCCGACCCGGCTCCGAGAGAGACTGATGCGGGGCGTTGGGTTATTCCGTTACGCGAGGTGATGCAGCGTACATACGATGTTTCCGGGCAAAAATCGGAATGGGTGCTCGGCACGTCCATCTTGGGCAGTCCGGAACTTCACATGAGGTCCCTTGGAATTGGTACGCTCAGCAAACGCTATCCCAGCAAGCTTGCCGGAATTTACACGACCCGTTTGAGCTATGACGCATCGACGCTCGCCTTGAATGGCGAAAACGGTATTCTCTTTGAAGAGCGCCATGGGATTCCTGTCGATACGCCAATCACGGACATCAACTGGGAACGTGGCGCATTTGAAGGGAACGCGCTTCGCCTTGAATTCCGCCGCCTTGTGACGGACTCGGTTACGCTAGACCTTGGCGTTTCTAGCCATTCCGACATGCTTTCGAAGCCTTATGAATACCAGCCTGTGACGCACTCCCCCTTCTTTGCCTTGGGACGCGACTCTACGGAAATTCCGTTTGGCGGACGAAACATAGCCATGAACAGCATGCATCTTCAACCTATCGTGACGTGGCGATTCGGGTTTGGCAAGGCTTTCTTCAAGATAAACTATTTGAGTCTTGACAATGCGGACAATACGACGCACAAGGTTTTGCTCGATACGCTTGACCCGACGGTTCGCAAATTCCAGACTGATCCGTATAGAATCATCATCGAAACGCGTACTTATGGCGGTGGCGTCGAGTTCTACCCTGTCAAGGGTTTGACTCTCGGTACGGAAATCCATTACGGCAACCATGAGATGGACTTGCGGGGACTTTCCAGAATTAGGAACGATCTGGATACGACTTACAACGAAGATGACGTGCCGATTGTTAAAGTCAATTACTACGATACGAGTAAGGTTCGCAACTACGAAACGATTCTTGGAAGTTTTGACGCCCGTTACAACATGTTCCTGAATCCGAAAATTCACTTTGAATACGAATTCTTGAACACCGAAGAGACAGGAAACGACAAGAAAAAGAGGGAGTATTACCAGGACCGCGAAATCGGTTATGCCGAAGTTTCGGACACGTTGTTCGGCAAGGCCTTGTTCCGCGTCCAGGCCGGATTACAGCGCAACAGTTCGCTTTTGAATACCGTTGATTTCGCACCGGCTTTTTCTGTTGACGGAACGTACCTCCTCCCCTATCATTTGATGGCAAGCGCTTCTTACCGCCATGACAACAAGTTCCCCGACGTAAATCACATCAAGCTTGTCGAGACTGGCAGAATCGCGTTCCCTAACGAAGACCTCAAGCACGAAGTTCGCGACCGCGCAACGGCAAACATCGTATGGCAAAAGCGGGATGTCTTTTACGGACTCGGTCTGCGTTACGAACATGCAAATAACTTGATTAAGCCTAGCTGGGCTGTCAAAGGCGGGCTGGATACGACTTATACTTACGATGAGTTGTTTGATACGACTTACGCAGATGTTGCTGATTCTGTCAAGTCGGCGTTCCGCTACGAGAACTTGGATCATGCCCACACGCTCGATTGGCTTATGCAGGTGGGGTTCCGCCTCGGAAACTGGAAATTCTATTTGGAACGTGGTCAAAAGATTACTCGCACAAAGCTTATCGACACGCCATCGCTTTACTACAAAGGAAGTATCCATTGGCAGAACCGTTTTGTCAAAGATAGGCTCGGTGTAAGCGTACGCGTGGATTTCCAGTGGTTCAACAACCGCTATGACTGCACCATTAACGAAAAAGGCGAACCGGAACTCGTCCAGCTTAAGAAATACCTTGCAATGGATTTCGAAGCTCGTATGCAGATTCTTTCGTTCGAACTTTACAACCGCATCGAGAACTTCAACCACAGCATTTACATGCCGGAATCGGGCTACACGCCGGAAGGCTTGCGATTCGCCTACGGCATCGTCTGGACGTTTGGGAATTAATCCGCACGTCACTGGGCGCCAACACACTCGTCATCCTGAACGAATGTGAAGGATCCAGTCAAATCGAGCGCAACTCAAGAAATGATTGGATTCTTCATTCCAAACGTATATACTAGAAATAATGGTTTCTATCGGCACTCAGTGCCTCCAGGATGACTTTAATTGATTAAACTGTCTGGATGCCGAGCAGCACGAGATAGCCGACATAGAGGCTTAAGAATAGCGCTCCGCCTAATCGTCCAAACCCGCCTATTCGCTTACCGTTCTTTTTCTTGAACGGAATGCAGATAAGGAATAACAGGAGCGTCAACGCCGACATTATCGGCAAATCGCGACTCAACACTTCGGGATCCATCGCCTTGATTGGAGCAATGACTGCCGCAAGACCGACGACGGTAAGCGTGTTGAAAATGTTCGAACCGATGATATTTCCGACGGCCAAGTCGTTTTCACCACGACGTGCTGCGGCGATTGAACTTGCCAGTTCCGGCAGTGACGTGCCTACAGCTACAATGGTTAGCCCAATCAGCAGGTCGCTCACGCCGAGAGCCAAAGCCACGTTGATAGCGCCCCACACAAGCATCCGTGAACTCACCACCAATAATCCAAGGCCAACAATCAAAAGCAAGATGGACTTGGCGATGGAAACTTTTTCGGTAGTCTCGAAATCGGAATCCGATTCGTCTTTAACGCCATCTTTTTTACGCTTGCGTTTTGCATTCAATTCGCTCAAAATATTGAATGTCATGATGACAATGAATGCAATCAACAGCGCCATTCCGTCTGCAAACGAAACGTTGCCATCCTTGAGCAGAAGGACGGTCAAAATGGTCGTTAGAATGAGAATCGGAATGTCACGCGTCATTGCCTGCTTCTTGACGACAAGCGGCGTTATAAGCGCTGTCGCACCAAGAATCAGCGCGATGTTTGCGATATTCGAACCGTAAGCATTGCCGAGCGCAAGTTGCGGTGAATTGTTCATTGCGGACAAAATCGAAACGACCATTTCTGGTGCCGATGTTCCAAAGCCCACAATCACCATTCCGATAAGGAAGGTGCTCATGCCAAAAAATTGGGCTACGCCGACAGCCCCATCTACAAAGCGGTCTGCACTCCAGACCAGAAGAACAAGGCCTACGACGATAGCCGCAATAGAAAGAATCATGTTGTACTAGAAAGCGTAGAATGTAGCGCCGACTGTAATCGACTTAGCAGAAAGGTTGTTGATTGGCCACTTGTTGTAGTTGTCATACTGGTTGTTGAGACCCCAGCTGAAGCGGGCATCGAAGCCGACATAACGGTTTGCGCGGATGCCGAAACCAAGTACAATCGACCAGTCCATACCTTGGCGATATTCTTCTTCCATCATGTCTTCGTTAAAGCTTGTGGATTTGTCAGAAGACCTGACTTTAATCTTGTCAGAAACGGAGAATGCGGGCTGGACACCGACGTCAAAGTACAAATTCGATTTGGCGCTCTTCAAGGAGAGGAGGAGTGGCACGCAGATGCGGTACTGGCTGAACGACACTCGGTATTCACCGAACTTTTCGTTGAATACATCGTTATAGCTGTTGCTTACCTTGTCGTGTTCAAACAACACGCCTGTCTTGAAAGCCATGTTGTATTCATCCAACGGGAAAAGCGCAAAGGCACCGACGCTCCAGATTAAGCCGTAATAGCGGTCATACTCGTAACGGCCGTTGTCGCCCGAAAGGAAATTGCTACCGACAAAGCCCTGGAGACCGAACGTGAAGTTCCAAGGGATAAATCCACGAAGCTGGTCCATGTCCATGCTTTGTGCTGTTGGCTTTTCGGAGACATAGACCGTTTTTACCGGGCGTCCGTGATGTTCAACTTCGCTTTGCGAATAGACTGGACGGTAAACGAATTTCTTTGATGATTTTTTGGAGACAGGTTTTGCCGCGTCTGCGCCACGGACTGCGGCGGGCTGAGCAAACATGTTTTCTGGAGCAAGTTCCTGTTCGACGTTGGCGAACTTTGCATCCATTGTTTCTTGTGCTGCTGGAGCGGCGGCCGCTTCTGCGGCTGGAGTTGCGTCTTGAGCCATTACGGCAGAAATTGCAAGTGCTGTTAAAATTCCGGTGTATTTCAGATTCATAATAATCCTCCGATGTAATTCATACACTATTATAGTATTTTTATATTCCAAAAACCAATACAAAATACACGCAAGTATGCAATAAAATACTAGATTAGGCGTATATGAAGATTAATATTGTTCAATCCGCTTCGGGCAAAGCCAATGCCAGTGCCCTCTTTTTCGTAAAAAAATCCGTTCAGTTTTCTGATGTACTTTCAGAAAACGCTGAAAAACAAGTAGAATCCGTTTTGAACGGTATGGAAAACGGACCGTTCGAAGATCTCGAATATTTGGAAATTGACAACCAACCTACGATTTTTGTGGATGCGGCGAAGGAACGCGGGCTCTCTGCCCTCGACCACTTGCGCATGGCAGCCTACCGTCTGGCCAAAAAAGCGAGCAAGCGCCAGATTCCGATGGTTTCCATTATGCTGGCCGATGCTGCACCGGAGCAGTTCAAGAGCGTTTTGCACGGCCTCCACTATGCAGACTACAAGTTTGACGCCTACAAGAGCAAGCAGAAGGATGCTTTCCAGGTCACGTTCGAAATTGTTGCCGGCGAACAGGCAAACGAATTTAAGAAAATCGCAAAGGATGTGGCCGTTGAACAGAAAGCGGTTGTTCTTGCGAAGAATCTCATCAATACGTGTTCCAGCGACCTCACGCCTGCGGAGTTTGTCGAAAACGCGAACACCATTGCGAAATACACTCCGGGACTTTCTATTAAAGTTCGTAACATGAAGCAACTAGAAAAGGAAGGCTTCATGGGACTTGTGACTGTTGGCAAGGGCAGTTCTCATGAGCCGTTCATGATTACGCTCAGCTACGACGGCACAAAATCTGTCCGTGGGACAAAGACGAAGGATGCGAACGCCCGCAGTTCCAGCGACCACCTGGTGCTTGTCGGCAAGGGCCTCACGTTTGACACGGGCGGTCTCTGCCTCAAGCCGCCTAAATCCATGCCCGAAATGATAAGCGACATGAGTGGCGCAGCCACTGTACTTGCCGCCATCCAGGCTATCGCGACATTGGAACTCCCCATCAAGGTGAGCGCAGTCTGCTGCCTCGCCGAAAATGCTATTGGCAACAAGTCCGTATTGCCGGGCGACATCTTCAAGGCCAAGAACGGAAAGACCGTCATGGTCGATAATACGGACGCCGAAGGCCGCCTTGTGCTTAGCGATGGACTTGCCGAAGCTGGCCTCATCGGTGCAACGCACATCGTCGATATCGCAACGCTCACGGGCGCCATGGTTCGTGCATTGGGCTATGCCGTTGCCGGATTCTTCAGCAACGATGACGACCTTGGCCTCAAGGTTATCAACTGCGGTGAAGCCTGTTGTGAAAAATTCTGGAGCATGCCCCTCGAAGAAGAATACGCTGATGCGCTGAAAGGTAACTTCGCTGACCTCAAAAATACAGGGAGCGATGCCGGTGCCATTGCCGCGGCGCTATTCTTGCAAGAGTTTGTGCCCGAAAATACAGCTTGGACGCACTGGGATATCGCAGGCACAGCGTTTGTCAGCAAAGCATGGAAATACACAGAATTCGGTGCCACTGGATTTGGTGTGCAGACGCTCATCGAACTCGCTAGGGAAATGAGCAACTAGTCTATCTCTCGGATTACATTATAAAATCCACCATTAGTGACAATTGGTTTGCTTTATAGGTATAGTTTCGGCTATAGCGGGTTTCGATGCCTACAGTTTGATTACTTATTGGGAATGAAAGGTACACTCCACCACCATATTCATAGTAGTATGAACTGGTTAAACGGCTTGATGTGAAATCAAAATCACCCCGATTCTCCGTAAATGGAGCGAGGGTCCTTGAAATATGTTGCGTCAGTCCCAATGTTGTTTCTTTGCCCACTTTGAATTGCTCGATGACGCTTGCTCCGAAACCTATGCTTTTGCTGAATAAATTGGAATTCTTATCACCCAATTTTTCAAAAAGAGACATTAAAGGGAATATATTGGACCAAAGCATTGTTCCAAAGTGCTCGGATGCAAAACCGATGTATCCAAAAGGACATTGTACTTGAAACCCAAAACCATAAGCCAAATAGCCATATCTTAAACTTGCTTGTATAATAAATTCTGCATTCAGTTCGTCATCGATACTATGGTTGTTGTTTGTTTGTTCGGCATTTATCGTGCCCAACGTTAAAAGACTTATTCCCACTTGAACATTTGTTTTAAGAGTGTCTTGAGGCGTTGTCTGTTTCTTGCTTGTCATGAAAGCAACTGCTGAAGGCGGATGCGTTGCACAACCGACAAGAAAAATCAAGCAAACAAGAACAAATGAAATTTTCGGATTGAGTTTCATGAAAATGTAATTTAAGGTTGCATAAAATATAGCTAGAAGAGAATCTCGGGATAAGTCGTTATCTTATAGGATGTCGTAATCTTATACTGTGAAACATTTTTAAAGAATGTTATCGGGAATGTGACGACATCGCCTGATTTCAACTTCGGGAATATCCAACGGCTTATAGCTCTCTTGACTTCGTCATCAAAATCCTTATTGCCGGTATTCGAAGATTGAATTTCAATTTTTTTGACGGAGCCGTCTGCATCAATGTTCAACTGAAAAACTATAGTTCCGTTAAAATCAGGATCGACATTGTCTTGATTATTCTTTTGGCATGATTTTGCACGATTTCTGATTAAATGTTTGTTATAAATGTGACGCAATCCTGGTATCCGTTGGCGAATGACCTTTAAAATCGGGGCTTTATCATATATAACCCCGTCTGATAATTTTAATTCGTCACCCATTGGAATGCTTACATCACCTTTTGCGCGGATCATAGGCACCGCTGGAGAGCCGTCAAGAATCCCAGCAAGTCTATCATGATAAAAGTCCAATGATAGTGAAACAATGTTTTTACCAACACCTTTAAAACGAGTCCGTTTCAGATGTTCCACAATTTTCTTTTCAAAGCTTTTGCTTACTTTATTATCAACTTTATCAAATTCGACCTTATCAACAGAACCATTTTCATTTATGAAAATGTCTAAAGTTAAAAAAAGATGGCTCCATTGTTCGTGAACATCCTTCTTGTAAAATGAATCATAAGTTTTAAACAAATCTTTTGTTTTTTCACGAAGAGTATTGGCAATTTTCTCTACATCATTGTTATAGAGGCTATCATCAATTAGAACAGCTCTTGATACTTTTATTTCAACACTATTTGCATTAAATTGAGTTTGATCAAACCTGTAATCTCTATTTGGAGGCTCGTTATGCAGATCATAAACATTATCATGAAATTTTTGTTTTTCATGAGATGTGACACTGGATTTGTCATCAACAGCTTTTTTTGAATCTTCCGGATATTCGATTTTTGCGTGTTCCTGTTCCGGAGATTTATCCGCATTCTTATCGGCGTCGCTGCAACTTGCCCACAACACCGATGTAGCCATAAGCGCAAACTTACCCAAATAATTTCTAAAAGACGCTGCCATACGTTATATATACAAAAAAAAACGAAACAACGAAATTACAGTCCCTAATCAAAGTCCATGCTAACTAATCAAGCTGAGTACAAGAGACAGTTGATTGGCTTTATAGGTAAGATTACGGCTGTAGCGAAGTTCTATGCCCAAAGCATTCTCCCGCAAGGGAATAGTCACGTATCCCCCACCACCGAATTCATAGTAATAGAAGACTGAAGGCCAATTCGCCGGGAAACCGCCGCTATGCGCTGTGTAGGCCGCCGCCGTGCGCGAAAAATGCTGAGTCAACCCGATTTTTTTTCCATTGTTCAAATCAAATTGCTCTACAAAACTAACTCCAAAGCCCATGCTGTTTTCAAAAAGGTCACTTTCCATATCATTCGGCTCATCGAATAGACTCATCAACGGGAATATATTTGACCATGCTATAGCACCAAAATGCTCCGAAGCAAAACCGATATAAGCATAAGGATTCAATAATTGAAAACCAAAACCATACGCAAAATAGCCATTCCTATAGCCATTCTGCATGGCGACATTCACATTCCATTCTTTGTTTATTTCATAGGGATTCTCTTTAAGATTAACCAAACCGATAAGGCTTGCTCCGCCCACACCTTTCGAAGTAGAAGAATCCTGAGAAGCCACCTGCTTTTTCTCCGTCATCATAAATATTGCCGCAGAAGGCGGTCGGGTTGCACACCCTGCCAACCAGACGAGAGAGAAGCTCAACAACAGAATTTTCAACCGATTAAATATCACGCCTTAAATATAAATACAAATAAAAGAAAAAGTCCGCTTCACAAGAAGCGGACTTTTAAATTCCGAATTTGGATTAGAACGAATCTTCTCATTCAAGAAACACAGAGAGCCTAGCGAGAGCAGGAAAGATCGCCCGTAGCGTAGTTTCCTACGTGAGGGCGAGATTGACGAACTATCGCGACGGCTATATGTGTTTCTTAACCCAATGTCACTTCGACCTTGTGGATACCCTTCGTAAACACCGGTGCGACATTGGAATCGATTTCCTTGCCGTCAACAACCATCTTTGCCACACCCTTGCAGACATGGTTCGGGTTCTTCACGGTAATCTGGTAGGTAGCACCGCGGAACTTACGGGTAGCTTCGAAGCCAGCCCATGCGCTCGGGATGCAAGGATCGACAACGAGGCCGTCGAAGCTTGCACGGATACCGATGATGAACTGCGTTGCAGCCTGGTACGTCCAGGAGCTCGTACCGGAGAGCCATGCGTTACGGCCCATACCGAACTGCTTGTGTTCGTCACCGAGGATGTTCTGCGGATAGCAATACGGTTCAGATTCGAAGATATCGAGGATGCCGTTCTTGGAAGCCGGGTTAATCTGGCAGTAGTATTCGAAAGCCTTGTCGCCACGGCCGAGAATCGTTTCGGCAATCATCACCCACGGGTTCGTGTGGAGGAAGATACCGCCGTTTTCCTTTGCTCCAGGAGGATAGGTGGAGATGCCACCAACAGCCGGTTCAAAGCCACGGTAACCCGGAGTAGAGCTCTTCACACCGTACTTGGTGTTGAGGAGCTTGTTCAAACTGTCCATGCCCTGCACAGCGCGGTCGCCGAATGCAATGCCGGAGATGACCGGCCAAGACTGGCCGTTGCAGTAAATCTTGCCGTACTTGGCAGAGGAAACGCCGTAGCCGTTGCCGTCCTTGTCGAACCAACGAGTCCACCACTTGCCGTCCCAAGCGCTGTCGTTGAATGCCTTCTTGACATCTTCGTACCAGCCCTTGTACATTTCAACGGCTTCCTTGTCGCCGAGAGCTTCTTCAATGCCCATCATTTCGAGCAAAGCCTTTGCGTACAAAGCAGTGTTGAACGTAGATTCTGCACCGAGCGGGAGG
>JAGCPZ010000042.1 GCA_017965445.1 Fibrobacter sp. | reverse complement strand
CGCTTAGGCGAAGGCGCTTTCGAGAAGGGTTTTGTTGTCGTTAAGTAATCGGCATTTCGTAAATCATACCAAGGAACCTCGGGAAATTATCGGGGTTCCTTTTTTATAGAGTGGATTTTATGCTCGATTCCATGCGAGAAACAAAAAAGACTCGATTTTCATCGAGTCTTTTTCTGCGGTCGGACAGACTTGAACTGTCATGAGATCGCTCCCACTAGCACCTCAAGCTAGCGTGTCTACCAATTCCACCACGACCGCGTAGTCCTCAGCGGAACGGCTCAAATTTAGTTTAAATGATCGATCTTGTAAAGGGGGCTTCGCACATTTTTTTTCAAAATTTTGCTCAAAGGGGGCTGTGTGCCCCCGAGCCCATAGCCCAAAGCGCCGCAGGCGCGACCTCATACCTCAGCAACCAGCTTGTCGAATACTTGTCCGCGAACCTTATAATTCTTGAACAGCCCGAAACTTGCGCATGCGGGGCTCATGATTATCGTTCCGCCTTCGCCAATGTTTAGGCTGTCTGCAAAAGCTTCTTCGAGCGTGGGGAATATGCCGGTCTTGATTCCCGCTTCATCCACGCCAGCCTTTTTCAAATCGGCGAGCATGCGCTCGGCGGTGGCACCGATCAGTGCTACGCGCTTCAAGTTCGGGCGCTCTTTCACGAGAATAGCTGAAAGTTCCGTGAAATCGGCATTCTTTTCGGAGCCGCCGAGAATCAAGGCGAACGGGCGTTTCATGCTTGCGGTTGCCGCAATCGTCGCGTCGGGCCGGGTGGCGTAGCTGTCGTTGTAAAATTCGATGCCGTTTTTTTCGCCCTTGAATTCCATGCGGAAGGGGAGAGTTTCGTAACTCTTGAGCGCTTCGAACGCTTCGGCAACTCCAATGCCGAGAGCTTTGCAGGCGAGCGTTGCTGCCGCCATGTTTTCGAGCTGGTAAATGCCGCGCACCTTGCAGTCGGCGAGGTATAGCGTGTTGCCGCCAATCGTAAGCGTTGCGCCATCAATCACGGCATCGCCGTTGCCAGTGCTGGCGCCGTCTGCCAAACTAACGGCATACTTTGTCTTGGCCGGGCTTTCTGCGGCAATCTTTGCTGTCGGTTCGGCATCTTTCAGATAAACGCATGCACTGTCACGCTTTTGCCAACGCACCAGGTTGGCCTTGGCATCACGGTATTCTTCAACGCTCTTGTGCCAGTCCAAATGTTCCGTCGAAACGCGCAGAACAACGCCTACGTCCGGCGATACGGACAAAGTCATCAACTGAAAACTCGAAAGCTCCAAAATGCTAATGCGATCCGGAGTTTCGTCTTCGAGCAAGTCCAGTGCCGGTACGCCAAAGTTTCCGCCAATGGCGTTTGCCTTGCCGCACTTGTCTAAAATGTGGCTAATCATGCTTACGGTAGAGCCCTTTCCGAGCGTTCCCGTCACGCCGACCACTTTCGCAGAACGAGTTTGTTCCAAAAACAACTGAATCTGGCTCGTCATGAGGCCACCGTTCATCTGGAACTGGAACAGTTCCTTGCTCATCGGATAAACGCCTGCCGAACGCACCACCGTCACGCAATCCTTGAGCCCGTCCATGTAGTTTTCGCCACTGCAAACCTTGACGTTCACGCCAGCGGGCGCTTCCGGCAATGTCACCGGATTCTTGTCCATCACGACAATGTCCTTGACGCCTTCGCGGAAAAGGTAACGCAACGTGCTCTGGCCTTCAACGCCAAAGCCCAAAATTCCAACAGGAGAAACGAGTGTGTTCTGCATAAAAACCTCTGAAAAATAGCTGCTAGTCCTAACAAACGACTAATGACCGGCGACTAATAACCAATAACTAAAATTTAGCAACCCTTACCAAAAGTGAGCTCCAAGACCAATCGTGAAATGGTTTTGAAAGCCCTCCTTGCCATCCTGTTCTACGGTGTACTTGATTTTCTGGACTAGGGCTCCGTTGGTACCAACGTCTATTACTTTGTTTAAACATTAAAGTCCGCCCCAACAAGGGCGGACTTCTGAATGCGGTCAGACTGCTCGAACAAACGAGCGACCTAAATCGTTACTTCGCGGCTTTCTTCTTTGCCTTCGGAGCTGCTGCCGGAGCGGCTTCTGGGGCCGGGGCTGCAGGTTCTTCTGCCTTCATTTCGGTTGCAGGTGCGGCCGGAGTTTCGGCAGCAGGAGCTGCATCAGCCTTGACGTCTGCAGCCGGAGCTTCGGTAGCCGGAGCGTTGAACGTTGCCGGGAGAGCCGGAACTTCCGGAGCCTGTTCGGCTGCGTTTTGGCTAGTTGCCTTCTGCATGGTGGATTGTTCAACCACCTGGTCCTGCTTAGCCGTGATGAGGCCGAGAGCGAAAACCACGATGAAGAAAATCACAGCAACGACACGGGTCAGCTTCTGGATGAAAGTCGCTGCGCCGGCGGTGGAGAATGCTGATTGCGAAGTCATGCCACCGAGCCCTGCCAGGCCGCCCATCTTGTCGTTCTGCACGAGAACGAGGAGGGAGAGGAAAAGGCAGAGAAACACGTGGAGGACGATCAATACCCAAAAGAGAGTTGCCATTTGTGATGTTCCTTTCGTTAAATGTTACTTGGCTTCGGCAGCGGCAATGATTTCCATAAAGGTGTTAGCCTTGAGGCCTGCACCACCGATAAGACCACCGTCGATGTCCTTCTGAGCGAGGAGGCCGGCAGCGTTGGCGCCCTTCATGGAGCCACCGTACTGGATGCGCATGCCTTCTGCAACAGCTTCGCCGTAGATTTCCTTGACAACGGAGCGGACGTAGGCCTGAGTTTCTTCAGCCTGTTCGTCGGTAGCGGTAACGCCAGTGCCGATTGCCCAAACCGGTTCGTATGCGAGAACGCACTTGGCGGCGTCTTCGGCAGAAACGTCCTTGAAAGCGCCCTTGACCTGGAGGCCAATCACTTCCTTGAGGATGCCACCCTGACGCTGGTCGAGAGTTTCGCCAATGCAGATAATCGGCTTGAGACCGGCTTCGAGAGTCTTCTTGACCTTGAGGTTCACCGTTTCTTCCGTTTCGTGGAAGTACTGACGCTGTTCGGAGTGGCCGATAATCACATATTCGGCACCGATTTCCTTGACCATGTCGATGGAAACCTTACCGGTGTATGCGCCCTGGTCCTTCCAGTGGATGTCCTGGATAGCGAGCTTCACATTCGTACCCTTGATGACGTCGGCAACCTTGGCGGCGGCGAGATAAGTCGGGGCAATGACCACTTCGGTCTTTTTCACGTCCTTGACAGCTTCCACAATATCCTTGGCGAGCTGAACGGATTCGCTCACCGTCTTGTTCATCTTCCAGTTACCAGCAATGATATACTGACGCATAATTAACTCCTTGAGTTGTTTTAAAATTTAACGCGCGTAAATGTAGAAAATCCTTTTGCGAATGTCACCCCGTATTAAAAAAAACGCCCCTCGGCGGTTAAACCAAGGGGGGCAGTTTTGTTTAGTTACTAGTTGGTAGTTAGTAGTTACTAGTTACTAGTTAATAGTTAGAAGTTACTAGTGATTGCTATAAGAACATCTCTAGTAACTCAAAACTCTTAACTGCGACGAAGTCGCCCTAGTAACTCAGAACTATGCACTCAGCAAACTAGTGATCGTAGTTGCTCGAACGGCTGGAGGTCGGCGGAGGAGAGCCACCGTAGCGGTCACCTTCGATCTTGTCGAGGACCTTTTCAGCTTCGTAGCCTTTCAAACGGGCCTGTTCCGGGTACTTCCAGAACAAGCGAGTGATGAGCTTTTCTTCGCGGGTGTAGTATTCCCAGATAAGACCATCGGACTTTTCTATATCGGGTGGGCCCCACAGAAGGTTTACCATGTCGGTAGTCATGCCTTCTTCGATGTAGCCTTGCTTGAAGGTGTTCTGCAAGTGCTTGTCGATGCCCATGCTTTCCTTGGAAATGAAGTACTCGCGTTCGTATTCGTTCTGGCCTACGCCGCGTTCAATCAGCACAGGGGAAGAATACTTGTTGTTCGTACATCCAAAGAGCATGAGTGCACCAAAGGATATAGCGCACAGATGTGAAAATTTCATTGGATCTCCTTGTATTTGATGACCTCAAAATAAGAATTTATTGAGCAAGTAGCTAAATAATTTTTAGATTTTACACTGAAATGAATAAGATTAATGATTTGTTTAAAATTATTTTACTTAATGTGGCGCTTTTGGGCTCTTTGTGCTTCGGCGTGATAAGTGTTGACCAGTCTAATTTGGTTGGGTTCCGCTATGGACCGAACCTTTCTTGGGGCGGAATGGTGAATACGCCGATTGTCTGGGGGCAATGGGTACCGCAGGCGTCAGTCGGTATGCGCTATACGTGGCTTGAACCTCTGTCTCCACTGAATTACGGGGACCCGATCGGTAACTTGTCATCGTACCTCAAGATGGACGGATCTCTCGAGCTTTCCCCGTTTTATGGAGGATTCCGTGCCGGGCTTGGGATTAGGCCTTTCAAGGTGAATCCACAAATCGAGGTCGGCTTTACCTATGAGAGCTACTTCTACTTCAAGTCGAACCTGGAGATGGTCAATGCAGATGTCAAGGGTGGCGGGCACATCGCTGAATCCTGGAATTCCGATTACATCTTTGAAAACATCGGGGATTCGGATTTTGACTATGTCCAGCTCTTTGATATCAACTTGGAACTAAGCTTTAGTCTTCCGCATGGGGGCCTTATCGGGCTTGGCGCCCATTACGTGCTCACCGACATCAGCACGGATTTCGAAGGGAAGAGCTACGATTACGAACGTAATATCCCTGTATTTAGCCGAGATTACATCGTCGAAATCCAGAGCTTCGGACGCCTGCCGTTGACCGAACATGTAGCCGCAGTGTATGAATGCCTGTATCTCAAGACGGGGCTCTTGCGCAGTGGCGGTAGCGTCAAGAAGGAATCGTTAAGCTACAGAATGGGCCTTCTCGGCGCGCATATCTCGTGGAAGGACGGACTTCGCAATTTCGTGGTCAAGGCCGGCATGTGGAGCCGCGATAAAAAGCGTTTCTACAATGGGTCATTCGCCCAACAGTTGCTTATTCAGCTTGAGTATAAGGGGTATTTTTCTTTCCCCTTCCATAGCAGTAATTTTTCTGAATAGTTTGGGAACCGGGAACAGAATCTTGGGCTTCTCCAACTTGCGTAGCGGGTCCGCCTCCAGGGCCTGCGCCGGGTAGGCAGAGCGAATCCAGAGGTTTCCGCCGTAGTCGCCGCTTGCGACATTCACGAGTGTAGGCAGTAGTTCGCCTGCGTAGGATTTCCAGTTCGAAATGGTGAAATAGCGATTCTTGGATGCTCCGTGCATTACAACCTTTTCCGGATTCGGAAGCGAGTCGGTGACGAGGCTCCACCACATGTTGGAGTACGCTGTCGCAAGAATACTGTTCGGCATACTCAGTCTTGTCGAATCAGGGCACTTGAAAAATCCGTTCGCCAGGAGTTCCAGGTCGTCGAGTCTTAGAGGAGTCTTTCCGATTTTTTCTTTGAGGTGGTGCAAGCCGAGTTGGCGCTTGACCTTAGATTCTCCGATGAGCATGTAGCGGTAGCTGCCCGCTGTAATGAACGTGAACGAGGGGCTGTCGTAAAGGTTTACAAAAAACGTGTCGAGGGTTTCGTTGTGGTGTCTCCATTCGATGGATGCGCTAGTCCTGTTTTTCTGTTCGTTGACGAACCGGCCTTCGATGTTCACGATCATGGGGGCGTTCGTTAAAAGACGTGGGCAAACTTTTTGCTTGTCGCTTTGCGCCATCAGCGAAATTGCCGCAATGCAGACAACGACAGCTGTTAATTTTATGTCTTGAATCATATATTTTGAATATAGATAAATTTATGACATATCCGTTGTTTTTTATGGTTAAAGTTCCGTAACGCAAGCATAAAAAGAAAACCCCGGCGCTTCCCAAATGGCTAAAAAAGGAAGAACCAGGGTTTATGTTTTTTCAGGAAGAAAATTTGAGGCTGTGAGCTATGAGCCCGCTGCGCTTTGAGGTCGTTCGCTTTGCTCACTTTGAGATATAGTCTAGTGATGAAGTCGCTTTATTAGACCTCGCAATTCTAATTTGTCATCCTCGCGACTTGTGGTGAGCCTGCCGAATCAAGGCGAGGATCTTGGCTTACGCTTCGTCTTGCATGCTTTCGCCTTCGCTGTCGTCGCCGACATCGACTGCATCGTTTTCACCAAGCTTGAAGAGTTCCACGTCCTTCATGCTTTCGCGAATCTTGGTTTCGATTTCGTTGCAGAGTTCGACGTTGTCCTTCAAGAACAGGCGCGTGTTTTCGCGGCCTTGGCCAATGCGTTCGTTGTTGTAGCTGAACCAGGAACCGCTCTTCTGGATGATGTCCAGTTCGCAGGCGAGGTCGAGGATGGACGCTTCGCGTGAAATGCCTGCACCGTACAGGATGTCGAATTCGCATTGCGTAAACGGTGCGGCGACCTTGTTTTTCACAATCTTCACGCGGGTGCGGTTGCCGATGACTTCTTCGCCGTTCTTGATGGCGGCGATGCGGCGGATGTCGATACGCTGCGTGGCGTAGAACTTCAGTGCGTTACCGCCAGTCGTCGTTTCCGGGTTGCCGAACATCACGCCAATCTTCATGCGGAGCTGGTTGATGAACAACATGCAGGTGTTCGACTTGGAGAGAATGCCGGTGAGCTTGCGGAGCGCCTGAGACATCAGGCGGGCCTGGAGACCCACATGATTGTCGCCCATTTCGCCGTTGATTTCAGCCTGCGGAACGAGTGCTGCCACAGAATCGACAACGATGATATCGATGGCGCCAGAACGCACGAGCGTTTCGGCGATGTCCAATGCCTGCTCGCCGGTATCCGGCTGCGAGACGAGGAGCGATTCGATATCGACGCCGAGCTTGCGGGCATAGACCGCGTCAAAAGCGTGTTCCGCGTCGATGAACGCTGCCACGCCGCCAAGCTTTTGCGCTTCGGCAATCGCATGCAAGGCAAGCGTCGTCTTACCGGAAGATTCCGGTCCGTAGATTTCGATGATGCGTCCGCGGGGGAACCCGCCTACGCCGAGAGCCATGTCCAGCTGGATACACCCTGTCGGGATGACCGGGATATCTTCGACTGGCTGTTGACCGAGGGCCATAATGGAACCTTTACCGTAGTTCTTTTCGATTTGGGCGATTGCCGCTTCGACGGCTTTTGCCTTTTCGCTGGAAAGGTTGCTTGTGGGTGTTGTTGCTTTTTTGGCCATTTTTTTACTCCGTTTTTCTTTTGTTTTTTGTTAATATACTAATTAGTGAACTTTTGTGCAAGTGCTTTTTTGGCTATTCAGTAAAAAAAGTAGCTTGCTCATTATCTTATACACGCTTTTTTCACGGATTTGTTCTCGATTTCCTGCAAAAATTTCGCAAAAGGCTTCATTTTGCAAACTATTGGCGACACACATCCATACTGTACCGACCGGTTTTCCCGGAACGGCGCCTGTTGGGCCCGCGATTCCCGACGTGGCGACCGCCCATTCGCAGTGGAATAGTTTGCGGGCGCCTTCGGCCATGGCTTTCACGGTCTGTTCGCTCACGGCACCGTATTTCGCGAGAATCTCGTCGCTTACGCCGAGCAGGTCGTGCTTGACTTCGTTCTGGTAGGCGACGACCCCTCCCTTGAGAATTGCGGAAGAACCCGGTTCGTTGACGATGCTCGATGCGATAAGCCCGCCCGTGCAGGATTCCGCCGTTGCCATCATCTCTCCGCGCTTGATCAGTTCTTCCTTGATTTTCAAGGCAAGCTCGTGAATTTCGTGTTCGATATTGATTGTTTCGTTCATCATTACACCCATAAGTTAAAAACATTAGCTGTCAAAAACAGACATTTTTTAAAAAACATAAAATTTTTTTTTCGCCTTCGCAATGTCATCCCTGCCTTTGTGCGTCGTCATGCTGAGCATAGCGAAGCATCCAGTAACGGTTCTCATAGCGTTGTCATCCCGGCCTTGTGCCGGGATCAGCTTGCACATTACCCTTCGCAATGTCATCCCGGTCTTGTGCCGGGATCAGCTTGCACATTACCCTTCGCAATGTCATCCCGGCCTTGTGCCGGGATCAGCTTACACAGTTTCAATTACAGATACGTACCCCTTTGCAAAAACGCATTCTTTTTTTTCGTTGCAAAAAGTAAATAACTTTCATTTCGTTGACCCGCCTGTTTCTTTGCGTTTTTCTATATTCGCCGCAAATGACTCTAAAATCCACCATAATAGCACTTCTCCTGATGTGCGTGCCCATTTTGGCTGAGACACCGGCATCGGTTTTTGCCGATAGTTTGAATCAAGGGAAAAACGTAGTGGATAGTGTAGCACGGGCAGATTCTTTGGCAGATTCCGCTCGCGTCGAAAACGAATCGCCAGTACCGGAATCGGACGAAGAATCCGAGGACGAAGTGGCGATGGACGAGCCTCCCGAAGTGGATTTTACAACCTCTACGACTCCGCTAGTCAAAGGCAAGACGGGCATTGTCGCCATCGACACGCTCCCCGTGAACGAATGGGACATCCCGACAAAGCGCAATTCCCTCAAGTACGCCATGCTCTTTAGCCTGCTCCCCGGTGGCGGCCAGTATTACACGGAGCATTACGTTCGTGGCGGATTCCTGACAGGCATTGAAGGCTTGCTGATATACGACATCTTTTTCAACAGGTCTTTCCAGCGGGATAGACTGTTGGAGCGTGCTCAACCCTTCCAGGATTCGGTTCTCTATTTTACAACGAAGGTTTTGGAAACTCGCAAAAATGGATTGGCTCGTGACAGCGTCCTGTATTATCACGACAAACGATTGGAGTTCCTGGAACGCGTCCGTGCGCAGAGCGACAAGAAAATGGAACAGGAAGACGTGCGCAAGGCGGAACTGGCATGGCTTATCGGAATTCACCTTTATGGCATGTTCGATACGTTTGGCATTTGGTACAACAACAATCACAGAAGTAACGAATATCGCGATATGAAAACCGCAGTGCTTTGGGCACTCTTGCCGGGAGGCGGCCAGATTTTCAATCGAGACTTTGGCAAGGCGGGCCTAGTTTATATGGGAATTCTCGGGGCTGCGGTGAGTGTTTGGACTTCGCAGAATATGGTCAACTATTACCTTGACCGTAAACATTTGGTCGAAAAGGAAAGCCCGGGATCCGAAGAATATGACCGCATCACTGAGCGCGTGACATACTACCGCAAAAACCGTAACACGTATATTTGGGGCGGAGTGTTAATTTATTTATACTCTATTGCCGATGCCGCTGTTGATGCGCTCCTGAGCGATTTCGATAACCCGTTGCATTTAGCGCTTGTTCCAAATTTCGATGGCGGCGCCCAGGCTGTCATGTCATTTGATTTTTAGTGCTTACTTTGTTATCCCGGACTAGTACTCTTTGACTACTTCGTGGTTAACACTTCCAGCGTCGGCACTTATGTTGTCATAATCTGCGTATGGGGACGGGACCTCTTACACGGTACACTCTTACAGTAGTCCTGCTAAAAACGTCATCCTAACCCTCGTAGAGGGGAAAGATCCAGTCACTTCCTTCGTCTAAACGCCCATTTTCAGCTTCGGCATCGGGATTCCGTCGTGCAGCTTCGTAAACGTTCCGAAGAACTTCCCGTCCTCGTTACGAGTAAATTCAAACTTCGTTACCATGGCGTAACTGAACATCCCTTCGGCGAAGACCTCGTCCGGTAGTCCGCACCGCGAATGCTGCAATGCGGCGATTACTCCCGCATGCGTGATGCACAGGAATTCGCCCTCGTCGGGGAGCGAGTCGAGGAATTTCCCGGCGCGTTCGTCGATATCGTAGAAGTTCTCGCCTTCGGGGAACCGGTACCCGCGGAGGTTGCTTATCCAGGCGTGCATCTCCGAACGGGGAACCGCTGTCAGCTTTTGACCTTCCCATGTGCCGAAGTTGAGCTCGATGATGGCTGGTTCTTTTTCGATGGCTAGACCGGTGGCCGCGGATGCCTTTTCCGCAAGCCTCAGGCAACGTATAAGCGGACTCGAAAACAAGCGCGTCGGCTTGGCTTTTGCTTCCAGAAGTGCCTTGATGGCGCCGTCGGATTCTTCTTCGAACGTGGGGGAGACATCGAAGTCCAGTCTCCCGTAGCAAACATCGTTAGGATTGTAAGGCTTTGTATGTCGAATCGTCCAAAGAATCATAATGGGTTTTGAGCTCGCTTTGCTTTGAGGTTTGGGCTTGGTCCTTTTCAAGGACCTTTGAGTAAATAATAGTGCCTTCGGCACCAAAATATAGCTCAGAGCACGGAGTGCGACCTCGCTGCTCAAAGGTTCGTAGAACCGACCTCATGCCTAATAAAAAACGCCCTTGACGGGCGCAATATAAAAAAATCCTAGGCTACCTGAGCACATAAAGATCCGCAAGTCCGTTGCTGCTTTCGCCCTGGCGAGTTGCCCGCAAATAATCATTGCGCAGGGCCTAGGACCCGCAAATATAGAATCAGAATTCATTTTTTGCAAGGATTTTTTGAACTCATGTGGAACAAATTGTTCCTATATAATACAAATTTTGTGATAATTTACACGAAAGTGGGCAAAATGGTCTCGTTTTTGTACCTTTTTTCGCGTAATCTTCGTAACTAATGTTTTACTGTTAAAAAAATGTTACTATATTCAGTAGTAGGTGTTTTGGGCTTGTTGTTTTTATAGTTGGGGTATGTTATGAAAAAAGGAAAGTTTACATTTAGAACCATTCTAGGTTCATTCTTGTTGGCATTTGGGTATGTTGTGCCAGCATCGGCTCAAACGACTGAGCCGGATGTAGAACGAGTTGTCGTCACGCTAGACCCTCTTTATTTTACGGGTGTGACGAATGAAGACTCTGCACAGACCTTTTGGAACGAGCTTATGAAGTATAAGCTCTGGGGTACTGATTCTGTTGTCTTCAATAAAGAAAATTTTAAAATTGAAGAACCCAGTGGCTATACGGGAACTGCTAAAGACAAGGTTATTTTTAATAACGGTAATCATACGCTTGGTGGTCCAATTGTTTCGGGTGGCGATTTGCAGTTCAGCTATCCGGGGATGGGTGTTAATAATGACCATTTATTGAAAGGGCCTGTTCGTGCAAACTGGCTTGTTCTTGCGAATTGGTATAATGCAAGTAATACTAGCTATGAAGGAACTTATTGTTTTGAAGGCCCTGTTTATCTAGGCGATGGTCGAAATGCGGAAGTTGTCAATCGCTTTATTGCCAATGTTCATAAGACCGGCGGTAAAATTTATGCGGACTGGGATAAGGAAGTCGAGAGGCAACCGGGTATACCTGGTTTGAATCTTGATGGCTCTTTTGCCGACTGTCCTAATGATGTACCGAAGCCCGAAAAGAATCTCACTGTTCCTTTATTCAACAATTCAGTTGTTAAGTGGGACACTACGGAAAATGTTACTTTGACAAGTAATGTTTATGGCGAAATACGGTACATTCATATTCCGCCTATCACAAAAGAAGATGCTGAGAATGATCATACTTGGTATGATAAATTTGTTCAAAATATTTATTTTACCGGCAACTATGGAAAGAAACTTTATATATTGATGCCGTCTAGGGCTCAAAATCAGAAATACAGTGAAGGAAAAAGTAGGAGAACTGGTCGTTTAACCCGTATTTTCTCAAGAGATGGTATCAATATTCAGAATTCTGCTAATGATACCAAGATTAAGGTTGTTTATGTCAATGATGATGCGGAATGGAACGGAAGTTCATGGGAGAACATTAATACAGCAACCATGACTGTTGTTGCCGATACAAACTATGCTGGTGACCTGATGTTCTATACGAATGCGGATATCACCTGGCAGCCGATGAATTCAAACATGGGAACGGAACTTCAGGGAACCTACATCACGACTGGACATTTTACGATTTTTGACCATATTAGTGTCGCTGGACAATTGATTGCTGGTAAAACGCTTTGGTTTGAATCCGATTTCGATGGTAAGTTCCACTATGTTCCGTTCAATACTCCCGAAATCAAGACAGATGTTTTTGCAAAGGACAAATTCAGAGAAAAGGGCACTGTTAAAGATGATTTGTATTGGTATGACATGGATTTTTATCTGACGGATACCGCTCGTACAGAAGTGTCTTTCGATTATTGCTTTGAATTCTTTGGAAATCTACCGGATGCCGACACCAAATACGCTGCCTACAAGAGTATAAAAGGGACTTTTGCAACACGTGATGATTTGGCTCCTAATCCAACGGATAAAAATGATCCCCATTATATGCCGTTCTGTGGTATAGACGAACCAAAGCATGTTGTTATTCCCAAAAATAGCCGTAAACCGTCAACATCATTCTACATAAGCGTTCTTGAAGACGAGGATGTTGAAGGCGACGAATACATGATCTTTAAGATTACGAATTTGAATGGTGCCGCCATTTCGGGCGGTGCATTTGACGGAGGCATTGTAGTAAGGCTTGTGGATGCGACTAACAATCCGCCGTATTTCACGGGTACAAAGCCATCCCCGCTTGTTGTTCCCGAAAATGTGACAAAG
Source organism: Fibrobacter sp. (assembly GCA_017965445.1). GTDB lineage: Bacteria > Fibrobacterota > Fibrobacteria > Fibrobacterales > Fibrobacteraceae > Fibrobacter. The sequence goes on along the minus strand of JAGCPZ010000042.1, from coordinate 4,125 downwards.
GCCGAAGCTGGTAAAATTATTGCTGCCGATGATGATGATGGTGATGCTGTGACGTTCTCCATTACAGGTGGTACCGCAAAAGATTTGTTCGAAATTAATGCGTCCACGGGAGTTGTCACCATGAAGGATGGTGTATCGGCTTTTGATTACGAAGATTGGAAAGCTTCTGGTGTTAAATATACGATTGAAGTGGAAGTTTGCGATTCCAAGACGGGCCTCTTAATGATGTGCACCGATAGTACGTTTACGATTGTCATCAAGGATGTGAACGAAACTCCTTATTTTACCGGCAAGTCTGATGGCAATAATGTCTTGAAAATTGCCGAAGACCAACTGTTCTCCGGCGATACGGCCAAGTTTGCAGACTTTGATACTTACAACACCGATGGCTCTTTTACGAAAAACGAAGTCATTGTCGCAGGTGGTGATTCCGATGTCTTTGGCGTGACTCCTGCTGGTGTAGTTTATACAAAAGCGGGTGTTGTCCTTGATTATGAGGTAAAGAATACTTACAAGCTCACATTGAAAGTTCGCGATGCCACGAAGGATGCCGATGGGAATCTTGTCTATCCTGACCTCTACGACGAAATGGAATTCACTATCCAGGTGACGGATGTCGATGACGGTCCGAAATTTAAATTCAAGACGTACAACGGAACGGTTGCCGAAAATTCTGTCGCCCCGACGGAAGTCGATATGGACAATCCAATCTATGCAGAAACGTCGCAAATCGGTGCTACGATTACTTACATACTGCTTGACGATACCAAGTCGTTTGTAATCGACCCGAATACGGGCGTCATTACGGTTGCGAAGGATGCTGTGCTTGATTACGAGACAAAGAGCGAATATACCATGAAGGTGGTGGCTTCTGATGAATCCGGTGTTGCAAACCAGGTTGTGCAGACCGATACTGCCGCCGTGATTATCAAGCTAATCGATGTGAACGAGAAGCCCATCTTTGTTGAACCGACAGAACCGCTCAAGTTCCCCGAAGAAAAGCGTAAGGGATACGAAGTCGGAAAGCTTACGTTTGACGACCTCGATACGGCTACGAATTTCCGTCAGAACAAGTTCGAATGCCTGGATTGCGAAGAAAAGGGCTTCGAACTCGACGAAGATGGCAACCTTGTCACGACCCGCAAGTTCGACTACGAAACTGATCCGAAAACGTACGACCTGACGATTCGCATTTACGATGCGGGCGATGCGAACCTTTCTACGACCGGAACGGTTACGGTCGAGCTTGTGAACGCGTATGAATTCACTGAACTTGTTTATACTGTTCCTGAAACGGATTCCGTGGGAACCCCGTTCAAGAAAGCTCTTGAAGTGGACAATGTCGAAGGCTCAGGTACCAAACTCAGTTTCTTCATCCTCGATGGAAACAATGAGGTGAGTGAAACCAAGGAATTCAAGCTGGATTCGACAACGGGATTCTTCTCGGTGGCCACACCTTTGGATTTTGAAACGACGGAATCTTATTCTATCAGGGTCCGCGCCAAGGATGCCGAAGGTGTTGGCGATACGACGATTACCATCAAAGTCATCGACGTGAACGAAGCCCCGTCTATCTTCGTAGATACGATTTACGTGAGAGAAAACCAGGCGGTGAACGACCCGTTCAGCACGGTCAAGACAGATAGGGATGACCCGGATACCAAGAATCCTGACTTCCGCAATAACGTCTATGAAAATACAGACAAGGGCGATGTCGTCAAGATTTTGCCGAATGGCGATGCCATTCTCATGAAGCCGATTGACTACGAAGCGGACTCTCTCTATACGATTACTGTGCGCGTCACGGACAAGGACGACAGCAAGCTTACTTCGACAAAGAACGTTGTCGTGAAGGTAATTGACGTCTATGAAAAGTCCGAAGTCGATATTACCCGTGTCGAAACAAAGGATTCCATCTATCTCAACACAAACGATACAATCTTTGTGAACCAGGATGTCGTGGATGTCGAATGGAAACAGGATGACAAGACCAAGTCCAGCCGTGATTCGCTCAAGAACGGCTGCAACGAAATCATCAAGACGTTCCATGACAAGACCAAGAACGATCCGGGTGCCGATACGGTTATCATTTGCTACAGTACAGCCGCTCCGATTGTGACGGTCTCTGCCAATGGCGAGTTGGTCACTGCCGAAGACATTTACACCGTCGTTGAAAAGACGACAAAGGCCGATAGCGCTATTTACGTGAACAAAGTAAAGAACGATATCAAGGTGACTGTCACGGATACCGCGGCTAACGTATCCAAGGACTTCTCGGTCAAGCTGACGCTGGATACGGTCTCTCTGCCTTCTAGTGACTTCAAGAACGTGAAAAACATTGCCGAAAAAGAAGTTGCACGCAACAAGAAGCCTGCTTCCGGGATTACGTCTGTTCCGGAAAACGGCGATTATGTGAAGAACTCTTATACGGAAACCGTCAACGGCAACGAAGTGACTGTTACTTACTATACCGACAAGAAGGGCAAGGACGTCAAGCGCTCTGTGGTGACTGCTTCGGGCAAAAAGAAGGACATTGCCGTTATCGAAGTCTCTTACACCACGAAGATTGACGGCAAGGATGTGACCGTCTCGTACTTTGCGGATGCATCTACGGGCGAACGCGTCTCGCTGAGCACCGGCCTCACGGATAGCGAGTCTGTGCTTTCTGCCGAGGGCGATGATGTGCTCGGTTCTTACAAAGTATCTTACACCTACGAAGACAATAACGGCAATACCGTCGAGGTCTCGTACTTCTTGGACGAAAAAGGCAAGATTGCGAAGAACAGCGAAGGAAACGTCGGTTACAACGTCGGTTATACGTATGTGAACAAATTCGGCAACTCTTCGAAGAAGACCGTGCTAATCGTACTCGACCAGAAGGGACCGTCCGTAAAGATCAAGTCTCCGTCCGAAGACGACGTGCTTACCGCTAACTTTGCTGAAGTTATATGGACCGTCAACGGTGTCGAACAAGATACTCTTAGAGTGCAGGGCTTGGACAACGGCGTGAATACGATTGTCCGTGAGTTCCGCGACAAGGCTGGCAACAGGTCTCGCGACTCTGTACATGTGATGGTCAAGAACGTCAAGAACATCGACATCAACGTCGAAAAGCCGGTGACGCTCGTCGATCGCGATTCTGTCGAGAAATTCTACAAGTCCAAACCGCCCAAGAAAGATCAGACCTACGGCGTGACGTTCTACAATCACAAGAAAAAAACAGAGACCGAGACCGTTATTGGAATCAAGGACAAAGCGGAAGATGGCTCTGGCAAGGAACCATATCCGGGACTTGAAGGCCACCTCGGACCGACTCTCACGGTTGATGCTCGCGTGCCTGTCGTGAACGCCCTCGGCGGACTGGCTACGCTGGATGACATCATCAGCGCAGGCGGCTTGGTTGCGCTGGACGGCGTGGATGCCGACAACAGCCGCAAGGTCACAGTTAGCGAATACGTCGAAAATTACTGCACGGACGAGTTCAAGAAGTCCTTGACCTCGGACTACAGCAGGATGAACCTCTACTGGACGACCATCAGGGTGAATGTCTGGGTGTATTCGAACACGGGCGTGTTTGCTGATTACTACACCTTTACGTACGACCTTGACGACCCGGACTACGTCAACGAAGCTGGCCTCCTCAAGTTCTTCTTCGAGATGAAACCCGATGAGAACGGCGACGTGAGGACAAAGGATGGCCGCCTCTATGGCACCGGCGCCTACCTCTTCAAGACCGAAGTCAAGATGAGTTCCAAGCTCCGCTGCGACCTCCCGACAAGGCCTGACGAAGAGAACAAGGCGAATAAGAAGAGGAACGTCGTCATCAAGTCCGGCGACGAACTCCTCAAGTCGTTCGGCTACCGCCGCCCTGTGGATAAATAAAGCATTAAGTGTTGATAACTTTTTAGTAAAATCTGTCATGCCCGCCTCCGAGCGGGCTTCTCCTTTTTTATGTCTTCCACCACCTGTCACCCCGGCCTTTTTTACTGTCACCCCGGCCTCAGCACCCAGCTACATCCATAACGAAATTAAAATTTCTATGGATGTGCAAGTTACATCGGTGGCTGATTCATCATAGAAGAACTGTAAACGGAACTAAAGTTCCGAGCCACACAGAGTGCCGGG
>JAGCPZ010000041.1 GCA_017965445.1 Fibrobacter sp. | reverse complement strand
TTCTTAACGAAAAGTTCGGCATCGTCCGTGGCCTCATGACCACCGTTCACGCTGCAACTGCTACTCAGAAGACCGTTGACGGCCCGTCCAAGAAGGACTGGCGCGGTGGCCGTGGCATCCTCGAAAACATCATTCCGTCTTCTACGGGTGCTGCCAAGGCTGTGGGTAAGGTTCTTCCGGAACTCAACGGCAAGCTCACGGGTATGTCTCTCCGCGTGCCGACTTCCGACGTTTCCTTCGTTGACCTCACTGCTGAACTCAAGAACGCTCCGGCTGCCGATAAGGACGCCGCTTACGCAGCAATCTGCGCCGCTATGAAGGAAGCTTCTGAAGGCGAACTCAAGGGCATTCTCGGTTACACCGAAGACGCCGTTGTTTCTACCGACTTCCGCAACTGCGCTTGCACTTCTATCTTCGACGCCAAGGCTGGTATCCAGCTCGACCCGACCTTCGTGAAGGTCTGCTCTTGGTACGATAACGAATGGGGCTACAGCAACAAGGTTTGCGAAATGGCTCGCGTTATCACCAACTACAAGGGCTAATTTAGGCTCGATTAGTGTTAGTGGTGCGGACGCAACTTAGATATCCGCACCTCCGCTAAAAAGTTTAAGCCCCGCTCAGTCGAGCGGGGTGATTTTTGTGTTGAAAAACGTTTTGGATAAACTATATTTGACGTATGAAAAATAAATTCCTTGCACTCTTGATTTTATCGACGTTTATGTTTGCTGCTTGCGGCGATGACAGTTCTTCCACTTCTGCAGACCCTTCTTCCGAAGAATCCTCTTCTTCCGAAAAGGACGCCAAGTCTTCTTCGTCCAAGAAAGGTGGCAAGTCCTCGTCCAGTGAAAAATCTTCAGGGAAGTCTTCTTCTTCTGCGAAAGAAGATTCCAAGTCCTCTTCGAGCGAATCCCCGAAGTCTTCGTCTTCTGAAGTTTCTTCATCTTCGATAGTGCTTCCGGAAGGGACCCGTGCCGCGAAACTCACCGATTTACAGAAGAACTACGAACTCAAACTGTTCGACCAGACGGTCTACCTGTCGACCGGCAGCAAGCAGGGCGTTTTTGCCCTCCGCATTCCGGACGAATTGTGGGTAGTCACCTATACGGATTTTGCAGGTGGTGTGGTAAGTTTTTATATTGATAATGGCTTGGGAACTGGCTTGCGGTATTCCACAACCGATGCAGCTCAAAAGATTGTGGATAAATGTAAGGTCGGCTTCAAGATTTCGTTCGTGGTCAAAGAAGGCGATAATGCCGATGAAGACGACATAATTTTGTACTCTGTAGACGGTGGCGATTACAGCGAAGCGATTAAGGCTAGCGTCGCTGTTCAGAAGGACAAGATCTCCAAGGCCGAAGTGATTCGGGACAAGATTTATGAATGTGTCGATGGTGATTCTACGAGGACCTTCAAGTTCTTCGACAGTTCGTATATTTATGAAACGTCGATCAATGGCCAAGTAGTGAACTGGAATGCTGGCCACTATGATGTCCAGCGCAGCACGCTGTTGATGATCCCGCTCTACTATGCGGGGGAGATTCGTACGTTGCTCACTTATTCCGTGGGCACTGACAATAAGATTACGGCGTACAATGGCGAGAGCATGGACTGTACGGTTGAAGATGTCGAGTACGATTACGAAGATGCCAAAGATTTTGCCGGCGAATGGGTGGCGACTAAAGACGGTATCTATTGGACATTTACGTTGAAAGCCGACGGAACTTCCAAGCTGGAAGCATTCGAAGGCTCAAAGAGAGTCGAACTCAAGTCGGGCACCTGGGACGTTTACGGCTACTATATGATGATTCACAACAATACGTTCTTGCACACAGGCTCTACGACAAGTATGTATGGTCAGGTACAGACTGGAACGGTTGACCGCAAAACGGGCAAGATTAGCGGTTTCTCGTTCATTCATAATGATACGGATACGCCGAAAATTCCGACTTCGTTTGATGCTCCGGAATAAGACGATTAAACCAATCTCTAGTAATTAATTTCTGTTCTCTGCCAACTTTTATTCTGTGACTTCCGCGATATACTTCGCGGTGAGCTTGGAGAGTAGTGTCGCTGCCTTGCGTTTTTCTTTGGTTTCTTTGCGTTTGGCGAAGAGTGCGGCCATGACTGACGGATGGTGGAGTGCAAACGGCAGGGAAGCTTCGATGCCGAATGCTTTCGATAAAACGAGGGCGGTCGCTTTGAGGTCCTGCGCTGTCGGTGCTTGCATCTTTTCCGCGTTAATGCCGACGATTCGTTCCGCTTCGTCCGTTGTCGCTTGGGCGACGAGGTAAGGAACAGAGAACATCTTGCCGCCGGCATGCATCATGCGGAGCGTGAAGTCCGCGAGCCTTGCGTGAGGCGGGAGCGCCGTATCGAAACCGCCTGTGCGCTGGATGATGCGTCTTGAATAGATGGCGAGGTACGGGTGCGGAGCTGCAACGTAACGCATCGGAGCGTTCTCGTCGATTTCAACAAAACCGGAACCCTTGGTCCAGCGTTTCAAAAGGTAACCGCCTAAGAATTTTCTTTTGCCTGAGCCGTTGCTAGGCTCTACGCGGACTCGCGGTGCGAAAGCATCGACCATCGGAAAACTGTCAGTCACTTCTGCAACGTTGTTCAAAAACTCACGGTCAATCTTGATGCTGGGGTGGGCGAATACGACCCATTCACCTTCAATATTGTTGAGGTGTTTGTTCCAATCGTTTGTAAAGAACCAACCCAGTTCTGGGTCCGTGAATGGCGGTTGTGGAATTTTTCCTTGCGTCTCGTCAAAGTTTTCGTCAAAAACAAAGACGTCGAACTGCCGCATCGCTTGTCTCGGAAAGTTTAGAACTCGACGCGGAGACCGAGCCTGTGCTCGAAGCCTAAGCTCTGGGCGAGGTAAGAAAATGCGTAGTCGAAGGCGAACAAGTTGGACGTGTAACCGAGACCGACGCTGAACATGCGGGCTTCGTTCGTTTCGTCGGGCCTGCTAGCAGAGGATGCCAGTTCCTTGATGTCGCGGCTCAAGTCTAGCCATGTGCGCGTGAAACCTGCACGGATACGGAAGTATTCACCGAGAGCGTATTCGGCACCGAGGTTCAAGTCAGGTTCGGCATATCGCGGAAAGTCCGCTTCGGCAAATAAAGTCAAGCGCGGAACGCTGCGGGGCTTCAAAAATCCGCCAAAGGCAAATGTCTGCGACAGCGGGTAGCTGTCATCGGCGTCCTTCTCGACATAGCCACGGATCATGGCTCCGAAGTCCCTGGCGACAAAAGAAAAACCGTAGTTCTTGGTATCGGACATCCAGGTCAAGCCCCAGTCGAATGCGGCAGCCATGGCGGTCTGGTCACCGCTGTCGCCGGTCAGCTTGTCCGAGGCGAACTTGAGCGTTGCGCCAAAACGGATATGCTTCATCGGGAAGGCGACTGTAGCCGTTGCGAGCTGGCTGCGCGGACTGTATTCGCTACCGTTTTCTTCGCCGAGTTCGTTGTAGCCGACAATCGTGCCGTACGAAATCCAGTTGTACGACGCCTGCAAGATAAACTTCTTGTATTGCGTCGTGTAAGAAATCGTCCCTTGGTTGTCTGCAAATTCGCCAGTTTGCCAGTGGATTTCCGCAACGCGCTTTTTCCCGTCGGCGATGAGGATTGCCGCAGGGTTCAACTGCGTGATAGTCGGGTCGGTCGTCGGGAGCGCTGAAGCAGACTTTTCAAGAGCCGCATTTCGCGGGCTGTCAAAAGTCGATAAAAATGAAAAAACTTCTTGCCCCGCATCGTGCTTTGAAAAGTAGCCAAAATCCGAAGCCTGACACGCGATCGCGAGAGCTGCTAATGCTGATAGTTTTTTCAATAAATCCATGATGTAAATTTATAAAAAGTCACGGAGTGTTTTGGAGGAGAATGCGTAAGATTTATATTTTTTTGCATTCTTTTCTTTTTTTTCGATTTGGTCTCCAATCCCTTTACAATTTTAAAATGATTTTATATATTTGCACCTGCTCGGGCTACTAGCTCAGTTGGTAGAGCAACGCCCTTTTAAGGCGTGGGTCGAAGGTTCGAGCCCTTCGTAGCTCAGTAATCGGTTCTGTTCATCGGAGCCGATTTTTTTTATATTGAATGAAGAGTTTCGATTTCTAATAACTACTAACTGTTAACAAAAATGGTTCCTTTCTTAGACCTGAAAAAAATTAATGAGCCCTACAAGAATGAGCTGGATAGAGCCGCGACAGACGTGGTGGAATCCGGCTGGTACATCCGTGGCCATTATGGCGAGCTTTTTGAACGCGCTTTTGCCGACTATTGTGGAGTCAAGTATGCGGTTGGTGTAGGGAACGGCTTGGATGCGCTCACGCTCATGCTGCGTGCGTCGATGGAACTGGGGCGGCTGCATGCTGGGGACGAAATCCTCGTGCCATCGAATACCTACATCGCCTCGGTGCTTGCCATCAGTGCGGCCGGGCTCAAGCCTGTGCTTGTGGAACCTGCAGAAAACAGCTACAACATGGACCCGAAACGCTTGAAGGATGCCTGCGGTGCGCGGACCCGTGGAATTCTTGTGGTGCATTTGTACGGGCGTTTGTGCGACATGGATGAAATTTGCGCGTTTGCCAATTCGCATGGCTTGCTCGTTTTTGAAGACTGCGCCCAGGCGCATGGGGCTCGCCTTGGCGACGGACGCGGGGCTGGTACGTTCGGTGTTGCTGCGGCTTTTAGCTTTTATCCGACGAAAAACTTGGGTGCTCTTGGCGATGCGGGAATGGTCGTGACAAACGATGCTGATATTGCAAACGTTGTTCGTGCTCTCGGAAACTACGGCTCGGAGCAGAAGTATGTGAACAAGTTCATGGGCGTGAATTCCCGCCTGGACGAGATGCAGGCATCGCTTTTGCTTGCGAAACTTCCGCATTTGGATGAATGGAACGAACGACGCCGTCAGGTTGCGGCCCGCTATTGCCGTGAAATAATGAACGCAAAAGTTATTTTGCCCGAAATGCCAGCGATTCCGTCGGAGCACGTGTGGCATGTGTTCGCTGTCCGTTTGCACGACGAGACTATGCGCAATTCGTTGCAGGATTACCTAAAGTCTCGCGGTATCGGGACGCTTATCCATTACCCGATTCCTCCGCATTTGCAGGCTGCGTATGCGGGCGTGTTTAGCGGTGGCTATCCGGTTGCCGAGGCAATGGCAAAGACGGTGCTCAGTATTCCCATGAGTCCTGTGCTTACGGATGACGAAGTTTCCGAAGTGATTGGTGCCATTAATGCGTTTTAATGTTTTGGCATTGTTTTCAACTCTTTCCTTACGCGTCATTGCGAGGACCCTGTAAGGGGACGAAGCAATCTAATATGGTGACTTTTGATGAAATCTGAATCTGTGAATTTCTGGAAGGCGTTTATGGGTTCCGGGATGGTGACATTCCTGAATGCCTTGCGCGTGTTTGTCGTGAACAAGCTGCTTGCGGTGTTTCTACCGCCGAGCGCGTTTGCGTGTGTCGGCCAGTTCATGAACTTCATGACGATGGGGCAGGCGACATCATCCTTGGCTCTCCAGAACGGCTGGGTGAGCTTGTCTGCTCAGAACAGGAATAATCTGGAACAGTTGTACGGTGTGTGGCGTGGCGGTTTCCGTTTGACGACTTTTGCAAGTATTGCGACGTTTGCGGTTGCTTTGGTCCTTTGCTTTATCGTCCCGCTCGAAAAGTTCTTCCCGGGTATCCATCCGCGCCTTGTGCAGGCGGCGATTCTCTTTGCCTTGCCGGGAGTCTTTGCGACAAACATCATTACGATTACGGCATCCGTGATGAACGGGCTTGGGCATTACCGCCGCTGGGCGCTTATCAACATGGTGTCGTCGCTGTGGCAGATGCTTTGGGTGGCATTCTTCCTCTGGACGGGGCGTCTCAGTGTGCTTTCTATCGTCGCGACGCAGTCCGTGGTGGCGGGAATTTTTGCAGCGCAAATTGCAGCCCGTGCCGGTTTTAGCTTGCGTGAAATTCGCAAGAGCGCACTTGACATTCGCGCTCCGTGGATGTCCTTTGCGTTGATGGGGATTGTCCCGATGGTTCTTAGCCCCGTGGTGCTCACGTTCATGCGTTCGACGATTGGAACGGAACTGGGTTGGGATGCGGCCGGCATTTGGCAGGGAATCTGGAAAATTTCGGATTTCATGGTGGCGTTTTTCTCGGCCATTCTCGGTGTCATCATATTGCCGAAAGTCTCTGCGAAAATGACGAAATCGGAGTTTTGGAGCATGTTCCGCCCGATTTTATTAAAGTCGATGGCGCTTGCGCTTGTGGCGGTCGTGGTGCTTTATTTTGGCCGTTCGCTGCTCGTGATGGTCATGCTTTCATCGGCCTACTCGGGTGCGGCCGACTACATCCCGATGCAGTTGCTGGGCGATTTTTTCCGCGTTGGCGGTTGGGCGCTTGGCCTTGTATTGATAGCGCGCCGTGAAACGAAAAAATTCCTGACGATTGAAATTTGCTCGCAGCTAGTTCTCGCCGGGGCGACATATGCTTTTGTGAAATTGTATGAATTTAATGGTCCGATGATGGCTTACGCGCTTGAAAATTTCTTGACTCTCGTTGTTTCGCTCGTTGTCGTAAGCCGTCTAAAATGGTCTAAAAGTTAGCGGTTCGTCATTCAGTGCATGATATTTTTTAAATTGAGGAAACCATGACGACGAAAGTTTCCGTAATCATTGCTAGCTATAATCACGAGCCTTACGTCGAGCAGGCGGTACGTTCCGTGATGGCGCAGACAGGCGTCGATTTTGAACTGATAGTCATTGACGATGGGAGCAAGGACCGTTCCCCTGAAATCTTAAAGAGACTTTCCGATGAACTCGGATTCACGTACGTCCACCGCCCGAACAAGGGTGCCGTCGCCACGTATTCCGAAGCGCTTTCGAAGGCTCGTGGGCAGTATGTCTGCTCGTTTTCCTCCGATGATATCATGCCGCCGGACAGGCTCAAGAAGCAGAGCGGTTTCCTGGACGCTCACCCCGATGCGGTCGCCTGTTTTGGCCAAGTTATTCAGTTCTTCGAAGGCGAAGAAATCGGAAATGAGCTGGACGTGCGCTACTTGCGGAGCGTCCCGCAGATATCGTTTGAAGAATCGTTCTTGGGCAAGAAGGCATTGCATGGCTGTGCCGAAATGTTTGTGCGTGAGAAAATTTTGGCGATAGGCGGGTACGACGGGCGGTACTATTTCGAGGACTATCCCCTTTATCTGAAAATCCTCCACAACTATGGACCTCAACCGGTGTCGAAGGATTTCGTGTGTTGCTTTTACCGCGAACATGGTGACAACTTGCATGTCGATCATAATCGCATTTACAGCGAAATTTTGCGTATTTTGGCAGAAAATTACAGTGCGCATCCGCTTTACAAGAAGGCCGTCCGCGCATGGAAGGCCAATTGGTTTTCTGCCGTGGCGGCCCAAAGCAAACTTGATGCAATCCGCCTGATTCCGAAGGTGATTTCGCTTTCTCCGCGCTTTTGGCTTCGCTTGCCCAAGCTTTTTATTCCAAAAAAACTGTTGCATTTTTAAACGCTTGACAGCGAAAACGTGGCTTGGACCGGTATGTAGCTGTGAAAAAGTGTGTTTATAGGCACATGTAAAAAAAATATCCTGTAACGTTCATGTAAGAAGACTGTATATTTATTTTTGTGTGTTTTTCAGAAAGGTTTTTTATGAAAAAAAATCTGTTTCTCAATGTATTTACTGTGCTCCTCCTTTTGAGCACATCCTTCGGGGTCCCTTCTGCCAACGCCGCTCCGGGGGATGGACTGCAATTCTGCTTTAAAGCGACGACGAATGCTGATAGCAAACCTGAACTGGAGTTCCGCCAGAGAACCTCTACAGAAACTGGAGGCGAGGGTGAAGTTTGCTTTGATTCATGGTATGAAGATGGGTCGTCAGATGCCTACAGCTACATTACTTCATGGGTGAACACGAACGCTGATTCCTATATCGCGGTGAAGTCGAATATCAGTTTTGCAGGAAGGGATGGTGATGCCTGTAAAGATGGGAAAAATGCCTTCAAGGGCAAGATGCTTAAATTAGAAAATAGCAATAAAGTTCTTCTCTACGGCTCATCGACATCGCATAATTATACAATTTCTGGACTTTGTTTTACATCGACTAATGATGATAGAGTAAGTTTTTTGAATGGGGACGCAAATGTCCAGAATGTCAATTTTGACAACGTTTATTTTAAATCTACAAAGGATAATTCTAAGGTCGGCATTGTTGCAGAAAATAATGATAAATCAAAACATGCTTATCAACATATTCATGTGAAAAATTCTGAATTCTATGGGGACTATGCCGGTGCGGTCTTAGGTTATGGCCACGGCTATATCAGCAACATTTCATTGACGAATATTGTGATTAACGGCGGAACCCATGCCGGTGGTGTTGTCGGTCAGTTGGTTGCCGATGCTTCGAATTTGGGTGGTGGTTCAACTAATGATGTTTTTAACCAATTCAATATTCAAAATTTGAAAATAGCAAAAGCACTTAATAGCAGTGATGAACCGATCTTTACTAAAAGTGATAATAATTATTTTGGTGGGATTGTTGGCCATTTGACGTATGATACTAAAAGAACGGTTACCGGATGTGACTTGACTGATTTGGATATCCAGGGGGCTGCTTATGCGGGAGGTTTGTTTGGCCAAACCTATTACAACGGAACAGATGCCGATGCTACAGAATACTCTGAAATTTATATCGGAAAAACGGGAACCACCGAATCTGTTATCAAGGGGTCCATGTTTGTTGGAGGTCTTATTGGGTATGTAAATGAAGGGAGTTTCGATGATACTAAAATTACAGTGACTAAGGCTGGTGTCAATGCAAATGTGATAGGTGGTGGTGACGCTGCTTCCGTTGTTGGAGGCTTGATAGGTTTTATTAATTATTTTGTATCTAATGAACTAGAGCTGACGATTGAACATAATTATGTTGTTGGTGAAGTTTCTGGAGTTGCTGATAAAAGTAAAATAGGCTATCTTGTCGGTGATATGATTCTCTCTGCTGTTGATTGGTTTTATAAAGATAAGGAAGATAACAAAATAGATGTGAGCAGTGTGCGGTTCAATTACCATTACGGGCCTTATGATGATGCAGCGAACTATGCAGTGATAGGGATTGGACCATTTAATTTGAATAACCTAAAGCCTGATCCTGGTCATTATGAAGAACATTGGATTACAGGCCAAGTTAGAAAAAATTCGGAAGAAGTTCCGGTTAATGTTGTTCATAACTATAGAAATGCTGTAGTTGATAAGCTTGATCCTAGTAAATATGCTCTTGGTTCAGATGGTCGATTTATTTATGATTATAATCAGTCTATTTTTTTCTCGGTATATGATATACGCAATGGCGTTATAGAAACTGATGAAATGAAAACATCTGTTTTTGCTGCTTTTTTGAGTCAAGCTTCTTTCACAAATTTTGGTAAAAATGTATGGAGCTTGCAGGATGATGTAAATAATGGTTTGCCGTTTTTGACGAGTAATGGAGTATTTGCTTCTAAACAGATTTATTCAGTTGCTTTTGAAATACCATCAGGGCTATATACTATAGTTGATAAAGGTATAACTGACGGTGATATCAAGGGTGATTTAATCTATGGATATTGTGGCTCAGGTTGTGATGCTGTACTCCTTTTCACCAATACCGATGGTAAGCTAGATGCTTCGGAAGTTGAGTTTATGAATAGCATTTTGGAAACAGATGCTTTTTGGGATGGCTCGCCAGCGTTGAGTTCCTCTCAGGTGTATACTAATGGGAATACCATTTATACGTATAAAAAATCTGCAACGGCCCTTACATACAATCTAGAGTTTACTATTCCTGAGTCGCTGCGTGATAAGGATTTGTTTGTTATAAATAAGAAGGGTGCCTCTGGTGAACGTGAAGTGGACTGGTTCTTAACGCAAGACAACGTTACCACTGCGACAGTTGTGGCTCCGCCGCTTTATAATTCTGAAGGTTGCAATATCTATTGGAAATCTGAAACCGATTTGCATGAAGCTCCAGAAATTAAGGACGAATTGCAATACTTGGTTCCGATAGAAGCGCAAAGTGGTTATGTCAATACGCTTGTTCCTGATTTTGATCATCCGAAGAATTGCCCTACAGTGTCTGTCTCTGATTATTTTTATAGGATTTCTTTGGATCATTCTGGCGAAGGCGAAGTGATACTTAAGCAGGTATTGTCTTATACGCCTCAGGTTCCGGGAGACCCCGACCATATTGAAGTTAGACATTCGTTTAAAAAAGACGGAAGCGGCTGGTATCTCAATATTCCTCGTGTGTTAGATGGTGACGGAAATAATCTTGGGGTGAAATTTACGGTAGAGACCAAAGCTAAGGATGGCCATATTCTTAAAACCTTATATTCCGGGGCTGGAACATCCGCTGAAATAATAAAGTCTGGTGATGAACTTGATGTCTTGAGTGAAATGGATTGGACTGCTGAATTTGTTCCTCTAGAGCCTGTTTATGTAACTTATGACTTGTCTTTAAAGACCGCGGAAGATTCTTCGAAAACTTATCTGCCTGTAGATGCTGTTGTTGCAGGTTCGCTCAAGATGAACCTTGAAGATGATGAGATTCCTCTTTGGAAACCGTACCGTACAGACAAGTGCTTTATCGCCTGGTCCACTGCAAAAGCAGATGAACTCAAACCGGAGGATCCTCAATGGAATTCGCTAAGTGCTCTCAATTATTTGGACTTTAGCAAAGATGAAAGTGCTCCGACTAAACTTTATGCCCTCTGGGAAACTTGTTCCCCGACAACGACGATGGTCGTGAAGAATGGTAACGAGCACACGACACTTGTGTTGAGCCAAAGTTTCGACTCTAAAGTTTTACGCCATGAGATTCCTGCTACTGGACTTGCTCTTGTCGGTCCTGCATACGATTTCATCATTGATGATGTTAAGACTGCAATTGAAGCCGGGTATAGCGTGGACTTCTCTGCATACAAGCTTGCTTATACGTATGCAACGTCTTCGGGAACTTCAGAACCTAAAAATGTAACGAAGGTCGCGGGGGCTTGGCGCGTTTCTTCTGAAGGCATTCCGAACGTGCCGACATATACGTTTACTTCTACTGTCGAACTTAAGGATTACACTGTTGTCTTTAATGAAAATTCAGTGGGTGCTACGGATAAAGTATTCTTTGGCGATTCATGGGACGCATACATCTCGAAAGAATCGTTTGACGTGGATGATGACGGAAACTGGACTGTCAAGATGAGCTATAATCAGGAGAGCGTCGATAAGAGCTTCCCATTGGCATTGCATCGCGATGGGTATTGCATGTATGGTTACACGTTTGATAAAAATGACGATGCCGATGGGCTTTATACTGATTTGACTGACGATTTTATGAACAAGTATACAGAACGTGGCGATGGGCCTACAATACTGTATCCTTACTGGGTTAAGTGCGAAGATGGCGCGACGATAAAACTTGCTGATACGGACAAGGGAACGTATAAGTTTACGAGAAAATTCGATTTGGGTGAAAATAAAACAACTCCCGAACGCATTTATGAAGTATCTTCATCTACTTTCAAGGCTCCATCTGGGGAAGGATATGTTTCGTTTACGGGAATTTCGTTTGTGGTAAAGAGTGGCGCTGGTGTCATTCTAGATGATAATGCAAACTTTAGTTACCATAAGGGTTCTGATACGCAATGGAAGGATATTACTGGTGGCTTATTTACGCTGGAAAAAGGTATCGATAACATCAAGGCTCCACTACTCAAGAGTTCTTATGAGTTTGCATACAGCAAGAATGCACCCGATAACGTTGTGGTGTTCGAAAATCCGTTGCTGAAGGAAAAAGAAACTTATACGATAGAGAGTGCCTCGGAATCCAAGGATCTCCAGTCGCTTGATGTTCTTGCTCGCACGGACGCTTGCCTTGTCGGTTGGGCTTTGGACGATAAGGGCGAAAAGGTGCTCAATGCGTTTGATATCGATGCTCTCCGCACGCTCGATGCTGTTGCAAATTCTGGAACATCGACTCAGACGTTGTATGCCGTTTGGAAACCCAAGGGCTCGGGATGCTCTCCCAAAACTTTCAAGATTGCGTCTGGCATGGATGCTGCACAAGGTGCATTCACGGCGTTCTATACAGTTGACGGCAAGACATTTGAGTTTGATGTTGACATGAATGGAATTGAAATTCCGGTTGTCGAGGGCTTGCAAATTGGAGTCAAGTTCGCAGGAACGAAGGCGTACAAGTATGGAAAGAACATCATCGGTTCTTCTATAAATGGCAATACGTTGTTTGATGTCGAAAATGGCAACGCCTTTACGGTTGACGCTCTTCAGGTGAACGTGACGTTGACGGTCGAAGCGACTCCGGTGGAATATGCCTTTGCCCTTAAGGCGAATACCAGTTCGGATGATGTATTCCTCGGCTCCGATTTCGAAAGCAGACCGCCCGAGTCTTTCTTTAGCTATAACCAGGAATTGCCTACAGATGTCTATCGCTCCGATGCAAAATTGGCGGGATGGTCGCTGAAATCAGCTCCTGGTGCTAGTGACCTTGTGGCAAAAAAGATTGACGATGAATTTATAGAGGCATACGAGAAGTTCGTCGAAAAACGCGGAACGACAAGCAAAATCGATACGCTTTATGCCGTGTGGACTGCGGATAACGCTCGGAAAACGTACAAGGTGACAATGACGAACCTGGTTGAAGAAGGTTCGTTTGAATTGCAGAACGCTTCTAATGTCTATTCGCTCAAGGCGGGTGAAACGCTTGAAATCCCTGCGGAAAATGATGTTTCATATGCAATTTCGTTCAAGCGGAAATCTTACAACAAGAACGAATATTTCAATATCGAAGTTCTCGATGAAAAGGGTAAACAACTTGCAAAACTGGATCTCGATGGAAAATACGCTTTCGAATCGAATGCATCGTTGCATGCGGTGGGCGACTTTAAGCCTATCGTGTTTACTCTGGATATGAATGCTGGCGAGAAAAACGTGTTCTTTGGCGATGGATTCAGCGAACTCTTCTGGACCATTCAAGCGTTCCAAGACGCTTTCCCGATGAACGCCTATCGCGCGGATGCGAAACTTGTAGGCTGGAGTCTGGATAAGAATGCCGATAAAGGATTCACCACGTTCGATGCAGGCTTTAATGAAACGTACGAAACTTATTTGACGACGGGATCTTATAGCGTAAACTTCGATCCGGCTCATCCAAAGAATCCAGTGCTCTACGCCGTATGGAAAAACGAAAACGTTAGCACTTATACGGTGACAGCCGATAGCACCAACAAGGGAACGCTTACTTTGAGGCAGTCTGTTGGCGATACTGTTTATGCTCATGTCGTTCCGACGAAAGGCCTGAAGGTGCCTGTTGCTGATGACATTGAATTCAAGGCTCACTTTGAGGTGGATCCTTCCTGGTTGCTGGATGCTGACAAACCTTTGGTATGGACTTCTGCGAAGGGCGCCAAGGAATCTACCGAGAATGATACCTTCAGAAGAATTACAGGGGATGTCAAAGTTTCAGTTGTTGCGAAGTCCAAGGAAGTCCACCTTGTGTTTAATGTGACTTCCGCTGATTCGGTGTTCTATGGAAGCGACTGGAAGACGGATGTCAAATATGGTTCTGCTGACGGTAAGACGGTGTCGCTGCCGACGATGGTCTATAATACGGACAGTTGCCTTGCCGGTTGGAGCACTGAGTCTGAATCGGGCTCGGCTTGGACGAACTTGAGCGATAGCCTGCTGAACGTCCTCTATGCGGCGTATCCTGACTTGGGCGCTACAACCAAAGTCAAGCTGTTTGCTCGTTGGACGGATAAAGTTGAAAACTGCGCCGGGAATATCACTCGTGCATCTGTCGAAGTAAAACATGGCAATGTGCAGCTTGTTGAAAAGATTGGGAAAACGAAATATGTCCATAAGTTCAATAAGAAAGGTACAATGATGTTGCCTGCCGAGATTGACAGTGCCAATTGGACTTTGTCCGCATCTCCTGATGAAGGTTATAAGCTGGATTCGCTTGTTGTTCAGCGCGATGGCAAGAAGGTTGCTGTACTCCGTGATGGGGACCATTTGCCGAAGAACATGGAAAATGTTGTATTCAAGGCTTACTTTGTCAAGAGTAATGATTCTCCTATTAAGATTGTTGAAAAGACCTTTGATAAGAGCGGCAATGCCATTCGCCTAATTTACAAGACGAGCGAATTTGATGCAACAAGAAATGTTTTTGCAAAGGTAAAGATTGTCGATATCGCAGAGAATAAAACGCCTGTCATCGATACCACGCTTAGCAAAACTGTTGCCCCGTCTTCTTCAAACGAAGTTATTTTCTTCATGATGCACCCGGGCACGTTCAAGATGCTTTTCTCGATTGGCGACGGCGAGGAAACGGACGAATTCAGCAAGGAATTTACTATCGATTCGCAGATTGCATCACTTAAGGCGAATCAATGGACGATGGTTTCCCTTGCTGCCGTGGATACATCTTCTATCAGCTGGAATGAAGGCTGTAGCTTCTACTGGTGGGATGAATCTGGCGTTGGTGAATACTGGCAGTACCACTCGTTTAAACGTGGCGATGAAATTGTCGGTAATCGAGGCTACTGGTTCAGCCCGTGGAATGGTGGTTCCCTCGTTATGCGGAAAAATGTTAAAGATGATGGCAAGGATATTGTCTGGAATTTGGAACATAAGCAATCTGGCTGGAATCTTGTGGCAAATCCGCATGGTTGGTATGTAGATTTGTACAGCATGAACGAATCTGCGCTCAAGGATGTGGACGAAGAATCCGAAGTCCGCTTCTATCGCTATGACCCAGAAACTGGTGGATATGCAGAAATTCTTGAAGAAACTCGTTACTTGGCTCCTTACGAGGCCGTTTGGGCTCAAGTTTCGAAGAAGACAACGTGGAAAATTTCTGCGGAACCGGTGTTTGACAGTCTTTCGTCTGCGAGTACGTCTAAGCCTGAGCCGCTTGCGAAAGCCGCGACGAAGGACCGTTGGATGTTGCAGGCCGTGCTCTCGGATCGCAAAGGCAAGCGTGACTCCTGGAATATTTTCGGTGTGAGCGATCATCCGTTTAATGCCGAAGAACCGCCTGCAAGCATGGGCGACCATGTCAATCTTTCGATTGTCGAGGGCAAGCGCGCTTTGGCCAAGTCTATCAGGGCGGCAAGCGATGAGATGGAATGGACGGTGAATCTTTCTGCATCGGATAGTCGTGAAGGTTTCCTCTCCTTTGCGGGTATCGATGGAGTCCTATCATTCGGTTATCGCGTGTTCGTGACGGTTGATGGTGAAACGACCGAAATGCACGAAGGAAAATCGTTGCCGGTTTCGTTGAATTCCAGCAAAAAGACGGCGACGGTGCGGGTGACGAAGGGCGCTCCAGTTGTAGCAGCGAAGCAATCTCTCATCAAGGGACTCCGTTCAATGACGGTTGGCAACCAGTTGCATGTTTCATTCGATGCGTCTGAAGGTCTTACCGGCGAACGCACTAAGGTGGAACTCTTGGATGTGAAGGGGAAGGTTGTTGCGACTGCGTCTGCAAGGACTCTTGCAGGAACGAATGCTGTGACGATGAAACTGCCCAAGATGGGTGTTTATATCATCCGCGTCCGTATCGGCTCTCAACAGCATTCTAGCCGCATTCTCGTGAAGTAGGGCTTGACAAGGGAAGGGCCCAGTGATGTCTTTATTTCTCTACGATTTCGTAGGGAACGTTTCCGAGCATTGCTGCGTACTTCGGAAAGTTCGACGGATACGTCTTGTATTTGCGATTGCGATAGAGTATTGCTTTCGATGCTCTTGAAATGAGGAAAAATTCCGTGAACGCTTTCAAATAATCCGTCGCTTTTTTGGAACTGTTAAAGTCTATGTGAATGCTCTTGCCTTTGACTGTCACGGCATTCGGCATTTTTTCTACTTCCGCAAGGAACGTCGGGCTATCCGCTGTCACAAGGCATTTCGTGGCTGTTGCCTCGGACGCTTTATCGCCTTGAACAGTCATCCCGGCCCCTTTATCACCGTGAATTGTCATCCCGGATCCTTTATCACCGTGAATTGTCATCCCGGACCCCGTTCCGGGATCGGTTTCCAGCATTTCAAGCGCTGCGTCCAGCAATTCTCGTTTGCCCGCTTCTGGCAATTCCTTGAACGTGAATTCCTTGAAATCACCAAGCTTGTTCTGGAAGCGGAACGAAATTGCGGTATAACCGGAACCTAGCAATTTGTCGTAATTCGAAAGCTCCTGAGCCAATAGCGGTGCAGGCTTGAAGAGTTCGCTGAAATATTTCGGAAAATCTTCGCCTACAGTGTCAATGCACGAATACAGGTGAAACTGCTCATGGCTTGCATCCAGTTGCCTTTCCAGCGCCGAATCGTTGTCAAAATCTTCGCGGTAAAGCAGTACCGGCTTTGCGACGCTGCTGTCGTGGCTTAATTCTTTTTCATCAATAATCCAATCGACTTTGTTCGGTTGCAAAATTTCTTGCAGTAAAAACGGTGATGTATGGAAAATCTTGAAATCCAGCCCATGCTCTTTTGCGAATTTGTACGCGCTTGTCATCCCGCGCAATCTGTCCGTGAGTCCGCCGTGCATCCATTTGCCGTCTGCCATGAATATCAGAGTTTGCTGATTGGCGTGACGTTCGCCATTTTCGCGTTGGTCCGCAACATTATGACGTTCGCTAATTTCGTGGTGTTCCTCGTATGCGTCTTTCAAATGCCGTAGTTCTATTCCGCGTCGAATCAAATAGTCGTGAACGCGGTTCTCCCCGAGAATGCGCCGCGCCATGCGAATAACGACTTCTTTTGGCGTCAAGGGAATCACGCAATGCCTTTCTTCAAAAATTTGAGGAACAAAAAGCGGGGAAGGTACGAAAGCAGAATGGCCATGCGGTTGCGCATGCGGATTTTCCTGTCGAAAAACGTGCCAAAGCGGAATTTGCGGATGTGGGCAAAAGCTCTTTTGCGGCATTCGGCAAATTCTTCGGTGTCCTTTGTCCGCATCAAGATGCTAAAGCTTGCGCTCACAAGCATGCTGCGGGATGCCCTGTAAAGCTTTTTCGATACCGGCTTCATTTTTTCGAAAACGTTTTCTGCAATGTCGAGCAGAACCGTATTCTTGAGCGTAAAATTCGATGATAGAATGCTCGTCGAACGCTTGCGGTAAAGGTAGAGCTCGGACTTCGTGGTGGCAACTTTATTCGCACTCAGAAGAACTTCTGGAATCGTAGCGAAGTCTTCAAATAGCATACCGGCTGGGAAACGGCGTTCTTTCCAAAGACTTGCCTTGTACAGTTTGTTCCATGCGGAATAGTCCGGCAGAGAATCCTGGTACAGCGCGATTCTTGTAGCCTCTTCGGCTGTTAAAATCTTGGATATGGCGGTATTGGGCGTGCTTCCGTCGGTCTGGTAACTTTCGTCAATATTCTGGAAGGTGCAGCAGGCGATATCGGCTTGATGCAGTTGCGCGATGAAAAATAGAGTTTCGAGAAAGTTCGGGGCTACGCAGTCGTCGCTGTCGATGAACGTCACGTATTCGCCATGCAAAATCTTGAGTCCTGTATTGCGTGCTTCGGAAAGGCCCTTGTTCGGCTGCCCGATGAGCCTAAAACGTGCATCGGACGAGGCGTAACTGGCGGCGATTCTTGCGCCACCGTCGGTGGAACCGTCATCGATGATGATGGCCTCGAAGTCCGAAAAAGTCTGTGTAACGAGACTGTCGAGGCAATCCTTGACGAACGCCTCTGTGTTGTACAGCGGAATGATGACGCTTATGGCTGGCGATTTTACGGCTTGCACGTTTCTCCTTCGTTCTCGTCCATAAATCCCTTAAGAGCTTCGACCCAACCGGCGCGGACAAATGCTCCCGCCTGCACCAAATCTTTCTGCGCTTTTTCGTAAGTCTTGAGAATCTGATTGTACTCGGAAACGTCGCGAACCATTTTTACGTCGTTGTGCAGCTTCTTTTCTAGCATGTCCTGTTTCCACTGAGCGACATCGGCAAGCCCCTTGCACGAGGCGTCGAGACTGTCCAGGTACGCAGGCACGGTATCGAGGAACGTTTTTTCGTAGGGTTTTGCTTTGGTCTTGGCTTCTTTTACGAGCGCTTTTTGTGAAGTTACGTTCTTGCGCAATTCTCCCATGAGTCTAACGATTCGGATAAAATCAACTTGCGGCCAGATGAGGCTGAACGGCCACATTTTTTTCCAGTGAAATTTAAAAATGGACTCGTGCGCAGTATTCTTAGCGCGAATCATCTCCTTAAGGTTATTATAGATGATTTGGGACGGTATTTTGTTGATATCTTCGCTCATATATGAAGAATATAAAAAATAGGGGCGTGTGTTCTCTAATTTTACTTTAATTTTTCTTGTTTTTTTTAAATTAAAGTTTAAATTGTTTTTGAAACGTCTTTTTTAAAGGAACAATATGGATAGAAAGAAAATGAAGATTCTCGTCGTGGTTGACATTGTCATCCTCGTCGCACTCATCATTATCCTGATGACGCTTAAGGGCGGTTATGAGGAACAGGCAAAACGCACTGCAAACGAACAGGAATCGGCTTATTTGGAACAGAATACGCAGGTTCTCGTGGAACAGTGGCGCTCCATCGATCAGTACAGCATGGCTTGGAAACTTGTTCATACGGTACTCTCCGGTGCAAAGACCGAATCCGCATTCAATACGAGTCTTGCCGCCATCGAAGCTGACAAGGACGCTCGATTCAAACAGGTTTCCCACGTTTATACCAGTGCTGGCATCAACGACGCTGTGCAGAACGGCATATTCCAGAAGGCCGGTCTTGCCGAAGGTTCCATCCTCCTCAAGAATGATAAGAATTCTAAGGAAGTCGCCTGCGGTAAGGATTGCGTTATCAAGTTCGAATTTGCCAAGGGCAAGCTCAAGGGCCTTGACTACAGCGCCTTGGTTCAGTTCAATCTTGCGAACAAACTTAAAATCGAAAAACCGGGTGAATATCATTTCGAATAAGGGAGAACGTCATGAATTTAAAGAATATTTCCATTGCACTTACCGTTCTCGTCTTTGGCGTTATCGCCATGCTCTTCATGCAGAAGGGTAACTATGTCAACCAGGCTAGGGAACATTACGAAGCTACGACAGCCAAGTCTTTCAAGGGAAATTCCATGGTCCTTGAACTGGTCAACAACGCAATTGACATGAACAAGTCCACTTGGGCAATCGCTTGCGAAGCCCTCCAGACGGTCAAGAATACTCAGGACATGGCTAGGCTTGAAGCCAAGTTTTTCCCGGCCACCAAGGGCTCAAACAGCATTGCGAACAAGACTCGCCGTTTCGAGGCAAGTTCCGCTAACGTGCTTCTTTCGACATTTGCCAAGGTCGAAGAAGACAAGAAAACGGGCGTGAAAAGCCTTGCCGGCCTCCAGTCTGTTGACGTGAGCGTCTTGCTCGGTAATGTTGCCGCTCCGGTCGCCGAAGAATCTGCTGACGAAGGCGAAGAATAATTCCCTTCTCCAGTGCTGTTCAAACATCCTGGCCCTGCGATGCACCGAGTTGCGTCGAAGAGTGCCGGGATATTTCTTTTTTGATTGTCCATTAAGCATTGAATAGTGTATATTTGATGCCAGGGCAATGATAGAAATCTATAATAAAAAGGAGGAAGTTCTTATGATTCAACCAGTTAACGGAAAATTTGAAATGCCGCAGCTCCCGTACGGGATGGCTGACCTTGCACCGGTACTTAGCCAGGAATCGATGTTGTTCCATTTTGGCAAGCATTTGCAGACGTACCTAAACAACTTGAATGCGCTTTTGCCAGGAAGCGCCTTTGAAGGCAAGTCCATCGAAGAAATCGTGAAAACCTCAGAAGGTGGCGTATTCAACAATGCGGGGCAGTTCTTGAACCATGCATTGTATTTCTTGCAGTTCAAGGCAGCTACGATGAACAATGTCCCTACAGGGAGTATAGCCAAGGCGATTGTCCGTGATTTTGGTTCTTTTGAAAAATTCCAAGAAGAATTCCAGGCAAAGGGTGCTTCGCTTTTCGGTTCCGGTTGGGTATGGCTTTCTGCTGACGCTAATAGCAAGCTCGTGATTACGCAAGAGGGCAATGCGCAGAACCCGATTACCAAGGGGCTCAAACCGCTCTTCACGTTCGATGTGTGGGAACACGCCTACTACATCGACTACCGCAACCGCCGTCCGGATTATCTTAAGGCGATGTGGAGTATCGTCAATTGGGACGAAGTGAATAATCGATATTAGTGTGACAGATTCTTGGGTAACACCAATTTCAAGATAATCGGCACGAACACCATAATTAGTACCTGCGCCACAATAAAGCACACCACCTGCGAATGGATGAACATTGGCAGGAACGGGGGCTTGTGGCCGTCGGGAATCATGGTGAAATACACGAACGTAACCATTGCTGCCGTGATAATCGGCGTGTAAATCAAGTTTGAAGCGAGAGATTCCACGAAATGAGTCTTTAGAGTCCGCGGTTGCAAGTGGAACTTGCGGGCGAGGGCCGCGTTCACTTTGGGAATCGGCACGATGAGCCCAATTGCAAAGCTAATCGCAAAACTCAATGCGAAACATTCAAGGAAGCCAATAACGGAGGCTATCACGGGAATCTCGGGAGGTCGATCTGCCATCAAGTTCCCGGTCAGCGAAAGCCCGAAGCTCATCAGAATCGCCATGAAAAAAGCGACTTTGAAACCGATTTTTTTTTGTTCCATTTTTTTATCCATATACATTTTCTCCGTCATTTATTCTGACTTTTTTTCTCGACCAGTTTCCAGCCAAGCATGGGGCCGAATGGCAAATTGAATAGGAAATTGACGTAGGTCTTTTTTGAATTGAAAAAACGACCGACTTCAACCTGGGCACAACCCATTAACCCAGTTCGAACAGACGCACCGTAGTCAAACCCGGTCTGGGTTTTCCAACCGATTTCAGGCCCCACGGCCAAATCAAGTACAATGACCTTCAACAAATAGTGTACGTTTGGTTGCAAGAAAATACCCGCTTGATGCTCGTCGTAGTCGTAAATGTAGCGGCTTCTGAGCGTCCACCAAAATTCATGCGTTGGCATCTTGTGGTTCAGATAGTCTTTGGGAGATCTATAGATTAGAGTGTGCGCGGCAGGAAACATCCAGTCGATTCCTACAGAAAACATGCCCGAGCCGCCTCCAACCGCAATGCCAAAAGGGAACGTCCAGATGTTCATGGCAAAAGTTTGTGCCGGAATTATGAAAAGGCCAAATGCGAGGATGATGTGTGAAAATCTAGGCATCGCTGTTATTCTCCTGTAAATTCCATTATGCTCCAGAGGCAGTTGTAAAGTCGTTAGGTGTCAATTAAAATATAAATTGTTTTGGAGTGTACCGGATAGTTGTATATTTAAGTTATGGAATCGAGGTATGATATGGATAACGAACTGACTCTCTTGATAGGGAAGGACGAGAAAATTCTCTATGCTGGCAAGCCCGACAAGAGGTGCTTCATTTTCGAATGCATCTTCAACCCGCTGCTTCCGTTTGCGCTTGTTTGGGCGCTGTTTGATTTATTCTTTATCAGGGCCGCTTTTTCTTCGGACAAGGCGAACGAGGCGGCCTTCTTTATCGTCCCCTTCATGGCGCTTCACCTGATGCCCGTGTGGATTTACCTAGGCGGGGCGCTGCTTTCGTTCAGGCGGTACCGCAACAAGGCCTACATCGTTACGGACAAAGGAATCTACGCTTCCGGCGGTATCTTTGCCAGGACTTACCAGTCAAAGCCCTTCGCGGAACTTTCGCACGTGGATTTGCACCGTGGCATTTTTGACCAGTGGTTTGGGGTGGGCGACATCATCACCACCTCTGCCCAGGCGAACCCCGCGACGTTGAATGGTCGCAGAACTTCTACCAATGCGGGCATTTCCATCGACAGCATTGCCAATTACGCGGAAGTGTACAAACTCGTGAAACAGCTGCAAGAAGACATCTACACCGATGTGATGTACCCGAACGACTTGCGCCCCAAAGAAAATCACGGGTATAAATCCAGGTATCGCGGGTAGCCGTCTGGCGCTACGCGGTTTTCGCTATAAAACTTTTGTCATCCGGGTGCATTCGAAAACGCCGGATTGGTGTGTTTTTTCGCCGGCGCTCTTGTAACCGAGTTTCTCGTAAAAGCTGACCGCCTCGATGCGGCTGTCGATGACTATCTGCTTGTAACCGCATTCTTGAATCCACTTTTCAGCTTCGCGCACGGCCATGGCACCGAGTTGTTTTCCTCGGTATTCTGGCAGAACGACCACGCGGCCGATGGTTGCCGTGCCTGCATCTATTTCGTAGAAGCGGCAGGTCGCGACCGGATATTCGTCATCCAGCAAGACAATGTACTTGGTGCCGTCGCAGTCGTGCTCGTCGAACTCCTCGCGGAGCGAAATGTGGTGCTGCCGGTTCATGCCCTGGATGCGCACGGAGTACGCGCCCGCCCGCTGCCATTCTTCTGTTGCCCGGAGAACTTTGATATCCATTGAAACGCCTTTGCTGTTTACGATTGCCGCAAAAATAGATTAATCTAGCTTGTCAAAGAAAATCTCGCCGTCTTGCTGGACGATAGTGATGGAGTGCGTTCCTTTGTTGCCCATGTCGTTGTAATGGACGATATATTTGCCATTGCCGAGAGGTTCGATTTTTTCGATTTCGCGAATATCTTCGCCATCTTGAGCGTTGCTGCGGAATTTCCAGACTGCGTAACCGCCACCGTCGCTGTATTCGTTGTCGTATTCGTCCCGGAGTTTTTGGGCAAGTTCCTTTGTGCAATACTTTGCTATGACGGAATCGTTCGCAAACTCGTTTCCGAAGATATGTCTGCTGTAGAACGTCTGGATTTTTGCTATGGCTTTGGCGTCGAAAGCATTGCGGCTTGATTCTTGCTGAACGGTAATCTGCTTGTCGTTTGAATCCTGTTGTTGCGCCTGCTTGTCGCTACAGGAGAATGCTGTTGCTGCCGCCAATAGAATTAAAATCTTTTTCATGATAAGTAATTGATTTGCTAAGGTAAAATGGTTATCGGAGTTCCGTCTTTGACGCTATCGTAAATTTCTTCGATTTCGTCGTTGGTGACCGCGATGCAGCCTGCGGTCCAGTCCTTCCACTTGTGCCAATATTTGAATAGAAACGCCGGAACTTTGTTCGGGTAGCCGTGAATCATGATGTCGCCACCGGGTTCGTAGTTGCCTTCTTTCGCTGCTTTGACTTGTTCCGCGTTCGGGTAAGAAACTTTCAGCGATAAGTGAAAGACGCTTTTGGGATTGTGAAGTTCGATGGTGTAGTTACCCTCGGGCGTCTTGTTGTCGCCGGACTTGACCTTCGCACCCACGGGATTCTTGCCAAGCGAAATCCTGTACGTCTTGACGACATTCTCGCCGTTGCGCAAGTGCATTTGGCGCTTTGCTTTTTCTACGAGAATGTTGTCAATGGGTGAGGAGAGCATGGCTTTGGGGGATTCCTTATCTGATGAGCAAGAGAACAAAAGAAACGTTAGTAAAAGTAGGAGAGTTCGTTTGATTTTCATCGGATGTCTTGATCTTGGATGCTTTCAAAAGTTATTGCTGTAAAATTTCGTTTATTCGACAGTTTCTACGAAATCACCCGGATTGTAGATAGACCAGTCATCTTGGTATTTGAAATTGTTGTCGGCTTCTGTATTGATTGTGGACATGTATTTATCTACCAGGTACTGCGGGCATTCGACTTCCTCTATCCTATGCATGGGCATGTTAGCTCCGTTGAACCAGTCAGCAGACCATAGGCAGCCGGCGAGCAGGTTGTCTTCTCCGTCGAAAGCGACCTTGCATTTTTCCCGAATACATTCCTGGATATCTTGAGGCTTGCTGTTGTCGAAACCGAACGTGTTATAACATTCCGCTACGAATCCCCCGTATGGTTCTCCCCATTTGGTGTTGTCGTTCGGGACCATCTGTGGGAGGACGTCGTATGCTCCGTTGCCGCTACCCGGAATCATGAGGTCAACCTGTGTACTTTGGCCGTCGGAACCTTGAGCAAGGATCATGACAACCATGTGTTTTCCCTTGATGCTCTTTGTCGATTGAGATTCGTTATATTTGGCTTCTCCGGTAAATTGTATATGGAAGCACTTTCCGCACAGGAGTTCCTTACCGGAGTAGCCGGCCGCAAAACCGTAGGCGAGCGTGTCGTTTACGGCTACGGGAGCCATGTCAGTACACGCGAATGCACTTTGGGACGGCGTCTTGGAACCGCAGGCGTTGGGCACGGCGGAGTATGTTCCGGAGGTGCTTCCCTTTGCCAACGTGAATGCCGGAATCTCGTAGCTATGCACGCTGCAACTTTTGGATGCTCCATAGGAATCTTTGTACGGGTTTGCTCCGAATTTCTTGAACAGTTCGGGGTCCGAGCAGTTGGGGCGGCAGGCGTCCCAGAATGCAGCCGCAAATCCAGCAGCTCCGCTTTCCTGGATATTCTTGTATTTGGCGACGGGGTAGTTCTTTATTGCCTTCAAATTCCCCCTGTCCTTGATGGTGGGGCCTGTCTTGATGGCGACTTCGCTGGAGGAAGATTCCTCTTGTGAAGATGAAGATTCTGGTTGAGGTTTTACGCTTGAGGAAGAATCATCTCCGCATCCGTAGAACGCGAAGATTGCCGCTGATAACGAGATAAGGAAAAATTTGTTCATGGGTTCGATTCCTTTGGTAAGGACTTTGTTAAAAATAACATTTTTTGGGAACTTGCTATATGAAGGGGGTCACAGCAGGGGCCTGAAAAATTTTTTGTTGACTCTTTTTTTACGAGAAAAGGATATATTTTAATTACAAACCTATTATCAAAAAGAGGACTCTTATGAAAACAAGAAAAGCTTTATTGGCGATAGCGGCCGTGACTGCTGTTTGTTTCGCATTCTACGGCTGCGATGACAGTGCCTCTTCTGGGTCTGATGAGACGGGATCGGGATCCGGCTCTGGATCTGGTAGTGTCGTTTCGTGTTATGTGGAATTGCCCGGTGGGAACGGTTCCGCGTCTTGTTCCGAGGTTCCGACATCCTATAGGACTACGGATAAATTCAAGGAAACCTGTGATGCGCAAAATATCGAAGGCATCTCTAAGGCCACTTTTGGCTCGGGTTGTCCCACCGGAGGAAAAAAGTGCGACCAGGGCGGCGGTATAGTTGCCTATTACTATGGGGCGGCCGCCGAAGTCAATTCCTGCTTGGGTGAATAAGGCTTTCTAAGGTTTGATGGTTATCGGGGTTCCGTCTTTGACGGCGTCGTAGATTTCTTCGATTTCGTCGTTCGTGACGGCGATGCAGCCGGCGGTCCAGTCTTTCCACTTGTGCCAGAATTTAAAGAGAAATGCTGGAACTTTGTTCGGGTAGCCGTGGATCATGATGTCGCCGCCGGGCTCGTAGTTGCCTTCTTTCGCGGCTTTGATTTGCTCTGCGTTCGGGTACGAAATCCGGAGCGATAAATGGAAAATGCTTTTGGGGTTGTGCTTCTCGATGGTGTAGTTGCCTTCGGGTGTCTTGTTGTCGCCGGATTTGACTTTCGTTCCCACAGGATTCTTGCCCAATGAAATTCTGTACGTCTTGACAACTTTATCGCCGTTGCGCAGGTGCATTTGGCGCTTCGCCTTTTCTACGAGAATATTGTCGATGGGTGAGGTGAGCATGGCTTTGGGGGCTTCCTTTTCCGAAGAACAAGAGAATAAAAGAAATGCTAGTAAAAGTAGGAGTGTTGTTCGATTGATTGTCATCGCAAGTTTTGAAATGTTGTGCGTTAAACATTTTGTAATATACAAAATGTTAAATGGTTTCCATCCAACGACTGAGAAATACGTTGTAAACAGAGTAGTTTTTCCCTTCGAGAGAAAGTGTTTCTAGTAAGAGTTCTTTTTCGATTAAAGATGTGAGAATTCGTTTTACAGCGGCGCTGGTTCCTAATTTGTATTTGTTGATGAAGTTGCCTGCGGTTGGCTGCGACACAGTTCCTTCTTTTGCAACAGCTTTCAGAAATTGCCATTGCTTGTCGGTTAGTAAATTGCGGCGTTCCAAGAAACCGTTTACGTTTTCACTCAAAATTTCAGAACAGGCTTGACGGACGTCATTTATAGTGATATCCTTGCTTCCATTGCGGAAAATTCGGTGGCAAAGATACTGGACGTAAAAGGTGTGGCACCGAGTCCACTCTAAAATAAAATTGATTGTTTCGTCATCAATACGTCGTTTATCCATGCCGAAAAGCTTCTTGATGAAGTTTGCGTAGGTTTCGGGATTGATTTTGTCGAGATAGACGATGTGTGTGCTTTCGTAGAAAGGGCTTTTTTCGTTTACGAACATATCTGCCATAACATGCTTCTGGCTACCGCAAAAAACGAAGCGGACGTTTTTTAAAGGCTGCATGTATGTTCGCAACAAGGCTTCCATATTCACTCCCTTGAAATTCCGGATAATTTGGAATTCATCAAAGGCGATGATAAAGTGCTTCTTTTGGCTTCCTAGAAAATCAAAAATATTTTTTAATGTGGTTTGTTTCTGGCCTTCGTTTTGATATGTGATACTTACTTGAGGAACCCCTGAAATCGGATCATATGATACCAAGGGACGAATTCCACTCAAAGCCGAAAAGAATTTTTTGATGAGGGATTCGGTCTTTGTGCTTGCTAGGATTGATTCCGACAAAAGTTTGATGAATCCTTCGAGATTGTCTGCTGCATAAATATCGCAGTAACAAAGCGTGATGGATGGGCGTGTACGGGCGATTTCATTGAAGACATGGTAAATCAGTCCTGTTTTCCCATAGCGTCTTGGGGAAATCAGCGTAACGTTGACTCCGTTTAGCAAGTCATCGATGATTTCCTGAGTTTCTTTTTCTCGATCGCAAAAAAGTTCTGCGTTTTTGTAAGGTTGCAAGACAAATGGATTTTCCATATATGCCTCCGTTTAACATTTTGTAATATACAAAATGTTAAGTGAATGGTCAAGTAAAGAATCTATGTTTTTGAAGTTTAGGATGAAAACAGCTAATATATTGGCGTTTTTGCTAGAATTTAAGCGAAAATCGCTAATATTTGAGCATGTGGGTGAATTCTAAGGCTTGATGGTTATTGGTGTGCCGTCCTTGACGGCGGCGTAGATTTCTTCGATTTCGTCGTTCGTGACGGCGATGCAGCCGGCGGTCCAGTCTTTCCACTTGTGCCAGAATTTAAATAGGAATGCGGGAACCTTGTTCGGGTAGCCGTGGATCATGATGTCGCCGCCGGGCTCGTAGTTGCCTTCTTTCGCGGCCTTGATTTGCCCTGCGTTCGGGTACGAAACCTTCAGTGATAAATGAAAAATGCTTTTGGGATTGTGCAGTTCGATGGTGTAATTGCCCTCGGGCGTCTTGTTGTCGCCGGACTTATTTGTTCATAGTTTTGATTCCTTTTGTAAAAGGGTTTGAAAAAAAATAACATTTAATCTCCCAATCCAGGACTAGCTCCAAACACCGTAATAAATGACATGGAAAGAGCAATTGCTGCCGCTAGACTCAGAAGTGCCCCCCAAATATTGTCAATTCTTTCTTTTCTTTTAGCTTCTTTTCTGTCTTCGATTGCTGTTTGGATGCTGTTCAAAAATAGGACGTATTTTGTATTGGGGTATTTTTGCAAAAAATTTTGTTTATTCGCGTCGAACCATTCGTCACCGTGGAGATCGAATGGACCAAGTTTTTTTATTTTGCACAAATATCGACTAAAGTTGAAATTGTATTTTATCAGAAGGTATTGAGTGTAAAGGAGCATGATGTCCTTTTCTTCATCGGAAAAGGCTCTGCTGCTGACGATTCTCTTGGTTGCTTCAAAATCGATGCTTTCGGCGATTGTTTTTTTTGTCCTTGTGATTTCCCCTTTGATGATTTTTTTGTTTTTTGTTTTTCGATGTTGTTGCTGTGGTTATCGATTGCTTGCAAGAATGTGTTGACGATGGAATCCGTGGGGGACAATTCCGTGATTGAATCCAATGATTCTTCGTTATTGGATGGCTCGTAGTATCGTGCATTTGAAACCATGGACAACATCAGTAGTTCGGTTTCTTCTACAGAATTGAAAACCATGTTGGAATCAATGGTCGATAGCTTGGCCTGTATTTCATTGGCCTGTTCTAAATATTCGGTTGCATAATTGACTACATTGCGATTGGAATCCTTGGCGAAATTCGAGAAGTTCATTGCGAGTAGGTCTTTTGCTTCTGAAAAGTCATCCAAGTTCTTGAGTCTGCTTGTGTCGACTTTGTATTGCGTCCCTGCGCAAGAAATCAATAGGATTGCGATTAAGAGAAGTAAGTACTTCATTTTACAAGCAATTTTCATGTTCTAATTCACAACAATAATGATATTAATTATAAGCCAAATGCTAATCAGTAACGGAAGTCTTGTGAAGAATAGATCATGAAGTATTTTTCCCCATTTATCTCCAAATAGTCTTTTTGTCAGAGATAACGTCAGAAGGAAATGTTCCTTACCCGCCAGTTTCACGATGAGTGTGAACAAACCATAAACTAGAGCTGCTAAAGCAACACCAGCAATGAGGATAATTAATGGTATTAGCATATTAATGATTAGCCTCTTAGGGTAGAATTTTTTTCATGACTGATAATATCGTTAACCTTTATAAAATTCGTAGCCAACTTTTTCCAAATCGTCGTGCAGTTGCTCTTCGACCATTTTCAATACGCTTACGGAACCTTCGGCGAGAGACCCGTGTTCAGCAACATCGCTAATAACGTATTGCTTTAAGCCGTTTACGGTTTCTATTAATTTTTCTTCATAAGCGGGGTTGTTTGTTTGCTTCAAGAAAAGCATTGCTGCTGCGTGTGGTCCAGCGTAGGCGATGTCGAAAGGTAATTCATCTATCTTTTTAGATGCAATTTCTTTAGCGACTTCTTCAATGTTGGAGTATTGGTCGATGTATGGCCAAATTTTCTCGTTCAATATACATTGAATCTTGTTTACCAGAATGTCAATGTGCTCTGGCTGTGAAATTCTTAGCTCACACCCCTCCAATTCTTTCATAAAAGAATGCGTAAGAGTTGACACTGTGTTTCCGCCGACGATATGGTATTTGTTCAACAATGGACATCGAGCGCTTTCTATAGATTTAAAATAGAGGGAAGCGAAAAAAGAATCGATATGAAAATTATCGTAGCCTTCGTTATAGCCTAAAATTATGGAAACCTTAACGCCTTTTTTCCGGTCTGACTTGAAATATTCAAAACCGTGCCAAATCTTTTTCTTGTGGAAGTCTCTTACATCAAGACGTTCCATTCCGTTTTTAAAATCGTCTAACGAAATAGGCATAATCAGCGTTCTTATAAGTGGGCAATGATTGCTTTTAGAATATAATTTATTTTGAAAAGCTTTTGCGAAAGATTGCTTAAAGATTGTTATATATTTATACTCATGAAATCGTTCGAAAATAAAGTTGTCATTGTGACTGGTGGTGCCCATGGAATCGGGGCTACCATCGTGAGTGAATTCGAAAAAGAAGGCGCGCTGGTCGCCTTTATCGACATCCGCGAGAATCCCTGCTTTGTGGGGGACCTCTCGAAGAAGGATGTTCTGGAGGAATTCGCGAAGTTTGTCATCGAAAAATACGGGCATGTGGATGTGCTCGTGAACAACGCGCTTCCGTTGATGAAGGGAATCGACGAATGCAGTTACGAAGATTTCAGCTATGCGCTGGCCGTGGGCGTGATTGCGCCGTTTTACCTCGCGAAACTCTTTGCGCCGCATTTTGCGAAGGGAGCGTCCATCGTGAATATCTCTTCTAGCCGAGACCGTATGAGCCAACCGCAGACTGAAAGTTACACCGCGGCAAAAGGCGGGATTGCTGCCCTGACCCATGCGCTGGCGGTGAGCTTTGCCGGGCGTGTACGCGTAAATTCCATTTCGCCGGGCTGGATCGATACCGAGTTCAAGACTTACGAAGGCCCCGATGCTTCGCAGCAGCCTGCAGGCCGCGTGGGGAACCCGTTCGACATCGCGAACATGGTGCTTTACCTGGCCAGCGAAAAAGCCGGATTTATCACCGGCGAAAACATCTGCATCGATGGCGGCATGACCCGCCAGATGATTTACCACAATGACTGTGGCTGGAGTTTCAAGGGATAGGGGCGCGATAGTGCTTATGTAAAATTTTTGAATGCCCCTTGCCAACTTTTTAAAATATAGGTACAATTACTGCATCCCCGACGCATCTCGTCTTATCAAAGGCGAAATGCGTTTTTTTTATTTATGCCAATTATCTTTTTCCTAGCATCAGGAAAATGATTGGATAATTCGAAAAAAACGCCTCTAAAAATCAACCGGTCGTAAAATGCGGCCACATCAATGGAGGCTATATGAAGTCTAAGGAAATTTTCTCAACGGTTATTGCCAAAGCTAAAGATTTGGCAAATGAAATGACTTTGCATAATACTCGAGCGAAAAGGCTTGTTGCGAAAAAGAAGATTGATAAGGAACTCGCTGATAATAATCGCGCTGTTCGCAAGATGCTGCATGAGCGCGAAATTGAAGGATCGAATAGGGTGTAAAGAAAAAATCTTGACAAGAGTAAAGAAATAATATATATTATGAGAAAAGTCATTACAAAACCAAAAATTCTCAAGGCCGCGAGACTTATGCCGATAAAGGAACAGATCCTTTTCGCTAGGCTTGTCAAGGACCTTGCGGAAAAAGGACCCGTATTGCCGCATTGGCCGAACTATAAAAAGCTCACCAATACGAATACATATCATTGCCACCTTTCATACCATTGGGCGGCTTGTTGGATAGAAACTTTAAAAGGAATTGAAGTGGAGGTCACTTATGTTGGAAGCCGTGAAAATGCGCCTTACTAGTAAGGATGCTAAAGGTGCGATGTTCACTTTTGAAGGAAAGAATATTCCTGATTATGTTGTACTCTATTTTCAGTCTGCATTTCCGGATGTAGAGGTGGTCGATGCGGATGAAGAACCAGTTGAGATTATGAAATCAGATTGGTTCAAGGAAATAGAGTCGAAAACCACGCCTGCCGAAAGTTTGAAGTTGCTTCGCACGACCTTCGGGTACACGCAGCAACAGCTTGCTGATAAGGTGGGGATTACCAAACAGCAAATCTCTGCGATGGAGCGGGGTAGGGAACCGATCGGTCGTAAGATGGCCCACAGGCTCGCGAACGCCCTCGGAACGAGTTACAAGAACCTGTTCTGGTGATATGCTTGACCATTTTCCTGATGCCGGGAAAATGGTCGCTTTCTTAAGGAAGAATTGTTATCGGAGTCCCGTCTTTTACGATATCGTAAATCTCTTCGATTTCGTCATTGGTGACAGCGATGCAACCGGCCGTCCAGTCTTTCCATTTATGCCAAAAATAAAAAAGAAAGGCGGGAATCTTGTTCGGATAGCCGTGAATCATGATATCTCCGCCGGGCTCGTAATTGCCTTCTTTCGCGGATTTGATTTGCTCCTCGTTCGGGTACGAAATCCTTAGCGATAAATGAAATTTGCTTTGGGGATTGTGCTTTTCAATCGTGTAATTGCCCTCGGGTGTCCTGTTGTCGCCTGATTTGACCTTCGCTCCCATCGGATTCTTGCCCAAAGATATTTTGTACGTTTTGACAATTTCATCTCCTTGACGAAGATGCATTTTGCGGTTCGCTTTTTCTACTAAAATATTGTCAATGCTTTGCGTAATCATTTGTTTGGAAGAATCCGATTCTGAGGAACAAGAAATAAATAGGAAAGTTAGTAAAAGGGTAATTATTGTTTTCTTCAACATATTTTAAATAATGGTTTAACTCCAGGATAATAGCACCATGCGATAAAGGCTGGAATGACTGATGAAATACACCGCAACCAATTGAAATCCACCACACAAGCGCAGCCTCCTATCAATGCACGAAGGCTGTAGAGCACGACGATAACAATAACGGCTGTTCGAGTCAATGGCAAAATTGTTTACACAGGACCCCAGCTTAACCGCATAAACAGTATTGTATAACATCATCTATGAAAATCATGGAAACTGGATTGTGGGACAGAAAAAAAGGAAAATTATTTCATCTCCCTATAATTTTCTCGAAAATATTCAATTTTCATCATATAGTTTTTCAATTCAGGGACTTGCTTAATCGGAAAAAGTTTTCTTTTGGTATGATCGTAAAAATCAGAAAAACGATGAATAAACACGTACTGGTTATTAAACTCCAACAAACCTACAAAGCGTAGACAAAATTTTTCGTCAACCGTTTTTCCCAAATTTTCATTAAAAGCGGTTTGACATAAAGAATCAGGAATTTCATATTTATACCACTTTGCCGTATAACCACGTTGTTGGACGCGATTTTCTCCACGAATAATAGAATCTGCATAACTTAATGGAGTCTCAAAACATGCACGTCCAAACGAACCATAAACTTTATGATGAATAAACAGATTGCATCCCGCATATAAGTTTAATGGCAGTAACATCAAAAGATAAAAGAACTTTTTCATAAAACTCGTTACCTTTCATCAGAATAATCAAAAAATTTAGAGATGATGTTTTACTTCAATGTTTATTTCCGCAGTTTCAAAGGCAAAATTATTTACACAAGACCCCTGCCTAACCGCATAAACAGTTTTGTATAACATCACGTTTAATATATACTAATTCCACTGTCATAATTTGACTATTTGATACAGTTTGCTCAAAAACGTGTTTATTTTGCTTAAAAAAGGAAAAACGCCCGGCTTTGGGCTTTAAACCGGGCGCTTTTGTAATGCTTTAGATCCTTCGACTTCGCAACTTGCGTTGCTCCGCTCAGGATGACACTCTATTATAAGGTCACTTCGGCAGGCTCAGCGACCTTACCAACCACTGCCTACTTCCTACCGTCTACTTCTTACTTCAAAAAGTTCATATACGGCAGCTTGCTAGCGAGTTCCTGCACCTTGTCGGCGTTGGCCATGAGGGCGGAACGTGCGTGCCAGGAGCCGTCGAGGAACTGGCCACGGGGGCCGTCGGCAAGCGTGAGCTCGATGGTTTCGTCACCCATCTTGAGCGTGCGGCTTTCGGTGCTCGTGACAAGTTCTGCGCTCGGGTTGGCTTCGATCCAGGCGAGAATCTTGTCAGCCACTTCGTGGCTCACCTTGTAGCAAGGCACGCCGATGGCAACGCAGTTACCGAAGAAGATTTCGGAGTAGCTTTCGGCGATGATGGCGCGGATGCCCCAGCGCTTGAGAGCCTGCGGAGCGTGTTCACGGCTGGAGCCGCAACCGAAGTTCTGGTTAGAAACGAGGATGGAACCGTTCTTGTAGGCCGGATCACGGAACGGGTGAACCTTGCCCTGAGCGGCGAGACCGGCGATATCGTCGGCAAAGGCGTTGTCGCCGAGGCCTTCGAA